>CAYZDA010000110.1:0-2656 GCA_964477095.1 uncultured Bacteroidales bacterium | reverse complement strand
GATAACAAATGCCGCCATATCCGAACGGCTTACTTCAAGAGCACGGGAAGCCAGTTCCGATAAAGCATATACCGGATTTTTCTCATCTGCTGCAAAACGAATCAGGTGCGACATCTCACCTTTGCAGTACAGGCTTTGTATTCCAAGCAGGCCGGGCACAAAGTTTTCCATGGGAAGCAAGTAATCGGGGCGGCTTTTTTCATCCGGGCTCTGATATACCAGATTGCCGCATACCGTCATAAACTCGCCAAAGCCGTTGCTTGTATCTTTATCATCTGACAGTGGTTTCCCGATTCCAAGAGCAAAGCTGTCAGCCGGAAAAACAAGCTGCCGGATATCATCTTTCTTCACCTTCTGCCAGGGAAGCCAGCCCTGGTTGGTCGTCAAATCCATGGCCGCATCCTTGTTTAACAAATAATAATTGCCCGAATTTTTATCTGCCGTTGTTCCATCAGAGAGATCGGTTTTTTCCGCAGCGGAATACTTTTTGGATAACCAGCCGCCAAGTCCGGTGGTTTGCAGTGTGGAAGCAACAAAGTCGTTGGCATTTATGATGTTGAAACTGCCGTTTACTTTTGCCAGCTCCTTGTGGATCAGTATTAAGGAGCGGATGCCGGCAGAGCTCAAGAACTGCATATCCGTTGCGTCCACCGTTAGCTGGTGTTCTCCTTTCCTGATATAATCCAGGAAAGAGTCGGTGAAAAAACCTGACCAGTTGGCATCCAGTCTTCCGCTGGCAGCAATCATCAGGGATTTTCCTCTTTTTTCAGTTTTCAGTTCCATAGTTTCAATTTAAGAGTAATGAATACACAAACCGGGACAAAGTTGTAAAGGTTCTTTTATTGGTTTTATATGTTATATAACAAAACCTTTGTGTCAATGTGGTTAAAACTTCTTTTGAAGGGGCCCCAAATCAGAAGGGTTTATACCAATTTATTTAACAACTCCTCATTATATAAAAGCTTCTCCGATTGCGTATTGCTAAAAGGGATATCGCCAGGATTTTCCCCCTGCAGAACCCGTATTGCTTTTTCGGCTGCTTCCAGACCGGCATCATAATAATCTCTTGCCAGGCATAGAGTGGCACCTTCTTTCATCTGATCACTGTCGAAAACAAATACCGGAAGATTGTTTTCGGAAGCTTTGCGGGCAATCAGAGCAAAACCGGGACGGGTGAGATTATCAACAATCTGACTCACCATTTGAATATCCTGCCGGCATAATTCGGCTGCTACCTGTGAAACTTCAGCGCTGGATGTCACAGGCAATGCCAGCAGTTCAATATTGTATTTGGCCAGTGCTTCCTGAAACCAATCTTTGTATAATACGCTGTTAATTTCAGCAGGAGTAAACAAAGTGCCTGTTCTTTTTACATGCGGCATGGAAGTGCTGATCAGTTTTGCCATACCTTCAAAAGGGGAACGGGTGGTGATACCGGTTACATTGGGCAAATGATCGGTTTCTGATTTTCCTGCACCTGCTTTTACTGCATCACCCACGCCTGTAAAAACAATTTTGGTGTCGGTTCCCGCCTGCCTCAGTGCTGCCTGCAGGGTAGGCGTGGAAATTACCATCAGCAAATCCACCTGATCGGATTTTATGTTCGACATGATGCTTGAAAGCGTTGACATATCTCCCTGTGCATTATAGGATATCAATTCATAGTCCTTTCCTTCCACCAGGCCTGCTTTCTTAATGCCGTCGATAAGGCCTTCGTGACAACGTTCGGCAAATTCGGTTTCGCTGTAATGAACAATTCCCAGCTTTAGAAACCGATCAGGCCTGAAAACCTGTTTTGTTTCCCGGCCTAATTGGTTTTCAGCAGTTTCTGATGCCGTAAGCATAGCTTCAATTTCAGGTGTTAAGCGGTAATTATTGCCCAAAGACGCAAGGAGGTCGCGGTTAAGGTGTAAAAGCTCAGGCAATACATCAACAATAGGTGTTTCTGCAGGATTATCTCCCTGCAGAATACCGGCTGCCAAACCGGCTGTAAATTGCCCTACAGTGAAGTAATTGGCGCCCAATCCGAAAAGTGCACCCGCTTCAACATCAACAGGGTCATTTGTGATGACTGGTATTCCCGCTGTTTTGCCTTGACTGATAATGGTACCCAATGCTGCAATGGCAACTGTGTCACCTCCGATCCAGATGGCTTCAACGCCTTTTGATATAAGTGAGCGGGTGGCTTCTGAAACTTCGGAGGTGTTGGTGGCGATGGCTTCAATGAGTTCAATATTAAGTTCTTCGCAAATCTTTCTTGCTTTCATTACACAGGCTTCTGAACATTGCTCTCCGGAATTCCAGACAACTCCCAGGCGCTTGATGCGCGGATTCATTTGTTTTATAATTCTGATTGCTTTTTCCACGGGCTGAAAAGTTCCGGTACCAACAATATAGGGTGGGTGCTGATGGGGTGCAGGGCCTGTAATGCCTACTCCTGCTCCATATGGATCGGTAACAGCACCAAAAACATGGGTCTTTCTTGTTGTTTTATTGGTGTTGGCAAAGGTTTGAAGTGCAAGGGTGCTGGAAGTGATAACCATATCGTATGGGCCATTGGCTATTTCTCTGGCAATGGTATTTGCAGTGCTCATGTCTCCCTGTGGATTGAACAGATGTAAATTAGCCTTTCCGGCTGATACATAGCCGCGGGATT
>CAYZDA010000109.1:0-2848 GCA_964477095.1 uncultured Bacteroidales bacterium | reverse complement strand
TTTTAATACCCCGGCGTTTGTATTCAGATATCGTATGTTTTTATACGGTTTGTATTTCCTGAACAATATCCAGTCCGCGCCGGATAGCTTTTTCATTGTCAGGGATCATGTGGTGATAGCGTGCAGGCAGTGAATTTTTCAGTCCCAGCACTACATTTTCCATCTCCACCAGGTTTTTAACTTTCAGGTAGGCACCAAGCACGATCATATTAAAGATCCTGGCCATTCCTATTTTTGCTGCCTCATCTGTGGCATCCACACGGTAGATATTAATATCTTTCCTTTCAGGATGACGGCTGATACCATTCCCGTCATAAAGTAGCAGTCCGCCCGGCTTTACGGCCTTTTCGAACTTATCCATGGATTGCTGGTTCAAAATGATGGCGGTATCAAAAGTATCCAGTATGGGTGAGGAGATACGTTCATCACTGATGATCACCGTTACGTTGGCTGTTCCGCCACGCATTTCCGGGCCGTAGGACGGCATCCAGGATACTTCCTTGTCCTGCATCACGGCAGAATAAGCAAGGATTTTACCCATGGAAAGTACACCCTGACCACCAAAACCGGCTATAATTATTTCTTCAGTCATTGTTTCGATTTTTTGTGTTCAACATTGATTATTTGTCCTCAGGTACTTTGATGTCACCCAATGGGTAATAGGGGAACATATTGGCTTCCATCCATTCGTTGGCTTTATCGGGTGTCATTTTCCATCCTGATGCACAGTTGGATACAATTTCCACCAGAGAGGTACCTCTTTTTTCCTGCTGATACTGGAAAGCTTTTTTCAGTGCTTTTTTAGCTTTACGCGCGTTAGCGGGTTTGTGTACACTTTGACGTGTAACAAAACAGGTGCCCTCAAGTTGAGCTACCAGTTCGGTCATTTTTAACGGATTACCCATCAATTTCAGATCACGGCCATAAGGAGAGGTAGATGACTTCATGCCTTCCAGGGTGGTGGGCGCCATTTGTCCTCCGGTCATACCATATATACCGTTGTTCACGAATACAATTACAATATTCTCACCACGGTTACAGGCGTGAATGGTTTCAGCAGTACCGATAGCAGCGAGGTCACCGTCGCCCTGATAGGTAAATACGGCATGATCAGGATACAGGCGTGATATTGCAGTTGCCAGTGCAGGTGCACGTCCGTGTGCAGCTTCCTGGAAGTCAACGTTAAAATAATCGTATGCCAGCACTGAACAGCCCACCGGAGCAACACCTATGGTTTTATGCTGCAGATCAAGTTCTTCTATGACATCAGCAACAAGGCGGTGCGCTGTGCCGTGGCCGCAGCCAGGACAGTAGTGCAGCACCTTATCGGTCATCACACTTGTCTTTTTATATACTAAGTTTTCTTCTTTTCTGATATCTTCCATGATTAACCTCCTATGAAATTTTTACGAACCGCTTCCACGATCTCCTCGGCTGAAGGAATAATTCCACCCAGACGTCCGAAATGCTCGGCGGCTATTTTACCGTTAACAGCCAGTTTTACGTCTTCGATCATCTGTCCGGCGCTCATTTCCACTGAAAGCATGCCTTTTACCTGTCCTGCCAGTTCTTCCAGTCTTTTCTTGGGGAAGGGGAACAGGGTGACCGGGCGGAGCAGTCCGAGCTTAATGCCTTGTTCGCGGGCCTGTTTTACTGCTTTTTGTGCTATGCGTGCACTGGTGCCATAAGCGATGAGTAAATATTCAGCGTCTTCACACTGTATCTCCTCAAAGCGTACTTCTTTCTCTTCCAGTTCGCGATACTTTGCCTGGATCCTGTGATTCACTTTTTCCTGCTTTTCCGCTACCAGTTCCAGTGAAGTGATCACATTATGATCGCGGTGTGCCGGTTTTCCGGTGGTGGCCCAGGGCATCAGCTCTGCGATTTCCTCATCGGTTCTGCGTGGCCGTTGCTCTGTAAGTTCCACTTTTTCCATCATCTGACCGATGGCACCATCGGACAGGATCATGGCCGGGTTCCTGTATTTATATGCAAGCTCGAATCCCAGCTCTACGAAATCATACATTTCCTGCACGGATGCAGGTGCCAGGGTAATGAGTTTATAATCACCATGTCCGCCACCTTTCACAGACTGGAAGTAATCTGATTGTCCGGGCTGGATGGTCCCTAATCCGGGGCCTCCTCTAACCACATTAAGTACCAGGCAGGGTAATTCTGCACCGGCAATATATGACAGGCCTTCCTGTTTCAAACTGATTCCTGGTGAAGATGAGGAGGTCATTGCCATTTTTCCGGCTCCTGACGCGCCATATACCATATTGATGGCGGCTACTTCGCTCTCGGCCTGCAGCACTACCATTCCTGTACGTTCATGCGGCTTTTCAGACATCAGGTGCTCCATCACCTCACTCTGAGGGGTGATCGGGTACCCGAAATATCCATCAACCCCGTAGCGAATTGCAGCCTCTGCCACAGCTTCGTTACCTTTCATTAATCGGAGTTCTTTCTTCATGCCTCAAAGATATTTTGATTTTTTAACTTATTTTTTTCTTGTAAACCGTGATAACACCATCGGGGCAAACAATCGCGCAATTGGCGCATCCAATGCAGGCATCATTTCCCTTCATCGCATACTGGTATCCTTTCGCGTTTACATTTTTCGACATGATAATCGTATCGGTCGGGCATGCCGGAACGCACACCTTGCAGCCTTTACAGCGCTCTATGTCGATAACAATATCACCTTTAAATTTAGCCATATCACTATTCTCTTATTATATTACTATTGATTTTTCTACTGGTTTTTACAACCGCACGAAAATAACAAAAAAAATCCAGATTCCTTCTTGTACTCATTATAAATTGTTATTCACCTGCTTCTGTTTTG
>CAYZDA010000108.1:0-2864 GCA_964477095.1 uncultured Bacteroidales bacterium | reverse complement strand
CCGATCATTTCCTTTCGCAGGGGCAGCAGGTGGTGGTGCTGGATAATCTTAGCACAGGTTTTGAAAAGAATATCAGTCATCATTTTGATAAGGAAAACTTTGAATTTATAGATGGAGATATTCGCGATCAGGATGTATGCAAGCGTGCTGTTAAAGGATGCGATTATGTGCTGCATCAGGCCGCCCTGGGTTCAGTGCCGCGTTCCATTAATGATCCGGCAACCACCAATGATGTCAATATCAGTGGTTTTTTAAATATGCTGATTGCTGCCAGAGATGAGGGAGTAAAGCGGTTTGTATATGCAGCCAGTTCCAGTACCTATGGCGATTCAAAAAAGCTGCCCAAAATAGAAGATGAGATCGGCAAACCTTTGTCGCCTTATGCCATTACAAAGTATGTCAATGAGTTATATGCTGATGTGTTCGCCAAAACTTATGATATGCAGTGCATCGGACTGCGCTATTTCAATGTATTCGGCAAGAGGCAGGACCCCAATGGAGCCTATGCGGCAGTTATTCCGCTGTGGGTTAAATTACTGCTTGATCATAAGCAGCCACGCATAAACGGTGATGGCTCTTACAGCCGTGATTTTACATACATAGAAAATGTGATCCAGGCCAATGAAAAGGCCATGCTTACACCTGAAGATAAGCTGATGCAGGCAAGAAGAGATTATTACAACCTTCAACTGGAAGAGCATAAATATTTTAAGCCGGGAAAGAAAGCTGAAGAACAAACGCCTGGCAGCCCGGAAAAAGAAACTTCAGATACTGCTATAAACAACGGCAACTCTTTTGCTGAGGTATTTAATGTTGCCTATGGAGGTAATACTAATCTGATCGAGCTTTTCAATGCCTTACGTGACAATCTGGCAAAACATGATCCGGAAATAAAAGCTTTGGAACCTGAATTCGGGCCATTCCGGCCCGGAGACATTCCTCACTCACAGGCCAGCATTGTGAAAGCACGCATGATGCTTGGATATCAGCCGGAATTTGATGCCCGCCAGGGATTTGAACGAGCCTGCGAATGGTACTACGAGAACCTGAAATGATTCAATACAGTCTGAAAACACCGGCTTTGGGGATTTCGATTTATAATTCCGGGGCTGGAAACAAACATATTAGTGGATTATAAAAGCCTGTACGGTTATACCCTGAAAAGTGACCTGCCACTTACATATTTGCGTGATGCCGGTAATAAACCCGGTATCGCAGGTACCATCAATATAAGGCAGGTTGAATCTGTACCTGAAATAGAGAAGCCCTTATTCGAAAATAAATACCTGAAGCTTGCGCCTGACTGTTTCCATCTGGATATCCCTGATGTGGCAGAATTTTATGCAGGGAAGTCTGAAAACTCATTTGAGATCTTATATCAGCCCGTTGAGCAACGGTGCAATAAAAACATTGCAGCCTTTATCATGGGAACTGTGATGGGTGGAATATTACACTTGCACCACCGCTTAAGCTTGCATGCAGCAACTGTCAACTACGACCGGCAATCCTTCATGATCGCAGGACAATCGGGCGCAGGAAAATCCTCTGCACTGGCGGAATTGCTGAAGTACAATACCCGGTTTGTCTGTGATGATGTTTCTGTGATAGATGAAGTAAACGGAGAGTTTAGTGTTGCTCCCGGACATGCTAATATCCGGTTGTGGAAGGATGCCGCGAAAAAAAGCGGATATAAAGTGGATGATATCCATCAGATACGCCCGCAGGATGAAAAGTTCTGGATCCCCATGCCGGAAAAATTCCATCCTTCGACAGGGAGGCCGGAAAGTTTGTTTATCCTGGAAAATGAAAGAACTACGGAAGTGATTATCCAACAAATAAGCGGTCCGCTGAAAGTGAAATACCTGCAGGCCTTTAACTTCCGTAATATTTTCCTGCGATTACCCGGACGGCATAAAAGCTTTTTCCGGCAGGCTGCAAGGCTGGCTGATAAAATAAATGTGTATGTGGTTAAAAGACCTGAAGGCTATCATGCTGACAAAATCGCCGGCAGTATTCTGGAAGTAATCAGCAGGAAATAAGCAATACTATCACGTAATGGCTATCCCCACCGCTTTTATCCTTCATCCGGTCAATCAATCATCCGTTCATCCAATACAATCAAAATAATTCGCAAACCTTCAAACCTGATCCTTTATGCATAAGAATTCCATCATAGAAAAATCATCCAACTCCATTGAGAGTTCCATCGACGGTGAGGTAGTTTTGCTTAACCTCGATAATAACGAGTATTATTCCATGGACCAGGTGGGTTCAGATATCTGGAAAATCCTGGATGAACCACATCAACTGGAAGAAATTATCAGCAGGCTCCAGGAGAAGTATGATGTTGACAGGGAAACCTGTATGAAAGATATTACAGAGTTTTTGAAACAGCTGGAAGAAAAAAAGATAATTATTGTCAGGGAGCAGGTACAATAAAAAGATCAGGCGGGTATTGCGGTTTTTGATTTTTTTCGGGCCGCTATTAGTTGCAAAATTGATGAGCCGTTTATTTCCGCTGAAAAAACTGCAATGGATAATCGGCAGGCCAGTGGAATCAGCTGCGGCCTTAAGTCAGTCTGCAAGAAAACAGCAACTGGCTGAAAAGACCGGGATCAGGATATACCGTACTGCACAGAAGCTGCCCTGGCGCTCTGTATGCCTTGATCAGGCACTGGCACTGGCTTTGGTTTTAAGGATACTCAAGGTAAAGTTCCGATTCCATCTGGGTATTAATAAGACTAAAGAACTGAAAGCCCATGCCTGGATAACTTCCGGAGGCAGGATCATCATTGGCTGGCATCCCGGCGATGAATATACTGAAGTGGGAGTATTTGAAGCGTAGTGGGTGTTGTTCGGTGTTC
>CAYZDA010000107.1:0-2963 GCA_964477095.1 uncultured Bacteroidales bacterium | reverse complement strand
CCATCTACTCCTGCTTCGTGACCTTCACCTTGTCGCGCCACATCATAAGCAAGATGAACGGGCGAAGTGGGATGTACAGGAAAAACAAGCCGCGGGGCAATGGGATATAGCTTTGGTTAGCCGGCGAATAGAACAGGCTGTTGATAAACTTCCATTTTTCAGCCGCTCCCTGGTAAAGCTTCAGTCCGGTGAGCTTTTCATCCCGGAAAATTTTTAGCAGAAGGCGCAGTGATTTGATACTTAGTTTTTGTTGATGCAGTATATCCTTGCGAAACATCATGTTGATGATTCGCCTGTTGAGGTCATCCACCGCTTTTCTGTCCTCCTGATATTCCTGCAATATGTGTCCGGGTAATTGCAGCCCAAGCAATTCATGAACCAGCATGCAGGCAGAAATAAGGCTTCGGTTGATCTTGCGTTGCCGGGCAAGTTCAATGACTTCTTCAGTGATGATTTCTCTGCGGATAAGCATGGCGATATCCAGCAGCCAGAACAGACGTTTCCAGCGATGACTGCCCCCGTGCCAGCTCAGGTAAAGGGCTGCATTTTCAGATGCCAGTACACGCAATTTCTGCCCTGCCATTTTATGGGTTGTGAAAGCAAATGCGTCTATTGCCGGGTTGCGGGTAAGTGACCAGTGAAGCTCGATCGTAAGCTTTGAAGGGGAATGGTAAACCAGGTGGTGGTTGGTCTTTCTTTGATAGGCCAGCCAGTTCGTGTTATTGCTGGCCTCAGTCTTTTCATCTGAGCTCATCAGCCGGTATCCCTGTTGCAGCAGCAGGGCATGAAGTGGGGCAAGGTTCTGTTCCTGCACCAGGATATCCAGGTCTCTGGATTTGCGTGTATTAAACGCCCCTCCATACAATCTTTCTGCCAGCACAGGCCCTTTGATAAAGCTGAGCTGCAGCTTGTTTTTAAGCGCAAGACGGTTAAGCTTCAACATCTCCTTCCCCAGCTGCATCATAAAGGCTACATTTGCCTTATGCTCGTGATCTATTCCTTTTTTGATCTTTTCAGAAAAAGCCCCGGGTACTTCCCTGATGCAGTAATGTATTACAAAGCTCAGCCGGTGCTCATGAACCAGCCACAGGAATTTCCTGGTTTTGATACTTACTTCAGAAAAAGCAATCAGCTCTTTTCCGCTTGCAGTACCGGTATAATATTTCAGACAGCTAATTAATAAGCGGAATTCTGCAGATATATTCTGTAACAAGCTGTTATTCATTTGCATCTTCTATAAATTCCTGGTTCTCCCCTTTCTCCACCAGGAATTTCAGTTCACCATTATCTTTTCGCCTGAGGTTTTCCCAGGTACCTTCTTCCATGAGCTTACCTTCTTTTAATACGAAGATGTGATCCACGAATTTGATTGTGGACAAACGGTGAGCAATGATTATCACAGTGGTTTTGCCCCGCAGATGCAGCAAAGCCTGATATATTTTATTTTCCGATGGATAGTCAAGTGCACTGGTAGCTTCATCCAGGATGAGGAGCCCGGCTTGCATCAATAACGAGCGGGCTATAACAAGTCGCTGTTTTTCACCTCCGGACAGATTATTTCCCTGTTCTCCAATTATGGAATCCAGGCCTTTATCCATGCTTCTGATTTTTTCAGAAAATCCTGCCGTATCCAGCACTTTCCACAGCTCCGTGTCATCAAGCTTTCTTTTAACGCCAAACAAAAGGTTGGCCCGGACACTACCATTAAAGAGATAAGGTTCCTGGGTAATATAACTTAAGGAGTTCCTCCAGGAAGCGATCATATTTCCCTCAAGTGGCTTACCATCAATAAAAATCATTCCCTTATCAGGCAATACAAGACTGGCAATCAAATCAGCCAGGGTAGTTTTTCCGCAACCTGAATTACCTGCCAGGGCAACAATTTTTCCTGCCGGGATTGTCATGGAGATATTTTTCAGGGAGAAGTCCCGTCCATAGCTATAGCACAGATCAGAGATATGAATCTCTTTGGACAATTTAGCTTTTTCAGAATTATTGCCCTGTATCTCTTCCCTGTTTTTTGCCGCTTCCTGCAGCAGTTCCTGTAAACCCTGATAGGCGGGCACAGCATTCACCACGTTTTGCCAGGAGGTGAACATAGCGGAAAAGCGGGGCACCAGGCGGCCGAACAAAACCACCAGTACAACGAGCGTGGCCAGTGGAACGGAAAACAGCTTAATGGCCAGTACAAAATACCCACCCAGCAGGATAACGGATATAATGCTGTGCAGGGCAGTTGTTCCGGCGCGGGTTTTGGCAAAACCCACGAGTTCATTCTCCATATTTTTGGATACCCTTTGGAAATCCTGCTGCAGCTCGTTTTCCAGGTTATGACTTTTGATATTTTTCAGTCCTGAAAGCATCTCCGTGATACTGTTATAGATCTGCTGAAAATAATCGCGCGCTTTTTCACCTGTATTTTGGGCTTTCCTGAGTAAAGGCCTGCTGAAATACAGCATTACAGCAGCAAAAACCAGGGTTGCAAGACTGAACCAGGGTGCCAGCAGGAATGCCACCAAAATATTAAACAGGATAATGACAAAGCTGCTCATGAGCCTGAGTAGAAAAAAGGTGGTGGTTCCGGCCTTCCCGATATCCTGGGTGAGCGCGTGTATCAATTCGGTTCGTTTCCGTTTGCGGATAAACTCCCAGCGGGCATCAGAGATTCGGTTGAAGAGCAGTGTGCGGAGATATGAGGTATAACTCTGGGTTAGTGCCGAAGATAGTACAGCCTGGTATCGCGACACGAGCATAATTAAGGACACGAGCAGCACATACACCAGGATGATGGTATAGATATTCACCGGCAGATCAAATGTTTCAAATGCCTGGTAAATAACTCTTACTATTTTATTCCGGGAAGCATCCGAATTTTCCAGCAGATGCAGCAAAGGGATCAGGAATAAAATGCCCACACCCTGGGTAATACCCTGGAGGCTGTTGACAAGAAAAAATTTGATGAT
>CAYZDA010000106.1:0-3627 GCA_964477095.1 uncultured Bacteroidales bacterium | reverse complement strand
ATTACCATTAGTTAAAAACCAATTGATATTTTAGTTGTTGTATAGTTGGCAAGTTTTCACCTTGCCTTTACATTTACCAATCAATTCAGATTTTTATGGCTACGAAAGCTAATACAAACAAGAAAGCTTCGATATTAGATAAATTGAAAATAGATAGACAGGGTGTCCTGGAAGATTACCGCCTGGCCTGGGAAAGCCGCAATGTAAGCCTGATCGGAAGACGTGAAGTGCTTACAGGTAAAGCAAAATTCGGGATATTCGGGGACGGAAAGGAAGTGGCACAACTGGCGATGGCCAAAGTATTTCGTGATGGCGACTGGAGAAGCGGTTACTATCGCGATCAGACATTCATGCTGGCTACCGGTGGATTAACCCTGGAGCGTTTCTTCGGACAGCTATATGGAGACACCAGCCTGCAGGCTAATCCGGATAACGCAGGACGGCTGATGAACAATCATTTTGCCACGCGCCTGCTTGATGAAAACGGAGACTGGCGTGATCAGACAAAAATGAAAAATACCTCTGCTGATATTTCTCCCACAGCCGGACAAATGCCCCGTCTGTTGGGACTGGCATTGGCCTCAAAGATATACAGGCAGGTGGAAGTGTTGCGCCAGGAAAACAAATTTTCTGTGAATGGTAATGAAGTTGCCTTTGGGACTATCGGTGATGCTTCCACTTCGGAAGGACACTTCTGGGAAACTATGAATGCAGCCGGAGTATTGGATGTGCCGTTGGCCATGTTTGTATGGGATGATGATTATGGCATTTCCGTGCACAAAGAGCACCAAACGGTGAAGCAAAGCATCTCAAAAGCCCTGGAGGGCTTCCGGAGAGAAAATGGCAGCGGTTTCGAGATATATAGAGTGGAAGGATGGAATTATGAGAAGATGCTGGAGGTATTTGATGAAGGCATCCGCAAGGCACGCGAAGAACATGTCCCTGTTTTATTTCATGTTATTGAGTTAACGCAGCCGCAGGGTCATTCCACTTCGGGATCACATGAGCGATATAAAAGTAAAAAGCGACTGGAGTGGGAAAAAGAGTATGACGGGCTGAAGAAAATGCGGGAATGGATTATTGAGCAAAGCTTTGCCAAAGCTGAGGAGCTTGATAAGATTGAAGAAGAAACCGCAAAGCGGGCCAAAGAAGCCCGGCGCACCGCCTGGAAAAATTATACCCGGCCATTAAAACAAAAGCAGAAGGAACTGCTAAAAGTTATGGATATAAGCACCTGTAACTGTGCTCAAAGCATCAAGATCGACCAGATGAAGCAGGAGATCAATCAAACAGCTGAGCCCATCCGCAAGGATGTAATTTCAAGTGGCAAAAAAATGATGCGCCTGATCTGTGACAATTGCAGTCATCCCGAAAATTCACTCAGGGCGAATGTAAGCAAATGGCTTGGCAGAGAGCTTCAGGAAGGCAAAGATGCCTACAGTACCTGGCTGTACTCGGAAAATGAGCGCTCAGCTGTTAATATCAAACATGTAAAAGCGGAATATAAAGATGATTCCAAAGCAGTGCCCGGTCGTGAAATCCTGCGAGATAACTTTGATCATATTTTCAGTAAATATCCCAACAGCCTTATCTTTGGTGAGGATGTAGGTAAGATTGGCGGCGTAAACCAGACCCTGGAAGGTATGCAGGAGAAATACGGGGAGCTGAGGGTAGCCGATACCGGCATCCGTGAGGCAACCATCATCGGGCAGGGAATCGGCATGGCGTTGCGCGGTTTGCGTCCTATTGCTGAAATACAGTATTTTGACTACCTGCTCTATGGCCTGCAAGTGATCAGCGATGATCTGGCTACCCTGCACTATCGCACTAAAGGCGGACAAAAAGCACCGCTGATAATCAGCACCCGTGGTCACCGCCTGGAGGGTATCTGGCATTCAGGATCACCGCTCAGTATGGTGATTAATTCCATACGCGGAGTAAATGTTCTTGTACCCCGGAATATGACTCAGGCTGCCGGATTCTATAATACCATGATGAGATCTGATGAACCGGCGCTTATCATTGAGCCACTTAATGCATACAGGCTCAGGGAAAACTACCCCGAAAACATTGGTGAATACACCACACCGGTGGGTGTACCTGAAATCCTCAGGGAGGGAAAGGATGTAACGCTGGTGACTTATGGCTCCTGCGTGCGTATTGCACAGGATGCCGTGAAACAACTCACGGATTTTGGGGTGGATGTGGAACTGATCGATGTGCAATCACTACTGCCCTTTGATATTCATCATCGCGTGGTGGAATCGTTGAAGAAAACCGGCAGAGTGGCTTTTTTCGATGAAGATGTTCCCGGCGGTGCCACTGCTTTCATGATGCAGAAAGTGCTGGAGGAGCAAAAGGGCTACCGGTACCTGGATTCCCAACCCATTACCATCACAGCGCAGAGCCATCGTCCGGCATACAGTACGGATGGGGATTATTTTTCCAACCCCAATGCAGAAGATGTTTTCGAGCATGTTTACAACCTGATGCATGATCATAACCCGGCGCGTTATCCCAAAATATTCTAATCATTAAAAACTAACTGGCGGAAGTGTTTATTTCCGCTATATCAAATACTAAACAGCAAATACTATGAATATTATTGTAACCGGAGCAAGCAAGGGAATAGGATATGAGTTGGTGAAATGGTTTGCCGCGCAAGGCAACCATAATATACTTGCCTTATCCCGGAGTGAAGACAGACTGAAAAAACTGCAGAAAGAAGCCACCAAAGAAGGCGAAGCAAGAGTATATGTATTACCTTTTGACCTGACAAACGGAAATTACCCGGATGTACTGCTTTCTTTCGTAAATACCCACTTTCGCACGGTGGATATTCTG
Organism: uncultured Bacteroidales bacterium; assembly: GCA_964477095.1. Taxonomy (GTDB): domain Bacteria; phylum Bacteroidota; class Bacteroidia; order Bacteroidales; family PWNQ01; genus PWNQ01. The sequence continues at coordinate 783 of CAYZDA010000106.1, read as the reverse complement.
ATAAACAATGCCGGTCAGCTTGTTAATAAGCATATTGAAGATACTACGGATGATGAATACGATCTGCAGTTTGATGTGAACATCAAAGGACCATTTAAAATGGCCCGGGCACTTAGCCGCCATTTTGCAGAGAATTCTCATATCGTTAATATTACCAGCATGGGCGGATTCCAGGGAAGCATCAAACATCCCGGCCTGGGAGCTTACAGTGCTTCCAAAGGAGCCTTGTCGGTATTCACGGAAGTACTTGCCGCCGAATGGGTGGACAGGAAAATATATGTAAATGCGTTGGCCCTGGGGGCTGTACAGACAGAAATGCTGGCCGAAGCTTTCCCAAACAGGAAGGTGAATAAGGAGCCCGCTGATATTGCTCCCTACATTGGCGAATTTGCCTTGAACGGCTGGAAGTTTATCAATGGTAAAATACTGCCGGTTTCCAATACAAATCCTTAATAGCAAATTTCCAAAGGCTATAAAACAATTCCCGCTTATCATCATTGGAAGCCACAGAAATAAGGTTATGTAATATTCTGAATTTTATTTAATATACCTGTATGATGCTATCATTTATGATATGCTGGTTTTAAAATTAAACCCATAGAATGAGTCAGATACATCTAAAGATGTCATTTCGATGGATAATATGCAGAATAAATGTATAGTTGCGGTACAATTTATGTCGCCGGGAGAGTTTTTTCTCATGTTCATTTCTGGTTTTCGTCATACCATGGTCTTGTTTAGTAAAAGGAGAGGCGAAGAAAACAGGAATTTTATTCGAACATG
>CAYZDA010000105.1:0-4673 GCA_964477095.1 uncultured Bacteroidales bacterium | reverse complement strand
TCATTCCGCCGGGTAAAGCCGACGGTAAAGGATAGAGCAGCCGCATAAACCAAATCTGTGATTTGATAAAAAAACGTTCATCGGTCTCTCAACCTTATAAACCCTATTTCAGGACGGGTCCTACCCTCTTACTCTCGTTTCCTTGTACCTTCCCTTTCTCATTATCTCACCGTTTCACTACTTCCCACTCCGATTTTTCGTACCTTTGCGGCCATTATGAATCTGAGTGAATCCATTCAACATAAAGCCTTTGGCATTATCTCCCGCGCTGCTGATGAGCTTGGTTACCCGGCTTATGTGGTAGGCGGATATGTCCGGGATATTTTTCTTAACAGGGAAAGTAAAGATATCGACGTGGTAGCCGTGGGCAGTGGCATTACACTGGCACGCAAAGTAGCCGGTATGCTTGGCCCCAAAACAAAGGTAAGTGTCTTTAAGAATTTCGGCACTGCCATGTTGCATATCGGCGGACTGGAGATAGAGTTTGTGGGCGCACGCCGGGAATCTTACTCCCGGAATTCGCGTAAACCTATAGTGGAAGACGGCAGCCTGGAAGATGACCAGCTCAGGCGCGACTTCACCATCAATGCCCTCGCCATCAGTCTCAACAAAGACAGATTTGGCGAGCTGGTTGATCCGTTTAACGGGCTGGAGCATCTAAAAGAAAAAATCATTAAAACACCACGAGAGCCGGGTCAAACGTTTTCCGATGATCCCTTAAGGATGATGCGGGCAGTTCGCTTCGCCACCCAACTGGATTTTTCCATAGATGACAATACTTATCAGGCCCTTATAGAAAATGCCGACCGGCTGAAGATCGTTTCCCGCGAGCGGATCGTGGATGAGCTCAATAAGATGCTCATGTCTGATCGTCCGTCAAAAGGTTTTAAGCTCCTCTTCAATACAGGATTATTGCAGCAATTTTTTCCTGAAATGATGGCTATGCGCGGTGTGGACAGGAAAAAAGAGCACGGGCACAAGGACAATTTTTATCATACGCTTGAAGTGCTGGATAACGTAGCTCAACAGGGTGCTAATCTGTGGTTGCGTTGGGCGGCATTGTTGCACGACATCGGGAAACCGTCCACAAAACGTTACACTAAAGAAACCGGCTATACTTTCCATGGGCATGAAGTGGTGGGGTCCAAAATGGTCCCTAAAATATTTAAACGGTTGAAATTGCCGCTTAATGAAAAGATGAAATATGTGCAGAAGCTGGTATTTCTGCATTTGCGGCCCATTGCCCTGGTTGAGGACGAAGTGACCGACTCTGCCGTGCGCCGCCTGTTATTTGAAGCTGGTGACGATATCGACGATCTGATGAGCCTGGCTAAAGCAGACATAACATCAAAGAACGTCAATAAGGTGATCCGTTATCGCAATAATTTTGAGCTGGTTCAACAAAAGCTCAAAGAGGTGGAGGAAAAAGACCGCCTGCGCAACTGGCAGCCACCTGTTAGTGGCGAAATTATCATGGACACTTTCGGTATTAAACCCTCGCGTGAAGTGGGAATTATCAAAAATGCCATACGCGAAGCTATACTTGACGGGGAAATTGGCAATAATTACCATGAAGCATACCATTATATGCTAAAAAAAGCAGAGGAAATCGGACTTGAACCGGTGAATGACAATTCCGGGGAACAAATATCATGAATAATCCACGTAAAAAACTGATCGTGATCACCGGGCCCACGGCCTCAGGCAAAACCGACATCAGCATTGAGCTTGCCAGGCATTTTAATACCGAAATCATCTCAGCAGATTCACGGCAGTTTTACCGGGAAATGAAAATCGGCACAGCTGTGCCTTCCCCTAAACAACTTCAGGCAGTGCCTCATCATTTCATCGGACACCTGTCTATTCATGATGATTATAATGTATCCCGCTTCGAGCAGGATGTACTGAAAAAGCTGGAAGAACTTTTCCGGGAACACGAGCACGTGGTAATGACAGGAGGTTCGGGCTTATATGTGGATGCCGTTTGTACAGGGATAGATGATATGCCGGATATTCCGCCACATATACGGGAAGAAGTGGCAAGCAAATATCGCCTGGAAGGGCTTGATTATTTAAAGTTATATCTCGAAAAAAATGATCCGGAATATTTTCAGGAAGTAGATCAATCAAATCCAAACCGCATGAAACGGGGGGTGGAAGTCTTTGAAGCCACCGGTCGTACTTTTTCATCCTTCAGAAAAAAGAAAAACAGGAAACGTAATTTTGATATACAGAAGTTCGGTTTGCTATGGGAACGTGGCATCCTGAATGCACGCATCAACAGCCGTACGGATATGATGATGCAACAGGGCTGGCTGGAAGAAGCCCGGCAGCTTTACCCCTTTCGTGAACTTAATGCCCTGAACACCGTAGGATACAAAGAACTGTTTGCATATCTTTCAGGAGAAATGAAACTGGAAACAGCCGTGGAAAAGATCAAAACGCAGACGCGTCGATACGCCAAGCGGCAAATGACCTGGCTGCGTAAAGACCCGGAGCTTCTCTGGGTGGATGCAGAACGTGAACCGTTTTTGGAGATAATTGAAAAACTATAAAAATGAGCCGCAGGGAAAAACTGCAGAAAGTAGAGCATGAAGTACGCTCATGCACAAAATGCCCGCTGTGGAAAAGCCGCAGACATGCAGTGCCCGGCGCAGGAAAAAATACGGCTCCCGTTATGATAATTGGTGAAGCACCAGGGCAATATGAGGATGAAAGCGGTGAACCTTTCGTGGGACGTTCCGGCAAATTGCTGGATGAAATGCTGGAAGCGGCCGGCCTAAACAGACATAAACACCTTTATATCACCAGTGTGGTTAAATGTCGCCCGCCTAAGAACAGAAACCCTTATCAAAAGGAAATTAAAACCTGCATTCCATACGTTTTTGAGCAACTTGAACTGATTCAACCAAACCTTATTATTTGTCTTGGCTCTGTGGCAGCCAAAACACTGATAGGAAAAAATTTCAAAATCAGTAAAGAACGCGGCAAATGGATAGCTTTCAAAGAATATAGTATGCTGCCCACATATCATCCTTCTGCTGTTTTGAGAAATATTAACCTGAAGCAGACTGTGATTGCCGATTTTAAAGAAGTAGCAACAAAGCTGCACAAAATATAAAAGTTTCAACCACACTTCCGTACCTACGGTGCTGTTTGTGAAAAACCTGATTAATGTCTTGCCATCAGGGCAATTACAAATTGCAAATTCCACGACCAAACAGGTTTTGAAAACCTGTCAGGTTTGCTACAAATCAATAGCTTCAGCAAAAACACCTTCAAGGTTTTGGAAAACTTGAAGGTGTTAGCGCAAAAAGTGATTAAATCTAAAACTTATGCATAATAATGCAAAATACAGTGAAGCAGCTGAAACCGCTCCACTGTATATAAAAACAGTATCTATACTAGTTAGCTATCTCTTTTCAAATTCGCTAAGAAATGACTAATATTATTCAGTATAAAAATACCAATAATAGTAGCTACGCCTAAACCAATCACGAAAAACACATTTTCAATATCTTTTGAAAAATAGATATATAAACCAAGAACGAGAATATTAGAGATTTTATGCAGAATAACACTACGATTATAATGTTTTGGTATTAATAAATATTTGTAAAGATTACCAGAAAATCTTCTGTAGAAAACGATCTTCATAATTAGTGATGCAAGAATTGTAACACTAAGTAATACACCTGTATATAACGTAAATACTACCATCCGAAATAATCATCAATAACTTGATAAACAATAGAAAGACTAGCCGCACCTAGAGAAGCAATTGCACCTTCACCAACCGCTAGAAAAAGTGCAGCAGCAGGACCAAAGAAAGCACCTTTTAAACCACCTTCTAAAGCACCATAACAATCAGCTGCAATAGTTGCAGTTACACTTACTTTAGGTTCAGCTTTTGTACCATCAAAGTAATATGGAAACAAAGGATGACCAGGGTTGGCAATTACAAGATTTCTATATGCAAATGATTCTCTAAATACAGCACAGAATGTTAGATATGAACCTTTGTCTGATTCAGATATTTGAGAAGCATTTACTTTTTGTTCTATAATACTTATTTGCGCATCACAATAATTAACAGCATCCATATCAACAGGCATTGCATCAAGCTCGTTACAAAGGTTTTCTATGTCAACAGAAAAACCATTTAAAATAACTAAACCATATTCATTGTTTAAACGATAAAATTGATAATCAAAGTCTTGTTCACCTAACTTACCTAATTCCTTAATTGCATCAGAGAATTCGTCTTCATCAATTTCTAAATTTGTAAGTTCAGTTGCCTCAGAAGTTGAAATGTAAAGCTGGTGTAATAGATCATCAAGATCTTCAAATTGGTCAAGGTTCTTGCTTAAATCGTCCATTACCTCATTATGATACATACCAATCTGCTTTTTAGGATTTATATATTCAGAATCATACGTAAAAGATTCTCCCGTATAAGAAGTGTTTGGGTTTTCAACTACGCTCTTGTCAGCTACAACTTCTTCGTTTTCTATTTCTTGCTTATTACAAGAAGCAAGAATTACTGATATTGTTAATAATGTTAAAATATATTTTTTCATTGATTTTTACGTTTAAAATTTCATATTTCTGTATTAACTTGTTAAGTTTCCTAAGTTTTGTGCTGCTAATTGCGATTTCTCAGTTACGTAAAC
>CAYZDA010000104.1:0-4750 GCA_964477095.1 uncultured Bacteroidales bacterium | reverse complement strand
TAAAACCATATCAGAATTAACCGGTTTGCCGGAAAGTAGAATTGATGAGCTGAGAGAAAAGTAAGTCATTTTCACGCCTGTTTTGTTGTATTGCAGACGGAACAAAATCGTTTAACCAAACCTCTAAATCATGAAGCTAATTAAGAAATCCTTATTGATAATATCCACCTTAATGTTTTTGAATTCCTGCGAATTACTCAATCAGATTGAAATCCCGGAAGGCACCGGCGAACCCGGCCTGACAGAGGAAGAGGTTGCTCGTGGCCTCAAGCAGGCCCTGAATGTGGGTACTGAAAACGCCGTGCAGCATCTGAGTAAAGAAAATGCCCTCTATGGCGATCCAAAGCTGCGCATCCCTTTTCCTCAGGATGCTGTAATAGTAGAGCAAAAGCTGCGCGAACTGGGTATGGGCCAACTGGTGGATAATTTTATCGAGCAAATGAACCACGGAGCTGAAGAGGCCATGACCAAAGCTAAACCTGTTTTCGTGGAGGCCATCAGTGAAATGACTATTCAGGATGCCTGGAGCCTCCTGAAAGGCGAAGATAATGCAGCCACCATGTACTTTAAAAACAAAACATATGATAAACTCTATGATCTGTTTAAACCACAGCTCACTAATACACTGAACCAAATGCAGGTAACCCAGCTTTGGACAGAAGTGATGACAGCATACAACAAGCTGCCCTTTCAGGAAAAAGTGAATGCCGATCTGCCCGATTATGTGACAAAGCAGGCACTTGATCGCTTATTTATGCAAATCCAACTGGAAGAAGAAAAAATCCGTGAAAACCCGCAGGCACGGATCACAGAATTATTAAAAAAAGTATTCAGCCGGCAATAATACTCACCATTTTTCATAATGAATGCGCACCGGCATAAACCGGTCCGGCCTTTCCTTATGCTCGTCAGGTTCACCCAGCGCGATGAGCGAAACCGGTACAACATGATCCGGCAGCTCCATGAAATCAGCTATATTTTTCATGCGCTCTTGTCGCGGCATTACACCAAGCCAGCAAGAGCCAACACCTAATTCATACGCTGTCAGAAGGATATTTTGTGTAGCAGCCGCGCAGTTCTGAGCATTATAACTGTCATTTTCTTCCCTTTCATGGTCCGCACACACTAATATTGCTGCCGTGGCAGTTTTCAGCATCTTTGCATACGGGTGTATCTCTGCCAGCCTGTCCAGGCGATCCCGTTGCTGTACTACCACGAAATGCCAGGGCTGATTATTCCTGGCCGATGGCGCATACATGGCCGCTTTCAGCATCTTTTCCAGCTTTTCCCTGCTCACCGGGATGTTGCTGAACTTCCTTACCGACCGCCTGTTAAGTAAAATATCATGAAAATCCATAGCTCGTTTTTTGCGAAGATACACATTCACCGGCTACCTGCAAAACCCTGTATGACGATTACCGGGAGCGATTTTTTTATTTGGGCGGCAAACGGTCTACGGCTTTTAGCCGCCAGCATCTCAGTGTGCTGCTGCATGCTGTGGACAGGAGCTTCCGTTGGTTGCTCTGCCACAGCGCAGCAGCTACACTTCGCCTGCTGCCGGGCTAACCGCCTCCGCCCTGCCGCACACAGTCGCCCGGATTATGGCATCAAAAACCTGGTTTTTGCATGCGCAATAAATAAATATTAGCTAACGAAAAGCCTCAGCTGAGAAGATAAAACCGGATGATCATCCTAAAACAGGTCCCGTTATGAACGAAAGTAAGATAGGAAATTACCGGTCAATACGAACCAGTGATCCGGTAGGAATGCCAGAAAAATCCCGGGGCATTCTATGAAATCTGTAAGATTTGCATCAGTCCATTTTCAGCACTTGCATGAATGCTTTTTGCGGGATCTCCACATTACCCACCTGGCGCATACGTTTCTTACCCTTTTTCTGCTTTTCCAACAGCTTACGTTTACGGGTAATATCACCTCCGTAACATTTGGCAGTTACATCCTTACGCAATGCCTTCACCGTTTCACGGGCGATGATCTTGGTGCCTATTGCCGCCTGTATGGCTATGTCGAATTGCTGGCGCGGAATAAGCTCCTTCAATCGCTGGCACATTCGCCTTCCAATATTGTAGGCATTATCAAAATGGGTAAGCGTGGATAAAGCATCCACCTGCTCACCGTTAATCAGGATGTCCAGGCGAATAAGCTTTGCTGTTTGATAACCTTTGGTGTAATAATCCAGCGAGGCATATCCGCGGGAAATACTTTTCAGCTTATCATAGAAATCAAAAACCACTTCACTTAGCGGCATGTCAAAGGTGAGCTCCACACGGTCAGCTGTGAGATATACCTGATTTTTTAGGATGCCGCGCTTGTCGATACACAGCTTCATGATCTGCCCCACGGTGTTTTCACGGGTAATGATCTGTGCGTGTATAATCGGCTCCTCAATGTGATCGATCTCCGTTGGCTCAGGTAAGCCTGATGGATTATGAACCTCTTTTACTTCACCATCGGTGGTGTAAACATGGTAGGATACATTGGGAACAGTGGTGATCACACCCATGTCAAACTCACGGTCCAGGCGTTCCTGCACAATCTCCATGTGCAACATACCAAGGAATCCGCAGCGAAAGCCAAAGCCCAGCGCCATGGATGATTCCGGTTCAAACGACAGTGAGGCATCATTGAGCTGTAGCTTCTCCAGCGAAGTTCTCAGTTCTTCATAGTCATCAGTATCAATAGGATAAAGACCGGCATAAACCATGGGTTTGGATTCTTCAAAGCCGGATACTGTTTTCTCACACGGCCTGTCAACATGCGTTACCGTGTCGCCCACCTTGATATCCTTTGAACTTTTTATCCCGGAAATGAGATAGCCCACATCACCGGCTTCAATGCTTTTCCTGGGAATTTGTTTCAGGCGCAGAATACCGATCTCTTCAGCATCATAGGTTTTTTCTGAATTAACAAATTTCAACTTATCACCCGGTTTCAATTGTCCTTCAAAGATTCTGAAATACACGATCACACCACGGTAGGAGTTATACACCGAATCAAAAACCATGGCCTGTAGTGGTTTTTCCGGATCACCTTTGGGTTCGGGGATCCGGTCAATTATTGCATTAAAAATATCCTGCGTACCGAGGCCGGTTTTTGCACTTGCCTCAATAATATCCTCCCGCTCACAGCCGGTCAGATCCACAATCTGGTCTTTCACTTCTTCAGGTTGTGCTGCATCCAAATCCATTTTATTCAGCACCGGGATAATCTCCAGGTCATGCTCAATAGCCATGTAAAGATTGGCAATGGTTTGTGCCTGTATGCCTTGTGTAGCATCCACGATAAGCAAGGCTCCTTCAGCGGCTGCAATGCTTCGGGAAACCTCATAGGAAAAATCCACGTGTCCGGGAGTGTCAATCAGGTTCAGGCGGTATTGCTGCCCGTCAGTATGTTTATAATCCATTTGTATGGCATGACTTTTAATGGTGATGCCTCTTTCGCGTTCCAGGTCCATGCTGTCCAGCATCTGGTCCTGGAATTCACGCTCGGATATGGTGCCGGTATGTTGCAGCATACGGTCAGCCAGTGTGCTCTTCCCATGATCAATATGGGCTATAATGACAAAGTTTCTCAGGTTCTTCATTTCAGTGCAAAAATACGATAATTCAACGTCAAAAGCGCCGGGCTTGTTTAAAGCCCGGTCGCAAAATGCCGGTTTTCTGTAAAAATCCAAAAGGAGCGTATAGTTTTTGTGCTCCTGTTCAGGCTTATTGTTGCTGCTCCATATACATTTTCAGCAGTTTGGCCACGTATTTGCCAAACACGTCAAACTCAATATTTACCACAGTTCCTTTTTTGAAATTATGGAAGTTGGTAACATCATAAGTGAACGGGATTATAGCCACGGAAAACATATCGGGCTTGGAATCAACCACTGTGAGGCTTACTCCGTTCACAGAAATTGAGCCTTTTTCCACTGTCACATTATTTTCTTTCGGATCATATTCAAACCAGAATTTCCAGCTTCCGTCTGTTTCTTCCACAGAGGTGCAGGTAGCTGTCTGGTCGATATGGCCCTGTACGATATGACCATCAAAGCGCGCCCCCATGGGCATGCTACGCTCCAGGTTCACTTCATAGCCTTCTTTCCACTCGCTGAGGTTGGTCTTGTCAAGGGTTTCCTGAATGGCTGTAACCTTATATTGCTTTTTCTCCTTATCCACATCAGTAATGGTGAGGCACACCCCGTCGTGCGCCAGGCTCTGGTCCACCTTCAGCTCATCGCCAAAAGGAACTTCTATGGTGAAGTCAATGTTACCGCGATCACGCTCAACCTTAACAACTTTTCCTGTTTTTTCTACTATTCCTGTAAACATAGTCTTTGGTTTTCAAGTTTGCGGCAAAGATAAGAAAATGAGGGAAAGGGAAATAGACTGAATTTAGATTGTATTGTGGGTTGTGATTAATTACAAAACTGTGATTTTCAGCCACAGCTAATCCGAAGACTTTTTCTGTGAGCTCCATAGCTTTATGAAAAATATTCTTCCAGCAACCTTATTGTTCAGAAAGGAAACTTCACCCCTTTGGTTTTAAAAACCCCTGGGATGCCAATTACCACTACGGCTGTTATCCCTCACAATGCAGAAATGGAGCAGGTTAAAGGCTCCCGGACCTGGCTTCGGTAGTATAACGATTTGCTTGCTGTGAATTTCAAATAGCACAAAAAACCTTATCTTCATATTTAACCTTAGTAACCCGGGGAGGAATACATGATAGCCACAACCTTATT
>CAYZDA010000103.1:0-4961 GCA_964477095.1 uncultured Bacteroidales bacterium | reverse complement strand
AGCCGTAGACGGATCAGCCGCCCTGAAAAAAACTTTTGATATTACTGTAATATTTATGATTGAGTTTCTGCGGCAGGGTCTTTTCAGGTTTATCAGTGTGTTTTTGATCCGGCTTTTTGCGCCTGTAAGCGGTGATGGTTTTGTTTATGTTTGTTTTACCGCTGTGTGCCCCGGCATCTGCAGGCTGTTGCGGCGGTTGCTGATGTTTCGCCTGTAGAACAGGGATATGCCCCACAGGATGATCATTATTCCGGCTGAGTATATTAACCAGGGGAAGCTGGCGGGGATGTAATGTTCGGATGCTTCCATGATTTTTTGTCCGGAATTTTTTGCAAAGAGGGTGCGCAGGGGTAATTGGGCCATGATGTATTTCATATAATCCCAGGTGAAGCTGAGGATGACTACTGTTGAGCCGCTTATTAGCAGGAGCCATTCGCGCCGGTGGATATATGCTGCCGGGGCGTGCTGGTTGAAGCGGATGATGAGCAGTGCGAAGGCGATCATGATCATAGCTATGATTACTGGGCTGATCACCGGGCCTGTCCAGGTAACGGGGATGAGGAAGAGTATATCCCAGGTGAGGAGGCTTTGGGGCCAGCCGAGCAGCAGTTTCAGGAATATGTAGTAGAAGATGTCCCACACGGCGAAGGCGAGCAGGAAAAAGGCGAATCGCCCGGAAGCTTGTCTGGCGGCCAGCATCCCTATGGCGGCCAGCATGAGCAGGGTGGCTGCTTCGCGGATGATCTCGGTGAGGGCGATGTGCATTTCCATGCTTGCCAGCGGGAATTTAAAGCCGCCTGCGTAAAATATTTCGCGCAGATACACCACTACGGCACTTTCAAGGTAGCCCATGCCTATGGCAAACAGTACTACCCATAATACGGTATGCCACATGTTTGTCTGATAATTTTTGTTTTTCATGTTTTCTTTTTTTTGTGTTTGATAAATATTTGTGTGTTACTGTAGATATCCTGGTCATGATGCCGTCGTCCCGGCCTGTATGGCTTTTTTTGGACGGTTGCTGACTGTGTTTTCTCCGGCTCTCCGGGCTTATTTCCCGGCCTGTGGTTCCTTTGTTAAATCCGGGCTTTGCGTTTCTTTACTTTTCTTACCGGATACACATGCCGGTGTTTGTGAGTTTTTTAGGTGCTGAATTCTGCATCAGGCGCATAACTGTGGTGAAAAGACGGTACTGGGGCAGTGACCGGGCACTGGGCATCTGCTTTAATTGCATTGCTTTTTTGAGATGCCGGCCTGGATTGCAGGTGGTTTTCTTCTCCCTGCAATAATGTATCAACCGGGTGGCTGAAGAACTGCCACAACGGCATGCCTTTTCTCTTTCTTTTTTCACGGAAGAGGAATTTGAATATTTCCAGTGGCCACACTTTGCGTCCCACAGCCGAATACCATTGCATTGCATGCCGGAAATCTTTGCAGGGATGCAGGAATACGCGCCACAGGGCTTTGGGTCTTAGTTGCAACACAGCTTCGGTGAGCTTTACCCATAGAAGGCATTGCCAGGCTTTCATAAATTTCATTTTCAGTACCTGGTGCTTGTAATCCCATTTCCGCAGGTCGGTTTGTATTACTTTCCGGTTTTGGTTGTGCTTGAAAATCGGAGTCCATTTGTGGGGGGTAAAATACATGATCTGGATCTGATCGGGATCGTAGGTCAATAGTTGCCGTATGCCGTGGATGAAGTTCTTTGGCCTGTCTTCCACAAAGCCGACTACCCATGAAACCATGGATATTATGCCGTGCTTGCGCAGCAGGCGGATGGCAAGCATATCATTGGTGATCCTGCTGCCTTTATTTATGCTGTCAAGGGTTTTCTGCTCATAGCTTTCCATGCCCATCAGGAAGCGGATAATGCCGGCCCGCCTGTACAGGTGGAGTATATCCGCGTCGCGGACAATATCGTCAGCGCGGGCAGAGCAAACCAGTTGGACGGGTACATTTTCACGGATCAGAGCCTCGAGAAAGCGCTTCCACATAGCGCGTGACGAGGTGGGGTTTTCATCTGCCAGATTAATCACCTTCACTCCGTATTCGCGGTGCAGATAAGCAATTTCGGCGGCCAGTTTTTCAGGGTTGCGGTACCTCCATTGCTGCCAAAAGCGCGTTTGGCCGCAGTAATGGCATTGGTGGGGGCAGCCGCGGGAAAACTGTACCAACATGGCGGGCTGGTTTCCCCAGTAAGTATAGCTGTATTTTTTGGTGAGTTCCCAGGCTACACGGTAGTCACCGGGTTTGCGGATGAGTCCGGCCGGTGGCGTGCGGACAATGCTGCCTGTGTCTGTTTTAAAGGCAATGCCCTTTACCTCTGCAGGGTCTTTGCCGGATTGCAGGGCATTGAGCAGGTCCAGGCATATCTGTTCTCCTTCGCCGCGTACGATATAATCGTAGCAGTTGTTTTGTTCAAGGATTTCCTGATAATGATAGGTGGGGTACACACCACCCAGGATAACCGGAATACCGGGCAGGATATTTTTAATGGCAGAAGCGGTTTCATCAATTATGGGCTGCGCGGAGGTGGATCCGGAATGTCCGAACATGATGACACCGGGTTGGGCGCTGATCACATGATCCAGGATGCGGGATGTGCTGAGATTGAGAAGATCGGCATCCAGTAATTCGGCCTGATGGCCGTTATCAATCAGCGGCCCGGCTACGCAAAGCAGGCCCAGGGGAGGGAGGTGCTCCGATGGCACCCGGCTGCCGATGGCCTGATGTGCAATGTTAATAAAAAGAATATTCATAATGTATTTGATTTAGAAAGTACTTTGCAATACAAAGTATATTGATAAAAAATTTTATGTTTGTCCTTTGATAATTTTTTCCAGCGCGCCGATATGGTCCTGAAAAGCTTTCCGCCCTTTGGCTGTGGCCTGGTATCCGGTCTTTGTTTTCCGGCCCACAAACTGCTTGCTCACGGTTATGTAGTTTTTTTTCTCCAGGCTGCTGAGATGGCTTGCCAGATTACCGTCGGTGAGATCAAGCATTTCCTTCAGGCTGTTGAAATCCATATCATCATTCACCATCAGGATGGACATGATGCCCAGCCTCACACGGTTTTCCAGTAGTTTATCGATATTATCCAGGATATTTTTCATATTACCGGGCAGCAGCTTCTTTCTTTCTGTCGTATTTATTGTAAAGCAGAATACCATAAATAATATGCAGCACGCCAAAGCCCAGCGACCAGAACAGCAGTCCGTAGTTCACGAAATAACAGGCAAGCAGCCCCAATAGCAGTTCCAGCAATCCAAGATAGCGGATGTCTTCAAAAGTATATTTACTGGCATTAACAAGGGCAAATCCGTAAAAAATAAGTGTAAGCCCAGCCAGGTAGGCCACATGGTTGTGAAGGAGCATGATGAGCACGAGCAAACCACCAGTTATCAGTGGTATCAGCATATTAACAAGGGTGCGCCGGGCCGAACGGTTCCAGAATTTCAGGCCGTTTTTCCTGGCTTTGGCTTTGGAGAAGAACCAGGCAAAGAGCAACGAGAAAAACAATACGGCAGCAGCATCAATGAACACAAAAATGAGAAAGCTGATCTTTACAAATCCCTGCTCATCGTAGATTTTGTCATTTAGTTGAAGGTAATTCAGGTTGAAGTCGAAATACCAGAAAGCCACCAGCGCACCCAGCAGTGCAAAGAGCCCGGCGAAGATGCCCGAATAACCACTAAGGGATAAAAAGCGGGAGGAACGTTCCATCAGATCCCTGATCTCTGTTATCTGCTTTAATTGTTCGTCTTGCGTTGTCATGATAAAGATTTTAAAAGCACTTTGTGATGCAAAGTTAAAAAGAATTTTTACCCATACAAGTTTTTTTTGAAAATTTAACAGAAGTGTGAAAAGAGGGTGGTGGTTTTAGTCTGTCTGGCTAATGCTGTTTGCTCTGCGGTTTTGGTTCAGGCTGACAGAGGGTTGATGCAGCCGGGTTGCAGATCCGGCCGGGGCGGGCCAATCGGTCAGCCATTCCTGAATATCAACAGCCAGGCTTGCTTCACGGGGGTGTGCGGGGCATCATGGCCCGGCTCATTTGTCACTCCGGGGTTTAGGTAAGTATTCTGGCATGATTGCCTGATGGCGCGGACATGATGGGGACTTGTGCCCGGGGCAGGCAGTGTTGGGGAATTTTTTTAACCGGCAGTTGAGCAAATCGTTGTTTTATGTGTTTAATTGGCTGAAATAAATATGTGAGCTATGAAAAAAATATTGCTGTCAATCATCATGATAGTCGTGCTTATGGGGGGCAAATCACCGGTTGCTGCTCAGGAAACCGACACTGCATCTGCTGGTTATGCTATCGGTATGACCTATAATATTTTCTTATTTCAGACGGAGATTGATCGAGATGAACAGGCTGATTACCGGAAGTTTTTTGGCTTTAATTATGGATTTGAATTTCCGCTTGTCAAAAGAGGACGCTATCAGCTTTTAAGCAGGTTTTATCCGATGGATTTTCGCTGGATCAAGGTGGAGCAGGATGAGGATAAAACCATGCCGGATACTGTCCTGCATGAAAATGAAGGATATTTCACCGGACTGCTTACCCTGGATGTTACAAACCGTTTTACCTTCACTGATTATTTTCAGATTGACCTGGGGCTGGCCTATTCACTTGCCCATACCTACCGCAGGTTTTACGTGGAGGAGTTCAATGGTGAAGATGTGCGGACATCACACACTGTGAAAAAAAACTTTCATCAGCTAACGGCCTTTATGAATCTGGGCTTTGGCGTGGATACGAAATTCACGCTGGAAGCCCGTTACCGTCTTACGGATATAGTGGATGATCCCGGCTATCCAAAACTTCCGCGCTTTGAGGCCGGTCTCGGCTTCAGGATATAATAACCGGCCTGTGTAACGAACTTATTTGCCTTCAGCTTCAGCCCTGTGAAATCAAAGATTTCTGCCGCCGTCACGCTATCGCGTTCTGGCGGGACGGG
>CAYZDA010000102.1:0-4992 GCA_964477095.1 uncultured Bacteroidales bacterium | reverse complement strand
TGCAATGTGGTATCTGCTTTACAGTTTCTAATCACCACGTTTTTGCTGGGTTTCCCTACGCGCCATCCGTCCTGGTCGCGACCTGATTTTAGAGCTATGGCATCATCGCCGGTGGTAAACACACAATATATTCTTTATCATAATCAATTAATTCATTATTTATAGTCTATCTTCCACTATCTTACGGCACCATGCTTGGAAATAATTAATGGTTGACAAAGATATTTATTATATCCTGAGCCACCCTTACTTCCGGCATCGTAGATAATTCCATAGCAAGGAGATTCAGGTTGATGCATCAGGATTTGTCCACGTACCCAGGATCCATTTATATCCGGAACAATTTTGGTAGCAGCAGGGGCAGTTTGAAAATCAGTTAAAGCTGAGAAGTATATATCTCTGTCATCTTGAGAAATGAATGCAATATAGATTTTATCACCATATACAACTACATCTGCTCCTGGCTGGTCTGAATCCACCGCATTCGTTACTACAGGGCGGTCAGAAATACGGAACGGCTTCGCCCATTCGTTGTTTTTTGATCTGAAACTGCCGTATAAGTACCCATCGGATTGACGAAATACAGCAAGTGTAGTGCCCGGGGCGTCCAAATAAACAAGCGGTAAAATGGCGATGGCCTCATTTTCGGTAGTGCCAAGATCATCAGTAAATTTTTGTGGTTTTGTGAAGGTGTTATCCGGCAAGAGCTGGCGACACCAACCTTTTCCATCGGTACTTTTATACGCAATATCTACAACACCATCGGGACGGCAAATGAGTGAGGGACTGGTTAACCCATTGGGATTGCCTGGATCGAGAGGAACCGGTTTTAACCATGCTCCTGATTTTTCTCGAATGCGCAATTGTAAACGTGGCCCTGCACCATACACTGTCACAATACTACCATCCGGACGGAGCGCTATATCGGCTGTCTGCACAGGTGGTTTTTCCGTGTCTGCTATTAAATAACTATCGGTAATCCATTGGTCGGGGTATACTTGATTATCAGCAGTAGCAAATGAATGATAATAAACGTCATGCGATTTTTGATGAACAATATGAATGATGCCTTCAGAAGACATGACAGCGCCTACACCCTCCAGATCATTTGCCCGGGGGCGATTTTCGGGATCGACTTCAACCCACGACTTACCATGATCAATTGATTTCACCATCATAAAGCAAGGGTCTGTTTCAGTGGGTTCCATGATAAAATAAAGATAGCCAAGGCTGTCTTCAAAAGGGCCGATTCGAGAGGGTGTTTCAACGAAAGTACCCCCGAGGTGTTTGGAAGGAACCTTGACAATAAATTCAGGCTGTGGGCCCGGTAGCGGTAATCCTTTCTGGTCCACCATGCGAATGCTGAATTGATCACCGTCTTTTACAAGTTCCGGACCATCAGCCCATCGACGTACCACCAGGGCCCACTCAAATTCTGCCGTTTCTCCGTGAGGGTATTTCGGAATCCATCCGGGAGTTGTAGGTGCCAAAGATATGCCCGCACCCGAAGCAGCAGGAAGCGCAGATTTAGCGAGCAGATCACCTGCTGCTTCACCATAGAAAAAAGCGTCACAGCTCACGATACTCACGGGAGGCGTTGCTGCTGAGGGATAGGGAAACTCATGAGTCTCAACGTAGCACCATTGTCCGTCATTCCAACGATATTGAAGACTGTACTGCCGGCGAAGCGTGCTCGTGTCGCTTTCAATTTCAAAGCGCAGACGGAAAGGTGTATCAACGGTTTGGTCGGGTATTTCGTTGATGGGTGCACTCCACCCCAAATTCCCATCTATGCGGCTGTCAAAATCAGAGCGAAAACGGAAGGCCGTAACAGTGTCACCTGAAAAACACTCTTTTTCACCCCAAGAATAGTCTTTCGCCTTAAAGGAAGCCTCATCTGCTGATTGATTTTGTCTTAATCCCTTTGCCATTAAATTATTCAATGGAACAATGCACTGGAACATTGAAAAGATAAAAAAAGCTGCAGTTATTCTTATATATTTCATAGTATTATAAACCATGCCTACGATTTTTTATGTCTTTTTACCATACAAATCAAAAAATGAGATAAAGGTTAATCAAACTGTTTCATTTTCTTTTGGTAATACTCCTGGAGTACATAGAAGGCCTTCTTTTTATTGCCTGTTTGAGAAATTAACCCTTTCCGGTTCCATCCATCCTGAATGTCGGGAAGAACACGGCGTGGTGACCGAAAATCAGCAAGAATCCATGGAGTCATTCCACGTAATTGTGGTATTTTTTCAAGCATTTCAACCGTTCCCTTATACAGTTCTTCCTGATATTCCTCAGTCCACAATTCTTTCTTATCGCCATGCAAGCCCTGAAGTGCACCAGCACCAAACTCTGAAATAATCACTGGTTTATTAAACTGAATATCAAACTCTGCAGTTTTTAGCTTGTCATTTTTGCCATCATACCAACCTATATATTCATTAAAAGCAATGATATCGACAAACTGCTGAAGCGGATCTTCCACAACCTGTGTGTTTTCAGTACCCTCTTTCGTATGGCGCTCAAGAGCTGCACTCACCAGGCGAACGGGATCCATCTCGTTAGTCTTATCTATCAGGCTTTTCAAAAATTCTGTCCGGGGAGCCGACACCGGAGTTTCATTAGCGACTGACCAAACTATTACAGATGCACGATTTTTATCACGTGTGATCATAGAAGAAAGCTGGTTTTCAGCATTTTTATAGGTGGCTTCATTTTCCCACTGAATGGTCCAGTAAACGGGCACTTCAGACCAAACCATAATACCCATTTCATCGGCTACCCGGGTCATATTTGCATTGTGGGGATAATGAGCCAGACGTACAAAGTTGCATCCCAGCTCTTTGGCCCAACCAAGCAACATCCGTGCATCCTCTTCAGAGTAAGCACGACCACCACGCATACCATTTTCTTCATGAATACTAATGCCCCGTAAAAATACCGGCTCACCATTTAATAAAATATCTGAATCATCTACAACAAGGGTGCGAAAGCCAATTTGCTCAGATACGTTATGGCCTGAATACATCAGATAAACATCATACAAATGTGGGTTTTGAGGTGACCAAAGTGTCAACCCCTCCGCTTTCACAGTACCTGAAGCCACTCCCTTATCATTGGTTGTAAAAGTACCTTTTATTCCAGCCTCCGGAATATTCAAAACCACATCCTGTCCGGCTTTATCGTGTCCGTCTAAAGTAACAGATACCTCAAGGAGGTCGTCATCTCCTCCTGCAAGCTGAACGTAATAATCCTGAATAAACGTTTCGGCTACTTCAACAATTCTCACATCACGTGTTATTCCTCCGTAATTCCACCAATCAGTATTTACAGTTGGTACCTTTTCCAGCCCCCGGCTATTATCAACTTTAACAATCAGAAAATTCTCACCTTCTTTAAGCTTATCGGTAATTTCATAATTAAATGGCGTAAACCCTCCGATATGCTTGCCAAGCTTCTCTCCATTAAGATACACATCAGCTTCGTAATTTATAGCTCCAAAATGTACAAACTGACGGTTTCCTTTCAGCTTAGGCTGATATTTAAAGGATTTATAATACCAAATAGTTCCTTCATAATAAAATAGCTTTTCCTTTTGGGAATTCCAGTCGCCGGGAACGATAATATTGTCCGCCTTTGTAAAGTCATATTCTACCCTCTCAGCTGGATCCTGCTGCTGATAACCCATGAAAAATGATTCCGATTTACTGGGATTCTCTTGCTGATCGCGTATCGTTCTCCGGTAATCATAATAACCTAACTCATAGGGGTCCACCAAATACTTCCACACACCATTAAGGGTCATCGTCTGCCTGTTTTCCACATTAGTTATTTGAGGTGTTTGTGCCATTGCAGCCTTATCCGCAATGGTTATCATCATTACCAGTAATACTTGGATTAATAATTTTTCATTTTTCATACGTTTATTTATTATTTGATTTATTGACTTAGTCGAGCTCCCCGAAAAAGTCGGGGCAGGCTGTAAACTCGGTTAGTCATATAGAACTTACTATCAATTAAAATAACATTCATTTTTTAATGATTTTTTTGGTAATCCCTCCCCGTTTTATGAAATAGACCCCCGGAGCAAGTTCATCTCCGGCCCTGTTTTTTCCATTCCATATATATTCAACATACTGTTGACCCCTGCTCACCGGTTGTAATACATGGACTACCTGCCCCTGAATATTTAAAATAGCTGCTTCATTGTGGACAGCTTGTTTCTTTATGATTATTTTTATCTGTTCCGAAAAAGGATTAGGAAAAGCAAGGAAGTCATTATCCGCCGTTTCCGGTATAATTCCAGAAATCGCATCACCCGAATTAATTGTATTGCTCGGAGCAGATTCCAGGCTGTATTTACTCATGGCAGTTACATAGAATTGATGCGTAGTTTGATTGCCGGTTTCCAGAACAAAGGAAGTATTTTTGGTTCCGAAAAGATCATATTTTACTCCATCAACATAAATAAAATAACACAGGACATCATCGCCGTCAGGAGCTGTCCATTCAAGGGTAATCTGATTGCCGGATTTATTGGAGATATGCAGGCCGGAAGGAGCATCGGGGGCATATAATTCAACATCCAGGCGGTAATAAATCAGCAGTATTGGAGCAGCCTCTTCCTGAATATCGACGGATTTGGCACGCCTTTTTGTTTCTTCCCCGTCCAGTCCGAGTATGATATTTACCGGACTGCTCTCTGACCAGTCCTCCAGCGCAATGAGTGATTCAACCATTACTTTTAAATCCGGCGTCCGCTGCGCTAAAGTTTTGTCGCCACTGGCAAGCCAGTCCTCAGGTTCCCAGGCAATGGGATCGGTTAAAACAGTTCGCTCCGTTATATTATTGGTGGATGTAGTAAAAGGTGCAGCATCGGCAAGGTTTTCAGCCTGTATATCAAACCGGATGCTGCCCTGATTTACATTATCTGCTGTAAACTGAATAAAAGCACTATCGATAAGGGCACCGTAGGGTATA
>CAYZDA010000101.1:0-5037 GCA_964477095.1 uncultured Bacteroidales bacterium | reverse complement strand
AACCAACTGAGCTAACATCCCTTTGAGTATTTGATATTGTTACATCAAAAGAATAAACAAAATTACATTTTTTTTGATTGCGACGATGTCTTTACCCAATTTTCTATCAGAACCGGGCCAGAATAATGATGTAAACAATGATCATGATTAATGAGAAGCTACAAATCGATTATGTGTGACCATGCTGCTGGTAATGAATGGATTTCCAGAGCAAATGACGGGATTATACTTCAGACAGTTAATGCTGAATCTCTCTCATTTTCATATATTTATTGAATAATAAAAACACAGATGTAAAACAAATGTATTTTTAACTTACATTTGCACCATCCAATTTACTGTTTTCCTCACGGCTTCTATTGAATAATATTATCCCCGGGATTTCAAGTCTAAAATCAAAACATGCATTTTAAAGAATTAAAGTTAGTTGTGCCAATCCAAAAGGCACTCAAAGAACAAAATTATACCACCCCCACCGCTGTTCAGCAACAGTCAATTCCTGTTTTATTATCAGGCAAAGACCTGTTAGCAAGTGCACAGACAGGTACCGGCAAAACGGCAGCATTCGCCATTCCCATACTTCAGCACTTATACAATGAGACCACGCAAGGATCCTCAGGAAAGCAACTTAAGGCGCTCATCGTCACTCCAACCCGCGAATTAGCGATACAGATAGAAGAAAATTTCCGTAATTATGGAAAATATACAGGATTACGCTATGCATTAGTTTACGGAGGTGTAAGTCAAAACAAACAGACGCAGGCACTTCACAAAGGTGTGGATATTTTAATTGCGACGCCGGGCAGGCTACTTGACCTGGCAGACCAGGGTCATATCAAACTGAATCATATTAAGTATTTTGTACTTGACGAAGCTGATCGGATGCTGGATATGGGATTTATTTATGACGTTCGCAAGATCATCAGATTATTACCCTCAAAACGGCAATCAATGTTCTTCTCAGCCACTTTGCCGCCTACAATAATATCCCTGGCAGGGAAAATTCTTAATAATCCTGAAAAAGTACAGATTAGCCCTGTATCTTCCACCGCAGACTCTGTAAAGCAATATCTGTATTACACCAATAAAAACGACAAGAAAAAGCTTATCCTTCATATTCTGGAGAAACCTGAAGTGAGTTCAGTTTTGTTGTTTTCAAGGACAAAACACGGGGCCGACAGGATAGCAAGAGATCTGAAAAAGAACAAAATCAGCTCGGCAGCCATACACGGGGACAAATCCCAGAACCAGCGACAAAAAGCACTGGCTGCATTCAAAAGCAATGAAATAAGGGTTCTGGTTGCTTCGGATCTGGCCGCGAGAGGTATCGATATTGAAAAGCTGGGACATGTAATTAATTATGATATCCCAAATGAACCCGATACCTACGTTCACCGGATAGGCCGCTCAGGACGTGCAGGAGAAACAGGCACCGCTATTTCGTTGTGCGAACCTGAAGAAAATGTATTTATCCGTGATATTGAAAAGCACACCAGTCAGAAGATCCAACGAGTAAATGATCACCCCTTTCCACAAACCGAAAAACCTATGACCCAGGCAGAGAAAAAAGAGTTTGAGAAGGAAAAACAGAAACGGAAGCAGGAATATTTTGCCGCCAGAAAAGCCAATGGCCGATCCAGACGGTATTAATCTTTTGATGAATTGAGGAATTTGCGGATGACATCCGCAAATCCATGGTCATTATTGCTCAGGGTAGGCTTAAACTCCCTTCTCAGCGGGATGGCTGCATTTTCCACCACATAGCTATGATAAGTAGAGCGTAAAAGGTCAAGATCATTATAATCATTTCCTATCCCAATGGTGGCATCAGGAGGAATACCCTCCCTGTTGCACAGCCATTCTATGGCTTTTCCCTTGGACACCTCAGGAGGAAATATCTCCATCCATAATGACTTATGATCCAGGGGTGAAGTGGTTTTCACCACCTTGACACCCTCCATTGTTTCTGCCAGTGAATCAAAAAAAGTGAGATTTTCTATGGGGAGTATCGCCAGTATCTGGGTGGCATTGAAATAATTCAGTGAAGCTGTATCCCGGGCTGTGCCGAAATCCTCGTAATGTTCACAACGCCTGTCAAAATCAGGATTCGGATTATCAAACCGGCAATAATCAAAATAATGGTTATCCGGGATGGTATGATGAATCATAAAATCCACCCTATTGGCTGCGAGAAGGCGTGTGATAGTTTCCACCCTTTCTGCTTTAAGGTACCTGGAGAATACCAGCTTTTTATCCGGCCATGACATAATGCCGGCGCCTGTGGAAAAGGCCAGGTAATCTATTGGAAAATCAGGAGGAATTACCTGTTTGAATGAATAATAAGATCTGCCCGTAGCCACTACCCTGATAATTCCCTTACTTCCAAGATAATTCAGCATTTCGAGGTTTTCTTCACTCACCCGTTGCTGATCATTCAGCAAGGTTCCGTCAAGATCTGTTCCCACTAAACGAATCTTCATATTTTTTCTGCAAAGGTAAAAACAAAAAGGGCCATCGTCCACAAGAAGTTAGTCCCGGTTCTCTTTTGCAGACGATAACCCGTGTAGTTATCTTATTATAAGTGGCTAATCTTCACGGTATTTGCAACAATCCGGCAGGTTTTGATATTTCGAGTCGGCAGCTTTTACTTTTTCAGTATCATGACCAACTGCAGCTATGACTTCATGCACTTTCATCACATCCACCTTATCCGAATCATATTTAATTGTAAGCATCTGCTCTTCCTGATCCCAGCTGGCATGTTTAACACCATCCACACTTTTTGCAGCTTTTTCTATGCGCTGTTTACACATTCCACAGCTTCCATAAACAATAAAACTGGTTTTCTCACCACCACTGCTAATTGCAGCATTACCCTTGTTAAGGTCTCCTGAATTGCCTTCAACGGGTGTAAAAAGAAAAACGGAAAAGATTACACTAAAAAATACGGCTATTGATTTCATAATTTTCAAGTTTATAGTTACGTACCTATGACATAATTTTATTTAGAAATGTTTTAAAGAAGAACTCGTTTTGCATATCTTTAACTGTTGGAACGGTTCGTGCATTCCTGTTTTGCTACAAAATTTTCCCACGACAGGAAATTAGTTTACCTGTAACTTCACCATATCAACCCTATCTGTTTCGTTTATTGATGATTAATAATAATGGAATGAATTTTGTCATTTTTATTTGTTCTAAATAAACCTAACAAACTTTAACTATGATAACCAACCCATACACATCAAGACTAAATAATTCATATACAAACATCACGGCTAAAACTGCCATATTTATATGCCTTTTCATCCTGCTTACCTCATCAGGATTATATTCCCAGCAGGTTGGAGAAGGAAGCAATCTTGGTAATTATCTAAGCTCATGCATGGCCGGCAATTGTCCTTCAATACCCATAGGTGATCCGGCTGCCCCACAGCAAACATATACCTACGTTGATCAGGCATTCAGTGCCTATATCGGAGGAAATCTCAGCGTTCCCTCCGGCGGAGGTGGTGAAATAGAAGGAAAATTAGCAGTGGGCGGAAATCTCGAGCTGAATAAATCCAGCTATACCATTGGGAGCTCAGGTGGCGGTTCGCTTGTGGTAGGGCCTTCCAACACCTCTGATAGCTGGGCAAATAATGATTTTTCAGACGATAACCTGATTGTAGGTGGCGATGTAAGTGGTAATCAGACAAATTATATAGGAGGTGATGCCATAATCGGAGGTAATTTAGTTGGTTCTACACATATCGGCAGGAGCTTTTCTGCGTATAATTTTACTGAGTCTAATGTGGGAATTTCAAATGTAGGAATAGACTTTAATTATGTGAATTACCAATTATCACAAAGAAGCAGCGGATTGGCCAGCCTTACGCCCACAGGAAGCTATTCCCAAAGCTGGGGAGATTATACTTTCGTTGGTGACGGTTCTTCAGATCTGCAGGTGTTTCAGGTTAATGAGGACCTCACGGGCTACAGGCTCATTTTTCAAGACATGCCCTCTGATGCTACTGTAGTAGTGAATATTGCGGGATCAAACCGCCAGATCAGTTTCACGAACTATGCCACAGGTGCTTATCGTGAGCATATAGTTTACAACTTCCATGAAGCCTCTGCTATTAACCTCAGTGGCGAAGTGGATGGATCAGTACTAATACCTGATCCCGAATCACTTACCACAATTACCGGAAACGTTCATGGAAGGCTACTTACAGCAGGTGACGTTAACCACAGTGGCAGTGGTGTAGAGGTACATAACTATCCTTTTGCAGGAAATATTCCTGATGTGGATGAAACACCTTTCCCGGTTGAATTAATCAGTTTTGAAGCTGAAGCGAACGGAAACAACACTGATTTAAGCTGGATCACGGCTTCCGAGATCAATAATCATCACTTCGAGATACAGCGTGCAACACAAAAAATGAACTTTGAAACCATTGCTTTGGTAAATGGGTCTGGTAATAGCAATAAGAGCAATATATATCACTATACAGATAAGCATCCGGAAACAGGTAAAAATTATTACCGTTTGAAGCAAGTTGATTTCGATGGCGAATTTTCATTTTCTGAAATAGCCACAATCCGGATTTCACCTGAAAATGAGCTTAGTATCTTTCCTAATCCGGCAACTGACATGCTTAACATAACAACTTCCTCCAAAGGCTGGCTGGAAATAAGGGATCAGAGCGGCAGCATAGTCAGAAAGAAAAAGATAAATACAGATAGTCTTACGCTCAACCTGTCAGGTCTTGCTAATGGCATTTACATAGTCATTTTCAGAACTGATAATGATCTCAGTATTTGCAAACTAATTATGGAATAATGATAAAACTTCATAGCTATAAATGGGGCTTGTAATCACTGTGCCCTGTTAATGTTCTGAAGATTTGTGCCAAGTATCAACACTTTCCATTGCCACATCCACAACAAAGATCTTTAGACCGCGCTTTTTCAAAAGACTCCTTTCCCTCGCTAAAGGCAAACCATGCTATGCCAAGCGAACCGGCCACATCAAGAAAAGGAAGTTGAAACAGT
>CAYZDA010000100.1:0-5382 GCA_964477095.1 uncultured Bacteroidales bacterium | reverse complement strand
TATGACTCCCATCATATAACCCTGCAGGTGCTCATTACCTTTAGTATCATCTTCTTTGGCAAGAAAAAAAGTGTCACCAAAGTGGTCGTTCATGATCTTATAAACATGCACGGGATACTGCTCTATGCCATCTATTCGTCCGGCCATTTCGTGTACAGACACGAAGTCATTTTCAGCCAATACATTAATTTTTATCATTTTAGTCGGTATTATATTGGTTTAACAAGTCCTCAGTTCCTATATCTTTTCTGTGCCACAGCTTTTCACCCCTGATGTTTCTTTTGATCATCATTTCACACAGTTTCCAGGCATCTTCCAGGGTATCTCCTTTGGTTGTAATGGCCACGCCACGGGGGCTCGGTTTATACACATTTTTTTTTGCCTCAAAGCAGGAATAAAACAGCCATGCACCGGCCTCACGTATGTCTTCTTCATTAATTACCATGTGCATATCTTCTTTCGGATGCGGAAAACCTTCACTCACCACGTATTTACAAACTGTGGCTTTGGGTTCATACTTTATCTCAAGTTCATCAAGCCGCTTATCCAGCATGGCTTCACATATTTCAATGAAATCCGTTTCCAGGATCGGGATAATATTCAAAATCTCGGAATCCCCGGGCCGCACGTTAAATTCAATTACTTTCAGCCCGTTTGCAGTCATGATAAACTGCCCGCTGAGGAACCCCACGAAAGGTTCATCAAATTTCACATACAGATGATCCGTTACCTTTTTCATGATCCCGAGCGCTTCATCATATGCTTTCTGATCCAGAAAGGGGAGGAGATGGTTAGCAAAACTGATGCTTCCCATACCCGGGGTGTTCAAACCCTTCTCCCCCTCATAAAGTAGCTTGTAATCACGCGTGGCCGGCATGCCTTTGATGGTAGTGCCGTCTACAAACGCCTGTATAGTAAATTCCCGGCCAATCAGCCGTTCTTCTATCACAACCTCTGCCATGCCGCCTATGTTCTTCTCAAAAATCCTGTGCACATACTCTATGGCCTCCTGCTTATTTTCAAGCTGTATGCCCATCACTTTCACCCCATCACCTTCCGTAACACCCGCGGGTTTCACCGCAAAATCATGATCCAGCGACCGGATATGTTCAATGGCATCTTCCCCGGCCTTAAAAATCTTGAAAGAGGGAGAAACATGCTCCTGGCCCGTTTCCTGCAATATTTTTCTCAGAAACGATTTGCTGGTTTCCGGCATACTGCATTTCTTTGTAGGGCCTATGCACCTGATGTCTTCTTTAATCAGGTCATCAATCAGCCCGTTGCTTAGCGACATATGCGGAACGGCGATTACAAAATCAACCTTCTTTTCTTTAGCATAGCGGATTATCTTTTCATTATCCAGCATGTCGCCCAGCATATAATCCTTTGCCAGGGGAACTATCCCCACGTTGGGCTTGTCCATGTAGCAGTAAAGTTCATTTTGCTGTGGGCTTTCCGCGATAGCTTTGGCAATAGCGTGAGTTTTTCCCCACCTGCCAACAAGTAAAATCTTTTTCATATTATTTTTTTTAGAACATGATCACTAAAGCTTCACGCATTCTTTTAAGCATAGTCTCAGCGATGTAGGCCAGCCTATGGTTTTATATTCCAGTGTTTATAATATTTGCATGTGTGGATAACGTGCATAAAATAAGCTTATTAGACTGCTGATTTTCTATTGATACAGCCAATTATTCATGAGTGAACTCTGAGTTATTCGTTTATATAACATTATAAGGCTTATAATCGTTCAATCCCTGCTACAGCCTGAAGTGCTAATGCCAGGCATCACGTTGAAAGTAAATGCGATAAAGAATCGTTTTAATTCCATAGATGATATTGCGGGCAGCTACGCCTGCCTGTCCCACCCACCTTATCACTGCCACGGCAGGCTGCCGTCTGCGGCTTATAGCCTGCCCCCTGCCGGGCCGGCTGCTGCAACACGCGGACAACGAGCTTCCTCCGGTCGCTGTTGCCGCGTGGCAGCAGCTCTGCCGCCAGGGGGCAGGGCTGCCAGCCTCCGCCGGGCTGCGACTGCACGCTAACCTCCTGGTTATATCCGGTGGGGTTAAAAAAAATTCAATATTAATCCACTTTAAGTCCGCCTAATACGGAAAACAGATTATTTTGTTTATTGATTTCATACTTTCCGGAGTGAGCTCAATTATCAGCCATCCTGTCAAAACGGTGTTCCTTCCTGTCGCTGGCGCTTCAGGGCTTTCATATACCACACAAACTCGTCCAGAAACTGATTGGCCGTGGGAGTGATCTTATCATTTTGAGGTTCACCCTGTTCATTCAATGTAGATGATATTTTTGGAAATGGAAGGATAGTAGAAATGGCTGGCATACCCAACTCTGCCACTATCGCCCGCAGGTGGACAGCTATGCGCATGCCTCCAAATATCCCGGCCGAATATCCGGCTATGGCACTGGGTTTAAAGTGATATTCCTGCTGATAGTGATCCAGGATATTTTTCAGGGCGGGAGGGATGCTGTGATTGTATTCGCCGGTTACGATGAGATAACCGTCGGCTTCACGGAATATCTTTGCAATTTTTTCCATGTTTTCCGGAGCCTCACCTTTATCATATTCCTTATACATCTTATCCAGCAAAGGAAGAGGATACTCCAGCGGATCCACGAAATCATAGGCCAGTCCCCGTTCTTTGAGTTTGTTCTGAAGATATCTGGCGGCACGTATTCCCTGGCGCTCTGTGCGCACCGATCCGTATATCATTGCGATTTTCAAGGCCATATATGCTTTTACAACAGAACAAAAGCTTAGTGTTTATGTTCAGGCAGTAGGTTTGTTGAAAGTGAAAGCTATAATTGAGTGATTTCTTTCAACTTTTGTTTTATTGCCTTTTCAGTATCTCTGGTTTTTAGGAGGTTATATATTACCGGGGAAAAGATGGCAGGAAATAAAATAATGACAACCCAAGAAGCTCTTCCCTCGTAATATTCATTCATGGGGATCATGAGCATCAAAAAAATAAAAAAGAAAAATACAGAAAAAATAATGCTTCTGATTTTATTGAAGCGGGGATATAACACCCGTTCAAATAACACCCGGCTAATGCGAGAATATGCACAGGCCCTGTCCAGATCGTGCGTCATATGATTTTGCTGCCAGTGACGGAAAAATTCCTCCCGCTTAATGTATCCATTTTTCTTTCGTTCCTGATGATAACGCTCCAGGCACTGGTAAGCCAGTACAACCCTGATAAAGTGCTTTGTTTTCCAGTTAATACCTGCACGGGGATGATAATGTGTGGACATCCTGATGTATTTTTCCCGTAGTACTTTGAATGAACAGGTGGGTTTTAATTTGAATACTGCGTAGCAATCTTCAATTGAGTTGAGGTTATAGAAGCTTATCTGACGGAAATCAAAGTTCGCGTCAGTTTGTTTTGCTCTTGTTCTGCGAATGGCTTGTGGCATAATTACTGAAATTTCAGGCTAAATTTAATAAAAATATAAATGTACGTGATCATCTGAACATTTTTATTAATCCAAAGTATGCTTTGTTACACAAATTAAAGGTAATTTCGCGGCTTCATTTTTTAAGGAGATTTAAATGCAAAATATCAGAAATATAGCGATCATCGCCCACGTGGATCATGGTAAAACTACCCTGGTTGATCGCATACTGCACCAATCAAAGCTTTTTCGTGAAAATGAGGAGGTGCAGGACCTCATCCTTGACTCCAACGATCTGGAGCGGGAAAGAGGTATCACTATTCTGTCAAAGAATGTTTCAGTAAAATATAAGGATGTAAAAATAAATATTATTGACACTCCCGGGCACAGCGATTTTGGCGGCGAAGTGGAGCGTGTGCTCAATATGGCCGATGGTGTGCTGTTGCTGGTAGATGCCTTTGAGGGACCCATGCCACAAACCCGTTTTGTACTGCAGAAGGCCCTGGAACTTAAACTGAAGCCCATCGTGGTGATCAACAAGGTGGATAAGCCGAATTGCTCACCTGATGAAGTCCAGGAAGCCGTTTTTGATCTGATGTTCAGCCTTGATGCTGATGAAGCGCAACTGGACTTTCCCACTGTTTATGGTTCCTCCAAGCACGGCTGGATGGGTCCTGATTTTAATGAACCTACCCAGGACATCAGCCACCTGCTCGATCTGATACTGGAATATGTTCCTGCCCCTGAAGAAAAAGAAGGCTCGCTGCAAATGCGTATTTCATCCATAGATTATTCATCTTATGTGGGCAGGATAGCAGTGGGAAAAATCACCCGGGGAAGCCTGAAAGCAGGTATGCCCGTGTCAATAGTGAAGCGTGATGGATCAAAAATAAGCAGCCAGATAAAAGAAGTTTATCTGTTTGAAGGGCTCGGCAAGCAAAAGACCAAACAGGAAGTGGTATCAGGTGAGATTTGTGCTCTGATGGGCCCTGAGAATTTCGATATCGGTGACACCATCGCTGACCATGAAAATCCGGAAGGGCTGAAGCCGGTGGCTATCGATGAACCCACTATGAGCATGTTGTTTACCATCAATAATTCACCTTTTTATGGGCGGGAAGGTGAGTATGTTACTTCCAGGCATTTGCGCGAACGGCTGTTTCGCGAAATTGAAAAGGATCTGGCCCTGCGATTGGAGGAAACCGATTCTCCGGAACGGTTGCTTGTATATGGACGCGGTGTGTTGCACCTGTCTATACTGGTGGAAACCATGCGCCGTGAAGGATATGAATTTCAGCTGGGGCAACCTCAGGTGCTGATAAAGGAAATTGACGGAAAAAAACATGAACCGGTGGAAAGGCTCACTGTGCAGGTGCCGGAAGCTTTTGCCGGTAAGATCATCGAGATTGTTACCCGCCGCAAAGGCGACATCGAAAGCATCGTGACTAAAAATGACCGTCATATCATGGAATTCAGCATTCCGGCCCGCGGATTAATAGGCCTGACCAACTCCGTACTTACGGTTTCAGAAGGGGAGGCCATCGTGGCTCATCAGTTTAAAGCGTATGAGCCCTGGAAAGGCGAGATCGGAACCAAGAGGAATGGCGCATTAATAGCCATGGAAACCGGCACCGCCCTGGCCTATTCCATAGATAAGCTGCAGGATCGCGGTAAATTTTTCATCATACCCAACGAGGAGGTTTATGCCGGGCAGGTGATCGGGGAAAACAGCCGGCAGGATGATCTGGTGGTGAATGTGACCAAGGGTAAGAAGCTTACCAACGTGCGTGCATCCGGTTCGGATGATAAGGTGCTGCTTGCGCCCCCGGTGCGGTTCTCGCTGGAAGAAGCCATGGAATACATCGGCGATGATGAATACCTGGAGATCACCCCGCGCTCCATCCGCATGCGCAAAATCCTGCTTAACGAGCACGACCGCAAGCGTCAGGCAAAAAAATA
>CAYZDA010000099.1:0-5609 GCA_964477095.1 uncultured Bacteroidales bacterium | reverse complement strand
TGGACTATTTCCCCTTTGCAGATATTGACTTAATTCCACAAGTTTACTGAAATCCTGATGGAAGGTATTTTCAAAATTCTTGTTTGCCGGCTGCGGATTTGAGGAAAATGGTGTCTCGAAAATCCAATTTAGATTTTTAAGAATCTGGTAATCGAAGCAGAAGTTTTGCCTTATTTCAGCTATGTGCTTTGGGTTAATCAAGGTGGAAAGGACCTACGAATCCGGGGTGGATATCCACAAACCCGGTTTTATTAATTGTGGTTTACCTGTTTTGATGGCGGATCGGGATAGGCTTTTCACCCCATCAAAATTCACTGGTAAAGTGAAATTCAATCTCAGGAAATTTTTCCTGTGCTATTTGCAGTGCAAAGGGTGATTCGGCCAGGAAGACATCACGGCCGTACTTGTCGATGGCCATATTACGGGCCTTGCGATCGATGAAATCCTGCAGCACTTGCTTATCATCAGAGGTGATCCAGCAGGTCTTGTACAGATTAATGTTTTCATAGCGGCATTTGGCACCATATTCATGTAGCAACCGGTACTGAATTACCTCAAATTGTAGCTGACCCACCGTGCCGATGATCTTTCTTCCCGAAACACGACCAGTGAATAGCTGAGCTACACCTTCATCCATTAATTGATCGATGCCCTTGTTAAGCTGCTTGGCCTTCATGGGATCATCATTTTCAATATATTTAAACAGCTCGGGCGAGAAGCTGGGCATGCCTTTAAAATGCAGTTTTTCACCTTCGGTGATGGTGTCGCCGATCTTGAAGTTTCCTGTATCATGCAAACCAACGATATCGCCGGGATAAGCCTCATCGATCACCGACTTTTTGGAAGCCATAAAAGCTGTAGGGGAGGCAAAGCGCAGCTGCTTGTCAAGGCGTACATGATGATAAAACTGATTTCGTTTGAAGATGCCTGAATTCACTCGCACAAAAGCAATACGGTCGCGGTGGTTCGGGTCAAGGTTTGCGTGGATCTTAAATACAAATCCGGTGAATTTATCTTCATGAGGCTCAACCACACGTTCTTCTGCTTCCCCGCTCATGGGGTTTGGCGCGATGTCCAGAAAACAGTCCAGCACTTCCTGCACACCAAAATTATTAAGTGCACTGCCAAAAAATACAGGAGTGATATTGGCCGAGCGATAATCCTCGTGTTTGAATTCGGGATAAACACCTTCTACCAGTTCCAGGTCGCTCTTCAGTATTTCGATTTCTTCGCCCATGGCTTCATTCAGCTCTTCGTCATCCAGGTTTTCAAACACAAAGGTATTTTCCTCTTCAGCCTTTTCGTGGGCCTGAAACAGCTTCAGCTTTTGGCTGTAAATATCATATACGCCACGGAAATCAGGGCCCATGCCGATGGGCCAACTCAGTGGGCGTACTTTGATCTTGAGGGTTTCCTCAATCTCGTCCATTAAATCGAAAGGATCCTTTCCGGGACGGTCAAGCTTGTTTACGAAAACTATGATAGGTGTGTCGCGCATGCGTAGCACCTCCACCAGCCTTTTGGTTTGAGGTTCCACACCTTTGGCGGCATCAATCACCACGATGGCACTGTCGGCCGCCGTCAGGGTGCGAAAGGTATCTTCTGCAAAATCCTGGTGACCGGGAGTATCAAGGATGTTTACCTTGAAGGTGCGGTATTCAAAACCCATCACAGAAGTGGCTACCGAGATTCCTCGCTGCTTCTCGATCTCCATGAAATCGGAAGTGGCCGTCTTCTTGATTTTGTTGGATTTTACTGCTCCGGCAACCTGTATGGCGCCGCCAAAAAGCAGAAACTTTTCTGTCAGCGTTGTCTTACCTGCATCAGGATGGCTTACAATGGCAAATGTCTTCCGTTTCTGTATTTCCTGTTTTAGTCCCATAAATATCTTCTGTGCTAAAAAGTTTGCAAAAGTACAATTTTTGATTGGTATCAATAAGCTTTAAGTTGATTATGTTTCAAAGGGTTTTTAGTGAGGATTATTGTAATGAACTATTTTAACTTGTTAATGTAAATATTGGTCATGAGTCACATGTAGATTCCTATATTAAGATGGACGGATTTCTTTTCCTGGATATTTTATGTTATCCCAAACAGCATATGCGATGAGTGCGGTAAAAAAAATACGGCGTTGCAGGCCGGATGCGATGGATATGTTTTCAAACCAATTTTAAAAAATTCATGATAGATATAGTGAAGTGTTTCACGCGCAACGCTTAAAGTATTAATGAAAGCCATTTTATTTTAGATTATTCTAATCATAAACAATCTTCAGTGACTGGCGTTTCTCTTACAAATGCTAAAAATAAGAAGAAACTATGGCAAGTAACACTGAACCGATAACTATTATTCCGGAATCGAAAGTAAAAGAACTGGCACAGGTGCATGAACCGCAATGTGTGTCGATTTTTATTCCCACCCAAAGGGAAGGAAAAGAGGTGAACGAAAATCAGCCACAGATCATGCTTAAAAACAGCATACAGGATTTGGAGAAAGATCTGGATGCAGTGGGTATGAAACCGCGCGAAAAAGAAGCGTTTCTAAAACCACTGTGGGACCTGCAGGAGGATGGGTTGTTCTGGCGACACCAGAGTGATGGCCTTGCCATTTTCAGGAACCATAACCGGTTTGAGTATTATACACTACCGGTTCATTTTGACCCGGCCTATTACTTTAATGAGCATTTTTACCTGCTCCCGGTAATGCCAATGTTTAATAATGATGGATTCTTTTATATACTGTCACTAAACCTGCAGCATGTGAAGCTTTATGAAGCCAGCGCACATACAATCGGTGAAATTTATATCGAAGACCTGGTGCCACAACGACTGGAAGATGCTGTGGGCTACGATTACGAAGAAACCACTTTGCAAAACCGTCCTGCTGAAGGGCATTTGCAGAATTTTGCCACTCATGGACATGGTGCCGGCAAAGATGATATTGATCATGAAGTGCGAACTTTTCTTTATGCCGTTAATGATGGCTTGATGAAAATACTCAATGACCAAAAGGCGCCACTGGTGCTGGTTATTGACGATCAGCATATAGGTGAGTTCAGCCGTATCTGTAAATATAAATTCCTGCATGATGACCATGCCCGGGTTAATCCGCGTGATCTTGATATGTATAAGATCCATGAGCTGGGCTGGGACAGAGTAAAAGATTACTTTCATAAACATCTGGAGCAACAGAAAAAGGAATTCAATGATAAATCGGCAACCGGGTATACCTCCGATGATATTTATCACATCCTGCCCGCCGCACTCGACGGGCAGATTAAAGCCTTATTCCTGCAAAAAGAATACGACCGCTTCGGTATTTACGATCATGAAAACCGTGAGCTAAGGTTGGATTCGGAGCACACCTATGCAAATTCATCACTTGTAAACCAGGCTGCAGTGTACACATTCCTTAATCAGGGTAAAGTGTATCAGCTTGATGCTGATGAAATGCCTGTGCCCGGGACGCAAATTAATGCACTTTACCGTTTTATAAATCCTGAACCGGCTGATGAAATGTAAATTATTATCTGACTATAAATAAATCTAACTATGAAGTATTATATCGAAAAAGAGCTTGATAGCAAATTCGAGGATGCTGTCGAGCATGTTAAAGGCGATCTAAAAGCGAATGGATTTGGTGTGCTTTCAGAAATAAATCTTCAGGAGAAATTCAAGGAGAAGCTTGATGTGGATTTCCGAAAATACACCATACTTGGAGCTTGTAACCCTCAACTGGCTCATCGGGCCATCACCATTGAAATGAATGTGGGAACCCTGCTCCCCTGTAGTGTGGTTGTGCAGGAAACTACTGAAGGAAAAGTGAATGTGGCTGCAATTGATCCGGTTGCTTCCATGAGCATTATTGAGAATGAGCAGCTGAAAGAAATCGCAGAAGAGGTGAAATCGCTGCTTACGGATGTCATTTTGCATCTTTAACCCTAAAATCATCTAAGAAAGCCGGTTTATCCCGGCTTTTTTTTAATTTTAGGCTAAAGTCTTTCCTGCCGCATAATGCATAATGTGCGGTTCGTAAAAGCATATCGGGAATTGGCGAAACATGAAGCAAGGTTAAATATATTAGAAAAAAAAGTATGAAAATATTTTACTTTCTTCACTTCATGAGTTATATTTGTCGCTATATTTAATCTTAAATTAAAATAATATGAAGAAAGCTTTATTCCTCTTGTTGGTTTTGCCTTTTATGTTTTCATCGTGTACCAAGGATGATGATCAGGATCAGGACCAAAATCAAAACAAAGACATTACTGTTTCAGAGAAACAGGAAGCATTTGTTATGCTGACCACAGCAACCTGGTGTTCTTATTGCGGAACCTGGGGGATACCCACCTTTGATGGTGCTTTTGAAGGCAATGAAAACATTAATGCCAAGCTGGTAAACGGCAGTGCTTTGCACTACAGTAGCTCGGATCCCATGTATCTTCCCATGGCTCTTACCATGAAAGACCATTTCCAGATAGGCGGGCCTCCTAATTTGTGGATCGAATTTGACAATAGTTATAACCTGCAACCAGAAGGTTGGAAAACAGCGGTTAAAAGCAGGCAGAGCGAGACCAATCCCGATTGTGGTATAGGGTTTAAAGTGAATCGCTCCGGCAAGGACTTCACTGTAAAGGTGCGTGTTAAATTCTTTAATAGCATGTCAGGTACCTATAATCTGGCGGTGTATGTTAATGAAAGCGGGATTATTGAAAACCAGAGTGGATCCACTCCGGATCATAATCACAAGCATGTGCTTCGTGGCGAAATTACAGCCAACGACCCATGGGGTGTGGAAATGTTCAGCGGTAACTCACCTGCTGATTTCAATGATACTTATACGTTCACTGCTGATGGAAGTATGAATGCTTCTAAACTTGATTTTGTGGCAGTGGTTTATGAAATGGATGGCGGGGTGCCTGTAGCTTCAGTTAACTCTAATACCTGGTTCCATTAAAACATATCTTAATCAGAAAAAAATAAGGACTGCCGGTGGTGGTCCTTATTTTTGTAGTTGTTCGCTTTTATGGCATTTTGCATTGCCATTTCATATCAAAATTAATTTTTCCTGAAATTTTCTTGACATGTAAATAATAATGTATTATTTTTATCTCGTTAACATAACTTCTTTTGATATGAAAAAAATTATCCTCCTGGTTATCCTGCCAGTTCTATTTAGTTCATGTGACACCATAGGTAAAATGGCTGCAACCAACCGAAAACACATTAATGATTATTACCTGTACTTTTTTGTAGCTAACGATAAGCAAAAAACTCAGGCTATTTATGAAATCGATATAGAAAAAAACCACCTGATAAGAAAGCATAAGCAGGGATCATTGTGTGCCAATACTACTGATTCACAGGTTAGTCTAAGCAAAAGCGATTTGCTTATGATCGATAATTATATGACAAATTGCGAATTAAATCGTGAAATGGAGAGTTATCTGGTTAGGGGAATTAACCTAAGAGAGCACCATGTAAGACTTACCTTCGCACATCGCCTGCAAATAGGGGTGGAGATTCCGGCAGATGAATCCGGGGATTATAAATATAAGGAAATTATAGAAGGCTTGCAGAAGTTGCTGGATGCAATTGTCATTAAAAATC
>CAYZDA010000098.1:3787-5767 GCA_964477095.1 uncultured Bacteroidales bacterium | reverse complement strand
ACAACTATTAAGGGAATAGCAGCGGCCATACGCAGCCCGGCGGAGGCGGAAAGCCCCGGGGTGGCGAAGGCATAGTGGCTGCACTGTGGCAACAGCGACCAGAGGAAGCTCGTTGTCCACAGTTTGCAGCCACTGCCTGAGCCGCCACGGGCTTGCAGCCGCAGACGGATAGCCTGCCGTGGTAGTGACTGGCGGGTGGGACAGGCAGGCGTAGCTGCCCTACAGAAAAAGAAGAGCCGGAGAAAATGATTTTTCCTATCTTTGCCTGTCTGAAATCAGACCTATGTTTAACATCATCGTATTTGGGCCACCGGGATCGGGGAAAGGAACGCAATCGGCTAAGATTGCAGAAAAATACGGATTGGTTCACCTGTCCACAGGCGAGCTGTTCCGGCAGGAGATAGATAATCAGACAGCGGTGGGACAGCTTGCTGACAGCTATATCAGCAAGGGAAGACTTGTTCCTGATGAGGTTACATTGCGGCTGCTGTACAGGCATGCCAGCAAGCACAAAGGTTCGCCGGGCATCATCTTCGATGGTTTTCCGCGTACACTGAATCAGGCAATGCTGCTGGACCGGATGATGGAAAAGAAAAAGCTGGGTATAAGCCTGGTAATCGGCATCAAGGTGGAAGAGGAGGAACTTGTTTCGCGCATTAAACACCGCAGCTCGAACTCGGAGAGGAATGATGACAGGGAAGCTATCATTCACAAAAGGATGGAGATTTACAAGGAGCAGACTTACCCGGTGATTGATTACTACAGGCAGCAGGGCAAGTTTGAAAATGTAAGCGGAATGGCGCCGGTGGAAACAGTTTTCGGGCGCATTTGTTCTGTAATAGACCAGTACAAGCAGCAATAGATATGGGAAGTGTGAATTTTATAGATCATGTGCGATTGTTTTGCCGCAGTGGAAAAGGTGGCGCCGGTTCAACGCATCTTCACCGGGCCAGGGCTTTGCCCAAGGGAGGGCCTGATGGTGGCGACGGCGGACGCGGCGGACACGTGATCATGCGTGGCAACAGAAATCTGTGGACATTGCTGCATCTGAGATATACCAAACATGTGTTTGCTGAAAACGGCAAGCCCGGTTCGGCCAACAGAAAACACGGAGCCGACGGCAATGATAATATTATAGAAGTTCCGCTGGGAACAGTGGCAAAGGATGACGAAAGCGGCAGGGTGATCAGTGAGGTAACTGAACACGGGCAGGAAGTGATATTGCTGAAAGGCGGCCGCGGCGGCCTGGGTAATGATCATTTCAAGTCATCTACTAATCAAACCCCGCGCTATGCACAGCCGGGCGAAGCGGGGCAGGAAAGCCTGATCATACTGGAGCTTAAGCTGCTGGCGGATGTGGGCCTGGTAGGATTCCCCAATGCCGGAAAATCCACGCTACTGTCAGTAGTTTCTGCGGCAAAACCCGAGATCGCCGATTATCCCTTTACCACTATTACGCCAAACCTGGGCGTGGTACCCTATCGTGATGACCGCTCCTTTGTTATGGCCGATATCCCGGGCATTATTGAAGGCGCTCACCTTGGCAAAGGTATTGGGCTGAGATTTCTGAGGCATATCGAACGTAATGCAGCGCTGCTGTTTATGGTTCCCGCGGATGTTGATAATATCAGCAGGGAATATGAAATCCTGGTGAATGAGCTGAAAAATTTCAATCCTGAATTGCTTGATAAAGCACGAATACTGGCAATAACCAAGTCGGACCTGCTGGACGAAGAACTGAAAGCCTGGGTAACGGAAGATATACCGAAAGGTATTCCATTTGTTTTTGTATCATCGCTGGCCAACCAGGGCATTACCGAATTAAAAGATATCATCTGGCAAAAGCTGAATGAATAAAACCCAAACCGGGTTTGATGAAATTCCTATTTTAAAGAATAACGCAAGCATCTGTATCTGCTGATATAAGGACAATTACTAATTGCCTGAAACAGATACTGCAAAAAAGCAGGCGTGGTTACG
>CAYZDA010000098.1:0-3687 GCA_964477095.1 uncultured Bacteroidales bacterium | reverse complement strand
TCACCTTAGGTTTTTGGTCAGAATCACCTTAGGTTTTGGGTAAAATCACCTTAGGCTTCTGGATGACCAGGATCTTGACATAAATCACCTGTGATTCCGGGTTACATTACAACAATGATTGCAGTTTACCACGCTTGATCAATCCTAGCGTGACAGGTGATTTTTCATTCAGGCAGAGAATTAAGCTTCCAGCTTTTGAAAGTTCTGAAAATGTGTCTTGATCTTTTCTTTCTGAAAAATTTTGATCAGTTCAGTTCTTACCTCCACTTTCAGATTCCAGGCGTCGGTTGGTGAGGCTGCCCAGGCTACTATCCAGCATTCCAGTGAATTTTCACTCATTTCCATGATCCAGAATTTCGGTGCTTCATGACCGGCAAAATGTTCGTTTTTCTTCACCACATCCACGGCCAGTTCCTCCACCTTTTCCACATCAGCATCATAAGCAAGGTTAAACTTTATCTGTGCCCAGTAATACTGGTCGGGATGGGAGTAATTAATATAATCCTTTTGCAGCATCCGGCTGTTGGGAATTACGTAACGCCTCCAGTCCCATATTTTGATGATGGTATGGGAGATGGAAATATCTTCGATTGTTCCGTAATTACCATCTATCACCACTGTATCCCCGGTATGAAAGTGATCGGAAAATGAGATCACAAAGCCTGAGATCACATTTTCTATATATGGTTTGGCCGCGATACCGATTATAATAGCTGCTGCTGAAGCCAGCAGTGAAGCTACTGTAACCGGAATGCGATCGAAAAAGATCAGGACAACGATGAAAATATACAGAAGGATGCCAACTCCAAGGATAATCCGCCGCATAATAGTAAAGCGTCCGCTGATGCTCTCGCGCGCGTTTCCTTTGGCTTTGCTCCTCTTGTTTCGATGAGGTGTTTTGGTGGACACCGCTTCGAAGTCGTCCACATGATTCAGGCGTTTTAGCCGCCGTTTTTCTATGCGGCGAATGATCCGGCGGATGATCCACACGATCACGAATAATGCTACAGTTGCAGATAAGAAGAGTATCAGGTCCTTTGAAATGTCCATATACAGTAGCCGGTTTCTAATAGAAATGTATGAAGATTACAGAATGTTCACTTCATACTCCAGCTTCACACCGTATTTATCCTCCACCGACATCCGGATCATTCTGGAAAGATGAATAACTTCACTACCCATGGCTTTGCCCAGGTTGATCAGCACCAGTGCCTGGTTTTTATGCACAGAGGCATGGCCCACGCATCTGCCTTTCCAGCCGCACTGCTCAATTAACCACCCTGCTGCAAGTTTATAGCTGTCATCTCCAACTTTAAAGGAGACCATATCCGGGTATTCTTTCTTCAGCCTGTCATGTACTTCTTTTGATACCACGGGATTTTTGAAAAAGCTGCCTGCATTTCCGGTAATCAGAGGATCGGGCAGTTTGCTGTTCCTTATGTTGATCACGGCTTTGGAAACGTCTTTCACAGATGGGTCTTTCACCTTCATCTTATTGAGTTCTTCTTCTATGCTTCCGTATTCCGTGTGAAATACAGGATTCTTATCCAGGCGATAGGTAACTGAAGTCACTATGAATTTCCGGGCATATTCATTTTTGAAAATGCTGTCGCGATAGCCAAAACGGCATTGCTCACGATTAAAGGTTTTTTTCTCCTGCTCACGGATGGACACAGCCTCCAGTGAGTAAAAATGGTTTTTTTGTTCCACACCATAAGCGCCGATGTTTTGTATGGGTGCAGCTCCCACGCTTCCCGGTATCAAGGAAAGATTTTCCAGTCCGCCGAAACCTCTGCTCACAGTATAATTCACCAGCTCATCCCACTCTTCGCCCGCGGCAGCCGTAACATATACATGATCATCATCCTCACCGGTGATAGTAATTCCCTTGTTTTCGATGCGGAGGATGGTACCGTCGAAGTCACGTGTGAAAAGCACATTACTACCACCACCCAGCACAAACGTTTTATCTTTT
Organism: uncultured Bacteroidales bacterium; assembly: GCA_964477095.1. Lineage (GTDB taxonomy): Bacteria > Bacteroidota > Bacteroidia > Bacteroidales > PWNQ01 > PWNQ01. The sequence continues at coordinate 1,712 of CAYZDA010000098.1, read as the reverse complement.
TTCAAGCCGTGATTATCCAGATAATCAAATATGTCTTCCTCACTTTCAAGCTGCACAAACAGCCTTGCCTTTGCATCCACGCCAAAAGTGTGAAAAGGCCTGAGCGATGCGTTTTCTATGATTCTCATACTTAAATTGATTATATTCCTTAACCCCCCGCGGAGCACAGTGCAAAGGTAATGAAATGGAAAGAATGAAAGTATGGAAGATTGAATGATTGGATGATCCCGTCCTTCGGACGAGGATGCTCAAAAAACTATTAAATCAGAGATTTCTGGTTTTTTGGCATTGGATGACTGTCCCTATGAAATCACGATATGAATATTTCGATTGGGCTTTCCTTCCAACTGCCAACTGCCCACATCTTGCGTGAAATCATCAATAAGAGCCGGACATGCAGTATTATTCAAATTCTGCTTATTTTCGTAGCAGTTATGAAAAAGCAGGCCATAGTAACGGTAATCAACGATCTGTATTCCGACCGCCGGGTGGATAAAACCTGCCGTGAACTGGTAAGTAGCGGATTTGAGGTAACGCTGGTGGGACGTATGCTGCCCGGCAGTCCGCCACTGGATGAACGTCCTTATCACACCTATCGTATGCCAATGATTTTTCATTCGGGAGTGATGATGTACCTGGAACTACAGATCAGGCTTTTTATATGGCTGATTTCACACAAAGGACATTTTTTCTGGGCAAACGATCTGGATACCTTACTGCCCTGCCTGCTGGTGGCCAAAATCCGTAGTGCGCCCGTGATACAGGATAGCCATGAATACTTCACCGGCGTTCCGGAATTAAAACATCACCCGCTAAAGAGAAAAATCTGGAAAAAGCTGGAGGGTTTTTGCTATCCAAAGGTGGATGAACTGATCACTGTAAATGAATCAATTGCCGGCTTATTCAGGAAAGAATACCGCCGCGGGGTTCATGTGATCAGAAATGTTCCGGAGAAAATCAGTGTGAAAAGCAAAAAAAGCCGTGATGAACTGGGAATTCCAGGCGAGCAGCATATGCTGCTTCTGCAGGGAGCCGGCATAAATGTACAGCGAGGAGCTGAGGAACTGGTGCAGGCCATGGAATTCACGGAAAATGCGCTGCTTTATATCATCGGCAGTGGCGACGTGGTGCCAAAGCTAAAGCAAATGGCCATGGCCCCGGAGCTTAAAGACCGCATAATATTCCTGGACAGGATGCCATATGATGAACTACTGCAATACACCTTGCAGGCAGACCTTGGCTTTTCTTTGGATAAACCGCTTTCGCTGAATTATCAATTGAGTCTGCCCAATAAGATCTTCGACTATATCCAGTGTAACACGCCGGTTATCGTTTCTAAGATAAAAGAAGTACAACAGATCGTGGAAAAGTATGATATTGGTTTAGTCATTGATAATCACAAGCCTGAACACATAGCAAAAGCGATTTCAAGTGCTCTGAATAATAAAGAGCGCTACGCCCAATGGAAGGAAAATCTTAAATTTGCAGCAGAAAAAATGAACTGGGAAAATGAAAAGAAGGTTCTGCAGCGTTTGCTGAGTAAATATGTCTGATAAGCACCTCCATATTATTGCATTTGACATTCCATATCCGCCCAACTATGGCGGAGTAATTGATGTGTGGCACAAGATCAGGACACTTCACCGGATGGGTGTTAAAATATATTTGCACTGCTTTGAATATCCCGGCCGTGATCGTGCATCCGAACTGAA
>CAYZDA010000097.1:0-6195 GCA_964477095.1 uncultured Bacteroidales bacterium | reverse complement strand
ATATTGATAATCAAATAGTTAAATGGGTGTTGCAAAATGGTGCGTAAAACAGGAGAAGATGATACTAAAGGTAATGAGCACCTGCAGGGTTATATGATGGGAGTCATATCCCATAAAGCAGCCCGGCACCTGTTTATATGGCAAATCGCTGTATTGCCGGAAGCACAGGGAAAAGGCTTCGGATCGAAACTGCTGGAATATACCATTGACTATGCGCGCAAGAATGATGACTGCGAGGCTATTTTGGCCACTGTGGAAACGGATAATACTGCATCGCAGAAGCTTTTTGAGAAATATGGCTTCCAGATTGAATCGGAAAGATTTAAGGGGCAGTTGCAAAATATGAGTACGAACAGCAAGAAGGAAGCTGTGGCAAATTACTACGGCAGCGGCACGGATCAGATATTTTACGTACTGAGGGTGTAGGTTTGCATACAACCGGTATAGCAACTAATTAACTGCCGGTTACAAAACGATAGAGTCAAGCGGACAATAGATTGAATAAAGCTATGTTTATGATTGATTATAAACATTATTGGCTTATAGTTTTTTCATAAATGTTTTTTATAAGCGCACGCTGATCATTTCAGTTCACATTGCAGCGAAGGCATATGCAGCAACTAACGGTGACTGAGAATGGATTCAAATGAGTTTTAGTTGTGTATCACCCTGCACTTTTCACTCCGCGTGCAATAAAAAACATCAACACCAGCACGAACACAATCGTGGCTCCGGAAGGGATATTAAGCCACCAGGAAGCAGCCAGACCGGAGAATGTGCCCAGCAAGCCAATAAGCACAGAAAAAATCAGGATTTTCTTATAGCTTTTGGTAAACAGGTTAGCAATGGTCTGAGGCACCGTGAGCAGCGACAGAACCAGAATAATCCCCACCACCCGGATATTGAATACGATGGCCAGTGCCACCAAACTTATCATCAGATATTTAATTTCCTGTACAGGCAGGTTTCTTGTGCGGGCAAAATTCTCATCAAAGGAAACATATAATATGTTATTATACATCAGAATAAAAACCAGTATGCTTACCGCTGAAAGCGCACCCAGAAACCAGATGTCAAGTATGGAAACTGTGAGTATGCCTCCAAACAGATAAGACATAAGATTGGGGGCATAGCCCGGTGTGATATAGATAAATATGATGCCAATGGCCACGCCCAGTGACCAAAGCATGGCAATAACTGAATCCTGTCTTACCAGTTTACGGTTGGAAAAGCGCTCAATACCCAGGGCAGCCAGCACACTAAAAACTGCTGCCCCGGCAATGGGGTTTATACCCAGGCAATAGCCTATCCCAATACCTCCAAAGGATGCATGCGTTAGTCCTCCGGAAACAAAAACCATGCGGCGACTTACTATGTAAGTGCCTATCAGCCCGCAGCTAATTGCTGCAAAAATAGCGGCCAGTATTGAATTAGTAAGAAAACTGTATTCAAAAATATTATTCATGCCTGTGTTCTTTTAATACGGTATGTGGGATTTCGCCATGAGTTATTAACTGAATCGGACAATTATAAATGGCTAACTGGTCCCCGGTTATGGTATTGGAATCATGATAATGAACGGTTTTATTCACGCATACTATCGACTTAATGCAGGAGGATATGGTTCCCAGGTCATGCGATACAAGCACGATAGCCATTCGTTCATTCAGAACTTTCAACATTTCATATAATTCGCCTTCAAATTTATTATCCACATAGGTATTCGGTTCATCCAGAAACAGTATCTCAGGGTTTGATATTATGGCTCTGGCAAGAAAAACCCGCTGCATCTGACCTCCGGATAAATCACCTATACTTTTGGTCTTCAGATTACTTACTCCTGTATCTTCTAAAACAGCCATGGCCTTTTTATGATCGCCGGCAGAGTACCGGGACAGGATTTTCCGGGGCTTTGCCAGTCCGGAAAGAACAACCTCATAAACTGATATTGGAAAGCTACTGTCAAACTGGTTGATCTGGGGCAGATAACCCATCTGACCGCCTGAACGAAAATAATAACGCACGTCTCCCTTCCATGGCTTCTGAAGCCCAAGCATTACTTTCAAAAGGGTTGTTTTTCCTCCGCCGTTTGGTCCAATGATTCCGATAAAATCATTTTCATAAACAGCAAATTCAGCGTTTTCAATAGCAGCCTGATCTTCATATCCTGCTGTTACGCCCTTAATCTCCAATAGTTTGCCGGCCTGTTCCATAAAATCAGTATATATTTACCTCACATATTATTTTCTAAAACTCGAAATTATATTCCCGATCTCTTTCTCCCAGTTTTCAGCAAGAGGATCAATCACAATAACTTCCATTCCCAGTTCACGTGCTATGGCATCTGCATTACGCACGTCAAATTGTTTCTGTACAAAAATTATATCTACTTTATTTTCTTCGCCCTGATCTACGATCTGTTTCATTTTTTTGGGAGATGGTTCTTTTCCCTGATCCTCAATTATAATCTGATTCAGACCATAATCACGGGCAAGATAACCCAGTGCCGGATGAAAAATGAGAAAACTGCGGTTCTTCAGGTTGGAAAGTACCTCACGAGCTTTTTTATCTTTCTGCTCCACCACCTGCTTAAGCTCATTATAATTATTATGAATCAGCTCCTTTTTATCAGGATATAGCTCCATCAGTGCAGCTTTTATATTTCTGATCATTGGTAAGACCGTAGACGGAGATACCCATATGTGCGGATCGGCTTCCCCCTGGTGAAAGTGTGCATCTGCCCCCTGCCCGTGACTGTGTCCTGCTGTTTTTATAAGATGAATATCTTTGCTCAAATCGAATACTTTCATATCCGAATTATTGGATATGAACCGGGGCATCCAGGCCTTTTCAAATGAAAGGGCTGGCAGGCTCAGATATGCTTTTGATTTTACCAGCTGCTTCATCTGTACAGGAGTGGGTTCATAGGTTGCCGGACTGGCACCTTCAGCAACCATAACATTAACCTCCACAAAATCACCTGCTATTTTTTCTGTGAAATATTTTAATGGCAAAACACTTACACTAAGCACTGATTTATTTTGTGCATCTTCTTTTGTCAACGGACGATTACACGAGGTAATTCCAATCAGAACTATTGCAATAACAAAACTAAAAATCCTCATTACCTTCATAATTAATTCTCTCGGCTTTCTTCTTTGGTTTAAGATTCATTTTTTTAACTAAAATCACTGGAACAGGATCCCATCCATGTGAACCCCAGGGATGGCAACGCAGGATTCGGTTGGCAGCGATACGGCCGCCCCTTAATGGCCCAAATCGTCTCACGGCCTGCTTACTGTATTCCGAGCAGGTGGGAATATGCCTGCAGGAAGCCGGAGTAAGCGGTGAAATTACATACTGGTAAAATTTCACCGGCAGCAATAATGCTTCCAAAGCGGTTTTCCTGTATTTCCTGATATTATGCATCTACATTCTTCTTATTAGATCTTACGATAAATAAAATGGCTAATATTTTTTTCTGACACCAAAAAGCTGTGAATACATACAACTGCTGCGAAGCTGTATTACTTAGCCCACCCTTCATCGTCTGTTACATTTTCTGCAATATCCATAAATAACAAAACTATTCTCCTCACTTTCAAATCCCTCAGGCAAAACTGGATCAGGTATTTCAACATCAATACAAAAAAGCCTGCCGCAGCTTTTGCATTCAAAATGTGGATGCTCCTTATCGATACCCTGATCAGTCAGAACGGGGTGAATTTTATAACGGCTTTCCCCATTCAACCTGATCTGATGTACCACTCCTGCTTTGGTTAATGCTCCCAGATTCCTGTAAATAGTGGACCGGTCGCACTCGTCTAAGAGTAATTCTTCAAGCGTTGCACCACTTACAGGCTCTCCTGTGCTGTATAAGCAGGATAATATTTGTTGCCGTGCTTTAGTATTGCTTAATTGGTATGATTTAAGAAGCATTTTATAATCAGGTTCCATTCTAAATATATTTTTTGCAACTCTGTTGCAAATTTAAAACATTCCTGATGAAATATTGTTTGTGCAACAATTTAGAACTCTAAAGCCAAAAACTTCCTTCATGCTGATATTGTGATCATTTATGTGGAACTTTAATCCTGATAATTCGTATCAATTCAGGTGGTGGTAAATTAATATGAAAATAACTTACGATCAGACAGATTATTTACTATATTTGTTATCAATATAATGCAGTGATTTAATGAGATTAAAAATAGTTTTACTTTTTTTGGCATCTTGTTTTACAACACTCATGCATATGCAAGCTCAGGTTTTAACCAGAGACTCAACCCTGGTAAACCTGGGTTCTTCTATTTATGTTGGCAGGGATAATGCATCTGTCATGGATCCCGCTTTGTACATAGACGGTGATTATACAAACAGAGATTTTGTTACTACTACAAACACTTTTACCGGAACTATTGAATTATACAAAGGCGAAATTGAAGTATCAGGAGATTGGTTTAATTACTCAGCCGGTCACGTTTTTACAAATTTGTTCGGATCAAGTTCTGATGGCATTGTTACTATGAGCGGTGCTGCTAACCCACAGTTTTTTGCAGGCAGCACACCCTCTCATTTTGAAAATATCAGTCTTCATAATTCTGATAAATATTTGCTTACAGATAATAATGAGATTAACGGATATCTGCGTCTGGATGCAGTGCTGGACCTGAATAAGCGCACTCTGATAATTGATAATGCATCTCCTATGGCTATAGAGTATGTAAGCAAATATATTCATAGTGAAACATCACCTGTTGATGGCTACGGTCAGCTACAATGGAATATTGGCGCTTCAAATTTCGGAACCTATAACATTCCTTTCGGAAGCTCTCTAAGTAATACTAATGATCTTAATCTTCAGATCAATATTAAGCAGGGTGGCATCCATGATAATTCAAATTTTGTTTTTGCTACTTATCCTTCCGACCTCTATAATACACCTTTCCCGGAAAACTCAACGCCGACTACAAAAAACCCTTTAAGTCTGATAGACCGATATTGGATTATTGAACCTAATTTCCAGCAAAAACCAATGGTTGACATAGAGTTCACCTACACTCAGGAAGATCTTAAACCTACTTTTAATACTTTAATTGACCCCCCAAATCTAAAAGCCATTCGTTATGACGAAGTCACTGGCAGTTGGCTAAGCATCCCTGCTGCAGGTAAATCAACACCTGGGCTTAATGTTGTGCGTATTGAAGATGTTCAACCTGTTGAATTCTTTACCAACTGGACATTGGCTTCAACAGAAGTTCCCTTTGCAGATATCTTTATCCCCGATGCATTCTCTCCCAATGCTGACGGCTTAAATGATGTATTTATGCCTGTGGTGAACCTTAATTATGACATTACTGATTATGAATTCCTTATATTTGACAGATTCGGAAGGAAAATTTTTCAGACAGACAATTATACTGAAGGATGGAATGGCACCATAGAGGGTGACCTTGCGCCAATAGGTGTATATACTTACCTGATTATCATTAGGGGTGGTTTGGGTAAAGAAAACCATCACCGTGGACATGTAACACTTGTTAAATAGAAAAACACAAAAGATGAGACATATATACCTGTTGCATAAAATAATAACTCCAGTAACACTTCTCCTGGCACTGACCCTAATTTCTTTTTCAGTTAAGGCTCAGAATCAGGTAGGTATTAACACCAATACACCAGATAAATCTGCAGTTTTAGAAGTTCGTGATTCTAACAGGGGAATTCTCATTCCCAGGATGAATTCACAACAACGAATTTCAATTCCTAATCCTGCCAACGGACTGATGGTGTTTGACACGGACTCACAATGTTTCATGTTCTACAGGGAGTTACCACCAGTAACGGGTGGCCCGACAGGATGGATTAATTTATGTGACAGTCTCGGCATAATGGCAGGACCAACAGGCCCACAGGGGCCTACAGGAATACAAGGACCAACAGGTACACAAGGCCCTACGGGTGTAGCAGGACCTACCGGTACGACCGGGCCTCAAGGCCCGACAGGCATTGCCGGGCCCTCCGGACCACAGGGAATAACCGGCGCCACAGGACCACACGGCCCTACCGGTGTGCAAGGAGCTACTGGCCCTATGGGTATAACAGGCCCCACAGGACTACAAGGACCTACAGGTATTGCCGGGCCTACAGGGCCACAAGGCAACACAGGGGCAACCGGGCCTCAGGGCAATACCG
>CAYZDA010000096.1:0-6391 GCA_964477095.1 uncultured Bacteroidales bacterium | reverse complement strand
GAAATCTGTCAGAAGTAGCTGGTTGTTTTCGAATCTGATAAATTGATGATAGTCGCTTTCTTGAAAACGATTATTGCTTATCCAGCATCTCGTACTCCGAGTTATGACTGTGGTATTCGGGTACGATTGCTTTCATTTCCTTCACAATGGCAATATTATCTTCCTGCTCTGCAAGTTTTTTTAGCCTGAGGAGATTTTCTGATATTTCCTCATGATTATATTCCTGTACTCTCGCGATCATAATTTGCGGATGATGCGTTGGCAGCGTATTTTCCTTATCATTCAGCAGCTCTTCATACAATTTTTCACCGGGGCGAAGGCCCGTGTAGGTGATCTGTATATCGCGCCCCAGCTCAAGTCCTGACAGCTTAACCATCTTACGTGCCAGGTCAACGATCTTCACCGATTTACCCATGTCAAAGATATAGATCTCACCGCCTTTGCCCATGATACTTGCTTCCAGCACCAGTTGGCAGGCTTCCGGGATGGTCATAAAGAAACGGGTAACATCAGGGTGGGTGATCGTCAGCGGGCCACCACGCCTGATCTGTTTCTCGAAGAGTGGAATAACCGATCCGTTGGAGCCCAGCACATTACCAAAGCGGGTGGTGATAAAGCGGGTGCTGTTCAAAGCGTTCATCGACTGGGTATAAATCTCGGCTATTCGTTTGGAAGCACCCATCACGCTGGTGGGCCTCACGGCCTTGTCAGTGGATACCATGATAAAACGCTTCACTTTGTATTTCAGTGAAACATCAGCCGTTATCTTGCTGCCCAGGATATTAGTGAGCACGGCTTCCCGCGGATTGCTTTCCAGCATGGGAACGTGCTTGTATGCGGCAGCATGATATACCACTTCGGGCTTGTAGCGGCTAAACACCTGCTCCATCAGCTCACGGTTACGCACATCTCCCAGTATGGAGGTGCAGGAAATCTCACCGGCTATTTCATTTAATTCAAGGTCAAGATGGTGAAGGGGTGTTTCTGCATTATCGATCAGGATAAGATGAGCAACACGGAATTTCAATAGCTGCCTCACGATCTCACTGCCGATGGAGCCTGCGGCCCCGGTAACCAATACGGTTTTCCCGTCCAGCTCACTTTCAATCTTTTGCTTATCCAGCCTGATCACCTCACGTCCCAACAGGTCTTCAATATTCACCTTTTTAATCTGCTTAAAGCTCAGCTCACCATTGATCCACTTACTGGCCGGGGGAACGGACAGCACTTTGGTGTTATATGTCAGGCACAGGTCGATGATTTCCTGTTTTTTTGCCGCTTTTATCTTTGGAATGGAGAGGATCACGTGAGCCACTTCGTTATTGGCAAGCAATTCAGGCAATTTATCAGGATTGTGAATGGGCACGCCTTCAATTTTTTTCCCGGTCTTTTGCGGATCCTCATCGATCATGGCCAGCACACGGTATTTACTGCCCGCATCCCTGTCGAGCGTGCGTTTGGTTATTACACCATTATTACCCGCCCCGTATATGATCACCGAGCTTTTCTTCCGCCTGGGACTGTCAATCTCCATAAATGCGATTTTTACCAGCACCCGGTAACCAATCATACCCACCAGTGTTACTAAAAACTCTATAGCAATAATCGACTTGGGAAAAAGGAAATAACCGGCAGCTATCCAGGTGCCCACATCTATAAGTACAAATGCTGTACTGCCCAAAATAACGCTTAGAAATATCCTTACGACATCACGGGTACTGGTGTATCGAACTATCCCGGAGGAAATACTGAATATCAGAAAAAAGATGCCACGCACTGCAACGGCTATTGCTATGAGCAAAAGCAGCGGACGGCTGCGATCATCTTCCGGAATGGAAAAATCGAATCTTAGCATGAATGCCAGCACCACTGAAAATGCTACTATTAGCAAGTCTATCAGGAAAATAATGCCCCGTGGTGTGTTCTTCTGTAATATGTTCATCAGATATTCCTGTTAAGTTGCAAAAGTAATAAATATGTAGTATCCTGCTTTATTCTTCCTGGCTGCCGCGTGTCAACAATTTCAATAATAATAAACAGTGTGGCTTTCCCGCTTGTTGTATATACCTGTCATTTACTAACCAGACAAATAGATATGAAAGAATCATTGATATTATTACTATTGGCTGTTGGTTTTAATGCGGCCTGTGATAAGATGGATAAACTTCTCACCTTTGATATCCGCCATTCCACAACAGTAACAGTGCAGGGAAGCATCGTTCCTTTTGATCCGCCGGCCAATATGCCTACTCCTGATGTCACTACCAATGCGGAGCAAAAGTTTGCAAATAACGACACCCGTAAAGATAAGGTAAAAGATATTAAGCTTAAAGAAGTGGAACTGGATATACTGGACCCGCCCGGTAAAACTTTCGCCTTTCTGAAAGAAATATATGTGTATATATCCACCAACTCTGCCAATGAGATCATGATCGCCTGGAAAACTGATATCCCTGACAATGTGAAGACATTGCAACTGGAAACCACCGGCGAATCCCTGGACAAGTATGTTAAAAGTGAAGAGTATAGTGTACGGACCGAGGTAGTAACCAGGGAAGTGATCTCACAGGATGTGGAAATTGATATGGACCTTACATTCCGGGTTACTGCCGATCCGGTTTAAGGGGATATGAATTCATGCTTAAGTTTCAGCTAATCATGTCCGCCTGCTTCAGGATGTGTCAGGCTTTTTCCGATATTTGTATGGCTGCAATAAAAAAAGCAGCTGCCCATGCGTAGGAGAGAGCTTCGTGAAAACAGATTAACCAAAACACAGGATTTCTGGCAAAAATTGCTCCAGCCAGTACTGCATGAGTTGTCGAAAGGACGCACTGTGCCCGAACTGGCTCTGGCCATTACCCTGGGGACAGCCTGGGGTATGTTTCCGGTAATAGGAACCTCCACGGTTATCCTGCTTTTACTCACCTCACTGCTTAGGCTGAACCATCCCGCCGTGCAGCTTTTTAACTATCTGTTGTATCCGCTTCAGATTCTGCTTCTTATTCCCTTTGTGAAGATCGGATATATGCTAAGCCCCGAAAAATTTCCTGGCGTTACAATCGAAACTGTCAGGGAAATATTTGATGAATCCTGGAGCGATGCAGTCATCTCACTTGCAGATATCCTTTTGCACGGAATACTGGGCTGGTTTGTAGTTGTTATCCCACTTTCCTTTGTGATCTATGTCAGTTTCAAGGGTATATTGAGAAAGTACCAAAGTGTGAAAAAAAACATTATTTGATGCAACCTATTCTGCACGTGTCTTGTCAGTGTAAAAAGCAGATTAAAAAAAGTTTCATAAGTCTATGACTTTTCTTAATGTACTGGTTTTTTTAGAACATGTAGCACCTCCGCAGAGCATCCCAGGCCTGCGGAGGTTATTTTTTGTCCCCGAAAATCCTGCACCGGCAAAGCCTCCACCTGTGCAAGCGGTATTGAATTGACGTGCGCAGCACACCCATACCATAAGTCACACTCCTCTTAAATGAAATGGAAGAACTACTCTTTTCGTAACGCGTAGGGCAGGTGATCTCGGCTATTTCGTAACCCTGCATGAAGATCTGCGCCAGCATCTGGTTGTCAAAAACGAAATCATCGGAATTGGCTTCATAATTAATAGTTTCCAGCACATCCCTCCTGAAGGCACGGTAACCGGTATGATACTCCGATAGTTTCTGATTTATGATAATGTTCTGGAGGAGTGTCAAAATACGGTTGAAAACATATTTATACAGTGGCATTCCACCTTTTAACGCTCCCTTTCCCAATATCCGTGATCCCGTGACCACCGGATACAGCCCCGATGATATCATATGAACCATGGCAGGTATTAATTTGGGGGTGTATTGATAATCAGGGTGCAACATAATAATGATATCAGCACCAAGTTCCAGCGCTTTCCGGTAGCAGCTTTTCTGATTAGCGCCATAGCCCTTATTGCTATCATGCCTTGAAACGTAGCTGATACCCAGCCCTCTGGCTTTTTCGTAAGTGTTGTCGCTGCTGGCATCATCCACCAGTATTATATCATCCACAATGTCACCGGGGATCTCAGCTATCGTCTTTTCCAGGGTATCTGCAGCATTATAGGCCGGCAAAACCACCACTACTTTTTGATTATTGATCATGCTGTATTATCAGGGTTTTTCTATCAGAAATCAAAAATAGGAAGATTTTTATTACTAATGACCGGCGGCGTTTACCCTCCTGTCTTTTCTTATTCAATCAAAATCCCGGATACCGCAGCTCAGGCTTATGGTTTCCAACAGCCAATGGATTATATAGTGAACGTTGATAATTTTGTGGATAAAATAACATTTATTGCTCACACGTTATTCCTCTCGGTTATTCATTGCCAAAACCCGCGACCATAGCAGTGTAAAGCCTGGTGGTAATATTAAATAAATGTTATAACAGTTGATCTTATTGAAAAGAAGATAAGCTAATAAACATGAATTCAGGCCTATAGATGTCCCGTGGTTTTTAATGATCAATTAATGCAGTTTAGATGAATTATATTAATTTTGCTTTTGATGGGAGATAAATACTTAAGAAACTTTAAATATGGTGGGATCAAACTGCCCCTGCTGATAACCTTGCTTTTATTACTGGCCAGGCCGGGCTTTTCCCAATGGGGTGGATACCATCAGTTTGCATCTGATTGGGAAATAAATACCGCCATTGGTATGACGTCTTTCTACGGCGACCTTACCGATAAGAAAAACCGCTTTATTTCCAATACACCATTTCACCGCTATTTCTATGAAGACCGCAAACTGGGATTCGGCTTCACCCTGCGCAAGAACTTCAATGCCTACCTGGCATTTCGTGGTTCATTTAATTACGGGAAAATTAGTAGCTCCTCCTCAACTTACAACCGGTATTTCAATGCTAAATTTTATGAATACTATCTGGGCGTAGATTTCGATTTAAGCACCCTGATCTGGGGGAAATCTCGGAATCAAGACTGGAAGCTTTACGCCTTCACCGGTTTGGGCTTCACCGATTCCCGCACCTGGCTCTATGATGATAAAACCAACGAGCTGCTTAGTACCAATGGTTTTGGTGAGGAGCGCTGGCTTGACGGAAAGCAAAAAATGGCCACCGAAACCACCTTTCCCATTGGCATCGGCGGGCAATATAAATTTTCCGACTCCTGGTCGGCCACCATCGAAAGTGGCATCCACATCATAAATACCGACCGCCTGGATGCATTTAAAAGCTCCGAAGCAGGCATTGAAGGTTTTGGCTATGCCTGTATCGGCATATCCTACCATTTTCACATGCCATGGCAGTTGCGCCTGAGCCGCTATCCGAAGCATAATGGCAAATCCTCCGATCCTGCCCTCAGGAAATACAACAAAAGAAAACAGGTGGTAATGCAAACCCGTTCCTACAGGAAAGCAAAACAATACCGCTACAAAAACCCCCGGCACAAAAATATTTTCGATCGCATAGCCGGCTGGTTTAAGCCCAACCCGTACAAGCGCCGGCGCAGGTAATCATCCTTTTTCAGCCAGGCCTTTAAAATACAGGGCATTTTCCGCGGCATAAGCCTCAAAGCTGTTGTTGAAATAAACAAACACATCCGCATCATCCATTCCCTTCAGCCTGCTGATATCCTTAAACATATCCTCCAATCGCGCTTCAGAATACTTTGAAGTATAAATCTTTGCAGGCCCGTGTAAACGCGCGTAGAAAAAGTCAGCCGTTTTCTTCATTTCCGTGAAAATCTTTGGTGAATGCGAGTACACCAGCGCCGCGTTAAAATCTTTCAGGATATCATACACCTCATCCGTAAACCAGCTTTCATGCCTGAACTCAATGGCATAGCGATACTCCGGCATATTCTCCAGGAAAGCCCTTAGCCGGTCAGCGTCCTTTTTCATTTGCGGAGGCAGTTGAACCAGCACAGGCCCCGCCTTATGCTTCAGTATATCAAGCACATTCACAAACGAATCGAAACGCTCCTCCGCATCCTTATCCATTTTCAACCGCTTCGAGTGCGTCATATACTGATGCAGCTTAATGGCAAACACAAAATCATCCGGGGTTTTATCATACCAGCCCTGAATCGTTTTATCCTGCATCAGGCGGTAAAAAGTAGCATTCACCTCCGTGGTGCCAAACCGTGTACTGTAGTAGGGCAGATGCTTCGACGATGAAAGATGCCCTTCCGGGTAAAACCTCCGTTTCCATTCATCATAACTCCAGCCCGATGTGCCGATATACCAGTTCGCAGCCATAAAATAAAAATTTTCCTGTTCAAAATGATCAACAAGCGCGAGCAAAGGATGTTAGCAACCACTATAAAAGTAATTATTATTTGGGCGGCTTATCCGTCTGCGGCTGCAATCCCGCACCGTCTCAGGCAGTGGCTGCATACTGCGGA
>CAYZDA010000095.1:0-6457 GCA_964477095.1 uncultured Bacteroidales bacterium | reverse complement strand
AGGTCTTTGGATTGATACTTTTTTACGGAGCCCCGGTTTCCTCTTCCTCTTTTAGATATCGCCATTGGGTGATCTGCCCGTTTTCAATATGAAAAAGCAGAGGCGTATATGGAACACCATAACTTTCCATAGTTCCATATTTTTCCTGATGTAAGACGAGGCTGGTTTTTCCTTTATAAAAGAGTTCCGACCATTTTTTAAGCATTGAACTGTTCGTTATCACAAATAACGGAATGTTCCCTGCTGTATCCAAATGCCCCTGAATTAACGGGTCTGCCTGATAATTAAGACTGGAATTAACACAGGTCAATATGGGGCTTTTGTAAAACAGCAGATAATAATCATTACTACCGTTAAACAATGTATCATTATCCTGGATGTATTTATATACCAAATCCTCATCCTCGTATGGTTCATAATTTCGATTGCAGCTAAATAACAGCAGGCCTGCAATAGATAAAACAAAGATTATATTTTTCATAAATGCCTGTTTAAAATTTTAACCTGTATATGGTAATACTGCCGGGAGAATGTGAAAGGGCATAAAGCTGATCCTGGTGAAAAGAAAAATAAGCAAGAAGAAATATTTTAGGTTCAGGCTTTAATACTCGCTTTAAATTCAAATCCTCATCATATTCAAGAATAACGAAACTTTTTTCTGAAAGGCCTGGCACCAACCCTTCTTCATTTCTTCCTGGCAAAGGAAGGTATTGTATCCTGTATAAATGTTCCTTATTTGAAAATAGTTCACCAAAGTATGTATTATAAGTGTTTTCTTCTCTCATCCGGTCTATTCGCTCAGGTTTTTGTGAGGAGATGTTATTATCAAGGCCTATGGGTGTTTTTGCAGGCATTGATTTGAAATTTAGTTTATTCTTGTCTGATACATAAATGCTATCTGAATGGCTATAGCCATAATATAATCTATCTTTAAAAGGAGAAAAATAATACTGATTGGCTTTCAGTGTCATTTCTTCATTCACTTTTAAATCTAAGAATTTTGTAAAACCGGTTTTAAGGTTTATTTTGGCAAGCATTTTTGAATTAAATACACCGTTTTTGCTTTTCGGTACATTCCACTGAATAAGCTCAGTATAAAATGCATTTTCTTTTTTGTTATAGACAGGTGTAGTGAAATGAGAAAGCAAACTGTATTCTTCCGGGATGCGTTTATGAAATACAGCTTTTCCCCTTTGAAGATCATAAAGATATATATCCGCGTCACATAGAATAAAGATAGAATCCGTTGAAATAGGTGTAATTCCACGAACTATTGCTTTTGTTGAATCTTCCACATTGAAAGGATGCGACGATAAAAGCGAGGCTTTATTTGTTACGTCATATACATAAAAGGAATCAGCCCTGATGGAATAATAATATAATAACATGGCATCACCGGAAGATAGGAAGTTAAATGTAGATTTTATTCCCATTGCTTCAGAAGAGGCCATATAATATGGATAACTAATCTTTGTTGTATCCCAATTAATAACTTCTTCCTTAATCTCCTCTGCTCTTTGGTTGCAGCTATTCAGCGTAAATGTTATTACGACCAAATAAAAAAGCACTGTTGATAATTTCATAATAATATCAGGTTATAAGGGTAAAAAGAGTGCAGAAAGCGTTTTTTTATTTCTGCACTTCAAATAATAGATACATGGCGGATAATCATTATTATGATGGTACGTAGGCAGCATTGCTCGAACACTTAAAGCTTACAAATATAAATATTATAATTATAAAAGTCAAGAATATTAGCTAATATTTGTGATCTTTAATTAAAAATTGTTCGTTTTTCAATTTCTTAAATGGTAAATCTTTTATTGGTTTTACCAGACGCTTTCAGGGGCTTTAAATGCACCTTTTAATTTTGCGCCTTCACAAGAAGATCCAACCTTTGGAAAAGGCACTCTTTACTTTTTTGCAGTTGCCTCCATGATAATAGAAAATTGTAATGGAATCCACAAAAAGATGGAAAAATATGTAACCGGATACAAAAAAATATAGTATATTTGTGTATTCCGATACAAAAAAAGATGGAGACTTTATTTAAACTTAGTGAAAACAGGATAAAACAAGTACCGGTGGCTTTCACCCGTAGTTTGTTTGATATAATAAATTGGAACTGCCGGCTGATAGAGATCAGAGGTTCAAGAGGCACCGGTAAAACTACCCTGATGCTTCAACGGGCAAAAAATATACCCCGGGATCAGCCGGAAGAGGTATTGTACAGCTCACTTGACGATCCTTATTACTATTCACGCAGTATCATAGAAACGGCCGAAGAGTTTGTGAAATATGGCGGTAAGTATTTATTTTTGGATGAGGTACACAAATACCCGCCAAAGCATAAAGAAAGCGACTGGTCTGCAGAGGTGAAAGTAATTTATGACAGGTATCCTGAGCTGAATATTATTTATTCCGGCTCTTCCTTATTGGCGCTGCACAAAGGCCTTGGGGATCTTAGCAGAAGAAAATGCAGCTATAATCTTTCCGGCTTATCATTCAGAGAATATTTAAACTGGAATTACTCACTGAATATTCCCGTTTATGGGCTGTATGATATTCTGAGAGACCATATTAAAATTTCTACCTCCGTTACAGAAAAGATAAAAGTATTACCTGCTTTTCAGGAATATCTTAAAACCGGCTTTTTCCCTTTTTATGCTGAGGCACCGAAAGAATACTGCCGCAGGCTTAAAGATATTTTAAACGTTATTCTTGAGCAGGATGTAAATATATTTACGGCATATAATGCCGAAATATTTGTGAAATTAAAAAAACTCCTGGCAGTCTTAAGTGATTCTTCTCCATTTACACCGAATTTTTCACAACTGAGATCAGATTTGTACATCTCTGATCACAGAACTTTGCTCAACTACCTTTCGATACTTGAAAAAGCCGAATTATTGAATCTTCTACAGCGGAAAGCAAAAGGCATCAAAAAATTGCAAAAGCCTGATAAGGTTTATCTGAACAATACAAACCTGGCTTATTGTCTGCATGATGAAAAACCCGAAAAAGGCATGCTAAGAGAATGCTTTTTTATGAATCAGCTAAGAGTAAAGCATGAGGTGTTTCTACCTTCCTCCGGCGATTTTTTTATTTTTCCTGATTTATGTTTTGAAGTTGGAGGGAAAAACAAAACAGCTAAGCAACTGACAAATAATAAAGGTCAGTCGTTCCTTGCAATTGATGACATAGAAACTGGTTTTGGAAATCGTATTCCGCTCTGGATGTTTGGTTTGTTGTATTAATGTCAAATAACAGACGCTGTCAGGAGCTCCGCTTCGCTCCGCACGCTGTCAGGTCTTTGCTTAATAATATTGCCATCGCTGAACCACTAAAAAAACCAAACTCACCCCACTCATGAAAAATTCATATCTTTGCTTAAACAGCAATTGGAGATAATATGCCTTTCGATACGATCATACATTTAAAGGATGTGTCAGTTTTTCAGAAGAATAACCTGGTGTTGTCAGATGTGAGTTTCGACATCGGCAAGGGTGAATTTGTTTATCTGATCGGAAAAACCGGTAGCGGGAAAAGCAGCCTGATGAAAATTCTATATGCTGACCTTCCCATGCGCGACGGTGAAGCGGTGGTGGCAGAACATAATCTGCAGAATATCCGTAATAAACAGATTCCCGCCTTGCGTCGCAACATCGGCATTATTTTTCAGGATTTTCAATTGTTGCATGACCGTACGGTGAAAGACAACCTGATGTTTGTGATGAAGGCAACCGGCTGGAAAGACAGGCAAAAGATGGAAGCCCGCCTGCAGGACGTGCTGGACTGGGTGGGACTTGGTACCAAGGGCTTCAAAATGCCGCATCAACTGGCAGGTGGCGAACAGCAACGCGTAGTAATTGCCCGGGCCCTGATCAATGATCCGGAAATTATCCTGGCCGATGAGCCTACCGGCAACCTCGACCCGGATACTTCGCGTGAGATCATGGAAATGATCTTCAAGCTTCGCGACAGCGGACGCGCCATCCTCATGGCCACCCACGATTATTCCCTCATGGATGACTTCCCGGCACGTGTGCTGAAATGTGAAGCCGGCAAAGTGTATGAAATGGAAGGCGTGGAACCGCCCATGAGAGAATGCTGATCAGAAGGAACGGAACCAAATCGCACTGTATGCCAAAATTTACGCCAATATCAGGTGTGGTATTCCAAAAATTAAGCTAAAACCGGCATTCAATTCCATATATTACGCTAAATCCAATTCTGATTTTCTGATCCCGGGCTGATTATTTCCCGATCCTTTTTCCGGCTTCTCCCACAGCGGAAATCACAGTTTCCGGGAGCAGATGTTCCATGCAGTTATTCGGACATTCAGCGGCAAAATAACAATCACATTCAATATCCGGCTCCAGAATTTCACCGCGCTTATAAAGATGGAATTCATTTTTGTTGAAGATGTTATTAAACAGTACCAATTGTTTTTTTAGTCCGATGGCAATATGAGTAGCCATGGTAACAGCGGTTACCACTACATCCACCTGGTTCACTTCATTGATGAATGTTTTCAGGTCAAAATGCCCGAGGTATTTTACGCCTGCAGCCTTTGCCAGCCGCCGGTTTTTTTCGTCTTCAGCAGCACCTCCAAGCAATATAACCTCATATTCCTGATCTCGTAGTGTTTTGGCCAGCTTAGTCCAGTGCTCTTCAGGCCAAAGACGGGATAACCAGCGATCACCGCAACCGGTATTCAGTCCTACCACAGTTTTACGCTGATCAATATCCCACTCTTTATTCATTTTATCCTCCAGGATATATTCTTCTCCTTTAAATTCATATCCTGCGATGTCAAAGATCTCTTCCACGTAATGCCTGCTGTTGGTTTTATTCAGGTCATCAAACAATCCGGTTAGCCACTTGTGATGCGCTGCTTTTGAACCCAGCGGCACACAGTGTCCGAAATCATCCATAGTGAATCCGCTTCTGTGATCAGCGGAAATTCTTTTCATCAGCGAAATAGCCAGCGCGTCCTTGTCAAGATTCAGTACCCAGTCAAAATGGAGGTTTTTAAGCAATTCAATGTTTTCAGTATTTGATTTTAGAATACGATCGATATAATTGCTGCTTAAAACTCCGGGCGATTCTGTGAGCCAGAAAATCTGATGTTGCGGGTGCTCCTTTTTTATCCTGTGTAGCAGGGGAGTGGTCCTGATCACATCACCAATCGCACCAAGCTTGATGATCAGGATCTTTCCGGTGGTTTTATCATAAACCGGACATTCCTTACAATGATATCCTTTTTCTTTATGAGGCCTGCACGGCATATCACCGCGAAAGTACCTGCAGTCATTTTTGATAATTTCGTCCTTCATGTTTCCGGGTCTGGATTCAGCTTGCAATATAAAACTCCAAATATACCGGATTTATTTTGTATGGAAGAAAGGAGAGTGGGACTGTTACACATCCAGATGCTAATCAAACAACAGCTCCAGTAATTTATCAGCATTGGTATTATTGGAATAATATTTCACCAGTAGTTTTTCGCGGCCCGCTATTTCGTTTTTATCAAAGTTTTTTTCAAATAGCACCTCCAGTTGATTTTTGATCTCTTGCGGGGTATTGGCTATACTGCATAATTCTTTCAAATAGGTGCCACGCACCATTTTATCATTCACCAGTGCAAACCTTCCGCTGTATAAGGCATTCAGCAGTTTTAGCTTAAGACCGGTGGCCTGAAAGGTAACCAGTAGATTTACATGAGCGTTTTTCACCAGGCTGTCCATTTCCTCCTGTGATGGATTAGCAATAAGCGTTATATTATCAAGCTTTTCAATGGCGCGTATCAGTCGCTGGCGCGGATTCATCCCGGCAACAATTAGCTTGCGGGGATAATCGGTGAATACTTCATTCAGCAAATAGAATACGGCATTCTCATTTTCAGCCACTTCAAGGTTGCCGTGATACAGCACATAATCGCTGCTGCCGGGCTTAAGCCTTAGTTGATCATTGGCATGAAAACTGGGGATCAGCTCCACCTGCATGCGCGGATACCTTTGTTGCAGTTCTTCCTGGTCGGCTTTGGAAACTACTGCTGCTGCACTGGCGTGCTGTATCTTTCTCTCAAACCAGCGGAGCTTTAGACTTTCTGCCAGATAATAAGACTTCAGATATAAATTATTGGTGGTTTTAAAAAGGTTGTAGTAATAGCGATGCTCAATATTAGATTCCCTGTAAATCAATTTTCTTCCCTTTAGCAGCTTGTTATTAAGGTAGTAACAGGAGTGCAGGCCCTCGAACAAAACAGGATAATTATCCTGCAGCAGGCGGTGCAGTAATTTTTCGCTTTTACGCGTGGCAATAATGTAAGGAGTAAATGAAATTGCCTGCCGCATTCCCAGTTGCCGGGGATAATAATTAACCTCTTCGCATAAAGCATTCAGTTCGGATGCACGATCACGGCCGGGATATTCAAAGCAGTGCAAATATATTT
>CAYZDA010000094.1:0-6857 GCA_964477095.1 uncultured Bacteroidales bacterium | reverse complement strand
AACAAAAAGCTGCCCCGGGCGAGGCAGCTTTAGCATTGACCATTTCCCCTTAGGATTAGGGGTTTTAACACACCAAAATAGAATTATGAGGGTAAATTTTCAACAATTTCTTCTGTATCAAAAGGCACATCATTCACATAAGGCTCTTTCTCAAGCTCTACTTCATACTCTTCATCACTTTTAAGAAGATCCTTTACTATCTTGCTCATATGAATAGTGCTGCTGTCGATATATCCTTTTTCCGAGAGGCTTTCCATGATTTCGCCCAGTGCACGTGTAAAACGTTTGGCTTTAAACCAGATGGTATTCATATAATCAAGAACTACCTGCCTGGTGTCGAAGTTTACATCATTCACGTAGCCTTCTTCTTCAAGCTTCACATCATATTCTTCTGATTCGCTATTCTTTTTGTCCCCGTCTAAAGATGCTACTACTTCATTTGTGTTGAAAGGTACATCGTCCACGTATGACTCTTCCTGAAGCTTTACTTTATAATTATCCTGCAGTAGATCTGTGTTGGCAAATACTCCGCTTATTGCGGCAAATAATACGGCGATTGTAAGTGTAAGTGTTTTCATGACGTTATGTGTTTTTGTTGTTTCCATTTGATTCTGTTCATTAGAAAAAGCGTGCCACTTTTTGTATCTTGCTGTTTTTGTTTTCGTTACGCACATTTTGTGCTTTAAAACTTTCTTTGCTTATGTGCGCTGGTGGTACGTTTTTGTTCGCTTTCGAACATATTGAGCAGCGCTCTTTGGTGATGTGACGCCATGCACTCCGGAATTGTTACAACAGCCGGAAATGAAAACAGAGCAACCATCTGCTATCTTCTGGTAATCAGATGCAAGAAATATTAAATTAGAATAAAGTGCTACTTATTATTGTACAGATTCATGGCTTTATCCACTCCCATGAAAGCAAAGGCCAGAATGCTTTCCGTCGCCTTTTTTATTTGTGGTTTTATGATGGTGCGTTCCTCCTCTGTCCAACGGCCAAGTACATAATCAACCTGAGCTCCCCGGGGAAAATCATTACCTATGCCAAAGCGCAGCCTGGGAAAGTCATCTCGCCCCAGCCTGGCAATAATATCAGTGAGTCCGTTATGTCCGCCGGCACTTCCTTTTTTCTTAATGCGAATGGTGCCCAGGGGCAGGGCCACGTCATCTGTTATGGTGAGTGTGCGCTCAAGCGGAATGTTCTCTTTATCCATCCAGTAGCGTACAGCCTTTCCACTCAGGTTCATGAAGGTGGATGGCTTGAGCAGGATAAGTGTTTTCCCGCGATGCTTCACTTTGGCAACATCCCCATAGCGACTCACTTCAAAGCCGGCATCTTTCTCAGCGGCCAAAGCTTCCACTATTTCAAATCCGATATTATGCCTGGTACCAACGTAATCAGGCCCCATATTCCCGAGCCCGGTAATCAGAAATTTCATAGTGTCCGGTTCCTTTGGTTTTTTTGCTCCACTGCCGGCGGCATTAAACAACCGGTTCAACAGCGCGGTAATTTTCATCCGGCAAAATTAGCAAGAAAACGGCAAAACCCTACTCTTTATCCTTCTTTAGTTTGTCACTGAATATCTTTTCAAATTTTTCCAGCTTTGGGGTGATCACCATCTGGCAGTAGCCCTGGTTTTTATTTTTGTCGTAATAATCCTGATGATAGCTTTCAGCTTTATAAAAATTTGTGTACGGATCAATGGCTGTTACTACAGGTTTATCCCATATCCCGGCTTCATTCAGCTTTTTCCTGTATTCTTCTGCCTGTTGCTTCTGCTTGTCGTTATGATAAAAAATTACAGAACGGTATTGCGGACCCACATCTGCTCCCTGCCGGTTTAACTGCGTGGGATCATGAGTTTTCCAGAAAATCTCCAGCAGTTCGCGGTATGATATTACCGCCGGATCATATTCCAACTGTATCACTTCGGCGTATTTTGTCTGACCCGAGGCTACCTGCTCGTATGTGGGATTATCAATTTCGCCACCGCTGTATCCCGAATTTACTTCCTTTACTCCTTCCACGCGCTTGAATATCGCCTCCACGCACCAGAAACATCCGGCACCAAATGTTGCTTTTTCCATATTTTTATTTGTTTCACATGATACTGATCCCTGCATTATCACCGGAAATAACACAGCCATCATCAATTTGAATAGGTTCATAGTATTGCTTTGAAGAAAAACAAGCCCGGATAAATTATTGTTTGAACCCGCCCGCAGAAGTAATAAGCATAATTATCCGCATTATTCCAATAAGCTCACGGCTGAAGGGAAATTCTCAGGCTCACAGATCGGGCTTCTTTTGCTCCGAACTTAATAATGGACTCTGAATTTTTGAAAAAGCGACATATAATCTCCCCCGATTCTGATAATAGTTTAACTTTTATTCTCTTCTTGCCTCACTCTTACTTTCGTTTTATAAAACAAGAACGAAACATGAACCATATCCGGTGAAATCACAGTCAAAAATCAGCAGGAAAAAATAGTAATCACAAAAAAGGTTCTGCCAAAAAAAGCAGAACCAGATTTTGAGGTGTCCGGATTCGAACTATTCCATCCTGAGTTTCTTCAGGGTAATGGTCCATCCCAGATCCATTTTCAATATCAAGGGGTTTCTTTCGCTAAGGTGAATCCAGTATTTCGCTGATCCGTCCTCTGATTGGGCATAAACATATGATATGTCATCAAACTTTTTATTGCTGATGGCATTATAAATGCTGAAATCATGACGGGCTTCCGCTCCCTGAATAATGGTATGGGATTTTCCGCTATCTGTGGAAATCTTTGCTTTTCCAGTGCTGATCAGATTATTGAATACCTTTTCACTTACCCACACTGTAGTGCGGTTTTCCAGTCTCACTTCTCCCCCCGAAAACTTATTCATTTGCTCAATGGCCTTTTCCATGGCTTCTTTGGAAATGTGCACTATCCCTTTGGTTTTTTCGTCATTTGTCATCTCATATTCGAAGGTTACACCGTCTTTCACTGATTTCACATACACAGTGAACATATAGGAAGAGCCAAAGGCATTAACCTCATATTCGAGTATCTGACCGGGCATAACCACCAGAGTGGAACCGTCCATCTTTTCTTTCATCAGGTCGATCTGACCAACAGCCTGCATACAAATTCCTGCAAGCAGAATAATAGTGAATAAAATCTTTTTCATAGTCATACAGGTTTTGATTTATAATGAAAATGTTATAACACGGAAAATACGAAACTGTAAATCTACAAAAACAACAAAGCTGAAGCAAGAATAACCTGGCTAATTAAAGTTTTGTTTAAGTTTATCCGGGAAAATTATATTTACGCCATACCAAAATCCAATCACTCTTTGTGATTCATTTTTTTCAGCATCGTTATCAGCACAGGATTATTAGATAATACTGATATGAAATATTCAGCCCTGTGAGTTTTGAGTCCCGTTCCTGATTATATCAGGCACCCGCTGTAACTGCCGGGACTTGAGCTTATTCTTTTCCTTCCTTTACGATAAAATCATCTTCAACACCCAATTCTTCAAGTGTTTCCTCGAGCTTTTCAACCATTTCCGGTGGTCCGCACAGGTAGAAATACTGCTGGAAATCCTCCACATATTTTTTGATAATATCCTTATCAATGAAACCATGTTCGTATTCGCCGGTTTCTTCTTCGGATAAAACATTAATAAAACTGTCGCCGAATTTTTCTTTCAGCTCCTCGCGGTGGATGATATCCTTTTTCTTTTTATTACCGAAGATCAGTTTATTTCCTTCCAGCTTATTTTCCGTTTCCAGCATTCTGAAAATAGCAATGAAGGGAGTAATTCCGGCACCCCCGGCTATAAACACTCCATCGCCTTTGTAGAAAATGGTGCCAAAAGGTTCGTGCAGCAGAAAATGATCTCCGGGCATAAGTTCCAGCATTTTTTTAGTAACCCCGTCCTTTTCAGGATAAGTTTTGATATTAAATTCCAGAACATCATCACTGGGAATGGAGGTAAATGTAAAAGGCCGTTTTTCGTCGCGCCAGCCGTCTTTATCGATGGCTACTTCATTACCCTGACCGGGCTTGAAGGTATAATTTTCAGGTTTCTCCGTTACAAACCTTAATACGTCATGCGTTACCTTTCCGGTCTGCTTGATTTTTACTTTATATTCTCCCATAAGGTTATATATTTTCCGGGCTGTCACTTCCCGGGTCATTTTTCTCATCCTGCTTTCGTTTGCGCATTTTATCCACCTTGCGCCTCCACACGAAAAAAAGGATAACAGCGATAAGGGGAAGTATAATAAACACAATGATATTGGTAACGGATTCAAAAAAATCAACCGGCTCAGTATCTGCCGGCGGCAGGTTTGAAGGTTGCTGCGCAAATAGCTGAGTGGGGCCAGCCACAAAGGCAAACCACAGCCATAAAAGCAGCGTGGAAAGTGCATGTAAACGGATCAGTTTCTTCATTATCCAGTATATTATGAGTTTGCAAATTAGCTGACAGTCTAACAAGGTGCTCCTGAAAAAAGTTCACATTTCAGCGGGGCGAAACGGGCAACAGTGGACAGAAAAAAAGCAGCAGATCTGGTGTGAGGGGTAAAAAAAAGCCGGGCTGAAACAACCCGGCTTTTGGTATTTTAAAAGAAGAATTACTCTTCTCCTCCTGCATTTTCTTTTTCAGCGCCTTCTTCAGCACCCTCTTCTTCCCCTTCTTCACCTTCAGCCTCTTCGTCTTCAGGAAGAACAGCATCACGGGCAGCAATAACAGCCACAACGGTTGCTTCAGGAGGCGCAAGATATTCGATATTTTCTGAAGGAAGGTCTTCAATATGAACAGCCATATTGATATTGAGTTTTGAAATATCAATTTCAACCTTCTCAGGCATATCCTTGGGCAGAGCTTTAATCATAACATAGCGCATTTTTGAGAACAGGGTTCCGCCGGCCACTACACCCGGTGAAACACCAACAGTGCGAACCGGGATGTTCATTACGATCGGCTGGTCTTCTGTAAACTCCAGAAAATCCACATGTGTGATTCTGTCGGTAACAGGATGAAACTGCTGCTCCTTGATAATAGTATTGTGTTTTTCACCTTCAATGTCCAGTGTGATAAAGTATCTGTCAGGCGTAAATATAATTTTCTCAAGTTCCCTGTAATCCACGGCAACGGCCACTTGCTTTTCTCCTCCATACATCACTGCCGGAACCATTCCGTTGTCACGCACTTTCTTAGCCTCTGATTTTCCTTTGGTGTCTCTGACAGAAGCCTTCAGTTCTACTGTTTTCATGATATTTCGTTTTGTACTGTTTACATTAATGACGCAGGGGTTATACCTGTGCCCAAAAATCAGAGCGCAAAAGTAATAAAAATCTCTGGACAACAATAAAAAATTAGCTGTTATCCTCAGCTTTTTATTTTTTTTACAGCAGTGTTTTGAACTCGAAGTGTGTACTAATTGACTGATGATTGTGAACCCGGCTAATCACATCGGCGAACAGATCAGCAGTGCTAAGCACAGTAATTTTATCATGCGGCCTGGTGGGCAGGGTATCTGTTACAATAACTTCCTGCAAGGCTGATTCCTCAATTTTCTCATAAGCTTTACCTGAAAAGATTGGATGCGTACAAACGGCTCTTACACTTTTTGCTCCTTTTTCCATCATAATATCTGCAGCTTTGCAGATTGTACCGGCCGTGTCAATAATATCATCCACCAACACCACGTCTTTTCCATGCACATCACCAATGATAGTCATGGAGTCAACCACATTGGCTTTGGAGCGCTGCTTAAAGCAGATCACCAGGTCGGTTTTCAGGAAATTGGCATAGGCTGCAGCCCTTTTGGTGCCGCCGGTATCCGGGGTGGCCACTACCGGGTCGGGCAGGTCCTTATTCTTAAGGTGAGGCACAAAAATGGAAGAGGCATACATATGGTCGACAGGCAGATCAACAAATCCCTGTATCTGGTCGGAGTGCAGGTCCATGGTAATGATGCGGTCCACTCCCGAAGCCACCAGCAGATTAGTGATAAGCTTGGCTCCTATGGAAACCCTGGGTTTGTCCTTACGATCCTGTCGGGCATAACCAAAATACGGGATCATAGCTACAATTCGTTTTGCAGAGGCACGGCGAGCGGCGTCCACCATCAGCAGAAGTTCCAGCAAGTTTTCGCTGGGCGCAAAGGTTGACTGGATGATATAAACATCATTTCCGCGTATGGTTTCTTCAAACGATGGTTGAAATTCCCCGTCGCTGAAGGTGGATACAATCACCTCGCCCAGGCTGGTGCCATAGCTTTCAGCGATCTTTTCGGCCAGGTAACGGGTGGCGCGCCCGGAAAAAATATTAACGTGTGACATGGATGGTATGGTTTCTTAATGAATGCTGATGCAAAAGTAGAAAAAAATAGCCTACAGGCTTTCATTTATTTGTGGATCAGATCAAAGCCCGGTGGTGAGGCAGTTTAGCATACTGCAAGTTAGATAACTATTTAGAACTGATTAAAATGCCCGGGCCTGCAGATAATTAAAACGGTGGACAGGAATGATGATAAGGGGTGGTTTCTGCTTATAACATTCTGGATCATTTAGCAATTTTGGCTTTTCTGCCGAACGGGCTAACCCCATTTAGGAATTATCAAAAAAGGCTGCCAATCATGAATGTGTGCAGTATAAGATGTTGCATATGTACCATCTATGTGTTCCTTCAACCTTTGTTGAAAATCCTTACAACTTCCAATGTAATATTTATCTCTCGAGTTCGAATAAAGGATATAAACAACAGCCATTGAGTAAATATACACTATAAAAAACAAAAAGACAAGCCATTTCAGCTTGCCTTTTCTCTGTACCCAGGGTCGGGGTCGAACCGACACG
>CAYZDA010000093.1:0-6951 GCA_964477095.1 uncultured Bacteroidales bacterium | reverse complement strand
TTTCAAAAAAGTAAAAAACCGGTACTTCTTAAGCACCGGTTTTTCTGGTTGGGGAAATGCTTACTGATCTATTTCAAATGAAATCTTAGCGTTTACAGCGTAAGAAATAATTTGATTGTTTTCCACATTGGCATTCATGTTCTTGATGTAAACAGATTTAATGTTTTTTACAGTTTTTGATGCTTTTTCAACTGCTATCTGTGCCGCTTCTGAAAATCCTTTATCTGATGCGGCAATTACTTCAATTACTTTTACCATTTTTTCCATAACAAAAAGTTTTTAGTGTGATTAATTAGTGATTATTAGATTTTGTTGTACTAACTATACAAGCAACACCAGTTTTTTGTTTATGGATAATTTTACTTTGCGTATTAATCTGGATTATTGAATAATAACTCTCTTCGTAACAGATGCTATTCGTTTTAATTGTGAGGAAATGCAGCCCGGTTGATAAAGCGCTTGCATCAACGGTAGTAAGATTCTGCTCCTGCAGCCTTAATATTTCCTGAGAAGTGGTAATAATCTTTATCTCAGTATTATTTTATATTTTTACAATAGCTCATTTCTGAATAAATACATCCATGCCCTTAAAGCAAACGGAATAAATCTCATTAATATCATCAGTCGAAAGCGATATGCAGCCCAGTGTCCAGTTGGTTTTTTTTTGTATAAGATCATCACGACCTGAAGGAACTCCATGAATACCTATTTCACCGCCAATATGCGAAGAGTCCGGAATTTTTCCGGCTGCTTTGGCTGCCTTATGCTTTTTCCAGGATTCTTTGGTAGGATAGTCGATCCAGATAAACTTCGACCATGAGCGGTGTGGATACATATCTCTGACTTTAAAATGACCTTCAGGAGTACATTTATCCCCTTCGCGTAATTTGTCATCCACAGGATTACCACCCAAAACCATGGGAAATTCCTTGATCACGCTTTCACCATGGATAAGGGACAGTTTGAAATCACTTTTATCAATTCTTATTTGAATTTTTGAGGCATCCAAACCTTTTTCCTCAAGCAATTTATGTAAATCTCTATCATAGTTTAAATAATTTGACACAGGTGCTTTACCTGTTTGACCGCAGGATGCCAAAATCAGCAAAAGAATAATAATAAAGGTTTTTTCTGTTATCTTTTCCACAGTATTATTTACTCATGATTACAATCCAGTCCCAGTCAGCCGGATTACCACTTCCAACGGAAGGAGTATAAAAGAACAATCCTATTTTTTTATTAAATCTGGCGTATTCTTTAACAATTTTCAGGTCATCTACAGCATACCAGATGGAGTCGTAAGGTATTGAATGGGAAGGTTGAGGGAAAATTACCTGATAATTCAGAGTATCTGGCAATGGGTGGGGTGAGGATGCTGTGACAAACTGTGATGCCGGATCAAAGCTGTCAGGTTTGTTGATTTGTCCCTTTCCCATCCAGATGATGCTGCCGTCAAACACAGTGTCTCCTGACGGCTTGTAAAGCAAAGTGATATTGCCAAAATCACCCGGAGGCTTATAGTGAACATCAATGGGCAACGAATCCGTTGATGCTGCGTTTTGTGACAGATCAATTTCAGTGGCCCCTTCGAAATTTTTGGTGAGATGATCAATCCTGAGCATAAGCAGCTTGTCCTTATCTGGTGCAGGTCCCGGGCCGCAGGCAATCATTAAGGATAAAACAAACATCAGGGATATGCTAACTAGTTTTTTCATTTTGTGTTCATTGTGATTAAGCGATAAAAATAACAAGTAAACATTGATATTACAAGTTAACCCCTGTTAATGTTTTCATTATCTTTAATAATGATAAAGCGGTTTTCAAGATTGAGTAGTTCAGGGTGATAATCACGGGCAATTTCAGAAAGCAGCAAGGCTGTGGCTTCTTCATCCACGAAACCCGCAATTTTCTCACGATCCTCAAGCATATGCATCCATATATCAACATTTTGGATCAATTCAAAATCACTGGCTTTTTTGATTGTTTCTACCGCACCCTGCACTGGGTCTGCTTGTTTACCTTTCAGGTAATCAGCCATGGTATATCTTGCACTGTCAAATGTCAATTCAAATATTCTCAACACTTCCTGATTTTCAAGTGAGGAGAGCTCGCCTCTGCGGGAAGCCTCCACCGCAGCTGTGAGCTCGTGCAGCAGTTGGGAAAAATTACGGAAGCGATTGATCCAAAGTATCTGGTAGTTTTGCATGTCAGATGTTTTTACAAAGGTAAAAAATCATTTTCCTAATGCAAAATTTCATTAGACAGAAAGGAAGTAGTACTCCTGCTTACCGAAGAGGGCTTAGGGTTAAAATCTTGAGCCCACTCCGAAAGAGCCCCTGAATTGCTCTGCTAATTTTTGAAATTCAATGGTATTATTCTTAGAGGTCTTACTAATTTTAGTAAATTAATCTGCCAACGCACCAGTTGTGTGAACGAATCATATTATCAAAATTTTCATTAATCACTTTCGGCTCTATGTAGTTTGGAGTGAGGGTATTAAAGTGTCGTTGGAGGAGCGGGGCACAACAACAAAATGATAATAATACTCCCTGTTTGTGTTGTTGTCAGGACCCTGGCTGTAATAAATTAGCTTAATCATTTCACGGCCTTTTAAGGCATCCACAGTAATATTAAACTGCTCAACATCTCAATATTCGTAGGATTTATTATTGCATGCAGGAAGGATGAAAAGAGCAGCAAAAAAAGTAAAACGTTTTTCATACGGTTATTTTTTAATCAAGGTAAAAAAATGCTGCAATCGTACGGGAAATTTTTGCTTCAGTAATCCGGTTACATGAAAGCAAACAATTCATTCTACATTTTTTTACAAAGCCAGGGGAGAAGTATGAACAATGCCTGTATGCTGTCCGTTGAGATTTTAGTAAAATATACTGTGCTTATGGATTACTACCGTCATACTACAGACAGAATTTTTAAAGAGCTGGACTCCCAACAGCAAGGTATTTCAAAAGAGGAGGCCAAAAAGCGGCTTGAAAAGCATGGTCGCAACAGGTTTGAAAAGCAAAAGGAAAAAAGCCTGTTGGTTTTACTGCTGGAGCAATTGATGAACCCGGTAATTTATCTGTTGGCAGCGGCAACAATAGTGTCCTTTATTTTCGGCGACATACCTGAGGGCATAGCTATTACGGTAGTGATCATACTCAACACGGGCATTGGCTTCTGGATGGAATATCAGGCCAGGCAGTCGCTGAAAGCCCTTAAGCAGAAGGATAAGTTGATCGTCCGTGTAAAACGTAACGGGGAGGAGGAAAAGATTGATGCGGAGGAAATTGTGCCCGGCGATGTGCTGGTACTGGAAGCCGGAGATCTTATAGCCGCGGATGCAAGGGTTTTCGAAGAGTTAGAGTTATCCGCTGATGAATCCCCGCTTACAGGTGAGTCGGTGCCCGTGAGCAAAAACACCGAAAAGATAGAAGAAGAAAAGCAGGTGGGAGATCGCAAAAATATGGTGTTTAAAGGCACCACAATTACCAACGGGAAAGGCCTGGCAGTAGTTACCGCTACAGGCATGGATACACAGATAGGTGAAATATCGGGCATGTTAAGTGAAACCGGTAAAAACAAAATACCACTGAATCGTAAGCTCACAAAACTTACTCATGTGCTCATCTGGGTAATTCTTGGATTGGCTGCCGTGTATCTTGGGATTGGCTGGGCCGTGGGAGAAGAGCTTTATCTGCTTATCCAAACTGCTATAGCCTGGAGTATCGCTGCCATACCTGAAGGATTACCGGTTGTAGCCAGCATCGCACTGGCCAGAGGTATGTTGCGCCTTTCAAAGCAAAACGTCATTGTGAAACAACTGGCTTCTGTGGAAACACTGGGTGAAACCACCATTATTTTCACTGATAAAACCGGTACACTCACTGAAAACAACCTTTCAGTGAGCGCAATACTCACCACCACGTCAAATCGTTATGATGTGGATGAGGAAAATCAGGACATGGATAATGATCCTGTTATAGCTCCTTTTGAAAAAGTGTTGGTTCTCAATAATAATGCTACTATGGGGGAAGAAAACGAAGGTGATCCGCTTGAAATAGCATTACTGGAATACGTGAAAAAGCGCAGCGAAGAAAAACTTGAGAAATTAAGGTCGGCGGAGCGCAAACATGAGTATCCCTTTGATTCGGAAAGCAAACGAATGGGCACAATCCATTTAATGGATGATAAGTTAGTGGTTACAGCCAAGGGAGCAGCTGATGCCATACTTGAAAAATCAGCCAAAATAATGGATGGAGATGAACCACGTGACATAACTGATGATGACAGGAAATCCTGGAATGACAAAAACACTGAGCTTTCAGCGGAAGGACTGCGGGTGCTGGCGGTAGGATATAAAGAAGAATCCCCGGATAATAAAGATATCCTGGAGGAAAAGGATTTTATCCATGACCTGATTTTCCTGGGGCTGATAGGCTTTATTGATCCTCCACGTAAAGAAGTGACTCCAGCCATAGAAGAATGCCACCAGGCTGGTATCAAAGTAGCCATGGTGACGGGCGATCATCCGGAGACTTCACTTAATATAGCTAAACGGGTGAAGCTTGTTGATGAAGATGCCGGACAGGATGTAGTGCTACACGGAGCTGATATCAGTCATGATATAGATGACAGCAAAGAGAATAAAAATATCACCAAATCCAGGGTGTTTGCGCGCGTGGATCCCCGGCAAAAGCTCGACATTGTGGACCATTTTCAGAAGCATGGCGAAATAGTAGGCATGACAGGCGACGGTGTTAACGACGCTCCCGCACTTAAAGAGGCAGACATTGGTATAGCCATGGGTAAACGGGGGACACAAGCCGCCCAGGAAGTGGCTGACATGGTACTGAAAGATGATTCTTTTCCATCCATCGTGAATGCAATCGAGCAGGGGAGAATCATATTTGGCAATATCCGGAAATTTATTATTTATCAGCTTAGCTATCATCTTAGTGAGATCATTTTGATAGCCGGCATCAGTTTTTCTATTTTTCACCTGCCTGTGCTTCCCTTGCAGTTGCTGTTTCTGAATCTGCTTTCGGATGTATTTCCCGCGCTGGCCTTAAGTCTTAGCCGTGGTGATCCCAATGTGATGAAACTGCCACCTAAAGATCCTGATGAAGCCATAGTTACCAGGCAAAACTGGATGCATATTGCTTTGTATGGTATTGTTTTAGCCATTTTTATTTCCGGGGCATACCTGTATGCATATTTCCAGATGGACTTGGGCAAAGATATCAGTAATAATGTGGCATTCTTCACCCTGGCGTTTTCTCAATTGCTTCACGTTTTTAATATGCGTGAAAGCAATGAGCACATTTTTAAAAACCAGGTCACTAAAAATAAATATGTATGGCAGGCACTGGCCCTTTGCTTTGGGGTATTGTTTGGTGCGTATTTCATTCCCGGCTTACAGGACATCCTGTCATTCCAGGATATGCCGGGAAGGGCATGGATACTCATAGGCATCGCCAGTGTTCTTCCGCTGATCACAATCCAGTTGATTAAGGAAATAAAGAAATGACAGAAGGTAATGTTTGAAACCGGGACAGGATAGTTTGGTATCCCAGGTTGAATGTTTTCACTGCGCGTTTCATTTTGAATAAAGATAAAAGGGATGAGAAGCCTAAAAAACAGCAAGGAGAATGGAATTGCTGTAAATTTATCTTTTTAAAGATGTTGTCAAACGAATTAACACTCGGGCAGATATCTATTTTCTTTCTAAAGCTTCTCTTTAAGCTTTTGCATGGGTGAAGTATCACGGTTCATATATCCGTGCCACACAATATAGATAAAAAGAAGTACTGCTGTACCTAATGCTGTCCAGGCAATATCCACCTGTGAGTTCCAGTGTCGTATAGCGATGGCAACCAGGGCCCAGATACCCACACCTGCAGCTTCACGCATATTACGGTAGTAGATCAGAAAGGCATAAACGAGCGTGGCAATGATAATCAGTATTATGGTCCACTCTGAAGGTGTCATCGGGCCGCCCTGACAGCCGATACTCACCAGCCATACAGTTGCATTGGCCACTGTGGCAGTAACTATCCAGCCCAGGTATATAACCAGAGGCCACCATACGAAAAGGATGATACGAAAAGGCGCGTCCCAGGTTTCCAGATGCAGGCGCAGGCTTAGCATAATAAGTGAGATCAGTAAAACGATCATAATAACCATGGAAAGTGTAATCATATTATTTGTCCAGGCATAGATCCACATACCATTGGCCAGATTGGCAAGCGAAAACCAAAGACCGGCCTGCGTTAATTCTTTGTTATCTTTCAACCGGTAGGCAGCATACCACTGATGAATCACGAAGGCAATCAGCATTATATATATCAGCCCCCAGATTGAAAAGGCATAACCGGCAGGAGTGAAAGGGGTCTGATACATGGCGCTGATATCAGCCACACTGGCACCAAACTTACCAGTGCCAGAAAGGTAATTCATTAGCAGTGCGAAAATAAGAGTAGTGCTGTTGAGGATAAGTAAAATGAGTTGCCTCATGATTTTAAATTTCAAGAGTGAAACGTTCATAAGGTTTAACAATCATTAGCAGCTAAGGGTTTAAGAATTGTAACCTCAGAGCACAAATATTCTGGAATTGTGGATGAAAATCAGAGAGTATCCAGGCCCCTGACATCAGTGGTCACTTCAAAAATCCTGCTTTACCCTGTACTGCTCATCACGATGGCTGCCAACTCATCATAAATCATTTTTTAAAAACTTCAAGCCCGGTAAAGGACGATTGAAGAAAATGTTGAAGTATCAGCCATAAGCTTTTCTGTATCTGTGTCTTTTGTGATGGGATTATTGCCAATCTTCCCTCATGAAAAGAACTATGCACTGATAATATGGTTCCTACGTGTTTATGGTTTTAAGTATATTTGCTTGCTAGTTTCACATTTCCTTCAAATGTTTGTATTCACTGACAGCAAAAAT
>CAYZDA010000092.1:0-7213 GCA_964477095.1 uncultured Bacteroidales bacterium | reverse complement strand
CGGGATTGCAGCCGCAGACGGATCAGCCGCCCAAAAAATGATCATCAAAAAAACGCGCCACCCGAAGGCAACGCGTTTTGACATATTGATTTGGTAGAATTAGTCTTTCCCGGATATGGTGGAGACTTCATAGCCTTCCAGTTTGTGTACTACCAGCCCGGAGCGGAGCTTTGGCTCGAACCAGGTGGTTTTTGGAGGCATGATTTCGCCGCTGTCAGCTATGTTGATCAGCTGCTCGAGTGTTACGGGATAGAGGGCAAAGGCTACTTTCATTTCGCCGCTGTCCACGCGTTTTTTCAGTTCGCCCAGGCCTCGGATGCCACCCACGAAGTCGATACGATCGCTGGTGCGCAGGTCTTTAATGTCGAGTATGTCGTCCAGCACGTGTTTGGAAAGCACGGTAACGTCGAGTACTCCGATGGGGTCGCTGTCATTGTATGTGCCTTCTTTGGCATTGAGTTTATACCATTTTCCTTCGAGATACATGCTGAACTCGTGGAGTTTGGTTGGCTTGTAGGTATTTTCGCCCTGTTCCTCGATTTCGAACACATTTTGCAGCTTCTTAATAAATTCACCGGCTGACATGCCGTTAAGGTCTTTCGCCACGCGGTTGTAGTCGATGATGCTGAGCTGGTTATCGGGGAAGTGTACAGCTAAAAAGAAGTTGTATTCTTCTTTGCCGGTATGGGCGGGGTTGTTTTTCTTTTTCTCATTGCCAACCAGAGCAGCAGCTGCTGTACGGTGGTGTCCGTCGGCAACGTATGTATATGGTACTGCTTCGAACAGTTGCACCAGGCGCTGGATTATTTCCATGTTATCCACTACCCAGAATTGGTGACCAACACCGTCGTCGGCTACAAAGTCATACTGGGGGTCATGGTTTTGCACCCAATTGGCGATGATGTCATCGATTTCGGGTACGGCACGATAGGTAAAGAAAACGGGCTCCATGTTAGCATCGGTAACACGCACGTGTTTCATGCGGTCTTCTTCTTTGGCCGCACGGGTAAGTTCGTGTTTTTTGATGATGTTGTTCATATAGTCCTGAACTCCGGCACAACCTACAAGACCATACTGTGTGTGATTGCCCATAGTTTGGGCATAGATATACAGCATGTCTTGCTGGTCCTGTCTGAGCCATCCGTTTTCCTGGAACTTATCAAAATTTTCTTTTGCTTTATCATAAACTGCATTGCTGTAGAGGCCGGTATCCTCTGGCAGGTCGATCTCGGGTTTTATGATATGGAGCAGGGATTTTTCATTACCTTCCGCTTCCTTACGGGCCTCAGCAGAGTTGAGGACATCGTAGGGGCGTGAAGCCACATCTTTAGCGATTTCGCGTGGAGGGCGCAATCCCTTGAATGGTTTTAAAATAGCCATTTTTTCAGGTTTTATAATGATTAATACCTAGGCTGCTGGTTGCCTTGTGGCACGTGGTTACCATTGCCATTATTATTACGCTGCAGAGAAGAAATCAGTGCGCCGAGCATTTTTGACAGCTCAATGAGCTGGCCTCGTGATTCTTCAAGTGCTTCTTCACCAATGTATCCAAAGCGATTGGATATGGTAGTGAGTACCACGCATTCCCG
Organism: uncultured Bacteroidales bacterium; assembly: GCA_964477095.1. GTDB lineage: Bacteria > Bacteroidota > Bacteroidia > Bacteroidales > PWNQ01 > PWNQ01. The sequence continues at coordinate 5,624 of CAYZDA010000092.1, read as the reverse complement.
GATTGAGCTTTTCGCAAGCTTCAGGTGATAGATAAACTGGCTTTTTGTTCTTCCGGAACCCTCGGCAATGCTCACGGCTATGGATTGTGATGCATTGCGGAATTGTGCGGCCAGGCCATTATCATCAAGCTCGGGAAATAATTTGGTGGTTTCATATACCCAGTCGATGTAATTCAGCACCTTGTCATACAGGCGCAGGTCTTCAAATCTGAAGAAGCTGAAATTTCTATCATCTCTTTCTTCTCTGTGTTGCGCTTGCTGGATGTCTTCTCTTTCTCTGTATTCTTCCATCATGTTAAAAGAGTTTTATTATTTAGGGGTGGCAAAAATAAAATATTTTGCCGTAAGTTAATTATGAATTAAAACGAAATTTATTTCTATTTATTGACCTGACAGGTGGTGTCTCCTTTTTCGAGATAGTTAACTATCTGTTCAGCAGCGGCTATTCCGGCATTGATATTTGCCTCGACTGTTTGAGCACCCATTTTCCTGGGAGTGAAATAAACGCGGTTAGGAAATCTTTCCTGCAGCATGGCTGCATTATCGGGGGCGATATCTGAAACGTAGTGGAAGTCTTCGCGTTCTTCCATTATTTTCAACAGGTCATCTTCATTGATCACTTCCTTACGGGCTGTATTTACCAGAGTGGCATGCTCAGGCATAAGTTTCAGTATATCATAATTAATGGACTGTTTTGTGACATGTGTAGCCGGGATATGCAGTGAGATGTACTGTGACTTTCTATAGAGTTCCTTTTCGGAAGAAACGGGGACAATATCATAGCTCAGGATATCCTTTTCATTCGTAAAAGGATCGAAAGCATATATTTTCATACGGAAACCTTTGGCAATTTGGGCTACCTGTTTACCTACATTACCAAAAGCATGGATACCAAGAGATTTGCCGAGCAGCTCGGTGCCGGGTTTGCCGTTAAAATTACCACGTGCGTGGTACACCATCATTCCGATGGCCAGCTCGGCTACAGCATTTGAGTTTTGGCCGGGGGTATTCATGACTACGATATTTTTGGCGGAAGCGGCTTCCACATCTATATTATCGTAACCTGCGCCTGCACGTACTACAATTTTAAGCTTTTCTGCTGCCTGAATTACTTCAGCGGTTACCTTATCGCTTCTTACGATAAGTGCTGTGGCATCTTTTACTGCATCCAGTAGTTCACGTTTGTCAGTATAATTTTCCAGTAATGCAAATTCATAACCTGCATCTTCTGCGATTTTTTTGATACCGGGAATAGCATCCTTATGAAAGGGCTTTTCGGTAGCGATCAGTAATTTTGTCATATCAATAGGTTTTAATGTTAGATTGAAAAGTCCCGGGCTGCTGCCTGGGACTTTTCATGTCTTACAAAGATTGGTTATTGTTTGTTTTCGAATTCCTTCATTACATTAATCAGCGCTTCTACACTTTCTTTTGGCAGTGCATTGTAGAGTGAAGCACGGAAACCGCCAACTGAACGGTGTCCCTTGATACCTGTCATTCCTCTTTCAGTGGCAAACTGAAAGAATGGTTTTTCCAGCTCAGCATATTCTTCGTTCATCACAAAGCATACATTCATTAATGAGCGGTCTTCTTCTTTGGCTACTGTGGCTTTGAAGAGTTTATTTCTCTGGATTTCATCATACAGCAGCTGTGCTTTTTCCCTGTTGATCTTTTCCATAGCAGCAACGCCACCGTTGTTCCTGAGCCAGTCGAGGGTTTGCAGTGCAGCAAAAACAGGCACAACAGGAGGGGTGTTAAACATGGATTCTTTCTTGATGTGTGTACGGTAATCAAGCATGGTAGGAATATGACGATCAACCTTACCCAGCAGTTCTTCTTTTACAATTACGAAAGTAACACCTGAAGGAGCCAGGTTTTTCTGAGCGCCACCGTATATGATGCCGTATTTCGACACGTCTAACGGACGGCTGAAGATATCGGAAGACATATCAGCTACAAGTGGAACCGGGCTGTCCAGGTCTTTTTTGATCTCTGTTCCGTAGATGGTGTTATTGGTGGTAATATGAAAATAATCAGCATCTGAAGGAATGGTAAATTCAGGAATATAATTGAAAGTCTGATCCTCGGAAGATGCCACCACCTCAACTTCACCAAAACCTTTGGCTTCCTTGATAGCTTTGGTAGCCCAGGCACCGGTGTTGAGGTAAGCAGCTTTCTTCTGCATGATATTGAAAGGGATCATGGCAAACTGCAGGCTGGCTCCGCCCCCGAGGAATATTACCTCATACCCGGCGGGAATGTCCAGCAGGTCTTTAAAACCCTGCTGAGCTTTATCCATAACATCCACAAACTCCTTGCTTCTGTGGGATATTTCCATTAATGAAAGGCCCGTGCCGGCAAAATCTCTGATCGCTTTTGCAGTATTTTCAATAGTGTATTCAGGCATGATAGAGGGGCCTGCATAAAAATTATGTTTTTTCATGGCAATTGTGTTTTAATATGTTATCGAAAATTATCTTGATAATTCATGTGTGCGAATTTGCAAAATTTTTTTCAATTAGAAAACAGCTTCGCTAAATTATTCCCTGTAATAAGCACAATTATTCGTTAAAAGCCTGCAGCTTAATGCTCGTTTAAATCCAACTGCCATGGTATAAGCAGCATAAGCACAGGGGTGATTGTTTACCTGGCCTTAAATGAATTCACAAACGAAGGATTGTTCAGCGAAATTCGACATAGAGCCTGAATCTGATCCACTGAAATTTAAGCCGGTTATTTGCGGTAATCAATGACAGGGGAGCTTTTATTTTTAAATGAGCCGCAGCAAGGAGTGTATTCAGCGGGATATAATAAGCCATAAGGCCTGTGTGTTGCGGAAAAGATTTATAACGGACCTCCCTACGCAAAAAACAACGAAGTTGAATATGCGCTGTAAATTCCGGATTTTAACTCATGAATAATGCTACTATCAGGCCTGTGGATTGTTATAATCTATATAATAGCGGTAATATGAGAATCAATGATGTATTCATAGAGCAAATCAGGAAAGGAACGGAGGAATTTCTTGAGCTGCATCAGGAGCTCAGCAGTGAAAAGGAAAAAAGTCTCAGGCAGGTTCCTCATCTGCTGCAAATACTGGATCAACTGTATTTGAATACGCATCTGCCTTTAAGGGTAGGTCAGCGTGTAGCCTTAGCTGTTAAATATATAAATTCTGATTATGATTTTTTGCCTGCGAGAATCAGCGGCCCGGTAGGCTCACTGGATGATATTATGGTTACAGCATTGGTGCTGAAAGAAACTGCTGCTAAAATAGAGATTGATAATTATTGCACAAAATGTGAAAAGCTGGAAGAGCACTGCAAAACCCTGATAGATATCAGCAGGCAATTTCTGCCTCCGGAGATTTACAGAAAAATTGTACGCGATTTCTCCCTTTCATGATCACATAGCGTTGGAGCTTAAACAAGATTCCGGCTAAGAATGTAAAAAAGTATGGTTTAATGATATCATAAGCCTGGCTTAATATCAGATAAACAAGCATTATGTATGTTTGCTGTTAAACGATATAATTTTATACTATGTTTGATAAACTGATGAGGCTATTTGAAGGTGCAACTGCCATACTGCGGCCCGTATTTTTTATTGGTTCGCTATTAATAATGACTGCATATATTGCCTTTCCCTATCGTCCGGATGAGGACCGTAAACAATCCGGTACTTCGGCTGATGATATTGACATTGTATTATCAGCCTCAAAGCAGCAAGCGGATTCTGTTTCTGCCGGAAGAAAAAACATACCGGAAAACAATGCAACAAAAGGTACAGGAAAATAAAAACCAAAATCTTATCGCTTTTTGCTCAGCTGTCAGGTATAGCTGTGTGTAAACGCTACTGTTCTGATTCTTCCTCAATGATCCCAAAGATCAGATCTTCATAATGACTCATAGGATTGATAAGTTCAGTTTCCTGATCAGCGTTCTGGTCATCTTCTATTAGCTCATTTAATTGCAATTCGTAGTTGATAGTCTTGTAGTTCATAAGTGATGTGGTTTGATTTGAACGCGAAGTAAATATTTCCGGTTTAACTAAACGTTATATGGCTTTTACTTTTCTGTTATTATGGCGCATTCACCGTGTGTTTAAGGGTAACAATAATGATGATAATAGGTTTTGACGTTTCAATAAAATTAAGAAATCTTCAGGATTAATCAATGATAACTTAACAGAAACAAGCGATACTTGCCATAGAAAGGCAACTGATGACTAAACCACCGTATAAAACAGTAGTAATATCTGATGTCCACCTGGGGACAAAGAATTCCCAAACGACAGAGCTGGTAAAGTTTCTAAGGGAACATGAGTGTGAAACCTTAATACTCAACGGAGACATAATAGATGGATGGCAGCTGAAAAAGAACGGCGAATGGAAAAAGAAACACACCCGGTTTGTAAAGCTGCTACTGAAGATCATGGAAAAGAACAAAACTTCTATCATTTATGTCCGGGGCAATCATGATGATTTTTTGGATGAATTTCTGCCTTTCGAATTTGCCGGGTTTAAAATAGTCAGGGAGATGATTTATGAAAGTGGCGGCAAGCACTATTTTGTTTGTCATGGAGATGTTTTTGATCTTGTTACTACCAAATTTCGCTGGATAGCAAAACTTGGAGATGTGGGCTATAATTTTCTGCTTTGGCTGAACCGGCGGTATAATCGTTACCGCACTTCAAGGGGGCTGCCTTATTATTCCATCAGCCGCATTGTGAAGCACAGGGTAAAGCAGGCAGTGTCATTTGTTTCGGGCTTTGAGAAGCACCTGAGCACCATTGCCCGGTATAAGAATTGCGAAGGTGTGATATCCGGTCATATTCATCAGCCTGATAATAAATACATAGATGGAATTCATTACCTTAATTCCGGTGACTGGGTGGAATCCATGTCTGCTCTACTGGAGCACCACGACGGGCAGTGGGAGGTGAAGCTTTATGAAGACTGGCAGGAGGAAAAGCAGGCCAGGGAAATTATGAAGCAAATGGAGCGCAGGGAAGTTGAACTGGCAACTGCTTAAAACATTTTCCTTTTTATTTTGTCTTTTCATCAGTCATACTTGTATGACAATTATAATGTGTAATCTAAAATCATTGAAATATGAAAAAGACCGGTATTTTCTACGGATCATCAAGCGGTGATACCGAGTATGTAGCTCAATTAATTAAAAAGGAACTGGGTGAAGACAATGCTGAAGTTTATAACATCGTAATGGCAAAAAAAGAAGACCTGGAGCAATATGAAAACCTGATATTTGGTACATCCACCTGGCGTGAAGCAGGCTTGCAGTACGACTGGGAGTTTTATCAGAATGTGCTGGATGAGACTGATTTTGCAGATAAAAAAGTAGCTTTTTTTGGCACCGGCGACCAAAGGAATTACCCCAATAACTTTATTGACGCTGTGAAAATTCTGTATGATAAAGTGAAGAATAATAATGGCGAAGTAGTGGGGCATGTGGAAACGGATGAATATAATTTTAAAAAATCAGAAGCTGTTGTGGATGATAAATTCGTTGGTCTTCCTATAGACGAGGATAATGAATATGAAAAAACTCCTGAGCGGGTGAAGAAATGGTGCGAGAAGCTGAAAGAAGAATTTTATTAGGATA
>CAYZDA010000091.1:0-7216 GCA_964477095.1 uncultured Bacteroidales bacterium | reverse complement strand
CCCGCGACCCCGACCTTGGCAAGGTCGTGCTCTACCAACTGAGCTATTTTCGCTTGTGCTTTGCGTTTGCAAATATAAATAATTTTTCCGCTACCGACCAAATTTTTTCGGCAAAAAATTGCACTCTGCTTTTCAGTCTTACTTCTTCTTTAATAACCGCTTGATCTCGTTTAGCTTCATGAGTGCCTCCACAGGAGTGAGCGTGTCAATATCTGTGTTCAGGATATCTTCTTTGATCTGTTCCAGCAGCGGGTCATCAAGTTGTATAAAGCTGAGTTGCATATTGCCTGACTTCTCAGTAGCTGAAGACACCTGTTTGTTAAGTTCCTCATTACTGTGGCTTTGCTCCAGTTTTCTGAGTATCTCTGATGCCCGGTCAAGGGCTGTTTTTGGCATTCCGGCCATCCTCGCCACCTGTATCCCAAAGCTGTGCTCTGAACCGCCTGATTTCAGCTTCCGAAGAAAAATAATCTCATTGTTGATCTCCTTCACTGAGATATGATAATTTCTGATCCGGTTAAATGAGCGCTTCATTTCATTCAGCTCGTGATAATGCGTCGCAAATAAGGTTTTGGGTTTAAACAGTGGATGCTCGTGCAGGAATTCTGCTATGGCCCAGGCAATCGAAATTCCATCATAGGTAGCTGTTCCGCGACCAATCTCATCCAGCAGGATGAGGCTGCGGTTGGAAATATTGTTCAGGATGCTTGCGGTTTCGTTCATCTCCACCATAAATGTCGATTCTCCTGAGGAGATATTATCCGAGGCCCCTACGCGGGTAAAAATCTTGTCAACGATGCCTATATCAGCTTTTTCTGCCGGTACGAAGCTGCCCATCTGCGCCATCAGCACAATGAGCGCTGTTTGCCGTAGCAGTGCGGACTTACCCGACATATTCGGACCCGTGAGGATGATGATCTGCTGTTTCTTATCATCCAGATAAACATCATTGGCAACATATTCTTCTTCCAGAGGTAATTCCTTTTCAATCACCGGGTGGCGTCCGTTTTTAATATCCAACACGAATGATTCATCTATGCCGGGCCGCACATACTTGTTTTCAGTGGCGATCTCGCTAAACGATAACAGGCAATCGAGTTCGGCAAGCAGGGTAGCATTATGCTGTATGGGCCGGATATATTCCGACACTTTTTCTACCAGCTCATGATACAATCGTTGCTCCAGCTCGGAAATACGATCCTGCGCTCCCAGTATCTTTTGCTCATATTCCTTTAATTCATCCGTGATGTAGCGCTCGGAGTTCACCAGTGTTTGCTTCCGTTGCCATTCTGAGGGCACTTTATCCCTGTGGGTGTTGGTTACCTCAAGATAATAGCCGAACACATTGTTATAGCCAATTTTCAGTGATGAAATTCCATTGCGTTCAATTTCACGCTGCTTCATTTTCTCTAAATAATTACGGTCGGAACCCAGCAATGAGCGCAGTTCATCCAGTTCTTCATTCACTCCGGTGGCTATTACATTTCCTTTGGCCAGGAGTGCTGGTGGTTCAGCTTGCAGCGATTGTTCCAGGGTTTCTGATATTCCTTTGCAGGGGTTAAGCTGATCGCCTATCCTTTTTAAGGACGCCTGACCGCTGTTCAGGCATTTATTTTTCACAGGTTCGGTGGCTCGCAATGCTTTGGCTATCTGCAGCAGCTCCCTGGGATTGATCTTTCTAATGGCTACTTTGGATATCAGACGTTCCAGATCACCGGCATTTTTCAAGCTGATGGCGGTGGTCTCCCTCAGTTTGGGATTCTTCATTAAAAATTCCACCACATCGTGCCGCTCGGCTATTCTGGAAGTATCCTTAAGTGGAAGCACAATCCAGCGCTTCAGCATACGCGAGCCCATGGGTGATATGGTTTGGTCGATCACATCCAGCAGGGTAGTGGCATTTTCATTTGGGCTGTGGATCAGCTCCAGGTTCCGGATGGTAAAACGGTCCAGCCAGATGTATTTGTCTTCCTCAATGCGGCTGAGTTTTGAAATATGACTGACCTTTTCGTGGTGTGTTTCTGCCAGGTAGTGCAGGGCCGCGCCGGCAGCTATGATGCCTTTTTGATAGTCGTGCACCCCGAATCCTTTAAGTGAGGTGGTGCCGAAATGTTTAAGCAGCAATTCAGCGGTGAAGTCTTCGGTGAATACCCAGTCATCAAAAGTGGTGATGAAATATTGGCTGCCAAAGGTTTCGGTGAATGAGGCGCGTTTGTTTTTCTGAAGGATAACTTCGCTGGGTTTGAAGCTCTGCAGTAGTTTGTCGATATATTCCTCTGATCCTTCAGAAAGAAAAAATTCTCCTGTGGAAATATCCAGGAAAGAAACACCGCAAACTTTGTTGTCGAGATGAACGGCGGCCAGAAAATTATTGCTGCGGTTTTCCAGTACATTATCGTTAGTAGCCACGCCGGGAGTAACCAGTTCGGTGATACCTCGTTTAACCACTGTTTTTGCCTGCTTTGGATCCTCCAGTTGATCGCAGATGGCCACACGCTCACCGGCACGCACCAGTTTGGGCAGATAAGTCTCAAGCGCGTGATGAGGAAATCCTGCCAGTTCTACGTAGGAAGCAGATCCGTTGGCTCTTTTAGTAAGTACAATCCCAAGGATGGATGCAGTTTTTTTTGCATCTTCACCAAAAGTTTCGTAAAAATCACCCACCCGAAACAACAACAACGCATCAGGATATTTACTCTTGATCTTGTTGTATTGCTTCATTAATGGTGTTTCGCTGCCTTTTGTCTTTTTTGCCACTTTTTCCGGATTTTAACCAACAAAGTTAACAGCAAGTTTTTAATTGGAGGAAGTTCAATTTCGAAGTTTTAAACAAATTTTCCAAATTGGGCCGGCTGTAATATCTTTGCCTGAAATTTAAAGATATGAAGAAGCTAAGGTTGGATGAGCTGAACAGAATCGATACTGATGATTTCAAAAAAGCGGAAAAATTCCCCATGGTGGTTGTGCTGGATAATATCCGGAGCATGCACAACACCGGATCGGTATTTCGCACCGCTGATGCCTTTCGCCTTGAAAAGGTCTATTTGTGCGGGATCACGGCCACTCCGCCTGATAAAGAGATCAACAAGACAGCTTTGGGCGCTACTGAATCTGTGGAGTGGGAGTATGTGAAACAAACCGCACAGGTGATTGAGCGTTTAAAGCAGGAAGGATATAAGGTATATGCTGTGGAGCAGTGTAAAGAGGCGGTTAGTCTGGATGCTTTTTCTCCTGCTGTGGCAAAAATGGCCATTGTAATGGGTAATGAAGTAAGAGGAGTCCAGCAGTCAGTTGTTGACCTTTGCGATGCATGCATAGAGATACCGCAATATGGCACGAAGCACTCCCTGAATGTATCTGTGAGTACAGGCATAGTAATCTGGGACTTGTTTTGTAAGAAGGGCGAGTATGCTGAAAAATGGAAGTAGCGTTGCCAAAAAAAACCGGCTCGTAAAAGCCGGTTTTTTTCATTTCTGCAATTTGCTTTATTTAATCATGTAAAGGTCGGCACGGCGATTAATGTATAATGGCTCTTCCGCTACCGGATTTTCTTCTCCAACAAACTCAATAACCAATCTGCTCCTGTCAATTTTAAAGTTGTCAACCAGGACTTTCTGTACAGCTTCAGCCCTGCGCTTGCTAAGATTCTTGTTATAGCTGTCGCTGGATATCTTACAGGCAGCACCCACGATCTTGAATTTCACATCCTTGTTTTTCTGCATGATGTGAGCCACCTCTGCCAGTCGTTTCATGTTTTCAGGTGTAATATAGGTACTGTTGAGAGCAAAGTACACGGACTCATATGCTATACCTGAATTTGCTGTATTTCCGGTAGCCACATCCGGTCCTTTGGATTTAGCTATTATCTCGTCAATCGTATCGCAGCAGGCAGCTACCGTTTCTCCTCTGTGATTCACTATAGCACCGGGTTTGGTGTTAGGTTCTTTATCATAGCTGTCAGAGATACCGTCATTATCACTGTCGGGTCCTTCCCAGCGCTCAGCCAGTTGATCCACTTTTTCGTCCACTCCGTCCACTTTATTGTTAAGTTCTTTCAGTGCCTGTCCAAGGGAGTCTAATTTATCCTGCACTTCCAGGTCTTCGGCCGGTTCAGGATTATATTCGTAAGGTACCTGCCGGTCGTTATCTCCGAAGGTATAAACCAGGCCTATGGTTGTATGTCCATATTTATCCAGTTCGGAAAGAGCATGTTTTTCTGCATCCAGCAGGTCCGTGTTCAGGTTTTCAATTCCGGCTTCAGCACTCAGTGCCAGATGTTGCGAAAGCTTCACTCTGAATCCCAGTCCCAGGGATATACCACCGGCTGTTTCGCGGGTCTCTTTGGTATTGCCGTCAGCGGAGTAACCCATGGTTCCAACCAGGCTGTCCTGTTTATTATATAGCTTGGTGCGGAAAAAAGGGCCGCCGTAGCCCAGCAGGGCATATGATGACCACTTTTTGCGGTATTCTTCCGGAAAGAGTAAGCTGGTGAGGGAAAATTTGTTCTCCAGATAGATATCCCAGAGGTTTGTTTCCAGCGACATTCCGGTTTCCCTGCGTGATGTGTAACTGGCATATCCGGCACGCAGACGCAGGCCGTAGTAAGGTGAAAAATGTTTTTCGACGGTTCCGAAAACTGAATAGCTTAATTCTCCCCCTTCAGGGAACCACGGGTAGAAGTAAACATTTGTGGCAATGTCGCCGTAATACTGTGAGGAACCTCCGTTGAGGGAAACTGCCCAGCTATTTGGCTTAAGCTTCTTGTCTTTTTCCGGCTCGTTGCCTTCTTCCTGGGCAAAAACTGCAGCGGAAAAGATTCCTAACATGATCAATAATAAAGCTTTTTTCATTTCAGTCAGATATTTAGGGGTATGCAAAAACTAGCTCAAATGTATATTATATTCAGCTATTTTTCAAATATTTTTTCACAGGTGTAACAATAAAGTTGTTTTATTGTTGGTGCCCGACTAATGAATTATTGTTTGAGGCCTGAAGTTCTTTATAGGGTTGAGCCGGGGTAAAGGATTGAAAAACAGCCTTAAGGCCAATTTAAAAGGGGTTTGATATGCCCTGAATACCTGGTTTGAAACGGTGATATAACTATTAACACCCCCTGTTCATAAATTTTTTCAGCTGAGATTTATAAAAACATTTTTCCTGTGAATTGTTCAAATACATAAGAACACATTTAGACAAAGCATCCTGAAAGAATGGATTAAATGAATCTGCTGTAACAATGATGCAAATAAAACGTATGAATCACTGTTTGGGATTGAATGTTTAATTATTTTTGCCCGGATTCCCTCAGAACATTAGGTTATTTAAAGATGGGATAGTATATTTGCATTTGTAAATGAAATCAGAAATGTATCAAATAGAATCAGTTATGAGAAAACTAAAATTTTTATTGACGATTGTATTCGCCGCGACTTTTTTTGCAGGTTGTGTGAATACTCAACTGCCTGAGGACTTTAAGGTGGAGCCTAATCCGCTGGAAGTGCACGGTCAAACCGTGGATGTAAAAATCTCGGGAACCATTCCTGAAAAGTCATTCCACAAAAAAGCTGTGGTGGAGATTACACCCGTATTGCGGTATGACAACCAGGAGAAACAGCTGAAATCGATCACACTGAAAGGTGAGAAGGCTGAAGGAGAAGGCCAGGTGATCAGTACAAAGGAAGGTGGAAAGATTGAGTATTCCGATACCTTTGAATGGGATCCTGATATGAAAGCCTCCAGTCTTTACCTCACAGCTACACTCCAAAGAGGTGATGATTCAGAGCCTATGCCTGAAATCGAAATCGCCGAAGGTGTTATCATGACATCCAAGAGAGTGGCTAAAACAGGTAATGTTAGTATTGCCGGACATGGGTATGAAAAAGAAACCATTGTTAAGCGTACTGGTAACATTTATTACGAGTATAACCGTTCAGTCCTTGACTGGAACCTGCATCTGAATGAAGACAATGAGGAAGAAATAGACTCACTGCGTGCATTTATGAAGCGTGGATGGGAAATCCAGAAGATCAATATCGATGCATGGGCTTCTCCCGAGGGTGAGCTCAGCCTTAACGAGGAGCTTTCCGAAGATCGTGCAGACAGGGCTGAAGAGTGGGTAGTGAATTACTACGAAGACCTTAGCCGCGACGATGACAATAACATCAATTATGAAGATGTGGAAGAGGAAATTACCATGAATGTGGATGCCAGGGGTGAAGACTTTGACGGTTTCATGACTGCTTTGGAGCAATCCGATCTTCCAAACAAGAAAACCATTGCTAACGTTATCAAATCGCAACACGACAAAACTGCCCGTGAGCGGGCTATCAAAGACATGACAGTTATTTATGCTGAAATCGAAGACCTGCTTGAGGTTCTTCGCCGTGCAGAGATTACTGTTTATGCTTATGAGCCAAAACGTACGGAAGAAGAGATTGCTGAGCTTTCCACCACATATCCTGATTCTTTGAGCAGGGAAGAACTTCTTTACGCTGCCACCCTCACTGAGGATATGGAAACCAAGCTTAAGATTTACAAATCAGCCGCTGATCTGCATCCCGACAACTGGAGAACGCATAACAATGCTGCTGCTATTCTGCTGGAACTGGACAGAGAGGATGAGGCTGCCACATATCTGGAGCAGGCTAATGCTCTTGAACCAAACAACGGTCATATTGCCAACAATATGGGTGTGCTGGCTGCATGGAAAGAAGATTACGAATCTGCAACCAATTACTACTCCACTGCAAGTGGTAAAGGTATTGAGACCACCTACAACGAAGGTGCTATCGCTATCATCAACGGTAATTATGAATCAGCACTTTCCGCCTACTCCGATGTTAACTGCGATTATAACAAAGCACTGGCGCAGCTGATGACTGATAAAACAAACGAAGCTACCAGAACACTTGACTGCGCAGAAGAAACTGCACAGGTGCATTACCTGCTCGCCATTATTGGTGCACGTACAAATAATTCCAATATGTTGTACACCAACCTGAAAAAGGCCATCAATATGGACGATAAATACAAGCAGGAAGCTAAGGTCGACCGGGAGTTTATTGATTATTTCGATAAATCAGAATTCAAGGAAATCGTCAATTAATAATATTTTCTCAACTATTTTTAGGCCGCTCCTGTAACCGGGAGCGGTTTTTTTTGTGGCAGGCATCTGTTAGCCTTGCAAAGGTATCGCACTGAAATACATCAGGCTTGC
>CAYZDA010000090.1:5790-7566 GCA_964477095.1 uncultured Bacteroidales bacterium | reverse complement strand
CACTGTAGCCTGTATGGTTCCAGTCGCCTATGTTACCGCCTTCCCAGCCCTGGGTATAAAGTTGCGCGTTGGCAGTGCTTCCCCATGCAAAAAACAGCACGGTAATCAGTGCCGGTATGACACTGAACTTTTTCCAAAAGGTAAAATTTTTCATAATAAATAGGATTTAAAAATGATTGACAGTTTGCTATTATTCTTATTCAGGAAGGGGAAATTGACTTGTGAAACACTCTGCAAACACCCTGCAGTAAGCAAAAAATGCCCCTGCAGGGTGTTTATTCTCCTGTGAAAGGTCAGACTAAGATAAAAACAAAGAAAGAGTGTAAAAATATTCCCATAAGCCTGAATGTTTTGCAAGGGTAAATATAAAGCGGAATAATGCAAATTCCAATAGTTTTTAGTTGTAGATGATTCAATGTTAAATATTTACCCATGTTGTAGCTATACATGTATCTTGATAAGCCAGCAGCTCAAGCTTTATTTTAATAATATCATAATGAGGAATATAGCCGAATTTAGATGTGTTCTAAATAAAAAGGGACATATATTAAGGAAATGTATCCGCAGATGATTTTTTGCTTCCGGCCCAAGCCACTTTAATATTAACTTTGGCCCCTTGAAAATTGAAATGTTATGGCACTCAGATGTGGAATTGTAGGCCTGGCCAAAGTGGGTAAAACAACCCTGTTTAACTGCCTGTCAAGCAAAAGGGCAGAGGCAGGAGTTGGCACCATGGCCAGAAAGGCGAATATCGGGATGTTTAATGTGCCCGATGCCAGATTATATGAACTGGAAAAATATCAGCCCACGGAAAAGATCGTACCTGTTACGGTGGAAATCGTGGATATACCCGGTATCACCAAAGGCGGCGGAAAGGAAGGGAATAAGTTTGTATCCGATATCCGGCGTACGGATGCTGTCATCCACGTTTTACGATGCTTTGAAGATGAAAGCGTGCCTCATGTGGATGAAACCATAGACCCGGTAAGGGATAAGGAAAATATCGATATCGAATTGCAGGCGCAGGATCTGTATATGATCGAAAATAAGATCGCCCGCATGGAGAAAAAAGCCAAAAGCGGAGATAAGGAAGCCAAAGAATCGCTGGAGGTTCTCAATAAATACCGCGAGCACCTGGAAAATCTGAAGCCTGCACGTACACTGCAGGTGAAGGAAGAAGAGAAGGAACATGTGAAGGAGCTTGATCTGGTTACGGATAAACCGGTGCTATATGTGTGTAATGTGGACGAAGAGTCAGCAACCGGGGGCAATAAGTACGTGGAGCAGGTGGAAAAGGCCATACAGGATGAAAATGCGGAAATGATGGTAATCGCTGCTGCCCTGGAGGCCGAAATAGCCGAACTGGAAGATGAAGAAGACAGGAAAGCATTTCTGGAAGATGCCGGCTTACAGGAACCGGGCATCAACCGCCTGATCCGTTCAGCCTACCGTTTGCTGAATCTGAAGACTTTCTTTACCATAGGGCCTGATGAGATTCGCGCCTGGACCATTAAAAGCGGCATGACAGCCCCGGAAGCCGCCGGTGTGATCCATAGCGACCTGCAAAGAGGCTTTATACGGGCCGAGGTGATCAAATATGACGATTTCATGGAGCTCAAATCCGAGCAGGCATGTAAAGACAAAGGTAAATTCCGTGTGGAAGGAAAGAAATACCTGGTGGAGGATGGTGATATTCTGCACATCCGCTTTAATGTTTGAAAACCGCTGATTAAAAAGATCGACTCCGGAATAATCAGCGCAATTCGCGCTGGTAAA
>CAYZDA010000090.1:0-5690 GCA_964477095.1 uncultured Bacteroidales bacterium | reverse complement strand
ATGGGAAACAGGGCTAAAGGCCCGAAAGGTAACAGCACAGGGCAAACGAAGTGCAGCCTGTGTAATGATCCGGCAATAATCCAAAGGGCTGAAGGACCGGTAGATCGGCACGGCATAACCGCTAATTCCGCGGATTTACAACGCTAATCAACGCGAATTAATGGCTTTGCCGGGTTCCTGATCTGTAATATGTATAGCTTGTTCCATCCATTATCAGACTTAGCTGATCCCCGGACAGCCTGCAGGCTAATTTCTTTTGTCCGCTGCTGCTGCTGATAAGTAATACTCCCCTGCCAGCTTTGCATTTGTAGCTCACACCGTTGAATTGTATAGTTGAAGCTGTTATTATCACAGTTTCCCCCTGGTTTTCCCAGCAGCCTGTGATACCGGAAGTCTCCCCGGGCGGAGGAATATGGTCTGAGGCCATATCCCCGCTACTTTGCCGTTGAAAGCTAACTGCCTGCATCAGGTCTCCGCCTGACAGGATAAGCTCCGACCT
Organism: uncultured Bacteroidales bacterium; assembly: GCA_964477095.1. Taxonomy (GTDB): domain Bacteria; phylum Bacteroidota; class Bacteroidia; order Bacteroidales; family PWNQ01; genus PWNQ01. The sequence goes on along the minus strand of CAYZDA010000090.1, from coordinate 5,191 downwards.
GGAAAGCCGGTACTGAAATACAGTGCTTTCGTAATCGTCATGGATTTCGAGTGAGCCGGTATCAAGCCGGTAGCTGAAGGCTTCACCGTCTATCAGCACAGTGCCGTCTTCCCGGAAAACAAGCTCAGTATGCGTCATGTAATCCTGATACTTCCATGAACCAATGATCCGGGGCTGCGTGCTTCTGGTTGTTTTGTTGCTCTGTGCCAGCAGGCTGAGACGTAAAGGAAGAAAAACCACCGGGAAGATGTAAGGTTTCATAGTTGCAAGGAGTAGATTGATACGCAAATATATAGAATCAGAAAGGAGAAGTAAAGTGCAAGAGCTTAAATTTTTCAGGATTCACGGTCTGCAAGCACCGGATGACCACTGCAGTGCCGGGGCAGTCAGTGTATCCCAGTGGGTGTCTGCACCGGAATATCCCTCCTTGCAGCGAAGCACTGCCTTGAAAAAAGCAGGATATGCTGATCAGTATTGCCGGGAAAAATGAGGCAGGAAATACCATTCCGCAGGCCTTATGTTGCAGTTATTCAGCGAACAAAACAAGATAATGCTATTATAATTGTTGAAGCTGTTACTTCACAAATTCAGGACAACGCCTGATCTTTTCAAACATGTTGTCTTTTCCATGCTCATGGGCCTTTACCCAGTAGGGGCAGGCTTCAGATTTGTTTCCGGTAATGTAAAGCAGGGCGGTGCCTTTGTTGGCCCAGGCATCGGCAAAGGTTTTATCCAGCTCCAGCGCCTTATCGTATTCCTCTATGGCCTTGCGATAATCCTTCTTGTTCATCCATACATTTCCGCGCGCAAAGAAAAACGACGGATCCTGGTCGTAAATCCTGATGGCTTCATCAAATGATGATAAGGCCTGCTTGTATTCAGCCTGATCAAGATAACGGATGCCCTGCTTGTAATGCTTCAACGCCTTTTCATGCGGATTGCCGCAGGATGCCATCATGCCTGCCAGCAGGATTGTAAAAACCAAAAACCTCAGAATCTTCATATTTCGTTCTTATTTAATTTCGACAACTCCCATCTGAACCCCAATCCTACCGACTGGTATGGGAAATCATTAATGCCGTACTGATAACGCAACAACCAGTGAAAATATTTTTGTGACAGTTCCACTTGCAGGCGGTAAACCATGGGCTTGTCGCCAATGTCAAGATAGCCAATATAACCGGCCAGATCATTTTTCACGCTCAGTTTCCCGAAGCCCGCTTCCGCACCCAGTCCGTAAAGAAATGCATCATTCTGATTATGCATCAGGTCGTAGGTTTGATAAGCCAAAAATCCCGCCATGCCGTATAACCTGAGTTCATTTAGTGTCTTATCCTGAAAACGGAAGCTGCGCCCTGCCGAAAGATTGAAATAATAGCCCGGAGTGTCTGTATATCTTGCCATATTGAGTTTGGAACCTGAAGCGGTTTTCACGGCAAAGCCCAGGCTGAGGCTGGTGCCTTCAGGCCTGTGGAGTAGCAGATAATGCACGCCCGCGTACAGATCGCCGGTGGCTGTCCCTTCAGGATTTTCATAGCGTATGGCTCTTTCATCCCGTATCAGGGTATCGGATATGTGAAAATATTCCACCGGCACCATCCACAATTCAAATTGTACCCGCTCCCTCACCGGATAAACGAATTTCAGATTCAGGTCCACGGTTTCATCCCCCGCATTAAAATAGTAATGGGATATGCTTTGAAAGGCTGCTGATTTTTTGATCCGGGCATCGAATACCTCCAGCGGCGGGATGGCATTGGGCCCCATATGCGCGCTGGACAAAGTGATGTATTGTAGCCAGGGAGTATGCCCGTCCCAGTTGTGCTTTTTGTTCCACCAGGCAAATTTTTCCTCCTGATGCTGGCCCCACGCTAAGCCCGGCAGGCTCATCAGAAAAAAAAGCAGATATATGCCACAACTACCCTTTTTATTCATAGCGGCTTATGATTTCACGCGTTTGACCGGTCACCGCTTCCAGCTTATCCGCTGAAGCGGCTTCAGCAATAAAACGCAGATAAGGCTCGGTGTTTGAAGGGCGGATGTTAAACCACCAGTCATTGAAATCAAGCCTGTATCCGTCAAAATTAAATTTCTTTTCCGGATTTTCATGTTTGCTGAAGTGTGCCACAATTTCTTCCATGGCGGCCTTTTTATTCTCAATTCTGAAGTTTATTTCGCCGGAATTGTGCATATCATTGATGCTGTTGAAATAATCCGATATTATATTCCCTTCCTGCCTGATCTTTAACAGGGTATTCAGAATGATAAGTGCCGGCAGTAAGCCCGAATCGGAATAAAAGAAATCGCGGAAATAGTAATGCCCGGCCAGTTCACCGCCAAAAATACCGTTGATCTCTTTCAGTTTCCTGGCAGCATATGCACGCCCCACGCGCCACATATGCACCTCCGCACCCAGGCTGGCGAGATGGCGGCTCACCACCCTCGAGCTGCGGATATCGTGCAGCACTTTTGCACCGGGATTTCCGGGCAGGAAATAATCGCCCAGCAAAGCAATCATCAGGTCGGGACGGATAAACTGCGCCTTTTCATCCACGAACATCACCCGGTCGGCATCGCCGTCAAAAATAATCCCCAGGTCCGCCTTCTCTCTCAGCACCACTTCCTGCAACTGCTTCAGGTTTTCTTCCTCCAGCGGGTTGGGCGGGTGCCCGGGAAAATTGCCATCCATTTCATGATTCAGGAAGGTGATATCATGTCCGAAGAGCTCTTTGACAAACAAGGCGGCCACGCCGTTGGAGCAATCCACCGCGATCTTCAAAGCGGAATAATCCTGTTTGTACTTCTTCAGAAAAGAAAGATAATCCTCCTTTTTTTCAAAGGCAATTATTTTTCCCTTTTCAGATACGGGCCGCGGTTCTTCCCTGATCATTTGTTCAAGCTCACCAAGGCCGGTGTCGTAACCCACGGGAACAGCATCCGTGCCGCTGATCTTCATGCCGTTATAATGGGCGGCATTGTGCGAGGCGGTGATCATCACCGAGGCATCAAACCCCTGGCTGGCCGTGAGATAATAAATCATGGGCGTGGTGGTAATGCCCGCGTCATATACATCGCTGCCGGCATCCGTGATGCCTGCTGCCAGAGCCTCAAATATCTCAGGAGATGAGTTTCTCATGTCGCGCCCCACCAAAACGCGCTGTGCCTGCATCAGGCGTGGCAGGTAAAAACCCGTGCGGTATGCATCCTCCTTGTTGAAGTCGGTGTCATAGATGCCCCTGATGTCGTATGCCTTAAATGCTTTCATGATCACTACCAGTAAAAAGGGTGAAATACAGTTCCCTCTTCCGAGAAGCTCACCGCCGGAAACGGAAGCTTTATGAAACTGAATGTTTTAAACATGAATTTCAGAAATTTGGAATTCACGGGTATGCGCCTCCAGTCGATATCCGGGGAAAAGAAAAACTGCCGGTAGCGGTTGATATCCTGCCAGGGCTCAGGGTTCGACTTTCCACCCAGCATGCCGTTGGCCGAATACCCAAAGGCCAGGTTCAGCCATTCGGGAAAAAACTTATGGCTGGTGAAGGAGGCCGGGTTAACCGACAGCCAGACAGTTTGGCCGTTATAGTCTTTCAGTATTCGCTGGGGCAGGTTGCTGCCTAAAACAGCGGGCCGTTTCTCTGCGTAATCCGTGAGATGAAACGACCATTTGAGCTGTATTCTTTGCTCCTGCCATATCAGCTCCTGGGCCGTAAACAGGCCCGCTCCCAGGGTGTTAAAGGCCATATCGCCGGTTGAGGCACCCCATTCAGCGCTGAAACCGTCCATGATCTCGATCACACTGAGATAGGCAAAGCCGGTTAATCCCCCGTAAATGGCAGCTCTTTTGCGCTCCATACCTGCCCAGCGGTATGCATCAGAGCTGAGCATGCCCAGGGTATAGGCCGTAACTGCGTGCCCCGCTTTATCCATGAGCAGCCACTCACTGTTGTCGTTGAAAAAATGAAAGCTGCTGCGCTCGTAATTCCTGTACCATAAGGCGTTAAGGCCTGCCAATGATCCGCCGTAAAGCAGGCCCTTTGCCACCAATACCCGGTTCATCCTGCAGCGGTTTATGCTGTCGGTCGGGTTTGCATGGGCTTCAGTAAAGCCGCTCAGCAACAGAAATAATATGATTACACGGTAACGGATGATCTACTGGTTTAGAAATTTCTTCAGTTCCCGGAAATAGGCCTGCCTGTCGGAAGTGAAGGTGGTTTCCGCCGTGGCGTTTTTTACCAGGTAAATATAACCCTTGTCAGTCATCTTCTCTAAATCCTTCACCACCCCTTTGGTGTATATTTTGTCATCTTTACCGGCAATAAACATGAAGCGTTTGCGTCCGGCATTCTGCATGTTCATGGCGTGGGCAGGCTCAAAGGTGTTTTTGTCGAAACCCACAGGCACCAGCATATTTTCGCCCTTTTCCTGCATGTATTTTTCACGTATATTCTCCATGCTGTAGTAGGGCGAATCAACGATGATATTGCGCACATGTGTATGCTGCCCGGCACCCACCGCGATGGACAGGCCGGCACCGATCTGCTCCCCGTAGAGGTCGATCTGGCGTATGCCGTTGATCTTTTTTCTCACGTGCTCGATGGCCGCCTCCACATCTTTGGCAAACTGAGCGTAGATGTAAAACCTGTCGCTGATCTCAAAATCATCGCTCTTGCCATAGCCGCGGTAATCGTAAGTGATCACATGATACCCCAGGCTGAGGAAATTCCCCGCCAGCTCGATCATGTCTTCCATATTTCCCTTTCCGTCATGACTGATGATCATGCACTTGATGGATTTGGGGTCGCTGGGGGCAAAATACCAGGCATGCAACTGCAGGCCGTCTTCCGTGGATATCTTCTGCACCTCGTATTCCATCCCGAACTGATCGGGTTTGATCTCGTAGTTTTTCTTCGGATTTAGTCCGAAAGCGATCACGGATATCAGAAAAAATAAAATGAATGAACTGATCCTCTTCATAATAGCTTTTATTTATTTTGATGGCCAAGATAAGGATTTTATCCCAGCCAAAACCCGGCAGAATCAAATGAAATAATTCTTCCGGCCTGACAGGTTTCTAAACCAAATTCAATTAGTAAAGGAAGGTTCGAGCTTGTAAGCACATCGCCGGATGTATTACATATTTGTAAGCAGGAATGATTGCGACCTTCGGTCTGGAATTGATTGACAAGGC
>CAYZDA010000089.1:0-7655 GCA_964477095.1 uncultured Bacteroidales bacterium | reverse complement strand
AGTTGATAATGAAGAGAAACAGTCCTGTTGATGCCATTCCGCAGGCCAGGCCGGTTACACTGTAAAGATAGTATCCGGCATACATGGCAAGAGCTGAGAAAATAAGCCCTGAAAGAGAAATGAAGAAATTGATGTTGATCTTTCCCAGTCCAAAAAAACCGCTTGCAGGTAAATAGGTATTACTTCGGAAGAGCCATCCGGCAAGCAATATCAGAAAAAACGGGATTGAATCAATATAGGGGGGAAATAAAAATTTTATAAACAGAGGAACCAACAGGGCTAGTACTATTGTTCCCGCAAAAGTGGCTGCTAACATTACCTGATTGTACTTTCGGTAACGTAACAGGAATTTATCCGGCTGCTCAGCCAGAGAGGAGAAAAAGGGATTAGTGGCCTGCTGAACAGTTGAGGCAGCGATATGCAATATATTGATAAATATTTTAGCAAAGGCATAATAACCGATCATCCTGGCTTCGGCATCCAGAAAATTAAGCAGAAGGATATCCAGATTTGTACTGAGGATGGAAGAAAAATTCGCCATCATGGAATAAGGAGCATATCTCAGATGCTGCTTAAGCGGATTTCCGGCTTTTTTTAAGGTGTCGGGCGTCTGCCTGTCAATGACTTTCCTTTTGTAAACCAGGATAACGATCATCGTCAGTAAAGAGGCCGTAATAAAAGCCAGTACATATCCTTTCAGTGCAAAAAACCAGGAAAGTGCCAGTACTATTGCAATGCCAATAGCATTGGTTATTACCTGAATATAGGCATAGGCCTTTAGTTTCTTCAGTGCCTGGAAATAGGCCAGGTAAAGCTGATTAATGGCATGAGGAATTACTGCCAGCGCAATAATCCATAACAATTCATTGGTTTGTTTGTCATCAGTGAAGATACCGCGACTGCTGATAATGACGAATATCAGGTAAACTAATGCAGCTGCAATAACAGTGAACCGGAATGCATGTGCAAACAGGTATTTCTTTTCAGAAGGACTGCGATCTTCCGAAGTAAGCTTAAGCGTGGACACATTGAAACCTGCCCCAGCCAATACAACCAAAACACTCAGAAACGATTGCATGGACTTTATACGTCCCAGGTCTTCAGCCACAAAGATCCAGGCGAGAATTAGTTGAGAACCAAAACTGAAAAGCCTTGACAAGCCATTGGCACCCAGCAGGTGAAAAAAACCTTTAGCGGCTATATCCGTTACAAATGCCTTGATATTGCTTATTTGTTTGCTTGCACTCATTTCTCCTCAGATAGGGTTTTATGCCATCAATAATCCTTCGGTTACAGCTTCAACGGAAAATCTGCCGCTTAGTTGTAAATGCGAAGCAAAACTACTGAATTAGAATGAAAGTTCTTTTTCGGCTTTATGCCGATTTGTCTTGTTATTACAATATATATAAAGATAACTGAGCTATTCCCGGTATTGGTCTTTTTTAAGTATTTTCGCAGGTTGAAACCGATTCAGCCAATTGAAATTAATCAAGCAAATAAAGCGTAGCGAAATAGGACGAAATGCTGCTGTATTGATGAGTGGGAACGGCATGTCGCAGTTGATTGCTGTATTACTCACGCCGGTAGTGGCACGTTTTTTTACTCCTGCTGAAATAGGAGTTTATGCCTTTTTGTTAAGCATCGTAATGGTGTTTTCAACTATAGCCTCCGGCAGGTACGAGCAGGCTATTGTTGTAGCAGAAGATGAGCGGGAAGCAGTGAATGTCTTTGCCCTGGGATTCGTTATTCTCACACTGATCAACCTGCTTACTTTGGCTGTAGTTTCGCTGCTTTTCTTTTTGCCATTTCAGTTCTTTGGCGGAAGTGTGTCAGAGTTATGGGCTTTTTCTATACCGGTATTTAGCCTGATGTACAGCATATATCTGCTTCTGCGGTTTTATTCTGTCAGAATAAAAAACTTCAAAAACATATCCATATCAAAACCTGCCGAATCTCTTTCTAAAGGCGGTTTGAGTATTGCTTTCGGATGGTTGTTCGGCGGTGCCTGGGGCCTTATCATTGCCGGGTTTGCTTCAAAATTGTTGTCACTAATTATCATTTCAAAAAAGTCGCTTGCGGATATTCGCAGTAACCGGCATTTGGTTAGTAAAAAGGAAGTAAAAGCTGTATCTGTTAAGTATTATAAATTTCCATTGTTTGATGCTCCAAATGCATTGCTCTATTCTTTTGGTCAGCAAGGCATATTGATTTTCCTGGCCAGGTTGTTCAGTGAAAAAGAAGTTGGGATTTATTCCTATACAAATCGCATATTACTCACCCCTGTATTGCTGTTTTCAAGTTCGTTCTCGCAGGTAATGTATCAGAAGCTTTCCACTGTAATCCATGAAAACCGCGATAAGTACTTTGCCATGATCAACAAGTCCACCAACCAGCTATTTTACTATCTGGTTATCCCGTTCCTGTTATTTGTTTTTGCAGCAAAGTTTTATGTGCCGCTACTGTTTGGTGACGCCTGGGTTGAACTTTATAAATACATGTATGTGATGGCACCCTACAGTTTGCTTGTTCTGATGTCAGCAGCCTTCAATAATGTTTTCAAGATTGATAACCGTCAGGAATTTGCCCTGCTGTTGAAGGTGGTATTTGTGGCTTCCAGGATATTGGTTATTTTCCTGGGCGCCTGGCTTGGCTGGGGAATATTGAAAACCCTTTTGATTTTTTCAATGGTTTCAGCACTATCATCATTATTGAATTATGTGCTCTATTTTGTAATCAGCAGCAAGAGAATACCCCACAGTTTGCTTGCATATATTGTGGTTAGTGCAGCAATGTTTTTTTATGTGATAAATGCATTTAATATTGATATAATATGAAGGTAGCTTCAGTTGTGCTGAATGATTTTACACGTGATAACCGTGTTTTGAAAGAAAACATGAGTTTTCTGAAGGCAGGTTTCGATCCAAAGATAATTGCTCTCCACCAGAAAGGATTGCAGCAGGAAGAGCATGTAAATGGAGTTCCCGTTAAACGTATTGTGGTTAAAAGTCGCAGCTGGCCAAAATCCATGTTCATTTCTGCCTTCAAATATCTCGAATTTTTATTTAAGGCACTCCGACAAACCAGGGGGTATGATGTGGTTCATTGTAATGACCTTGAAACTTTGCCTGTGGGTTTCATGCGAAAAAAGATAAGTCCAAAAGTTAAACTTGTTTACGATGCCCATGAATTTGAAACAGGTAAAACTACCACAGGAAGGCCTATCAGGATGAAGTTGAACAAAATCCTGGAGCGTTTGATGATTAAAGCGCCCGATATAATTATTACTGTTTCGGAAAGTATAGCTGAGGAGTATTGTCAAATGTATGGCATAAAAAAACCCGCACTCATTTATAATTGTCCGCCACTTTCCATGCATAATGCCGGGGATAAGCATGATCTGTTTAGAGAGGAATTTGGTATTGCTCAGGATAAGAAGATTTTTCTTTATCAGGGTGGATTTACTAAAGGCCGTGGTATAGATCTTACTATTGAAGCTTTTAAAGGTTTTGACGATAAAGTGGTGGTTTTTATGGGTTACGGTCCATATCTTCAGCAGGTTATTGATGCTGCTGAACAGTTCGATAATATTTTTTATCATGAGGCTGTGCCCTTTGAGCAGCTGGTTAAATACAGCAAGTCAGCTGACTGGGGGCTGATTACAATAGAAAATGTATCTAAAAGTTATTATTACAGTCTTCCGAATAAGTTGTTTGAATATGTTGTTGCGGGAATTCCTTATGTAGCACTTCCTACCCTGGAAATAAAAAATAAAACGCTGGAGTATCATACAGGCCTGGTAGCAGAATATGAATCAGCAGAAAGCCTAAGGGAAACTGTTCTTAAAACTGATCAGGTGGATTATGAAGAATTTAATCCTGGTCTGAAGGAAATGAGGGAAATCTTCAACTGGGAGAATCAGGAAAAGAAACTGATTGAAATCTATTCGGCTTTATGAAGCAGAAAATTTGTCATATATCAACTATCCATCAGCGGTATGATGTGCGTATTTTTTTGAAGCAGTTGCGAAGCCTGTCAGAAGAATATGAGGTTTCGCTGATAGTGGCCGATGGAAAGGGAGATGAAAATGTTGACGGAATAAGGATTTATGATATCGGCTTGCGAAATAAATCACGGCTTAAACGTGCAACAGAAGACCGGGATAAAGCTTTCAAGAAGGCGCTCGAACTGGATTGTGCGCTTTATCAGGTGCATGATCCTGAGCTTATTCCATTGGCAGTAAACCTAAAGCGTAATGGCAAAATAATAATTTTTGATGCACATGAAGATCTGCCAAAGCAGCTCAAGAGTAAACCTTATCTCCATCCATTTTTTGGAAGATTGTTTTCAGCAGCATTTTCGCTTTATGAAAAAATGTATGCCTGGAGATTTGATGCTATCCTGACAGCAACTCCTTCTATTCAAGAGAAATTCCTGAAGCTTAATCCGAATAGCTTCAATATAAATAATTATCCGGTAATTTCAGAATTCAGGCAGGAGCCACAGTGGGATAAGAAGCAGGATGAGATCTGCTATGTAGGTGGAATATCAGCTATCCGTGGGATTCAATATGTAATAAAAGCATTGCCTGCGACAGCGGAAGTAAAGCTTAATCTGGCAGGTGAATTCAGTAACACGGAATTAAAAAATGAGTTGCAGAAGGAAGCAGGATGGAAACAGGTGAAAGAGCATGGATTTGTGAGTCGAGCATCTTTGAAAGAGATTTTTTCCCGCTCCAAAGCCGGCCTGGTAACTTTTCTGCCATTGCCAAATCATCTGGATGCCCAGCCAAATAAAATGTTTGAATACATGAGTGCGGGAATACCTGTGATTGCTTCGGATTTTCCACTGTGGAGAGAAGTAGTGGATTCTAATAACTGCGGTATTTGCGTAAATCCGGAGTCACCGGCTGAAATAGCAGCGGCCATTGGTTTTATCATCAGTAATCCTGAAAAGGCTGAGGAGTTTGGAATGAATGGTCTTAAAGCAGTGCGAAACAAATATAACTGGCAGGTGGAGAGTGACAAACTATTAGGAGTTTACCAACAGGTTTTGAAAAGCAAAGCAAATAGTCAATGAATATCTGGATCATAAATCAGCATGCAAAGCCGCTTGATGGCGTGGGAGGTACGCGGCATGCTGTAATATGCAAATACCTGAGCCGTTTGGGGCATACGATTACTGTTTTTGCATCCTATCCGGTGGATTCGGGCAGGCAGGTGAAAGACGGAGCGCTTTACGAAGACAGAGATTTTGAAGGTTACCGCTTCAGATATGTCAGAATTCCTTTTTACAGGAATGTGGTGGAGCGCTTCTACAGCATGTTTGTTTTCCGGAAAAATGTATTACGCGCTACAGAGGGGCTGTCAGCGCCGGATGTAGTTATCGGGTCATCTGTGCACCTGCATGCTGCTGATGCCGGACGGCGCCTGGCGGAAAAACACAAAGTACCGTTTCTATTTGAAATACGCGACATCTGGCCGCAAACACTGGTGGATATTGGAGGCCTTAACCGTCGCAATCCTGTTTACTGGCACCTTAGAAGGCTTGAATTGCGGCTGATGTCTTCGGCAGATAAGATTATCAGCCTCTTGCCGGGCGCTGTTCAGTATCTGAAAGAGCATAATGTGCCGGACGAAAAGATATTCTATTTCCCCAATGGCATTGACCCGGAAATGTATCCTGATAGCAATGATCCGGAAGATGAGCAGGATGAATTCCTGGCGATGTTTTTCGGAGCTCACGGAAATGCCAATGGACTTGATAACATACTCAGGGCAGCGAAAGTGCTGCAGGACCGGGGAAATGAACGTATCAGGATCCAAATGATTGGTAACGGTCCTGCCAAAGCAGGCTTGATGATACTGGCCGGAGATATGGACCTTAAGAACCTTGAGTTTCTCGACAGCATGCCTAAGGAAGAATTATTTACTTATGCGGGCAAAGCATCATGTTTTATATTTAACCTGAAGCGCATGAAAGTGCTTTCCCGGTATGGAATTAGTGCAAATAAGCTTTTCGATTACCTGATGCTGCAACGCCCTGTGATATTTGCCTGCGAGAGCTATAATAATCCTGTGGAAGAAGCCCGGGCCGGAATATCGGTGGAGCCGCAAAACCCCGAACAAATGGCTGAGGCTTTGCTGGAGCTTAGTCATAAAAGCAATGCAGAAAGAATGGAAATGGGTAAGAACGGAAGACAATGGGTGATGGAGAATCACAACTTTAGGAAATACACCGGCATGCTTGAAGAAATGATGAAAGGAATGATTAATTAATCACAGAAAACATTATTATCTTTGATGTTTGGAGCAAACGATATGTACAAAAAGCTTATAAAACCATTGCTTGATTTTCTGCTGAGCCTTCTCGGCTTTATTTTACTGTTGCCACTGTTTTTGCTTATCAGCATTATACTGTTTTGGGTTAATAATGGAAGTCCGTTTTTTGTGCAACCCAGGCCGGGAAAGCATGGGAAAGTATTTCGGGTGATAAAGTTTAAAACCATGACCGATGCCAGGAATAAAAGCGGAGAACTCCTGCCGGAAAAGGACAGAATAACAGCTGTAGGCAGATTCCTAAGGAAGTCTTCGCTTGATGAGATTCCGCAGCTACTGAATATCATTAAAGGTGATATGTCGGTTGTTGGTCCGCGCCCGTTAAGGGTTGAGTACCTGAATTACTACAATGAAGAGCAGGCAAGGCGACATGATGTGAAGCCCGGAGTTACCGGCTGGGCACAGGTAAATGGTCGAAATGCCATTTCCTGGGAGAAGAAATTTGAATATGATGTTTACTATGTAGATAATATGAGCTTTCGTTTTGATGTAAAGATTATTCTGAAAACCATAAAGAAAGTATTCGACAGCTCGGATGTAAATCAATCGGATGATGTACCCATGGAAAAATTCAGAGGAACAAAACAATGAATACAAACCAACAATCAAAGGATATTTATATCTATGGAGCCGGAACTTATGGTGAAGTGATGTTTGAATTGGCTGAAGCTTGCGGATATAAAGCTGTCGGTTTTTATGATGATGATCTGGTGAAGAAAGGGAGCCTGGTTATGGGAGTCCCGGTGTTGGGCAAGCTGGAAATAAACCAGGAAAACGCAGGCGGTAAGAATATTCTTGTTGCCATTGGAGATAACGGCTTACGCCGGAAGTTTATGCAGGCTATCAGGCAGGCCGGAGGATATTTGCCTGCATTGATACATCCGCAGGCAAAAATCAGTAAATACGCCAGTATTGGTGAAGGCTGTTACTTACATGCTCAAACCAACATCTGGACCAAAGCTGTTATCAGTGATTTCTGCATTGTTAGCCCCAACGCAATTATTGCTCATCACACAACTCTTGGTACAGCCGGCTTTGTTTCTGCCGGGGCAAATGTAGGTGCAGGTGTTGAGCTGGGCGATGGTGTGCTCATTGGCATAGGTGCAACCATTATGACGGGGGTGAAAAGCATTGGTGAGCAGGCTGTAGTTGGTGCAGGAGCTGTTGTTATCAGAGATGTGGAAGCATTTACCGTGATGGCAGGAAATCCGGCTAAACAAATTAAAAAGATAAAAAAGCAAGCAGAATAGATGATTAAAATTGTAACCATCATCGGGGCTCGCCCCCAGTTTATCAAGGCTGCTACGGTAAGCCGTGAGA
>CAYZDA010000088.1:5299-7745 GCA_964477095.1 uncultured Bacteroidales bacterium | reverse complement strand
CACATATTTCTCTGCCATTGGGTGTGCTTCTCCTCTTATCCCTACCGGTTTGGCATTTCGGATAGTATAAACAGTTTCTATGGATTTGCGGGTGTCTTCAAGTCCGAAGCCTTTGCCTGCCAGAATATTTTCATAGGATTTGGTATGCAGGTCGGTGAATCCGCCGCTGAATTCTATCTCATCACCTTCCACGCTAATGCTGCGGTAGGTACGCTGGCCGTTCTCGATGATATTCTGAGGGATATTCCGGTCATCCAGACTCAGGAACCAGCGGACTCTGGCTTTTTCAAGGTGCAGGAACCCTGCTGCCGTGTTTGCTTCGCTGATGTGTACGATATTTTCCTTTACTCCCCCGAATATCCAGGTGAGCATATCATAAAAATGCACACCTATATTTGTAGCGATGCCACCTGACTTTTGTGCTTCTCCCTTCCAGGAAATAAAGTACCAGTTTCCGCGACTGGTAATATAAGTGAGGTCGATATCAAATACTTTATCTTTAGGTGCTTTATCAACCTTTTCTTTTAAAGCGATGATGGAAGGGTGCAGCCTGAGCTGAAGAATCGTATAAATCCTTTTTCCGGCTTCTTTTTCAATTTCTCCCAGTGCATCCACGTTCCACGGGTTAAGCACCAATGGCTTTTCGCAGATAGCATGGGCATCATTTCTCAGTGCCAGACGGATATGGGCATCGTGCAGGTAATTGGGTGAACAGATGCTCACATAATCGATCTTTTTGTCCCCCTTTCTTCTCAGTTTATCCAGGTGGCGGTCGAAACGCTCGGGTTCAGTAAAAAAGTCCGCTTCAGGGAAATAGCTGTCTATGATCCCTACGCTGTCAAACAGATCAAGCGCTGCTTCCAGGTTATTTCCTGTAGCTTTGATGGCTTTCATATGTCTCGGTGCGATATATCCGGCAGCACCAATCAGTGCGAAGTTATAATTCTTCATGTGCTCAGTTTTGATTTACCTGCAAAGGTAGGAATTTCCGGTAAGAAAAAAGGCCGCTAATTTCGGGGTTCTATTCGCTTCTTGCGTTCTTCAAAAAGATATTCTTCATAGCTTTCCAGAAATAGACCCAGTCGGTACGTAAAGGATGTTTTTCATAGGCAGCCAGATAATTTCTTTCCGATTCCTGTATCTCTTCCAGTGTTTCCGGCATATCTGCATAATAAGGAGGGATAAGGCCCGGGCGGTGTTTGATCCGCCATTCCTGCAGGTCTCTGTCATACAAATTAAAATAATGATTTGACAAAGGCCTCACACCCACAAGTTTCATGTCGCCCCTGGCCCAGTTGATGAGCATGGGCAGTTCATCCAGCCAGAATTTACGCATGAAGCGACCCACTGTAGTTACACGGAAATCATTATCAAATTTACCCCCATTTTTGATATTGTTCTTTTTAAAAATGTATTCCTGCAGGTATTCGGAATATGCATGCATGGTGCGCATCTTATATACCCTGATCATTTTGCCGTGTTTACCTACCCGTTTGAGTTTGATGAGTGGGCCGTAAGTAGGTGAATAATCAAAGGCCGGTTTATCCTTTTTGCTTACCAGGAAAAACAGCTGTCCATTCACTTCTTTTTCTTCCTTAAGTTCAAAACCGCAGCTATAAAGCCGTCCGAAGGTTTCAGCTTTGGAGAGAACCCGGTTATTGCCCCGGGTAAACAGGAAATAGATCTTTTGCAGACCTTTTATTTTAGGGAATACACGTTTGATGATAAAATCAACTGTATAAAGCATCCAGTTAATTACGGGAGGAAATTTTCCGAGTATCCTGCGTTTACGCAGTGAGTATGTTTCTACCGAACCGATATACAGGCCTCCCGTGGGAAGCTTTTCATTGACAGCTTCCAGGAATTTGTTTATGCGCCGGATGTCGTTAAGCCTTTTGAGGTTTACCACACTTTTGTAGCTGTCTTTTTCCTGGTTAAGGATATTAAACCGCGTGGCGGTTGAAATAAAAAGGTTATCCCTGCTGCAAATGTCCACATGCTCCTTAATAAATTTATAGACTTCCCTGCCGGATTCTTCTATGATCAGACGTTTACGGTTGCGCAATGCCACATTACCCGTGCCGTTTGATTTGCCGTTACCGTTACCATTGGCTTTCAAAGCCCTGTAGCGGGAATTTGAAAGCGTTTTAAGCGTAAACATGTTGCATTCCTTTAGGGTTGGTTAGTTATTTTTAAAGCCGTATGTTACCAACAACGAAATATCTGATCTGTTCATAATCATTTTGTTTAGATATTTGATTCCATCATTTGGCATATCAAAAGTAAGAACTCTTCGACGATTCTGCAAATTTTTATGTTAAAAAATTATAGGAATTTCATTATTATAATATTTAAAAGTCCTGGCAGGCATATTAAATGGCAGTAAATCACAATTGTATGTGTATTTTTGTATTTGAAGCCTAAGTGGCTTACTTAGCGGATATGG
>CAYZDA010000088.1:0-5199 GCA_964477095.1 uncultured Bacteroidales bacterium | reverse complement strand
CAATCATCCAATCTACCCAACCTCTACGAGATTAAGTTGATGCGATAATGAACATTAAACAACAGAACAATTCCCTATCTTTGTCTAATGAAAAAAACCGTACTCTTACTGGCAGCCCTTGCTGCTTTTAATATTATCAGGAGTCAGCATATACCTGAGCATGTATCCAATGAAGGGGTGTATGATTTTCTACATGAGCTGGCAGCTGAAAAAATCATCACGCTCAACTCAGCAGTGAAACCATACAGCAAGCAGTTGATATATGAAAAGCTTAATGAGGCCGGTAAAGCCTGCAGCCTTTTGAACAAGCGGCAGAAAGCCGGGCTGGATTTTTATATGGATGAATATCGTTTGTTTGCTGCTGACAGCACAAACCCTTTCAGCGGAGAAAAACTGGATTTGGTGAGCCGGTTCGGCTTGAATGGCGGGAGGCAAACCGGCAGTGCCTTACCTGTAAAGCAGCTCGGCTTTATATATAAGGACAGTCTGCTAATGGCAGCAGTGAAACCTGTATGGGGCATTAATTACCGTATGAATGACAATGGTTCGGTTCGCCATTTTTGGGGCGGACTGCGTGCTTACGCCACAGTGGGAGAAAACTGGGGGTTCTATGCCAGTCTCAGGGATAACAGCATAACAGAGATACTGAGCCGTCCCGGACAGCTCACCCGTCAGGATGGAGGTGCCTATAAAGGGGCCGGGAAGGGAAGAGTTGGTGGAGATTATTCCGAAATGCGCGGGGGTGCAGTCTATTCCTGGAAGTGGGGTAATATCGGCCTGGTGAAAGACCAACTGCAGTGGGGGGATCACTATCACGGACCTAATATCATTGATTCCCGTGCTCCTTCTTTTGCCATGATAAAACTACATATGAAGCCTGCGCGCTGGTTTGAATTCGATTATATTCATGGCTGGCTGGTTTCAGAAGTTGTGGACAGCACCTTATCCTATATTACTCAGTTTGGCGAACCAAGGCAGAAGTTCCGCCCCAAGAACATAGCGGCCAATATGTTTAGCTTCCATCCCTGGCCACACAGCAGTTTTTCCTTTGGAAATTCCATCATTTACAGTGACCTGGGAGGAGCTCATCCGGCCTATATGATCCCCTTTTTGTTCTTTAAATCCATAGACCACACCTTGAATCATGGTATTCAGAACCAGAACTCCCAGCTTTTTTTAAACCTTGGCAGCCGTTTTATAAAGCATACCCATGTTTACGGCAGCATCTTTGTGGATGAATTTTCAATTACGCGGGTGAGCAATCCCGGTGAGAATAATTTTCTTTCTTACAAGGCCGGTGCCAGGGTTTATAACTGGCCCCTTAAAAATATCTCATATAATTATGAATTTACTCATACCAATCCGCTGGTTTATACCCACCGTATCCAAACGACCACTTTTGCCACCAACAACTTTAACCTGGGACATTACCTGGGCCATAACAGCAGGGAGCATGTTTTAGCTGCCGCCTGCCGGCCCCTGGCAGGATTTAAGGTTGAATTTGTCTGGCGAAATGCAATCCATGGTAACGATTATCAGTATAATATAAATTACCCGGTAAAGATAGACGAACTGCCGGTTTTGGATGAGATCACCTGGGAGCAGCAAAGCATTGGTTTGACTTCTTCCTGGGAACTGCTTAATAATGTTTATTTTAAGCTGTTCTATGAATATACCCTTACAGAAGCTCATGGTGTGGATGGAATATCTGCAGAAGAATACCTTGAAAAATTCACTCCCGTTTTTTATCACGGAGAACAACACACCTTTGGGTTTCAGTTTAACCTTGGTTTCTAAGCACAGTAAATACCATATCAGATAAAATCAGCGCAATTACCGGTTCCAAATCCGCGTAATTCGCGGTTCCGGCTATAAATATCTTGATTACTCCAAAACTTTTTCTATCTTTGCTTGTCCTTATAAGCAAATTCAGATTATGCAACATAAAAGACAAATATGGCTGTTGCCTGCCCTGGCAACAGTATTGTTTTTGGCTTCCTGTACACCCCAGAAAAACCTTGTTTACCTTCAGGATAAACCCGGTGAGGCAGTGGATTACGATACACTGCCTGCCCCATACCGCCTGCAACAGGGGGATATGGTATATGTGGATATACAGAGTTTTAATATAGAATCCGATGAGTTTATCCCGGAAAGAAGCAATAACAGGCTTGGCGGAGCAGGAGGGGGAGGATCAGCTATTGGTGATCCGCAGTTGTATATTACGAGCTACGCGATTAATGATACGGGTTATGTTCACCTGCCCGTGCTGGGGGCAATGAAGCTTTCCGGGCTGACAATCAATGAAGCCAATAATATATTTCAGGAGAGGGTGAATAAATATTTGAAGGGAGCCACAGGTCAGCTAAGGCTTGTGAATTTCAAGATCAGCCTGCTGGGAGAGGTGGTACAGCCCGGTACCTATTATGTATTTCAGCCGCAGGTGAATGTACTTGAGCTGATATCGGCAGCAGGGGATATGACACCCTATGGGAACCGGCAGGAAGTATTGGTTGTGAGGAATATTGGCGGGCAGGAAATCACCGTTTCACTTGATCTCACGAACCGTACTGTGCTTCAGTCTCCTTATTTCTACCTGCAGCCCGGCGATATAGTCTATGTACAGCCCAACCGACTTGCTAAAACAGCCGGTTTTTCCACCATACCCTGGGGGACAATTTTTTCGGCCGTTTCCTCCACTATTCTGATCATTAATTTTGTAAACCAGGGAACAAAATAGGATGGTTCCAGCTTCTATGTTTATAGTATTCACAGGATCAAGAAAGATAAGATGAACACTAATACCAATCAACAGTATACACCGGATAACACATATATGCAGCAGTTTCAGCAGGAAGACAGCTTAGATATTAAGGCTTTGTTGTTTAAGTTCCTGCGCTTCTGGTACTGGTTTGCCCTGAGTATAATCGTGGCGCTAACGGCCGCTTACCTCTTTAACAAATATGCCGAGCCTGAATACAGTGCATCCGGCACCATACTGGCTTCCGGTGATAATGAAGATCAAACCGCTCTTTTTGGAAATAGTACGCGGCCGTGGTTCGGGCAGCAGGTGAACCTGGAGAATGAAATAGCCATCCTTCAGTCATTTCGCATGCGGCAGGAAGCCGCGAAGGAGATGAACTGGCAGACGACTGTCATCAGGCAGGGACAGTTCCGTCCCAATGAGGTATATGTGAACCGCCCGTTTATCATTGAATTCGACACCGCTCATGTGCAGCTGGTTAACACCAGTATGCACATAATGCTGGACAACCTTGATGCATTCACGATTGAATACGGTTCCGGTACTGAAGGCAGCCTGTATGATTTCATACGGATGGAAGAGGTGGGAGCTGTTAATATTCCTCCTGTGCAAAAGAAAATCAAATTCGGACACTGGTATGTTACCGGTCACTGTTCTTTTCGCCTGATCCTGAATGAAAATTATGGTGATTTTTCCGATGGTGAGATCAGTGGGGATGATGACCGTGAATTCTGGATCACATTCAATTCACTGGAAGCAGCCACCCGGCAAAACGGCAGCTATGGAATAGATAAACAAAGCCAGGAAGCCGATATACTCAAAATATCCAAATCCGGTAAAAATCAGGAGAAAGCGATCGATCTGGTTAATGCCCTCTTGCAGGCCTATGTGAAAAGTAACCTGGAGGAAAAGAACAGACGGTCGGTGAATACTATAGGCTTTATAGACGAACAACTGAATGATCTTAATGATACGCTGCAAAGGGTGGAGCAAAAGCTGCAGGAATTCCAGTCGGAGAACAGGATACTGGAAATCAGCGATAAGGCAGCTCCTGTCTTTAAGCAGTTGAATGAGCTGGAGAGCCGGAAGGCTATGGAGCGGCTCAGTCAGAGTTACTATCAGTTTGTGAAAAATTACATCAGGGAAAGCAAGGAAAAAAACAAGACGCTCATTGCGCCTTCCACCATTGGCATAGAAGATGAAATGCTGGCTTCGCTGGTAGGAAACCTTAATGAACTGTACAGTAAACGGGCCGAACTACTTATTACCTCCACTGAGCAGGACCCGCGGGTGCAGGCGCTGGAGCGCAGGATCATACAGGCAGAACAGGCCTTGCTGGAGAATATGGAAAATATAGTGCAGCATTCAAAAATTACCACCAGAGATCTTAATCAGCGTATAGTTGAGCTCCAGGCAGAGATCAGCAGCCTGCCGCTTAAGGAGAGGCAGATGGAAACGATCCGTCGCAGGTATCAGGTGAATGACCAGATATATACCTTCCTGCTGCAGAAGAGGGCAGAAGCGGGAATTGAAAAGGCCGCCAATGTATCGGATTACAGGATCATAGAAAAAGCACGCTCTGCCAGTATGACGTTCCCCAAACCTTCGATGCATTATGCCATTGCCTTTATTATCGGCTTGTTATTGCCACTGGTAATTATCCTGCTGCGCGACTTTTTTGATAATAAACTGCATACGCATGAGGATATAGAAAAGAACACTAATGTACCCTTACTGGGTGTTATTAATCACTCAAAACTCTCCTCCAACACTTCGGTAATCCTCAAGCCTAAGTCCGTACTGGCGGAAAGTTTCCGCTCGTTGCGTACGTCTTTGCAGTTTTACACTCCGGGAAAGACCAATAAAACAGTTACCATTACATCCACCCTGTCTGGTGAGGGCAAAACCTTTATATCCATCAATCTGGCCTCTGTTATGGCCTTATCCGGTAAGAAAACGCTGCTGATAAGTGCTGATCTGCGTAAGCCACGGGTGTTTGATGATTTCAATCTTTCCAATGATACCGGCTTAACGACCTATCTGATAGGTAAATGTTCAAGGGAAGAGCTGGTTCAGTTTACAGGCTTTGATAACCTGTATGTGATTACCTCAGGTCCGGTTCCGCCTCATCCTTCAGAATTACTGGAAACAGAGCGTATGGGTGAATTATTAGACAAATTCCAGGAGGAGTATGATTATATTGTGATTGATACCCCGCCCATTGGTCTGGTTACGGATGCCATATATATGATGAACCGCAGTGATGCTGTTATTTATGCCACCCGTCAGAATTACACTCCCAAAAATGCACTGGAGACACTTAATGATATGGTGAATAAGACAAAAATGCCTAATGTGAGTGTGGTGCTCAATGATGTGGAGCTTGAGACCGGCCGCTATAGTGGTTATGGATACGGAAGCCGCTATGGTTACGG
>CAYZDA010000087.1:0-7857 GCA_964477095.1 uncultured Bacteroidales bacterium | reverse complement strand
TGGCTTTAGCCAACGGTTAATGTGGCTAATGTTCTTCGGGCTTTAGCCCCCTGACTCATTAGCATACATCTATCGGGGTGCGCGGCCCGGCGGAGGCGAAAATCCTGTGGAAGGCAAAGCTTAGCTGCCATCCCATGGCAGAGCGGAGCGTAAGCGAGCTCCTGTCCATGGGTTATGGCAGCTTGGCTTTGACGACACAGATTGCAGCCGCAGACGGATAAGCCGCCAAAAAAAACATCAGAGTGAAAATGAATGAGATCGTGAAAATAAGGCTGGTTGCGGCCTTGACCTGTATTTTTAATGAATTTGTTACTTAGAATCTTTTTAAATTTTGAAATTTCTAATAAATATTTTGATATGAAGATTTTAATATCTAATATTGCTTAGTCAATCTAAATTATGTGTAATTAAACCAAGGTGCGTAATGACAAACAACATGTACGACCAGAAGGTCGAGGAGTTCATGGCTATTATCAAGGCCAAGAATCCGGGAGAACAGGAATTTCACCAGGCTGTTCATGAGGTTGCAGAATCTCTGATCCCGTTTATTGAAGAGAATCCACAGTATAAGGAAGCAAAAATTCTGGAGCGGATTGCCGAGCCTGAAAGGGTGATCATTTTCCGTGTACCCTGGCAGGATGACAAGGGTAACATCCAGATCAACCGTGGTTTCCGTATTGAGATGAACAGTGCAATCGGCCCATATAAAGGAGGGCTGCGTTTTCATCCTACTGTGAACCTGGGAATTTTGAAGTTCCTGGCCTTTGAGCAGGTGTTCAAAAATTCACTCACTACGCTGCCCCTGGGCGGTGGAAAAGGAGGATCGGATTTCGACCCGAAAGGCAAATCTGATAATGAGGTGATGCATTTCTGCCAGAGCTTTATGACGGAACTGTTCCGGCATATTGGTCCTAACACGGATGTTCCTGCCGGTGATATTGGCGTGGGCGGCCGCGAAATAGGATTCATGTTCGGGCAGTACAAGCGCCTGAAGAACGAATTTACAGGGGTATTTACCGGCAAGGCTCCAAACTGGGGCGGTTCACTCATTCGTCCTGAAGCTACCGGTTATGGTGCTGTGTACATGGCCGAGGAAATGATGAAGCAACGGAATGATTCATTTCAAGGCAAAGTGGTTA
The DNA here is from genome assembly GCA_964477095.1 of uncultured Bacteroidales bacterium. GTDB lineage: Bacteria > Bacteroidota > Bacteroidia > Bacteroidales > PWNQ01 > PWNQ01. The sequence continues at coordinate 6,718 of CAYZDA010000087.1, read as the reverse complement.
CGGTATCAGGTAGTGGTAATGTGGCACAGTTTGCTACTGAAAAGGTTAACGAGATGGGCGGCAAAGTGGTAACGCTTAGCGACTCCAGCGGTTTTATTTATGATCCAGACGGTATTGACCGTGAGAAGCTGGATTATGTAATGCACCTGAAGAATGTGAAGCGTGGCCGTATTAAGGAGTACGCTGACAAATATGGTGCGGAGTATCATGAAGGTGAACGCCCATGGTCAGTGAAATGTGATGTTGCTCTTCCGTGTGCCACCCAAAATGAGGTGAATGAGCAAGAAGCAAAAACACTGGTAGGCAACGGTTGCTTTGTGGTGTCAGAAGGAGCTAACATGCCATGTACTCCTGAAGCAGTTCACGTGTTCCAGGAAAATCGCGTATTGTACGGACCTGGAAAAGCTGCTAACGCCGGTGGTGTTGCAGTATCAGGACTGGAAATGACCCAAAACAGCATGCGCCTGCCCTGGAGCCGTGAAGAGGTGGATAACCGCCTGCACACGATCATGAAAAACATTCATCAAACTTGTGTGAAGTATGGTAAACGCGACGACGGAACCATTGACTATGTGAAAGGATCAAACATCGGCGGTTTTGTTAAAGTTGCCGATTCTATGATCGCACAGGGTACGGTCTAAAATTCCCAAAACCGATCAATCACGGAGAGCCCGGTACCTGCCGGGCTTTTTTTTGCCGGGCGCATTTTATAATGTGAATAAAAAATGTTGAGCATTTAACATTTCCTGTGATTAATTTTCTATCTTAGTGAATTGAAAATAACCTGCTTACTGTGTGATCCGGTAAACAGATCATGTAGCTGAGAGGGCGGAGCTGTGGAAATGAAAGGATTTTTACTTATACATTTATAATTATGAAAAAACCTCATCTATTTTGGGTTATCCTGTCAGTATGTGTTTTTACGACCTCCCTGAAGAGCCAACCCAATTTTAAAAATCAATCAAGTGAGCGATTCCTGATGCAAAGGCTTGACAGTTCACTTTTTATTGCTTTGGATTTAAATTCAGGCCAATGGTTTCATGAAAGCAAAGAGGTATATACCTATTCGGGCACTGTTCCTGCTGAACACTATACCTATTTAAATAAAGTGCAGGGCCAATGGTCACTGGCATTTAAACAGGTATATGCCTTTGACTGTTTTGAAAGGCTTAACTCAATCATCAGTTATAAATGGATAGATGCCACCAGCCAATGGATGGAGGAGTATAAACAGGAATACACTTATGACAGTACTGCCAGGCTAATGGAGATATTAAACTACGAAAAAAATGCAAACCAGTGGGAAAAGCATATGAAATCCATTTACAGCTATAGTGCAGCAGGAAACAATACCGAAATATTATGGTATTATCACTTTATGGGACAATGGAACGAGGTTTATAAAAGTGTAAAAGAGTATGATGCAAATGATAATCTGATAAATGAACGAATATATAGCAGAACGGGGCAGAACCAGTGGGAAGGTATAACCTGGCATGAATTCGCTTATAACAATAATGGACAGTTGACAGAACAAATCAATCATGAGTGGGAGCCTTTAAATAACCAGTGGGTAATGAAATATAAAGAGGAAAATGTTTATGACACCAATGGAAATAAGGCTCAGATTCTTAGTTATGAATGGATTAACAACACATGGAAACCTTTGGGTAAGATGGAGTATGCTTATGATAATAGCTACTTATTCATTGACCTGATACTACCTCATTTAGCTTCTGAAACCGATTTTAAGCATAAGCAATTGCATATGAAGGAATATATTTGGGATGATAGCACTTCATCATGGGTATTTGGAGGAAAAGACACACTTTATTATTCAACACATAATATGTCATCAGTGGAAGAATCAGCCCTGGCTACTGTACAGATTTTTCCTAACCCGGCCTCTGAGTATCTTCAGCTGGATTATCCCGGGAAAAGATTCAGTGACATGCAGTTTGAGCTTTATGATATGCAGGGGCGCCCTGTGATCAGCAAGCTGGTGAGCAGCAATGAAAAGATCAGTCTGCATGGAATTGCCAAAGGCATGTATATTTATCGTTTGATGCTTGACAAAACCCAACAGCAGGGAAAGATACTTAAGCAATGATAAATATCGTCTGGAACAAGTCAACAATTAAAGCACAAAACCATGTCGAAGATTCTTGCTTTATTTCTGATTATAGCAATATCTTCCTGTAACAGCAGAAATGAACATGTACGGAAGTTTGAAAAGGTATTGGGTGAACAGCAAACCCATACCTTAAATGATATAGTTCTCGATTTTGATAATTTTCTGAAGGATGAATTTCAGGGCTCTTTCAGAGCGTACCTCATTGTTGTTGCAAACGGCCAACCTATTAGTATTTGGACAATAGATATATCTCTCCAATACAGTGAAGATACCTTTAACTCTACAGATTCCATGAGCAGACATTCTTTTGGACCTGATATCATTATAACCGAACAGGGATCCGTTTTGGACTCGTTAGGGAAAGCAAATCATGGTGAAGCAACAATGACAGGTAAAAACTTTTGCGCTGCACTGAATTCAGTCAAGCAATCTGATTCGCTGATCCTAAACTATCTTAACGCAAAGAAAGCTATAGGGAATATTTCCCCCTCATCTCTTGCCAACGGGATGCTGCGTCATTATAACGAAAACAATCATTATTTTGCAAAGCGTATTTTCGTGATGGAAGTTTTGGGATGGGGATGCTGGTAAAAATTATTTCAAAATATCTATAAAAAACATTTTGACTATGAAGTTTTTTTTCCTCTCTGTTTTACTCTTTTTGAATTCAATAGGTTATTCTCAGAATAGCAGGTTTGAAGATATTCATACTCTTAGAAAGAACGCAAAAAACAAAAACTTACCAATAGCAGTATTAAGAGAGACTACAAAAATAAAAACACTCCCGGCTCCCTTCAGCAAAGTAGTACTAACACTACCTGAAAATGATACGGTAGTATTAATTGATTATAAAGGCGGATACTGGGGAGTAAAACACGATGATCAGGTTGGCTATATCACTGAACTACGGATCATCGAAACTGAATTATCGAAAGATTTCAAAAGGTCTAAGATACAGCAGAGAAAATTTGAAAGGCAAATAAAGCACAAAATAGATTCTCTTAATCACGAAATAGTAGTATTAAAAAAAGCGCTTGATGATTCCATCCGGGAAATCGCCCGAATAAAAGAAAAATTAAGAGTTGAACTGCTAAACGAAAGATTAAAGAATTTCGCAAACTTATCACTCGAAAACCAATGGAGCTTATTGAAAAAAATAAACGGTTGCCTTGGCGGAGGACAATATTGCACGGATGGCAAGTGTGGCCATGAATATTGCGTTATGACCACCAATCCTCACTGGAATTTTTTTTTAAGCCAGAACCCCACTCAAACTGCAAAGTTCCTGATTGAACAAATACCCGACACTGCAATGACGAATACACATACCTGCCCGTTTCAATTAGCATGGTCAGGAGAATTAGCCATATACAGTTTGCAGTTTATTTTCAGTATGAACTGGTTAGATTTATCACCAACTTATAAGAAATATAAAGAAATAGAGTTAACCGGTTGGGCAACTTCTCAACAGGCATTTTTATGGGAGATTATTATGAGTCCTGCCAAAGTGGAAAAAATGCAGAAATACTGGCGAAAACGTGTACAAATGGAATTAAACAATGACCATGGCAGATAAATTAAACATGGATAAGCTGAACCAGGATCTGGTTGGTTATAAAGTCAATAACCATTTCTACTTAATTGGGCCTTCCTGGTATCTGGATTGTTGGTTTTCAATTGCAGTTTTATCAAGCAAAAGTTCATTTACTAAAAAAAATCTCCCACATATTACCAGGGAATTATACAAGGGTAAGCTTCCTGTATGCGATATACCTGCTGCTAAAAATGAACTCCAGATCTTGAAAAAAAGATTCATGCAAATAAAAGCAGGAGATATTGCAAGCAAAATGAATTTATGCACTTCCTGTCCTGACTTTGTAAAATTTAAAAAGAACCAAAATCTTTATAATCATTTTGTAACTGTTGATGGCAAAAATCTTTTGGACCTGACCGAAAAGGTAATGGATAAGGCTTTAGAAATGAATTGCGATTTACTCATTCACCAAATGTTTAAACGCCCCGATATGCAATTACAGGCAAATCAAACTTTAATAAACAATGACTAATCAATAAATCTATTTATCATGGAAGAAATTATTATTCACGACAAACAGGAATATTTTGAGAAAAATTATCCTTTTTTAGATCCTCCTGAACTCACAGACAAAAAGGAATGTATTCATTGTGGTAAAATAATCACTGTGGGTGATTTTAAAGTATTTAAAAATGAAGACGGATTTGAATTTATAAGTTGCCCCAATGCCCCCGAATGTAATGGAACCTTAATAGACTGGATTGATGTGGAATAAAAACCAGGGGCAAATGATTCAGATAATTAGTCTTATAGCCTGTTTAAAACCCACGCACAGCTAATAATAGTTTTAAGAAACTGCCAGAAGCGGAACTTTTTTCGAATAAGATGCGCCACAGAATAATAATATTCTTATATTTACAGAATAAAAAGTTTCCATTCAGCGTTTTAGTTTATGTTCACTAAATCCTCCATACCATGAAGAAATCCAGTTATATTTTAATCGCAGCAATTGTGGCCGGTCTGCTCTTGATCGCTGCCGCTAAAAAAGATGAAACAAAGATCACCAAAGAACTTATAAGGCAATATGTTAAAATACCTGAAGGCATAGCCGTTATCGGTGAAGACAGTGTGCAGGTACCTGCTATCAGGCTTGGAAAAACCGAAGTGACTAATGGTGAATACCTGGCATTTCTCAGTGATTTAAAAGCACAGGGCAAAGACGAAATGTACAAAAAGGCTTTGCCGGATACCACTGCCTGGGATCAATTAAAGTTTGCATATACAAAATATGTAAGGTATTATCTGCGCCACGAAGCTTATGCAGATTATCCTGTCGTGAATGTAAGTCATGAAGGAGCACAAATGTACTGCCGTTGGCTCACTGAAAGATACAATGCCGAAAATCAGGGTGAGACAGTTGTTTTCCGGCTTCCAACACGTGCCGAATGGCTCAGAGCTGCGCAGGCAGGAAACCACCACAGACAGTATGCATGGGAAAACCCTTTCCTTCAAAATGAAAAAGGCGAATACCTGGCAAATTTCAGAACAATTAGAAATAGCCAGATATCCGAAAGCAGTAACAATGGAATTGATATTAAAAGCGGTTATCATGGATTGGACCACGACTTGAATGCAGAAATCACAGCCCCAGCCAAATCATATCAGCCAGGAGTAGCCGGACTTTACAACCTGAACGGCAACGTGGCTGAAATGGTGGCAGAAGCCGGGCTGGCAGTTGGCGGTTCCTTTAGAAACTACGGCTACGATATCCGTAACGAGGCTACCATGGAATTTGACGCCCCCTCGCCCACCGTAGGATTTCGCGTGCTGATGGAAGATAAACAAAAATAATTCAACTGTGGAAATCTCCGCAAATTACAAAACTATCCAACTGCCACATATTACGATTTTTAAACCCTGATAAAGATAAAATTTACTTCATCGTGAAAAAAATCCTAATAGTTTCTGCTCTTGCTATAATGATTATGAGCTGCGGCGAACCTCCCAAAGCTGACTTCACCTGGGAACCTGAAATTCCCAGGGTAGGTCAGGAAGTGAAATTTACCAACCTGTCAGAAAATGCTGCTTCTTACTCCTGGAATTTTGGCGACATGAGCGTAGGTAGCGAAGAAAACCCTGTTCATGTTTATGAGATCGTTGGTGATCACATTGTGGACCTCCACGCTCACAGTGGCCTAAAAACAGATGTAAAAACAGTCACCATTACAGTGGTGGAATGATAATCCCTTTAACGCATCAGATATGCAATATCAATCCAATCAGGAAATTTTAGAAGAATACGCTGCAGCAAATAAGCTTGAGCTGAACTTCATTGAATCGGCCTATCCCGAACCCGCGTTTCGCAAGAACCGGCAGAAATACAAGCGAAAAGCCTGGATCATTGACAAAGAAGACCCGGCAGCATATTTTGTATGGCACAGCGACCATTATGGAACTGCAGGACTGTTAAACACATACTGCGGTGCATTCAGGAAAAGCAGCCTCCCACAAGATATTAAGCTGGATATGCGCAAAAAAGACATCCTCGACCGACTCAGCTTTGGCAGCAAAAGCACCGGCATCAGATCGATTGATTCAACATTTGTTACCGTAAGCACCAACTGGAAAATCCCGGGTGCTCTTTCCGGAAACCCCCGCCTGCTGGAAGAAATTCACACATCACTAAAGCTTTACAATAATCTACATTTCTCCCTGAATCATGTGCGTCCCGAATTCATCCCGGAAACCCACAACCATTCATTCATCAGCATTTACCTGTCTGAAACCTGGATCACCGGGGCTGATATAATCAGCGCCATGCTGCAAAAGATCAAAACAATCGGACAGCAAATTGACAATGCTGAATAATGGTGAATGACGGTTATTTTTATTTGGGCGGCAGACGGTCTTCGGCTCCAATCCCGCGGTCTCTCAGGCAGTGGCTGCAATTGAGGACAACGAGCTTCCTGAGGTCGCTGTTGCCTCAATGCAGCCACTAAGCCTTCGCCACCACGGGGATTTCCGCCTACGCCCTGCCGCGTCCCGCCTCA
>CAYZDA010000086.1:1667-7987 GCA_964477095.1 uncultured Bacteroidales bacterium | reverse complement strand
TATGTGTCTATGTGGTGCAATATTTTTTTAGATGATTAAATTTTATCAAATAGGTTATATCAAAAATAATATATTTTACACGCAAAATCAAATAAAACATTCAATACATGATAATTAAAGAGGGCTTCCGCGAATAATGCCAATAGCATGCAACTTACCCGAAAGAATTATCTAATCCGGTAATCAAACAATTCATATGTCTAAATTGATTTTAACGGTACTATGGAACCCCATGTTATAGCTTAACTTTAGTCAACTTCTTGTGTGCTTAAGGCAAACATGGAGGTTTCATAATTCATAACTTACAATTGATCATTGACCATTGCGCAAAAACCGTTAATTTTGCCGGATAATTAGAAATCAGCAGAAAAGAACTGTAATGGAAAATCAGCTATTTATTTATAATTCGATGGCGCGCAAAAAGCAATTGTTTGAACCGGTGAATCCGCCAAACGTAGGCATGTATGTATGCGGACCCACAGTATACGGCGATGCGCATTTGGGTCATGCCCGTCCGGCCATTACATTTGACCTGCTGTTTCGCTACCTGAAGCATCTGGGTTATAAGGTGCGCTATGTCCGTAATATCACTGATGTGGGACACCTGGAAAATGATGCAGATGAAGGGGAAGACAAAATTGCAAAGAAAGCACGGATAGAGCAACTTGAGCCCATGGAAATTGTGCACTATTACAGTCGTTGCTATCATAAAAACATGGATCAGCTCAACACCTTACCGGTAAGCATTGAGCCATCAGCTTCGGGACATATCATTGAACAAATCGAATTTGTAAAAAAGATACTGGAATCGGGTTATGCTTATGAGTCCGAAGGATCGGTATATTTTGATGTTTTAAAATATAATGAAGACCACAATTACGGGAAATTATCGGGGCGCAAGGTAGAAGACCTGATGACCAACACCCGCGATCTGGCCGGTCAACAGGAAAAGCGGCATACCTTCGACTTTGCTTTATGGAAAAAAGCAGCACCTGAACATATTATGCGTTGGCCCTCTCCCTGGAGCGAAGGTTTTCCGGGCTGGCACATGGAATGCTCGGCCATGGGGAAAAAATACCTGGGCGACAATTTCGACATCCATGGTGGCGGGCTCGACCTGCAATTCCCTCATCATGAGTCGGAAATAGCGCAATCTGTTGCTGCCAATGGCAAAGATCCGGTAAATTACTGGATGCACAACAATATGATTACCATCAACGGGCAGAAGATGAGTAAATCGCTGGGGAACTTCATTACACTGGATGAACTCTTTAGTGGTGACCATGAACTGCTGAAACAGTCCTATTCGCCAATGGTGGTGCGGTTTTTTATTTTGCAGGCGCATTACCGCTCCACAATCGATTTTTCCAATGAAGCATTGCAGGCTGCTGAAAAGGGGCTAAATAAATTGCTGGCGGCTACTGAAACCCTGGAAAGACTTACAGCAGGGGATAAATCGGATTTCGATGTGAATGCATTTAATGAGAAATGCTATCACGCGCTGAATGACGATATTAACAGCCCGGTGCTCATAGCACATCTTTTTGACGCGGTGAGGGCCATTAATTCGGTGGATGCCGGGAAGGCTTCACTGACTGCAGAAGACCTGGCTGAACTGCAAAAACTGTTTCATCTGTTCGTATTTGAAATCCTGGGATTGGTGAAGGAAGATAAACAAAGCGATGCTTCAGGTGGTGATGAACTGGCAGGAGTAGTGGATTTGCTGCTAAACATCAGGCAGGAAGCAAAGAAAAACAAGGACTTTACTACTGCCGACCGCATCAGAGACGGATTAAAACAAATGAATATTACGGTGACCGATACCCCACAGGGGGCGGAATGGCACATTGGTTGAAACATAGAAAGATTTAAAATGAAAAATATATTTTTATCGATAATAACAGCTGCTTTGCTTTTTTCCGCTTGCGGCGATGACCAACCTAAGAAGGATAAGAAAAAACCGGCACAGGTACAGAAGAAAGCTAAAGTAGATATCCCTGACTTTAATGTCGATTCAGCTTTTTATTTCGTAAAGAAGCAGGTGGATTTCGGGCCACGTGTACCTGGCACTCAGGGCCATTTACAATGCGCCCACTGGCTGGCTGATAAACTTGGCAGCTATGCCGATACTGTTATCGTGCAGGATTTTAAGGCATTTATATACAGCGGTGAAACCAGGCCTGGCAAAAACATCATTGGTATATTCGGGCCGGAAAAGAAAAAACGTGTCCTGCTTTGTGCTCACTGGGACACCCGACCTTATGCTGACCAGGAAGAAGACCCTGCATTTCACAACACGCCTATAGACGGAGCCAACGATGGTGCCAGTGGAGTGGGAGTGCTTATGGAGATCGCCAGAAATCTTCAAAAGCAAAATGCAGATATCGGAATTGACATAATTTTCTTCGATCTGGAAGACTACGGCGAACCACAGGGCACTCAGGCCCGCACCGGTAACACCGATACCTGGGCACTGGGTAGCCAGTACTGGAGCAGAAATCCCCATGAGTTCAATTATTCGGCTATCTACGGAATTTTACTGGACATGGTGGGTGTGGAAAATGCCAAATTCCCGCGCGAGGGAACCAGCGTGTATTTTGCCTCTGACATACTGGATAAAGTATGGAAAACAGCTCAAAAGCTTGGCTACGGAAATTATTTCACCGATGACCAGGTTGGAGGAATAATTGATGATCATTTATATGTCAACCAGATTACCGGTATTCCTACCATTGATATTATTGCCCTGGACCAGGAAGGAAAAACCTCTTTTTTCGAGCATTGGCACACCCTGGAAGACAATATCGAAAATGTGGATCCAAAAACACTGGATGTAGTAGGAACAACAGTGATGCATGTTATCTACACAGAAGATTAACTTTCTGCTAATCATTTGCCTTTTTTGTTATTTATTCTTATCTTTACTGAATAATTAGAAGGCTTTCTGATGACCAGTGTAACTGCATTTATATCCCGTTACCGAATGGTGGCTTTGATTAGCATGGTATTTGTAATTACCGGCACAGGCTTATATTTTTTTTATCCCCGTCAAAAAACCATTAATTATTACACCGAAAGCGATAATATTGAATTTCATGATGGCGATCTTATCCTGCGCCGTGGTAAAAGTTTCGTGAGCCAATTGGTATTGCTTGGAGATAAAGACTCGGAGTATTCGCACATAGGATTAATCTGCATTAAGAATGATACGCCCTTTGTGGTGCATGCCGTGCCGGGAGAGGCTGAAGCAGGCATGCCGGAATATGTGAAGATGGAAACAGTCCCGGATTTTCTTTCCATTGACAAGTCGGCGGATTTTGCTGTTTACAGCCTCAAAAGCCGCCACCGGGTAGCCGGCAGGGTAGCCGCGGCCAAAGCAAAAGAGTATTTTTCCAGGCATATAATGTTCGATTCGAAGTTTGACCATACCGATAATAGTGAACTTTACTGCACCGAACTTGTTTGGTGTGCATACCGCGCTGCCGGTATCGATCTGGTGGAAACGTATGATAAAATAAATGTGGCTGTATATGAATCAGATTTCATTAAGCCCAGCAGCATTTTTTTGAATCCCGTTTTTAAGAAAACATATCCAAATTAAACCCTTTTAAATTTTTAGAATTATGAAACATTTAAACATTTTGAAAGTATTTTTGGTAATTGCCGCAGTAATGGCATTTACAACAGCCTGTGAAACCACCGATTCACCTGGTGAAACCACAAAGGAATTCATGGAAGAGTATGCTGAAGGGAATATTGATTCCGCCCTGGAAATGCTCAAGGGCTATGACGATGCAACCGAAGAGGAAAAGGAAAAAGTGAAAACCTACATGAGCGAAGGACAGAAGGAACTGGAAGAAAAAGGTGGTGTTGAATCCATTGAAATCCTGAATGAGGACATCAACGAGGAAGGAAACATGGCTGATGTAAACCTGAAAACGACTTATGGTAATGGTGAAACTGAAGAGTATTCGCAGAAAGCAGAAAAAGTGGACGGCGAGTGGATGGTCGTTATAGAAAAGTAAATAATCAAATTTAACCTATGAAAAAAGCCGAATAACTTATCCGGCTTTTTTTTTCCTATGGCAAAATACCATTGGAAATAAGTGGTCTTTTATCGTAGGTTTATTTCTGATTATACTTCCTCAGCACTTCCAGCACATAATTGATGTCTTCTTCGGTATGTTCACCGGAGATCTGGAAGCGGATTTCCTCATCTCCTTTAGGAACAACCGGGAATGCCAGGCCGGTAGCCAGCACACTATTATCAAGCAGGAATTTCACCATGTCTTTGGTTTTGGCTGTGTCGCGGGTCATCAGTGGCACAACAGGATGCGCTCCCTCAATGGTCTCATAGCCGGCATCTTTTATGCCTTCTTCAAATTGAATGGTACGCTCTCTGAGGTTTCTCAGTATCATTTTTCCTTCTTCGGAATCCAGGATGTCAATGGCTTTGATAGCAGCTTCGGATTCGGAAACCGTGATTGGGTTGGAATAGATATACGTAGGTGCATTTTCACGCAGGAAGCGGATCACTTCATGAGATGCTACCACGTAGCCGCCGTTCACACCGAAGGCTTTGCCCAGTGTACCTACCAGGATGTCCACCTTCGTATTTACATGCTCCTCGGTGCCGCGGCCGGTATTGCCAATGGCACCAACGCCATGAGAATCATCAACGATGGATATCACACCTTCCTCGTATTTATCATCGTATTTCTTGCAGATTTCCACCAGCTCATCCAGCGGTGCATTATCACCACGCATACTAAAGATGCCATCGGTGATTACCAGTGCACGCCTAGCCTTGCCAATGTTATCTTCAAGTGCCTGTTCCAGGGCTGCCATATCATTGTGTGGATAGATGGCTTTCCCTGCTGGTTTTCCAAGGCGCATAGCCTGAATAATACAGTTGTGGTTTAGCTCGTCGCTGATCAGTACCGTTTCTTTGGAAGTAAGCGGGAAGATCACCCCGATACTTGTGACATAGGCAGAGCTGAAGATCATGCCCTCCTGGCGTCCGTGGAATTTTGCCAGACGCTCTTCCAGGTTTGTGTGCGATTTATAGGTTCCGGCAATAAATCGAACTGCTCCGGGGCCTACACCAAATTCTTTGGCGCCTTTTTCTTCTGCTTCAATCATATCTTCACGCAGTGAAAGACCCAGGTATGAATTGGCATTCATGCGCAAAAATTCCTTATCGCCATGGCCTTCCAAAAGGTATCTGGGACCTTTACCGTTTCTGGCGTGTACAACTCCGGTTACCACATTTTCTTTGCCTTTGGCCCTGCCGGAAGCTTCCAGTGATTCCACCTCGGCAGCAAGCGCTTTATTAAGTTTATCCAGTGCCATATTTCTTCTTTTTTTGATTTTTTTTTGACTTGCACAAAGTTAACAAAAGCACGGGAATAAATTCCTGATCAAGTAATTTATTCCCGTGTATCATAACATTTGATATCCTGAAGTATCCTGGAACAGACCATATTAATTCCCGGCCAGGGGATCGTGATTCAGGTCATAGCAAAAGGCAGAAATGCTGTTAGTAATATATAAACATCCTGTATTCTCATCAATATTCAGGCCCGGTCCCAAATGTGAAGATTTCCCCGGGCCATTTGTTGTCCATAGCACCTCTCCGGTATTTGCGGAAATACAACGCAGGCTGTTTCTGTACTTTTTCGGCAATGAGGAATTAAAATGGGCATTGAGGTAAATGCGGTCGTTGTAGTAGCCAATTATTGAATGAAACTGGGTATTTAGCTGTGAATCCTTGTTTTCCCAAAGCAAATTGCCTGAACTAACATCATAGCAAAATAGTTCTCCATAATTGTTATTGACAAATAATTTTCCGTTGGCATAAAGGTTCTTTCTTTCTGTCAAATTATCATTTATATTGGCAACCGGTTCATCAGACCATAAAAGATTTCCTGTCTGCAAATCAAAACAGCTTACAATATCAAACCCCTGGAAAAAATAGTATCCATCCGCGATTATTCCTTCATTTGCAGGTATAGCGCCGCTAATATTATCTGCTATCCAAACAAGGCTGTCAGCCGTAAGATTAAAAGCATACACAAAGCTCTCCGCTCCTCTATTTTTCCGTCTTGAAAAAACCAGCAAAGTATCACCGTTGGGCAATGTAGTAGCAGCAGGAGGGAAAAAATCCTCGTAGTCATCCGCGACCTCTTCATGCAGAATTACCTTCTCAGCACCGGTTTTGGCATCTAACGCGATTAACTCCGCCCAGGTATTGTTTTTATCTGTTCTGCTCAGGAAGATATTTGACCCGTACACACTGGATTTATGATAATAAACAGCAT
>CAYZDA010000086.1:0-1567 GCA_964477095.1 uncultured Bacteroidales bacterium | reverse complement strand
CCGTACACACTGGATTTATGATAATAAACAGCATCATTTAAGTATTTCACCCACAATTTGTTGCCCGTGTTTAAATCCCATGCGATTACACGTTCGTCATGAGAGGGTTGCATATACAAAACATCCTTATTGGTTCCGCATACTCCAAAATCCATAATATTTTCATGTAATAAAAAATCAAAATCGGGTTCATGGTCCCAGGCGGGATGGCGTTCTCCGGTTTCTTTATGGTAAACTGCAAATCCGGGATTAACCTCATATTGTCCACGAGAACAAAAAACCATATAATCGTCTGTGAATTGGGCAGGAAAATAATTAGCATAAGCAGAATCATTATACACCATATTTTCCCAAACGGTTTTTAAATCAAGCTGCTCTTTTTCATCGTCATCATCGTCCTGCTTGTCTTCAGGCTTCTCGCAGGAAAAGGAAAGCAGTAAGCCAATCACAAGCAGCAAAGGAAATAGCTGCCGGGATATAAGCAAAGTTAAACAGGGAATTTGGATTTTTTTCATATCAGCTAATTTGAAGCATTCAACTTCTGAACGTTACTTTTCTATTTAGGTAAAGCAATATAATTTTTATAAAAATACAATAAATACTTTAAGGATGCAAATTAAAATGTCAATACAACATTAGCATAGTGGTATGTCTTGCTATTTCACAAGAATTTTTCGTTGTATGACAGCATCATTTATCTGAAAAGTAGAAATATAAGCCCCTGGTTTGTACCCTCTTGTATCCAGTTTAAGCTGATGTCTTCCGGGTGTCATAAATGTTTGCTCTGAATAAATCAACTTTCCGGTTATCTCTGTTACCAACACAGTTAATTCCCCGGAATCATCAAGCCAAAAAGAAATAGTTGCAGATTCATCACAAGGGTTTGGAAAAATATCCTCTATCTGAATAACTTTTTGTTCAACAATATTACCTATTGCCCCTACATATATTTCGCAGAGAGTATCATTTTCCATTATTGTATCTCCTGGATGATTTACCTCTGTACATATTTCGAACGCCCCAAGCGGAGCTGTAATTTGATTATTAAACTCGTATTCAAGAGTATCACCTACATCCAGATTACCTGTCCATTTTTCATTGAAAGTAATATTGCCATAATAGGTGCTTAATTTCAAATCAATGGAATCGACAGGAATATTGCCATAGTTCACGATCTTAACATAAAAGGTGTATGGATATCCATAGCTCAAATAATCCTGTCCGTACATGTGATTTCCCTCCTCACGGACTTCCGTTATTCCAATATCCACATAATTGTTCCTTTTTTCTGAATTTTTGCTGGCCCAGCAGGGAAATGGATGCTAAAAGAAAAGCAATGGTGAGGGTACTTGTTTTTAAAGTCATAAGCAATGCAATTATAAGGCACTGCAAGTTAATAAAAAGCATATTCAAAAAAAAGGAATTAGGGATTTATTTTTCAAAATAAATACATGTCTTGTTGTTTACACTATAACATTTAATATCCTGAAGTATCCTGGAACAAACCATATTAATTCCCGGCCAGGGGATCGTGATTCAGGTCATAGCAAAAGGCGGGTAAAGAGCA
>CAYZDA010000085.1:0-8057 GCA_964477095.1 uncultured Bacteroidales bacterium | reverse complement strand
TGCAAAACTGAAACGTTTAGCGGTGGTTTTTAGACAGCCTGTCCCGAGAATTTCGGGAGACTGCCGTTACAGCCCATAATGACATGAGAATTATTGGATTATATATTTTTTTGTTAATACTATCTGCATGTTCGGATAAGGAGTCATATGTTACAATATACAACGAAAGTGGTGAAGTAACTGAAACCCAAATTTTTTGTGAAGGCTTGATAATAGATTCAATTCTTGAATTTAATAAGGTAGAAAGCTATTTTATGGAAGACACTCTAATTATTGAGTTCAACAACAATAATGGATGGCAAGATAGAACTTTGCATTTGGAAATAAAAGATTCTGAAATCCAGGGATGGATAGGTTTTGCAGATGACATTTCAAATCATTCAACTAAAATAAAAAATATCGTCTTAAATTCTGGTTTGCTTAGATATGATGTTAATAGTAAGCTGACGGGAGAATTGGATATTATATTTAAATCTACAGAAAATATCGTCACATACAAAGGAGTTTTTACAACTGAAATAACAGAACTTTCTGATTATGAAATAAAAATTAGAAATATTAAACCCAACCGTGAAAAAAAATATAATTGAATGGCCTATAACATCGGATCATATTCCATTCCGGTTTACGTGGGTTTTGAAAGGTAAAGACAACCTGCCCGAATAAACAGGTATGGTGGTTCACGCATAAGCATAAGGTGATGTAATTAGGGCAACCACAAGGGTTGCCCCTATGGGGTATCATTGTATTATGGATTAAATTTGTCGGAATCCCATTTTGCGGGGTTGTTGATGATATAATCGGAAATCCGCTGATATGATTTTTCATGTCGGATAATGTGTTCCCAATAATTCCGTTGCCACAATTTTTTGGTGAATGGCGGCCATTTCTTTTGCTTTACACCACGAATGTATTCAACCGTGGTAATCGATTCAAATGCCCCCACCATGTCTCCCAATCGTTTTGACCCCGTTGGGGGGCAACCACAAGGGTTGCCCCTACGGTTAATTGTTATCGTATCGTTTGTGTTATGAATGGGTTGAATCCCGGTGATTTCCAATATCCCATGGAAATGGTTGGGCATTACAACATATTCATGAAGGCAGATGTTTCCAAACCGACCCGGCAACCGGTTCCATTGGTCCTGTATCATATTACCGGCATCATTTAATATCATTTTTTGGTTAACAACCTGCCCGAATAAACAGGCATGGTGGTTCACGCATAAGGTGATGTAATACAAGCCTTCCTTTGAATAGTCATATCCCCTGAGGCGAATGCTGCGGCGGTGATGTTTTTGCGGATCGTATTTGTTCATGAATCGTTTTCCTTTCCTACCTTTTAAGTGTATCAACCATCAGATTGTCACATGTTATGAGATATGCAGATTCAGCGGTTATCCCAAAATTAATAAAAATTCCTGATTATTCCTGTTAAATGCATCCTCTGAGGTTTTAAGGGCTGTGGGAAAATCTCCTGGCGGATTATATGAAAACACCTTCAAGGTTTCAAAAACCTTGAAGGTGCCACTATATCCTGTTGTCTGAATATTGCTGGATGCCCTAATTGCGTTTGCCCGTACACGTGAATGGGGCAGCTACAAAACTTGCCCGCTCACACGATCAGAATCCGCTGCCTGGTGCTTCGCGCTTATTCCTATTATCCGGCTGGTTGGGGGTAATAGGCCGCCCGGTCATTTCCCCGTTTTTGTATTCTATTTTCCGCAGCACGTTTCCACGCTGATCGTAGTAAATCCAGGTTCCGTGTTTGGCAAAATCCTTATACTGCCCCTTCACTTTAACCTGCCGGTTGGGGAAATATTCGATGAATTCACCTTCTGGTTTGCTTTCCTCAAACTCCTGTTCTTTGATCAGTGCACCATAGCCGGAATAGAAATACCATTTCCCGTGCTTGTCACCTTCTTTATATTCACCTTTTTGATTAACTCTTCCACCAGGATAGTACCTGATGCTTTTGCCATGCCTTAACCCTTTGCGCATCATGGTTTCAAACCGCTTTACTCCGGTTTCATAATAAGTGATCCATAATCCGTGCTTCTTATCGTTTTTATAATGTGCTACATATTCCGGAGTGCCATCGGGCAGATAGCCTTTCCATTCTCCCTCCATATCGCCATCTTTAAAAGTACCTGTATCCTTTAGCTGCCCGTTTTCCCACCATGATTTCCACAGCCCTTCTTCCAAACCTTTTTCAAAGCGTCCTTCCTGAAGTTTTTGCCCGTTTTCGTACCAGTTTGTCCAGATACCGGTTTTAAGGCCCATATCCCATTTGCCTTCACGCAGTTTCTTTCCTGATTCGTACCAGTAGGTCCATTCATCGTGTGGTTTGCCATTAACAAACAGGCCCTTTGATCCCTTTTGACCGTTTTCATGATAAAATGTCCAGATGCTGTCCTGCAGCCCGGCTATGGACTTACCTTTCATTTGCATATTGCCGTTTTCATACCACCAGGTAGCCATGCCTTCTATCCTGCCGTCCTTGTACACCCCTTCAAATGCTTTTTGTCCATTGGCATACCACCGATTATTCTCCCCATGCCGCGTACCGCCACGGAAGTTTACTATCTCTCTCAATTGACCGGTTCCATCGTAAAACTCCCATTTCCCCTGCTTCACACTGTCTTCCACCTGGCCTTTTACCATCAACTTTCCTTTACGGCTGTATTCCAGCCAGGGACCGTTTTCGTAATTCAGATCTTCTCTTATCTGACCGCTAACTGTCCAGGACTTCCAGTTGCCGGTTCTTTCGCCCTGGTGATATTTTCCCTCAATGATTTTCTGCCCGTTTTTGAAGTAGCCTGTCCATAAGCCATGCTTCACGGAATCAGGCATAAGCACCGGACCGGTGAATTTAACGGTATCATTGGACCAGTATGTAGTAACAGTGTCCACATAAACAGAATCCGGTTTTTCCTGCCCTAGTACAGAGGAACAGAAACACAACACTATAAGTGGTATCATCAATAAACCGATGACACTATTCTTATTTTCCATCAGAAAAAAACTTTTTCAGAATTAATATTTTCTTTCGGTGGTAAAATTAACGAGTTTTTCCAAAGAATCGCGTGCTTCAGAAGGAGGAAATTCATGAAGTATCTGCAGAGCCTCATCACGAAATGCGATCATACGTTGTCTGGCGTATTCTATGCCACCATTATCATAAACCGATGAAATAATCTCCCTCACCTTATCAGGGTTCTCATTATGCTTCCTGATCTTACGTATGGTTTTTCTCCTGGTTTTTTTGTCGGTTTTATGCAGATAATGAATCAGCGGGAGGGTCATTTTCTTTTCCTTAAGGTCAGTACCTGTAGGCTTACCGGTTTTGTTGGTTTTTTCATAATCAAAAAGATCATCCTTTATCTGAAAAGCCATTCCCACCTTTTCGCCAAAGCGCCGCATACGTTCTATATCCTGAACATCTCCACCTGCAGATGCAGCTCCGGCAGCACAGCAGGAAGCTATTAAAGATGCCGTTTTCTTGCGAATTATATCAAAATAAGTATCCTCATCTATATCAAGCTTCCTTGCTCTTTCAATCTGTAACAGTTCGCCTTCACTCATTTCCCTTGTGGCGACGGAAAATATCTGTAATAACTGATACTCTTCGTGATCCAGCGCCAGCAGCAAGCCACGCGACAATAGAAAATCTCCCACCAGCACAGATATCTTATTCTTCCACAAAGCATTAATTGAAAAAAAACCCCGCCGCTCATAGGAATCATCTACCACATCATCATGTACCAGTGTGGCTGTATGCAAAAGTTCTATCATAGAGGCGGCCCGGTAGGTGTGCTCATTAATATCATTAGTTACCCTGGCGCAGAGGAATACAAAGAGTGGCCTCATCTGTTTACCCTTTTGTCTTACCAAATACCGGAGCACCACATTAAGCAATGGCACAGGCGACTTCAGCAATCCTTTAAACTCCTTCTCAAAAGCTGCAAAATGCTCTTCGACAGGCCGTTTTATATCGTCTAACTTACTCATATTTCTGTTCCAAAAATAACAATACTTTTGTCATTCAAAAAATTAATAATCGCAAGGATTATTGTTTAATTTTTTGGCTTCGCTGTTAAACATACCGTCAGACGGTTTTGTTTCAGCTCAAATATTATTAAAATTATGCCAGGTGTATTATATAACAGTATAGTTTACGGTCCGGTCAACAGCAGAAGATTCGGCATTTCGTTAGGAATAAATGTATTGCCTGAAAACAGGAAGGTATGCTCGTTTAATTGCCTTTATTGCGAGGTTGGCTGGAACAATGTTATGGTTAATGGCTCCATGGAGAGCTTCAACAGCAGAAAGAATATTTACCAGTCGTTGGAAAGCCGCCTTTTGGACTTGCATGACCGGCACCTTCAGCCGGACAGCATTACTTTTTCAGGCAATGGAGAACCCACTATGCATCCTGAATTTACTGAAATTGTGCAGGATGTAAAACAGCTGAGAAACCGGTTCGTGCCAGGCACGAAAGTTACAGTACTTTCCAACAGCACCACATTGCATAATCCCAGGGTATTTAAAACTCTGCTTGAGATAGAGAATAATGTTATGAAACTGGATGCCGGTTCTGAGAAATTATTCCGGTTGATAAACCAGCCGCCAGCAAACATTCATCTGGATGAGATTGTTGAAAATCTAAAACGCTTTAACGGCAAGCTTTTTATACAGTCGATGTTTCTCAGAGGCGATCATCTGGGTGAAAATGTGGATAACACCACTGAATCAGAAGTGCAGAAATGGTTAAAACACATTTCAGACATACAACCTAAAAAGGTTATGCTCTATTCTATTGACAGAGCCACGCCCAGCCACACCATTCAGAAGGTGCCCTATGATGTAATGTTGGAAATTGCCGGCAGAGTAAAAGATCTGGGCATAGATGCTGAAGCGTTTGACTGATATTCATTTAAAACTCATACAACTATGTGGAAAGAAGAAAACAATCAACTGAAGCGTGATTTTCAATTCAAGGATTTTAGTGAGGCTTTTGGCTTTATGACCAGGGTAGCGCTTGAAGCAGAAAAAATGCAACATCACCCCAACTGGAGTAACTCCTATAATAAAGTATCTGTGAGCCTGACATCGCATGATCATGGTGATACCGTTACAGAAAAAGACCGGAAACTGGCCCGAAAAATTGACGTTATAGCGGAAAGCATGTAATTTTACACATCACAAAATGAAAGAATACCCTCCGAAAATACTCGTTGCCTTTGGCGAAGCAGTGGGTCATAACACAAAGATTCACCAATGGTTGCTGGATAACGGTTACCCCGAACTGGCTGCATTGACTGCCTGCCTGATGGGGCAAAGAGATGCGGAAGAGTGGCTTAAAAAGCATAAATTCAACCATCTGCTGGCTTTTCATTATGCCGTATATGATGATGAAAATGCCCGCAAGTGGCTGGCTTTATATAAATACAATCTGCTGGCAGTGCTGGCGGATGCCGTCAACGGTTATAAACCGGCCATGGAGTATCTCAGAAAAAGAAATCTGAATGTATTCATCCGGTTGGCGCTGAAAATTAAGAAGCTTAAGGATGAGGTGATCTTTGATGCTAATGATTACCACAAAATAAAGTTTTAAAAACATTAACAAGCTGATGCATAGAATTCAATCTATTTAAGAGTCTTTTAAGTGCCGCGATTAAAATATCACTATCTTTGCCGGGTGTTGAACTGCTTATCAAATGGTAACACAGAGGCAGAAAATCTCAGAATTATTTCATATGCAGTTCAGTATAATATTATGAATTACCCTGTTTGTATTGTGATATAAACAGGAAACTAAAAACAGTATAATTATTATCAATTTGAAGCCATTTAATATCGGCAATCTCCACATAGCTGTACCTATCGTTCAGGGTGGTATGGGTGTAGGGGTTTCCCTGTCAGGTCTTTCATCAGCAGTTGCAAATATGGGAGGCATTGGCATTATCTCGTCAGTAGCCATTGGGCTAACCAATCCCTCAGCTAAAGGGAGTTACAGAAAGAGGAATATTGATACATTGCGGGAAGAGATACGCAAGGCCAGGAAGCTCACCAGAGGTGTGCTGGGAGTGAATATCATGACAGTGATCACCAACTTTCAGGATATGGTAAAAACTGCCATAGAGGAAGGTATCGACATTATATTTTCAGGTGCCGGACTGCCACTTGATCTCCCAAAATACCTGGACAAGCAAAAGAAAACCAAGCTTATCCCCATTATTTCATCCGCACGCGCTGCAAAAATTATCAGCAGAAAATGGTTACAGAATTATGGTTACCTGCCTGACGGCTTTGTGGTGGAAGGCCCTAAAGCCGGAGGACATCTTGGGTTTAAGCCGGCAGACATTGAGAAGAGTGAGCACAGCCTTGAAAATCTGGTTACTGAAGTACTGGAAGTAACCAAAGACCTGGAAAAGGATCACAAGAAAAACATCCCGGTAATTGCTGCCGGAGGTATTTATTCGGGTGAAGATGCATATCGTTTTTTCCAGCTTGGAGCTTCAGCTGTTCAATTGGGAACCAGATTTGTAGCCACTGAAGAATGTGATGCATCAGAGGAGTTTAAGAAGGCTTTCGTGGAGGCCAGGGAGGAAGATATCAGGATCATAAAGAGTCCTGTGGGCCTGCCGGGAAGAACTATTCACAATAAATTTCTCGAAGAAGCTGAAAAAGGAAAAAGAAAACCCGATATTTGTAAACATCATTGCATCAGTTCTTGCAATCCTGATACAACTGAATTTTGTATTGCTGAAGCTTTGAAATCGGCTTACGAGGGAAAGCTAAGCCATGGCTTTGCTTTTACCGGAGCCAGCGCAGCTAAAGTGAAAAAAATAACCAAAGTAAGCCAGGTATTTAAAGACCTTGAAGCAGAATACAACAAGGCAAAACAAACTTTTTTAAATAAAAACAATAAATGAGTAGATCACAAGAATCATTCAACAAAAAAGAAACACGAAAGAAAAAAGAACAGAAGCGGAAAGAGAAAGAGAAGAAAAGACAGGAACGGAAAGAAAATGCCGGTAAACCTGATTTCGACGACATGATCGCTTATGTGGATGAATTCGGGAACATCACGGATACCCCTCCGGATCCGGAAGAAAAAGAAGAAATTGATGCTGAGGACATTGTCCTGAGCAACAAAAAAGATGAATCAGATGCAGGAGGCGTTAAAACCGGGGTCATTACGTTCTATAATGACGATAAGGGTTTTGGTTTTATCCGCGACAGCGATACAAAACAGGATATTTTCCTGCACGTGAGCAATACCCTGGAACCTGTTGGTGAAAACGACAAAGTAGTTTATGAAATCGGGAAAGGCGACAAAGGTCCCGTGGCTATAAATGTTAAAATCAACAAGTAGAATTCGTGTTTTTAAAAGTCCGGTGTCAGCTGTAATCATACTTTTGATATGAAAAAACCTGAAAATATGACTACAGCCGAACTCGGATTATTATTTCCGGTAAAGCTTGTACCATATAAAAACACCTGGCCGGATATTTTTTTGAAGGAAAAGCTTAAACTACTGGAGAATCTCACCGGCATACCCGTGAATTTCGTGGAACACATCGGAAGCACAGCCGTGGCGGGTTTAAAAGCAAAAGACATAATTGATATCCTGCTGGAGACAGCAGAAGGAGCGGATCTTTCTTTTCTGAAGAAAAAGATGCACACGCTGGGTTATCATTTTCTTGAGCAGAAAGATAATCCGGCACCGCATATGATGTTCGTAAAGGGATACACGCCTTACGGATACCGCGGGCAGGCTTATCACGTGCATGTGCGTTATCCGGCACCGCATGCTGAGCTCGCTTTCCGTGAGCTGCTAATATCAGATCACAATACAGCCAGGGAGTATGAAAAGCTGAAACAGCTACTTGCACGCAAGTTCACCAATGACCGTGAAAGCTATACCAACGGCAAAACGGATTTTATTAATAAATGCCTGGCTGATTGCAGCTTTGAATAAGAATTCCTGCAATAAATTCCACTTTAAAGATATCCCGGTTTGTAGTGCACAGGCTATTTGCATTAGGCAAA
>CAYZDA010000084.1:0-8360 GCA_964477095.1 uncultured Bacteroidales bacterium | reverse complement strand
TGCTAAGAGTATCAATCCCAGACTTAATGTAATTATAGAGTAGTGAGATTGAGATTTACAACCTGATTTGGCCCGGAAAACCTCAAAAACCCTGATTGGCCGCTCATTTATCTGTAAATCTTATACATCATATACCTTTACGCTGCTTTTGCCCCAGTACATCAAAAATAACGCATACTTAACATTAAAGAGTAAATAGTTCTTTGATAAGCACCATAAATACAATACTTTTGGTGACTGACAATCAAGCCAAAACCCCCACTCCGGAATCCCACGCCGGATAAAAGATATAAGTGAAATGACCTTAAAAAACGATCAACCGGCTCAAAAGCCATATGTTGATGACAGCAGTAATCTTGATATCCAAAGGTATCTGCAGATACTGTATGTCCATCGCTGGCTTTTTATTATAGTCTTTTTTCTTGCTGCACTGCTAACCATTCTTTACTTCAAATTAAATGAAAAGAGCGAAGTTTATTCTTCCACAGTGGAAGTTTTTTATGTCAGGTTTTCAGATGAGATACATTATACTATAAATACTCCCTATAGCATCGGGCCGAGCATAAGTCACAGTAATTTCGACAGAAATTTCTGGTTAAGTGTAATGCGTTCGCAGGAAGCTATGAGATTAACAATAGAAAACTCAAAGCTACCATTAGGGAATACAGATGAATTCTGGAACATTTCTGTTAATATTAAACCTCCTGAAGGGGAAAAGAACATAGGTGATCTTGGCCAGGCACCTGTGTTTTTATTAACGGTAAATTCAACTAATGCCAGGCACGTTCCTGTGCTCATTGAAGCTTATATTAACTCGATAAATGAACTTTTAAAAAAATATCAGATAGACAATTCAAAAAACCTGGTAAAATTTATATCCACCCAGTTGCACGACAACAATCAACAGCTTAATGATATTGATCGTAAAATCATTGACAGGCATTCTACGAATCCATTTCTGGCCAGGGACATAGAAAATATAGTACAGGATATAGAATCGTTCAGAACCAGCTTGTTAGATGCAAGAATTCAACTGGCATCAGTGAGCGCAGCCAGAGCAAAAGCTGAAAATGAGCTTGGAACACTTGACGGAACAATAATTAGTGAATCAGCGTTTTCCGAGCCATTAAAAGTTCAGTTAATGAATCTTCATGTAGATTTGGCAAGGGCAAGGACCAGGAATACGGAAAACCATCCTAATGTAATGGCCATACGTGATAATATAAATCAGATCAATCAAATGCTCAGAGACAGTGTTGAGCAGCAAATGGAGATCAGGAGTGAAGCCATTGATCCTATCAAGCAGCAACTCACTATAAAATATTTAGATCAAATCATTTCTGAAATATCATTGCAGGCAAAAATCGCATCTTTGGAAGAGGTCATAGCTGATCTGGAATCTAAGGTCCAGCCAGACACCACCAATACCAATCATCAGCAACTCACCAGAAACCGGGAGATGGTAATAATGACCATTAATCAACTAAACGCACGCTTAATAGAAACGCAATCGCAGGCTTACGGAGGATTGCAACGCTTTATGACCATTGATAAACCTGGCGATCCGGTTGCTGCCGACACAAAAAGCCTGCTGATGATTATAGCCATTGCATTTTTTGCGGGATTATTTTCAGGCACCGGTGCTGTTGTAATATATGATCTTATAGATAACAGGATAATGCTTGCTCGCGACTATGAACGTTTTTATATGTATCCGGTTATTGGAGCCGTTCGCTTTTTTAAGGATGAATCTTTTAAAACGCTGGTGGAAAAAATGAAAAATAACCTCAACTGGCGGCAGGATGAATTTGCAACTATTTCAGTTAATATTATACAGACCCTAAAGCATTCACAAGGCAAAACCATAGCCCTGATCAGTCCTGTAAGAAGTGAAGGCAAATCTTCAACAGTTTTGAAGCTGGTTCGATATTTATCTGAAAATAACAAAAAGGTACTGATGGTCGATTTCGACCTTTTTGATCCGGGTATGACAAGAGAACTTGAAGCTTCGGAGCCAGGAGTATCTAATTACCTAAAAGGCACGTCAAGCCCTGAAGAGCTGGTAAGAAAATCCAAAGTAAATAACATGCATTATATCCCTTCAGGAAAAATAAATTCTGAATCGGATATTGTTGATTATGGTAATGACCGGATTAAGGAACTTTTATCATGGGCTGCTGACAGGTATGATGTGGTAATAATTGATACGCCGGCTGTGCTGTATATTCCCGATGTGGTTTTCTTACTGGATCATGTTGATTTTATAATCCCTGTTGTCCGTTTGAAATTTACAAACCGCCGCTCTCTTGACAGTATGCTGAAGCTAATAAAAAAAGAAAACAGAAGCAAAATTACAGGGACTATTGTAAGAAACATCCAGTACTTTCCTCTGGACAGGTATTCATATTATAAATACTACCCGGGATATCATTATGGATATGGGTACAAAAAGGAAAATGACTAATGAAATTTCCAGCGATGAAGACCAGCGGTAAAAATATTAGTCAAAGAACTCCCGGCTCTTATAAAAGAAAAAAGATGATATTCTGGGCCACTTTGATTACCGGATTTTCTGGTATCCTGTTGTTGATACTTATGCGCTCCTGTCATACAGAATCAGGTAAACTCAGTAATGAGATACGCTGTGCTGTATGTGGAGCCGTAAAAGAACCGGGCGTGTATGATTTGCCGGCTGATGCTGATCTCAGCATGCTGATCCGAAAAGCAAATGGGCTAAAACCGGAAGCCAATGTTCATGAGATAGTTTTTGAACTCAGCCTTTCTCACGATTCTGTTTACCATATACCTGCAGGAGGCATGGCAGCAGGCAGCCCGGAAGCTGGAGATACTTTCGGTCATTTCAATGATTCATCCTGGCAATCAATCTATAATCCACAGCTTGACAAAGCTGAAGCCAGTGGCATTCATACAGAACCGGAAGAAATCAACATTCTGTATATTGGCCTGCCTGCTGTTTATATTCTAATTAATTATTTTCCAAAATATCGACGGGTAAACCTCACGCATATTCCCCATTCATCGGTGTTTCTCAATAATAATTACCGGCTCATTGATCTGTTTTTTACACTCGGCATCAATCCTACCAAAAGTATTATGCAACGTCAACTTGAAGTGAAAATTGACTATTACATAATTCAGGAAAAATCATCTTTTATTAAAATGATTAACCTGATGAACGGTATTCAGGTAAATATTGATGAACCTTTTGCCGAACATTATGATTTGGAACCAGGCACCGGCACACTTAATGGCTTTTATTCATGGGAATATATCCGGTTTCTTGACTTCAAAAGGATTAAAAGAGAATTCACCGGCTACAGGCAGCAGGACATGACAAGGAAAGATGTATTTAAAGTTAAACCTGATGACTGGGCAAACTCATATGTATTGCGGCATCAGCGACAAAGGTATGTCATTGCTGCCATGCGGGCATCATTTTTAAAACTTGGCTCACAAGATCAATTAAAAACATTAAAACTCATAAGGGAAACCATACAAACGAACATGAATATGAGCCTGATTAGCGAGATATACAGGAATATGCTGTCTTCCTCTGATTTTTCTTATGGCAGAATTCCTGGTAACTACCGGAGTGAAGGAAATAATCTTTTCTTTTTTCCCGATGAGCCATCTTTTAAAGCTTTGCGAACACGCGAGATCAGAAAAATGATTAAACACAAAAAAAAGGAACAAATAGTATATTAAAACAGCAGGTACAATGAAACAATTCGTAACGTATTTATTACTTATCAGCTTAATATTACCGGGCTTCTGCCTTAAAGCCCAGGACATCAGCTACGTTGTAAAAAGAGGTGATATACTGGATGTTAGAGTAATGGAGCACCCCGAGTTTTCTGTTAGTGGCATATATGTACTCCCTGATGGCACTTTACAATATCCCGGATTCGGAAGCATAATAGTAGCAGGCATGAGCCCACAGGAATTGAGAGATACTATACAAAAGGCATTAACCAAATATGTGGTAAATCCTATTGTAACCATATTTATACGAAAACTTTACCAACAGTCGATCAATATCTTAGGCTATGTAAACCGTCCCGGTCAGTATCAGGTGTTTGAAGAACAGGACCTGTTTTTTGCCCTGGGCCTGGCAGGCGGCATCAAGGAGTTAAAAAAGGTGAGAACGGTTAAAATAATCAGAGCTAATGGTCAGGTTGAGGAATTCAATATAAAAAAGTTCCTGCGGTCTTCTGAAAATTATGCCGAAACTCCTGTATTAAGAGCAGGTGATGCAATATATGTTAAAGAGCCCAGAGAGATTAACTGGTCTGCTGTTTCTGCTTTAATTTCGGCAGCCCATGTTGCTGTAATAATTTGGCGTTACGGTCTATAGTGTTATTTTTTGTGGATATGCCAGCGAAACCAGGAAAATTTAATCAGTTAGGTGAGCTTAAAATAATTACATCAACATTAAAGCTCATTTATGAGTCCGGCCCCGGACTTTTTCGCTACCGGTTTATACTGACTATACTTCAAAGTTTAATACCCATTGCCTATTTATTCCTGATCAAAAAATTGGTTGATATTATAGTTCGGGCAGCGGGACAATCAGAAAATATTAGTCTTACAGAAATCAGTATCATTACTGTATTATTTGCAGCAGTTTATTTTACGAATCGCACTGCAAATTATATTAACGAAAACATCAACAACAAGTTCTCCCAGAGGCTTATAGACAATATCACATCAAAGATTCATAAAAAATCTGCCCAACTTGATATACAGCAATACGATACCCCTGAATTCCATGACAGCTTTCACCGTGCAAAACAGGAAGCAGGTCAGCGTCCCGTTCAGTTAATGAACAATATTACAGATGCATTTCGCAATTTAATTTCAACTACCGGCATCCTCTATATCTTTGTATCTTATCTGCCTCAACTCCTGTTTATATTAATGCTGGCTGTAATTCCTGCTTTAATCATAAAGCTGAAAGCATCAAAAGAATGGTATAAATGGCAGAAAAGGAGTACGTGTTTATTCAGAAAAACAGCATACTATTCATCTATCCTCACAGCCAGAGTATATGCAAAAGAACTTCGCATGTTTTTAACGGAAAAGTATTTCACTAAAAAATATGAAACAAGCAGAAAGATACTTCGGGATCAAAATTTCAATATCTCTGACAAAAAAACCAGAATATACATACTATCGGCCCTGTTTGAATCACTGGCTTTATTTGCTGCCATTTTTATTGCAGGGAAGCAGGCCTATCTGGGTGTGTTGACCACCGGAAGTTTCGTGATGCTGTTTGAAGCATTCAGAAGAGGGCAGAACTACCTCCGGCAGCTTGCCGGCAATATAGCCGGTATTCACGAAAACAAACTTTATATCTCCAATTTATTTGGTTTTTTAAACCTTCAACCACTGATCAATACTCCGGCTGATCCTGTTCCGTTTCCCAAAAAAATCACAACAGGAATAAAGCTGGAAAATGTATGCTTTTGCTATCCCGGATCATCAAAAAAAATATTCCACAACCTGAATCTTCATTTAAAGATTGGAGAAATTACAAAAATAAGTGGCAAAAACGGCTCCGGGAAAAGCACGCTGCTAAAGCTGATCTGCCGGTTATACGATTGTGATCAGGGAAATATATACATCGATGATATCAATATCCGAAAATTCGATCTCAGGGAACTCAGGAAAAATATAAGCATCATTTTCCAGGATTTCAACCAGTTTAATCTGTCTGTAAAAGAAAACATACAAATAGGTGATACAGGTGATTACAGGCAACTGGAAACTGCGTGTAAAAACAGCCAGGCCAGGCAGGTTATTAAACATTTGCCTATGGGCTTTGATAATATGCTTGGCAGATATTTTGATAACGGCGAGGAATTAAGCATGGGGCAGTGGCAAAAAATTGCACTGGCAAGGACTTTATATAAAGACAGTGGAATTATGTTGTTTGATGAACCTTGCAGCTGGTTCGACAAGGCCACTGCAGCGGAATTTATGAAGACCCTTAAAGAAATGAGCAAAACCAGAGTAATAGTTTTAATTGATCATGATGACGACAAAGAATTTGAATGCATAAATCTTAATTAAAAATGAAAATCAAAGAAGGCTTTGTGTTACGCAAAATCGCTGAAGAGCATGTTATTATTCCGTCTGGTGAAAGAATTATTGATTTCAACGGGCTTATCCGGTTAAATGACACTGCAGTTTTTATATGGAATATGCTCACAGAAGGTTCGGAAAATAGTGAAATAATAAAAACCCTTACTGAGGAATACGAGATTGATGCGGAAACAGCAACAGCTGATGTTCATGAACTTCTTGAAACTCTACAGAAAAAAAACTTACTGGATTATGAATAGCCCGGACAACAAAAAGAGCGCCTGGAAAAATGCTTCGGAAGAGCTTCTGCAGTATTCTGCCCAAAAGAAAATACCTGTATCCGGAACATTTGAGCTAAGCAGTCGATGCAATCTATCCTGTAGGTTTTGCTATGTGAAAAATCACGCCACTCCTGAAATCCTGCTTAGGGAAAAAAGTACTGCAGAATGGATAAGGACAGGCCAACTGGCTGCAGATCACGGGACTGTTTTTTTACTGATAACGGGAGGAGAACCTCTCATCAGAAGTGATTTCCAGGAGATATATACGGCACTGAACTCAATTGGCTTTCATCTGATATTACATACTAACGGCACTTTGATAAATGAAAAGTTCATACAATGGTTTTCTCCCGTAAGAGCATCAAAAGTTGCAGTTACCTTGTATGGAGCATCTGCTGATACATACAGAAAAACAACAGGTGTGGCTTCAGCATTCAACAAAACATTAAGAGGTATTGATCATTTGTTGGAGGCAGGTATTAATACTGAAATCAGAAGTCCGTTAACCAGATTGAACATACATGAAGCAAAAAGAATTTCTTCATTGGGCCATGAAAGAGGAATCAATGTACGGTTTTTCCATTCTTTGATAAAATCACGGCGAGGAATCTCTTCAGATTCAGTAAATGTGCGACTAAGCAGACAGGAAGCCATATCAGTTGCAAAATTCCATATATCGGGTTGTGATCAGGAACTTCAACCCGGAGCCGGCCACATCTCGCAGGTCCCGTTGCAGGATAACTTTGATATACCCATATGCACGGACAACAGTATTAGTCCTTCGGCAATGAAATGCATGGCCGGTAAAAGCTCATATCTCATTAGCTGGGATGGCAAAATGCTGCCATGCGCTCTGATGGAGCACCCATTCACCTTGCCTTTTGAACAAGGCTTTCAAAAGGCATGGGAAAAACTCGTAAAGCAAACCGGTGAAATAACCGGACCGGCAGAATGCTCACTATGCCCATTAAAAAGCTTTTGCGATGTCTGTCCGGCCAGGCTGCAGGCTGAAACAGGAAGTGTTAACAAGCTCAGCCCATATATTTGCGAATCTGCAAAAACCAGAAAACTCATATTTGATCATATAATCACTTTACAAAATGAAAAAACAAAAGAAACCATATCAGAAGCCCAAACTGGAAATAATTGAGATGGAACCGGAAGAAAGAATTGCATCCTGCCTGGTGATCTATTATTCATCGCATACATACCAGGGATGCAACGAAATACAATTTCAGGATGCAGAACCTTCGAACTGCATTTTTTATCAGGATTCTACCGCAAGCTAAAACATTGAAGCCAGAAGGCTGAATGTTCATTAATTAAAAATACATGAACCACGGGCTAACCGTTCTCACTTTGGTAAAGGAAGTGATTTCAGACGACAGGCAGGTTATCATCAAAGTAACCGGCAGTAGTATGTATCCTTTTCTCAGGAACAAAAAAGACAGGGTATTGATCGTACCGATTACAGGAAAAAATATCCGAACCGGTGATATTGTATTATTACACCTGGGAAATGGAAAATTTGTATTGCACCGAGTGATTAAAAAAAATAATAAAGGATTTTACCTGGCAGGTGATGCACAAATAATATCCTCAGGGCCTCACACATATGATCAGTCGGTTGGCATAGTAAGCAAAGTCTGGAGAGGCAGATTGCAAATCAATCCACGTTCCTTAATCTGGCGGCTTCCGGCCAGAATGTGGATAGGTTTGTTTCCATTCAGGCATTTTATAATTAAATCAGGAAAGATGGTGGCATATACTTGTGGTTTTTGATAACAGGATACAGGAAAATCGTATAAGCCGGAGCCGGATTTTCAGGGATATCCCTGAAGGGCAAGGGAAAATCTTCAATATTATGCGTAAGATAAGACGGGCTGATTCAATAATCATTGATAAAGCAGTGATCCATTCAAAACAGAAGCAGGTGAATAACAATTTATAATGAGTACAAGAAGGAATCTGGAT
>CAYZDA010000083.1:0-9032 GCA_964477095.1 uncultured Bacteroidales bacterium | reverse complement strand
CAGATTAAAAACGTTGGAGCCGATAATATTACCCACGGCGATATCCGTATTCTTCTTCATGGCAGCCACCATGGATGTGGCCAGTTCAGGCAGCGAAGTGCCTGCTGCTATAATAGTGAGCCCAACCATCTTGTCGCTCACACCAAGGGCTGTTGCAATTTTCACGGCATTATCCACCACCAGACGGCCGCCAAACACCAGTCCCGCCAGCCCGATGCCCACAAACAACCAGATTTTCATATTAGACATCCTCTTTTGCCCGGATACAACCTTAGGCTTATCCCTTTTTAGCTGCCGGTACACGTAAAACAGGAAAAGTGCAAACATCGTAAGCAGCAAAACTCCCTCCCACCTTGCCACGACCATTTGATCGCTTACCAGGGTTTCATTTGCAAATACAAACAACAATACCACTGCCAGCAAGGATAGCGGGATCTCTTTCCACACCGTATCCGACTGCACCACCAGCGGCCCCATCAAACCGGTTATCCCGAGGATAATAAAAAGGTTAAAATTATTGCTTCCAATGATGTTTCCAAATACAATGGAATAATGCCCCTGTGCTGCCGCAAATCCATTCACCACCAGCTCCGGCGCCGAAGTGCCAAAAGCAACTATGGTAAGTCCGATAGCCAGATCAGGAACACCATATTTGCGCGCCAGTGACGACGCACCCGAAACCAGCCAGTCGGCTCCCTTTATCAGTAAAACAAGCCCCGCGATTAATAATAGCACCTGGATCAGCATAAATTTCTTTCTGTTCAATTAATCATAACAACCCCAATAGTAATTTGTGCGAGAAGTGGCTTTTTTCAATATCAATATGACACTCCTGTTTATCATCATAATTCCAGTTTCTATTTGGGCGGCTTTATCCGTCTGCGGCTGCAATCTGTGTTGGCAAGGCTAAGCTGCCCTAACCCATGGACAGTAGCTCGCTTACGCTCCGCTCTGCCATGGGAGGGCAGCTAAGCCTTACCCTCCACAGGATTTCCGCCTCCGCCGGGCCGCTTGTGCTTCAATGGCTAAGGCCTTTCCTGCTCTTTTTATCCCGAATCTGCGGTTCGGTTCGCCTCCTCTCCTATTTGCCATCCTTACGAACCTCCCAGAAATAATTGCCAGTTTAACAAGCATTGATAATCACCAATTTTATCCAGCCTTAAACTGATATAGATAAAAAAAGTTTGCATAGACAAAAAACTTTTCTATTTTTGTTAACAGGCTTTTATCGAATTTAATTTTTCGATCAGCATCAAACACCGCTTAAAGGCCAAATGTACTAATCACAAAAAATATCAGGCGGATGAATGGAATAACATTTACAATGCTCTTCTTCTTATTATCAATGTTTGTTTCCGGGCAAGAGACAAAAACATTTGAAAAAGATAACATTAACTTCCAGTACCCTTCGGATTGGATAGTGCGAAACCTTCCTGGATTTTATATTTTAGTTTCTGAACCTCCTAAGGAAGTGGTATCAATAATGACAACTTTTGACGTTGAAATTGAAGAAGGTGCAAAAAACCTTAAGCAGTACGGTAAGCAATATGAACGTACAATGTCAACTAATTATAAGGATTTTAAGATCAAATCGAGAAAGGAAGTTGACTTTAAAGGAATGAAAGCAATTGAATATAATTGCACTGCTATAGTGCATTCCCTACCTGTTGAATGGAAATCAGTTATATTCATAAAAAACGGAAAAATATACAAGCTGTCAACCACTTCGTTGTTAGGGGATTTTCACCTAAAAAAAGAGATAACTGAGAAGATATTTGAATCATTTGAAATAGAATAATACAAACCTCAATATGTAATACCATGAAAACAAACAAAAAACTGTTAGTTATCCCGCTTATCCTGCTGGTTTTAACAACCTTTGGACAAAATGATCCTAAAAGCCGCGAACTGACATTAAAATTTCCGGTAACCTCATTGTTAGGAGATTTCTATGCAGAAAGTATGGGTTTTGGCCTGGGCATTGAAAAAATGATGAAACCAGGCTTAAGCTTCTCCCAGGAAATAACTTATATCTTTCATGTAAATTCAAACTTCAAAGGTGTTATTGAGGAACCACTGGACAAAATTCATGGCATTAAACTGACCACTGATATAAGAAGCTATCTGAACAAACAGGATTTACCTGAAAGTGGCTGGTTCTTAAGCGCTGAACTCGACAACATCCTAACCAGATCAGTAAAAACCTTCTATAGCGGTGAAAGTACCATAGACAGATATCGTGGTATTATGACGCTAAATATTGGCATGCTGGTTTTCTGGGATAAACATAAGAATGGAAGAGTTACATTGGAAATGCTTGCAGGAGGTGGTCTTGGCTATGTGGTTGCAACCCATTCAAATTCCAATGAACACTCATATCAAAGTGATTCCTATGGGTCAGTCAATAAATTTTATCCGGCCATAAATATTGGCCTTAAGATAGGCTACCTTTTAAAATAAAAGCAAAAGGCTACTGGCGATTTTAAAACTCCAGGCTATCCCGGACTGATTGTCATAATCATTGTGCTGCTTTTCCCGGGATATTTGTAACTTCGTGCCCATATTCAGAGATATGCGCAGAGCCCTTACATTTATCATTGCATTATTTTTATCTATCGGGATCACAGCCGCCAGTCTCGACAGTCTTAGGCAGGCTTTTCAGAAAAATAAAAAAGATCCTCAACTGGCCAACGAGCTGGCTCGCAAATTTCTTGAATCAGGCCAGGCGGACTCCACACTGCATTATGCCCGCCTTGCACTGAAACTGGCACAAAATCAAAATAACCACCTGCAGGCCGGTAACGCCTGGTATAACATTTCCGATTTTTACTATTTCCAGGACAGCTTCAGGCTGGTATTTACATACGGCCGCAAGGCTCTTGAGTACTATAAGAAAGCAGGGGAACATGATGAGGTAGCCAAAGTTTATAACGATTTCGGACTGATAAACATGCAGCTTGGCGAGCTGGATAGTGCACTTTACTTCTTCAGAAAAACCCTGCCAATAGTTAAAGAAACCGGGCATGCCGAAGGAATTTTCGCTGCAATGTCTGGAATTGCGCAGGTTCATCTTAATAAAGCAGATTACACAAAAGCTATCCTGCAATACCACAGAATACTGGAAATGGCTGACTCGGTTGATCTTCCGCCTAATTTCATTAGTTCTGCTCATACCAACCTCGGGCTTGCCATGAAGAAAAACGGTAACCTGAACATGGCACTGGATCATTATTTTACAGCCCTCAGGATTGATACAACCGCAGGCCTGGAAATGGACGCCGCTATCACCCTTTCAAATATCGGCGGTGTGTTGTTTGCCCTGCAGCGGTATGATGAAGCACTTGAATATTTCAGCAGAGCGTATCAAAAGATGGAAACCCATGATATGACTTCACAGATGGAAATTACGCTGGGTAACATAGCTTCAGTTTATAAAAACCTTGGGGAACTGGAAAAGGCCCTCTCCTACCACAAGGAAGCACTGGCCCTGGCAGAAATGCTGGACAAGAAAATCAGTATAGGAATAAAGAATCTGAACATTGGAAATATCTATACCCTGATGGATCAGCCCGATAATGCCCTGGAGTATTTTGAAAAGGCCCTGCCTTTATTCATATCCAGCGGCAGCAAGTTTGAAATTGCCAACACATACCTTCATATCGCCAAAGCCAACCAACAGAAAAAACGCTTCCGGCAGGCAAGGATTGATGGTGAGGTCGCATACCAAAAGGCCGACAGCATTGAAGCCGTGGCACTTTTAAAAGATGCAGCCAAATTGCTGTCGGAAGTATATTACAGCCTGGGAAACCTTGATAAAGCCCTGGATTACAGACGTAGATATGATACTTACAAAGATTCCCTTTATACTGAAGAAACAAGCAGGCTGCTGGCTGAAATGGATGCCCGCTTTAATCTGAGTGAACAGGCGCATAAAATCGATTTGCTGCGAAAAGAGCAGCTAATAAAAAACCGCACTCTGAAGCAGCAGCGTCACACAATTATACTGCTGGCTACCGGTGGATTTATACTCATTAGCTTGATTTTGATCATCTGGATACAATACCGGCAAAAGCAACGCTCATATAAAAACCTGATGAGAAAAAACCACGAGCTGGTAAAAGCTGAAAGAGCGGCCAGGAAGAGAGAGCTGGAAAAACTTGAAAACAAAAGCGAACAGGTGATCACCGGCGAAGAAAACATTTTGGCAGGTCTGCTCAAACTTCTGGATGAACAAAAAGTCTATCTGAAACAACAAATCAGCCAAAAAGAAATGGCAGAAATCCTGGAAACCAACACCTCTTATTTGTCCCGCATCATAAATAAGCATTTTAATCTAACCTTCAGCAATCTCATCAATAAATACCGCGTGGAAGAAGTACAACGCCTTTTAAGCACTGAAGATTCCAGGCTGCTCACCATAGAAGCCATAGCCAGAGAGTGCGGATTCCACAGCAAATCTGCTTTTCAATCCGCTTTTAAAAAATTCACAGGCATGACGCCTTCAGCCTACCTTCGTGAAGTGAGAAGAAATGATAATGAACAGTTGAAGGATTGATCTGCTTCATATCAGACTGCTGTTGTCCTGATTTATAAATCCGGCCCCGGTAGATGTGCCTGTAGAAAAAAACCGTAGTAATTTCGTGCTAATAATCTAAACCCAATTTATTATGAAACCACGGAATTTTACATTTTCAATTGTTGCCGCGCTTTTAATCATCTTATCAGCTTGCGGAAAAAAAATTGCTGATAACAAATATCTGGGATCCCTGCCCGGGCTGGCAGCTAATTATGCAGAAAACATCCTGGATAAGGAAGTCAAGATCAAGGAAAATACCGATCTGGAAAAGGTATTTAAGCTTGGCAAGGAACTGGAATTGCTTGAAGATGAAGCTGACGAGAAACTGGAGATGGCATTTAATGAGATGCAACCGGAATCACTGCCGTTTGAATATAAAGGTGATCCAAGGTTTGTGATGGAAGATATCAAAGTGAGCGGCGCTACGTTTGATGTCATTTCACTGGAAGCGAACATCAGGGTTAAAGAGGAAATAAATAATAAATACAGTAATCCGGAACGTTATCTGTTTGCTTATCTGAAGTTTTACGATAGCGATAACAACCCGCTGGAAGGCTGGGCTGTTTTAGCCATAAACCTGCCATACAAAGAGGAATTCAAGCCCGGGCAGACCTATACCATGAACGGATCATACCGCGGCCTGAGCAAGCTGGTTAACTTTTCCAGTATCACTGTGTTTGACAGGGATGAGTATGAACAGAATCATTGATAAATGTTTTATTGCGGACGTGGATGTTCCAAAAACTATTAAATCGAAGAATCTTTCTTTGAATATCAGATATCAGGAGTAGGAAAAAGGCATATAGCCATAAATCATTAAAAAAAAACGGATCGGGAAGAGCGAATTACTATAGCCACACTGATCACTTACCC
Source organism: uncultured Bacteroidales bacterium (assembly GCA_964477095.1). Lineage (GTDB taxonomy): Bacteria > Bacteroidota > Bacteroidia > Bacteroidales > PWNQ01 > PWNQ01. Next base: position 3,583 of record CAYZDA010000083.1, on the reverse strand, counting down.
ACAGCCTTCCCCTTCCATAATGGCTGATACACGCTGCTTGCCATCCATCATAATTTTTAGGGGCTTCTCAAAATGGATATGCCTGAACCAGTTGGTTGCTTCGATCAATGGTTGCTTATTAAGTTTTGAGTAGTTGATTTTCTGACCTGAATACTCCTGCTGCACAGTGAGATAACCGATATTCATGGAGGTAACATTATGAAAAAAGTGCGAGCCTGAGGAAGCATCCAGGGGGAAATCCTCCAGGCTGGTTTCCACAATCACTTTAGCATTGGATATCTGTGGCCATTCCACCGGGATTCCCAGCCATCGATCGCGTGTACCCCAGCGCCCGGGTCCGATAAGCACATAATTTCTGTCCTCTTTTTTCATCTTATTATTCAGATACTCTATTTCCTCGGCCATTTTCCTGGTTTGGGATTTATCAAATTTCTGCGTATCCACGTAGATTACATCTGAGACATCCTCAATGCAACCATTACCCATCCCTTTATTGGTAAGTAACACCAGCCTGTCCTCATCCAGATCATCGGGATCAAGGGTAAAGCTATTGGCGGCATGGATGAGCGGTTTTATCTGAAGTAGATAAAAAGAGGCCAGGTTGTTTTTATCGCGTGTCAGGTCCACAGCCCATTCAATTTCCACGGGTGAGCCTATGGCTTCTTCCACGATATCCAGCACTACCGTGATGGTTTTTGCCAGTGGGATGTAATTATATTTCAGGATATTGGCAAAATTGATAATGCGTGGCCCTGCTTTGGAAATACCAGGACTGATGCAATCACTATCATGATCATATACAGATGCCAGGTGTTTAATAGTACCATGCATCTCAGCGGTATCCACATCAAGCCGTGAAAGACCGGCAGTGTCACCCTCCGTAAGATCTATATCTTGCTTGTTCAGGTCAACAGCATAAAACTCTGTCTGTGAATTTTTGAATTGGTCTTTGGTGGAGTGGATTTCCGTTTCAGGATACTGCGGTGAAAAGCGGAAGCTCTTTTCTCCATCCACCACATATTTTCCCAGGCCCAGCGCGGCCACAGCAAATCCCTCTTCGGGTTTCATATGAGCAAAGGGGTAATAATTATATGATTGTGCCACACCACTGATGTGCGGGTAATAATAACCATCAAACTGCTGACCAACCACCTCTTGCAGCACCACTGCCATCATTTCTTCTTCAATCTTAAAATTGATAGCTTCCACGTACCCGCGTGCTGTTTTGGAAAACACCGACGCGTAAACCAGCTTGATGGCATCTTCAAGCTGCCTGAGCCTGACATTGATATCCGGATGATTATTGGGCAGGATATAGGTTTCAAAGATTCCGGCAAATGGTTGTTGAAGTGAATCTTCAAACATACCAGAAGACCGCACAGCCAGTGGCCTGTTCAGCACCTTTAGCACACGGCGGAGTTTTCGCTTAAGGCTTATGGACAGGTCTCCCTTCAGAAACCATTGCTGGATTACCGCCTGATCCTCCTCCTCCAGCACCCTGTTTTGAAGATCGTTTCGCTCCATAAACTGGCTGAACTCATCGGTGCCAATCACAGAAGTTTTGGGTGTTACTATATTGATATCAGGAACGTGTTGCTTGAAGTCGTAATTATAAATAAGGTTGTTCACGAAAGCCAGTCCGCGCCCTTTACCACCAAGATTTCCTTCCGCCAGGCTCACGATATTGGAAGCGTCATCTATAGCCGATTCCTCAAAAGGAATAATTTTGCCTTTGTTCTGTTCATTCCGGTGTTTTTGTATGATCATCATCAGATATTCCCGTATCTCCTGTGCATCACGAAAGTCGCGGATTTTCGCCGGATGAAGGATACGGGCCACCTGTATCTCTCCCCTGGCCATCAGCCATAATGAAAAATGATTCTTTCTGGCGTGATAAAGAATCGATTCATCAGGAATTGTTTTCAGTTGATTCTGGAATTCCTTCAGTGATTTTGCTGTGGAGATTTCGCGCCCGTTGCGATCGCGGTATATAAAGCTCCCGAAGCCCAGGTAGTGGGTAATAAAACTCCTGAAATCCTGCATGAGGGACTCGGAGTTTTTATTGATAAAGCTGGCTTTGTACTCATAGGCAATATCAGCGTAGCGTGGGTCGGACGACTGCATAACAGTGGGCAGGTCGGGACGCACTTTTTTAATGGCTTTCACCAGATTTATACCTGCTTCGCGATCAAGCTTTCCATGGTGGTCAAATTCAACATCCGATATAAGACAGAGCAGATTATCACGGTATTTGTGAAAAATGTTCATGGCGTCTTCAAAATTTGAGGCCAGAAGGATTTTGGGTCTTGCCCGCATCCGGAGAACTTTATAAAGCTCATCTGTACTTACATCTTCGATAATCCGGCGTGTCTGTTCCATCACAATATTGTAGAGCAATGGCAGATAACGGGAATAATAACGCGCGGAATCCTCCACAAGCAGGATCACACGCACCAGTCCGATACGCGTATCATTCTCCACATTGATCTTGTCCTCGATGAGTTTGATCATGGCAAAAAACACCCGTGAATCACCTTTCCACACAAAAATCTTATCAATAGTTGGCAGTTCCTTCCGCTGTTCTTCAAACATATGCACATCCTGATCATTATTAAGCAGCATAAATACGGGGATATAAGGAAAGTGCTCCTTGATCTTAGCACTTAGCACCACGGGAGATTTTTTGTCAACTCCTACCATAAGAATCACCATGTCGAAGTGTTTTGACCTGAGAAACTCCATGGCCTCATCATGATCGGAAACACCTGAGATGCGCGGAACCGAGGTGAGGTTGAGTTGCTGATACTGGCTAAGCACATATTCGGAAAACCGTCCGCCGCGCTCAATACTAAAAGCATCATACAGATTGCCCACCAGCAGAATTTCAGTTACTTTAAACGGCATCAGGTCGTGATAGATATCCCTGTCGTAATTGTTCTTATTGAGGAACATCTGCATGAGCTTTTTCCGCTCCGGCTTTTTAGCCATTGTTTCTTTTTCGCCTCTTCCGTTGTAACCATATGGTGGCTCCACCCCTCCAGCCACCTGCCCGTCCAGGTATCCCTTGATCAGACTGGCCAGGTTATTGATCAGATCAATTTCTTCATTAAGGAAAGGCCCCTGGTCCATTTCAGGGAATTCTTTGATATAGAATATCTCTATCACTCCTACCCTTTTGTCAACAGTTTCAAAGGTCTCGCGCAACACCCATTGTGAACCTTCAAAATTGATGGAAGTAAAAATCTTTCCATTGAATGTTATCCGCGCTGTGGTGTACCTGGGATATTGCATAGCCCTTGGAATACTGAGTACAATCTGCTGCAAAGATTCTTCTATGGGTTTTCCCTGCCGCAGAATTTTCGTTGTCTGGTTAATACAGGCCAGCTCCTTAAGCCGCTCTGTGTTTTCAGCTACCAGTCTTTTATATTCATTCATGGTGTTGTCCACAGGTTGCTCTGCCTGTTGGTCATTGTGCAGTTTATCTTCTTTACTGGCCATAGGTACTCCTTTCGTTGTCAACAAAGTTAAAAAAAAACAGGAATGAGATGGACGATTGTTGCCTGTCTTGAGACCTGACAGCCTG
>CAYZDA010000082.1:0-9310 GCA_964477095.1 uncultured Bacteroidales bacterium | reverse complement strand
ATCTCACTATCTCACTATCTCACTACCTCACCATCTTACCCTTTCGGTATAGCCTCAATAAGTTTCCGTGTGTATATTTCTTTTGGATGATTAAACAGATCATCGGCTTCACCTTCTTCCACCAGTTTACCATCTTTCATCACCAGCACCCGGTCCGACATATACCGTACGACCGATAAATCGTGAGAAATAAAGATGTAGGTAAATCCGAAGTCCTTCTTCAGCTCATTAAATAAATTCAGCACCTGTGCCTGAACCGAAACATCAAGGGCAGACACAGATTCATCGCAGATAATAAACTCAGGCTGCATAGCGAGAGCTCTTGCCACACAAACCCGCTGCCGCTGTCCTCCGGAAAATTCATGTGGATAGCGATTATAATGGGTTGCATCCAGCCCCACTTTTTCCAGCAATTCCACTACCTTCTTGCGGCGTTTGCCGGAACTCTCAACCAGCTTATGCACCCGCAGCGGTTCTTCAATCGCACTGCCCACAGTAAGCCTCGGATTAAGGGAGGAATAGGGATCCTGGAAAATGATCTGTATCTTTCTCCTCAGTCTGCGCATTTCTGCTGTGGAAAGCTCCATGAGATTTTTATCTCTGTATATGATTTTCCCGGCATTGGCTTTTATCATCCCTAACAGCGTTCTGCCCAGGGTGGTTTTTCCGCAGCCCGATTCTCCCACCAGGCCCAGAGTTTCACCAGGATAAACCTGGAAAGTAGCATGATCAATGGCAGTAAAATATTCCCTTTCTTTAAACAAAGGTTTATTGCCGGCATATTTTTTTACCAGCTCACTTACCCTGAGCAGTGGCTCAGCGCTATAGATTATTTTATGATTCTCCGCCCGCTGCTTCTGATCAATGAATTTCTGCTGCCTGCTTTCTCCGCCTTCCTGCATAAAATCCTTCACAGTAAGGAGCCTTTGCGGACGTTCATGCAGTGGGGGCCGGCAGGCCATCAGCCCGCGGGTATAAGAATGCTGAGGACGTGCAAAAACCTGGCGGCTACTGCCTTTTTCAACGATCCTGCCCTGGTACATTACAGCAACCTCATCAGCAATTTCAGCTATTACTCCAAGATCATGAGTGATGAAAATAATGGCTGTTCCATATTTCTGCTGCAGCTTTTTCATCAGTTGCAGGATGGTTTTCTGCACGGTTACATCCAGTGCTGTGGTAGGTTCATCAGCAATAAGTATATCCGGATCACAGGCCATTGCCATGGCTATCATCACACGCTGCTTCTGACCACCGGATATTTCATGAGGATAGGCATTATAAATTTTATCTGGTGCCGGTAACATCACTTCACTAAAAAGTTCCAGCACCCTTTTTTTTGCTGACTGTTTGCTCATTTTCCTGTGCCTGTGAAGAATTTCCGTGACCTGCCTGCCGCATTTGATCACAGGGTTGAGTGCAGTCATGGGTTCCTGAAAAATCATGGATATGCGGTTCCCCCGGATGCTGCGCATTTGCTTTTCAGATAATCCACGCAAATCAGTTCCGTCAAAAATAACGGCTCCGGAATTTATCTGGCTTTGCTTCTTTGGAAGCAGCCCCATTATGCTCTGGCAGGTAACAGACTTTCCTGAACCTGATTCACCCACTATACCCAGAGTTTTTGATTTATCCACTGAAAAGGAAACCTGGTGTATTACTTCTTTAGTCTTTCCTTCGCTGTGAAACGAAATACTAAGATCATTAACTTGCAATAATGCCATATGCAAAAATAAGAAAACCTGCATCAATTTACCCGGAGGGCAATTATGATACAGGTTTTTTTATGATGATCCGGCTATCCTTAGTCAGACTCGCTCTTATATTCAAATTTGGATCCGCTTTCTTCAATTATCTTCCGGTAGAATGACTCTTCATATCCAGGAGACTCCAGGTGTGGATTTTGCTTGCCAGAAGGCTCTTTGACATTACCGTCCATATATTTGATGAACAGGTATTTATAAAACTCCTTCCATTCCAGTACCAGATTATTGGCAGTATTAACGGAATAATCCGTGATAAACTGGCGTCCAAGTTCATGGTCGGTTTTATAAAGCTCAACAGCAGCTTTATCAATTGCAGAGCAATAATTGATAAATTTAGTTTCCAGTGCCTGTTGTTTTTTGTGGATTTCAGGATGAACTCTGTTATAAAACAAATAGGCAAAATTTGTTACCTGGTTGAATACCCAGAAAGCAGCATCTTCCTCAAATTCCATCAGGGAACCATATCCTTCAGCAAATTTTTCAGGAGGGCGTGTAATACCGCAATAAAGCGGGGTGTACACAGTAGATGCGGCATCATCCACACCAAACCAGTTAATCCCGCCAATGGCATCAGGCAACCAGTTTCTGGATTGTGTTACAAAAGAAAAACCAGTTTGCTGGGTAGCAGTAGCCCGCTCATTAAAATAGGTTTTATCGTCCACCTTCCAGGTTAATGGTCTCCAGCGGTAAGGGCGCTCGAATTCACCTGCACCGGCATCTTTTCTCATATCAAGTTCGGTATCTTCAAGGTGATCACGCATGAAATTCATCACATCATGCACAGTGAGTTTTTGCTTAGGTTTAATCCATAAAGGCATACGGTTGGTGGCATATCCATGCTTGCCGTGCTCAATATTTCCTTTTGCATATTCCTTATGCTTTTCCATTTCAGGATCAATGTCCTTAAAGAACGACCAAACACGAATCTCACAGAAACGTGCACCACCAAAATCAACGGGGGCATAAGTATCGGAAAAGCTGAATTCTTCATCTTTCCCATCATAATATTTCATATCACGGGCAAAATCAATTACATCAGGTGAATGAAAAGTAGTTTGTTTTTTGTTGAACCAGTCATTTTCCTTTTGAACTGGAAAAGTGGTAATCCTGGCCTGGTTGGCGTGAGCACTCACATATCCGTCAGGTATCAAACGAGCTACCCACACAGCACCTTTTTCCTTGCCACCTTTACCGATCATTTCCATCACCCACACTTCATTTTCGTCAGCAATGGAGAAGGATTCTCCGGAGGAATAATAGCCGTATGTTTCAACCAGTTCTGCCATCACCTTAATGGCTTCACGAGCCGACATTGCGCGTTGCAATGTAGTGTAAATCAAACTACCATAATCCATAATTCCAGTAGAGTCGCGCAGCTCCTTACGTCCGCCGAAGGTCGTTTCAGCAATGGCCAGCTGAAATTCGTTCATATTTCCAACTACTGAATAAGTATGTTTAACCTGTGGAATTTTACCCAGGTATTTTCCTGTGTCCCATTCATAGATTTCTTTCATCGCCCCCTCAGCATGGTCTGCTGCAGGCCAAAAGTATAGCTCACCGTAAAGCATAGGAGAGTCTGCTGCATAACTGACCATGGTTGATCCGTCAGCAGAAGCACCTTTGGTTACCAAAAAATTCGTACACGCCAGGCTTTGCTTCTGTCCTGCCATTACAAGCAGAACCACGAAAAACAAACTTAGCCGGGCAGCGGCTCTTTTTAGATTCTTCATATTAGTTATGTTTATTATTTTAATTTCTACAAAAATAACTTTTTTTTGAAATTCGCTTTTCCGGTTTTTATTCCTCTGAAAATATATCATGCCTTTATTCCATGAAGAAGGCGGCCAATTACCGTTGGATAAAAGTCGCCACTGGAATAGCTGTTTGAATAGTCAGTTTCATTCAGTACCCTGACATATTCCCCACTTCGCTTTCTTAATAGTGAGACTTCATACAATAGAAAAGCCGGAGGTGCCGGATCAAAAATTTTCAGAAAGAATAACAGAATATACGGGTGATTATTGTGATTTCTTTTGAAAATGCCTGTACAGTTTCCCATAGCTGAAACGCTTATAAATATTAGAATAAAATCGGGATTCCCATATATCATCCAAAGGTAAATTCAGCGTTAAGGATGATGCAATTATGAAATATTTGCTATTTTTGTAAAAAAATAATATTTCTGCATATGAATTTACGCCAAATAACAAGAATTTCAGCATCAGACACCCAGGTATACCTGATACGCGTACCCGGGGATCTGGATAAACTTCCTTTGGACAACAGGGAGAAGGATTACGTTAAAAAACAACACCGCAGGCTGAAAGAAGAGTTTTTCAGTTTCAATAAATATGATAAATATATTTTCGTATGTTTTTTGCCGAAATCGGGTAAGAAATCAGAACAATCAGAGGATGCGCGTAAAAAAGGCCATAAGGTTTTTCAGATTATCTCCAAAGAGGATATTGAAACTGTTGCTGTAAAACATATAGAGGAAAAAGATCATGAACTGGTAGCCTTTGCTGAGGGCTTCATGCTTAGCTCATACCGATTCAACAAGTATAAGACCAAGGATGATCCTTCAACCCGCACCTCAGATATCAAAACCCTCAAAATAGTATCCAAGCGAATGTCGCCTATTGAGTTACAGCAAACACGGATTTTGGTGAAGGCTAATTTCCTGGCCCGTGACCTGGTGAACGAACCGCTTAACAAGCTGAATGCTGAAGGTCTTGCTGAACGCATTGCTAAAGAATGTAAAAGCCGCAACATCCTTGTTGAGGTGATGAATAAGACCAAAATTGCATCACTTAAAATGGGAGGTTTACTGGCAGTTAATAAGGGAAGTATTGATCCGCCCACCTTTACCATAGCAGAATGGAAGCCGGAGAAATACTATAATAAAAAGCCTGTAGTGCTAGTTGGGAAAGGCATAGTTTACGACACCGGAGGGGTGAATATCAAGCCTGGTAATTATATGGAGGGAATGAAATCCGATATGGCTGGTGCAGCTATAATGGCAGCCACTATTTGTGCCGTTGCTGAAGCAAACCTGCCACTGCATGTTATTGTTCTCATTCCGGCTACAGATAACCGCCCACACGGGAATGCCTATGTGCCGGACGACATTATAAAAATGCATGATGGCTCCACTGTTGAGGTAGTGAATACCGATGCTGAAGGACGGCTAATTCTTGCAGATGCCCTTTCCTATGCTAAAAAATATGAGCCCGAACTTGTTATCAACGCTGCAACCCTCACTGGTTCTGCCATGAGGGCACTCGGGCAACATGGCGCCGCAGGGATGAACACTCGTGCCGCAATACAAATGAGCAAGCTGATCAAAACCGGCGATGAAGTGTATGAACGCGTGGTGGAATTCCCCATGTGGAATGAATACAATGAAATGCTCAAGTCAGATGTGGCAGACCTGAAGCATATCGGTGGTAATACAGCAGGTGCTATTGTAGCCGGCAAATTTCTGGAGCACTTCACCGATTATCCCTTTATTCACCTGGATATTGCCGGGGTTTCACACATTAGCAAAAAGGATGCTTATCGCGGGGCAGGCGCCACCGGTTACGGTGTGAGATTATTGTTCCGTTTTCTTCAGCAATTGCTGGAAAAATGATTAATTTCGAAGCGGAATTATTTGCCCACAAGAAATAACTCATAACGGCGGCATCATTGAAGCTCCCGTGTTTTTGGAGCTTCCTTTCAGGTATTGTAACCGTTTGTGAGCTGAGAAAGGAAATAAACATGATAAGTAATAAGGACAGCAGCGAGGAAAAAAGGAAAAAGGTGGTATTGGGTATTACTCACGGCGATATTAATGGGATAGGATATGAAATCATCATGAAAACCTTTACAGATCAGCGGATCTTTGACTATTGCACCCCTATTCTATACGGATCATCAAAAGTAGCTTCATATCACCGGAAAACTCTGGATATAACCAGCTTTAACTTCAATCCTGTAAAAAGGGCGGATCAGGCAAATCCGCAAAGAGCCAATATCATAAATGTATATGATCAGGAGGCAAGAATCGATATTGGTAAATCTACGGAAACTGCAGGTCAGTTATCTCTGATTTCCCTTCAGGCAGCCATTTCCGATCTGAAGCAAAAGCGTTTTGATGCACTGGTTACTGCTCCCATTAACAAGCAGAATATCCAGTCGAAAGACTTTGATTTTCCCGGCCACACTGAATTTCTGGCCCGCGAATTTGATGCTTCTGAAGTGCTGATGATCATGGTAAGCGATCAGATGCGCATAGGAGTAGTTACCGGGCACATACCTATTAAAGATGTACCTCACACGATCAGCCGGGAGCTTATCCTGAATAAGCTTTCAATCATGGATCGCTCCCTGAAAAGGGATTTTGGTATTTACAAACCACGCATAGCGGTTATGGGCCTTAATCCTCATGCCAGTGATGAAGGCCTGCTGGGTAAAGAGGAGAATCAAACTATCATTCCTGCTATTGAAGAAGCTTTTAAAAAAGGGATACTGGCATTCGGCCCATATCCAGCAGATGGCTTTTTCGGTAATCTGCAGTTCAGAGATTTCGATGCAATACTTGCCATGTATCACGATCAGGGGCTCATTCCATTCAAAACACTGAGCTTTGACAGTGGTGTGAATTTCACAGCCGGGCTGCCAGTTGTAAGAACATCTCCAGGGCATGGAACAGGTTATGATATTGCTGGTAAGAATGAAGCTTCGCCTGACTCTTTCAGGGAAGCGGTTATGCTGGCAGTGGAAATCTGTAAAAATCGCGACAGTTGGGATGAAATCAACGAAGACCCACTGAAAGAAAACATCATGCTGAGGGATACCGGAAACATCGAAGATGAAGACCCCCCGGAAGATGATCAAGAAGATCAGGCAACTTTTTAGTATTTATTTTGATATATTATGCTAACTGTTAATTACCTGCTGAATGAGATAAAAACCATCACCGGTGGAAGCTGGCACCAGAAATCTGATGTGGAATCAGCCGTTAATAATATTCTTATTGATTCGCGCCAACTGGTTAATCCCGGGCAAAGCATATTCGTGGCCATGAAATCAAAAAAGAACGATGGTCATAATTATGTTACTGAGCTCTATAAAAAAGGGGTCAGAAGTTTCCTTTTGGACCATATTCCTCCCGGAACCGAAAATTTGCAGGAAGCCAGTATCATACTGGTCCGGAACACTCTTATTGCACTCCAGAAGCTGGCCGAGCACCACCGGAAAAAATTCAACATACCTGTTATTGGAATTACAGGCAGTAACGGGAAAACCATAGTTAAGGAATGGTTGTATCAGCTCATGCATAACGACTACAATATTGTAAGAAGCCCCAAGAGCTACAATTCACAAATCGGAGTGCCTCTTTCAGTACTCCAAATGCACAAGGACCATGACCTTGCTATTTTTGAAGCCGGGATATCTGAACCAGGCGAAATGGATCGTCTTGTTAAGGTTATCCGACCCACCACGGGAGTATTTACTAATATCGGACAGGCCCATAACGAGAATTTCATGAACACCCGCCAAAAGGTGGGCGAAAAGCTCAAGCTGTTTACCAGCGTGGATACACTTATTTATTGTTCAGACCATAACCTGATCAGGGAACAAATTATAAAATCAGAATTATCTCTAAAAATCAAAACATATAGCTGGACACGCAATAATGATTCTGAGCTCAGGGTGAAAACAGTGGAAAAGCACAGCGCTGACACTACGATAACAGCTTTATTCCGGGAAAAAGAAAGGTCTGTTACAATTCCGTTTACTGATGATGCGTCCATTGAAAATGCCATGCACTGCTGGATGGTGATGCTTCTGCTGGGTTACCCACAGGAAACCATTACTGAGCGTATGAAAAATCTTACGCCAGTGGCTATGCGGCTTGAATTGAAAGAAGGAATTAATCATTGTTCTATTATTAATGATAGCTATAATTCCGATATTAATTCTCTATCCATCGCTCTTGATTTCATGAATCAGCAGAAACAGCACCGTAAAAAAACAGTGATCCTTTCTGATATTTTGCAAACCGGCCTCAATAACTACAGCCTTTATCAGGCGGTTTATGAAATGCTGAAGGATAAAAAGGTGGATCAACTGGTTGGAATAGGCCCCGACATCAGCAGGCAAAGCAGCCTTTTTGCTGATATGAATGCCGTTTTCTTTAAAGATACGGATGAATTTCTTAACCGGTATTCGCTGGCAGGACTGAACAATGAAACTATCCTGCTTAAGGGGGCGCGCATATTTGAATTTGAGCGCATCAACAAGCTGCTTCAGCAACAGACGCACACCACCGTGATGGAAATCAACCTAAATGCACTGGTTGAAAATTTCAATTATTTCCGTTCGCAGTTAAACACCTCCACAAAAATTATGGCCATGGTGAAGGCCTTTTCCTATGGCAGCGGAAGTTTTGAAATAGCAAATATCCTGCAGTATCACCGCGCTGATTATTTGGGCGTAGCCTATGCAGATGAAGGCGTGGAACTGCGTAAAGCAGGCATTTCACTTCCTTTAATGGTGATGAATCCGGAAGAACACAGCTTCGATAGTATGATCCGTCATAATCTGGAGCCGGAAATCTACAGCTTCCGCGTACTTGATATGCTGGAGAAAGCCATTGACCGTAATATGGTAAGGAATAATAATCCTGTGGGAATACATATTAAACTAGATACCGGTATGCGCCGGCTTGGATTCGCAACTGACGAACTTGAAAAGCTGATTTCACGCGTAAAAAACAATCCGCTTATCACTATTAAATCAGTATTTAGCCATCTTGCAGCCAGTGACAAGCCAGGACAGGAAAACTTCACGAGGGAACAGATCGGGAATTTCAGCAAAATGTCTGCACAAATTACAGAAAACTTCAGCTACCAGATCATCAGACACATAGCAAATTCAGCAGCCATAACCCGCTTTCCTGAATCGCGATTTGACATGGTGCGCCTCGGTATTGGAATGTATGGAATAGCTACTGACCCCAAAATAAAAAGCAAGCTTAGTAACGTAAGCAGGCTTACAACATGTATTTCCCAGATTAAAAAGATCAGGAAAGGAGACACCGTGGGTTACGGACGGTCCTTCACCGCTGAAGAGGATATGACTATAGCAACAATACCTATTGGCTATGCCGACGGCCTTAGCCGTATTTTATCAAATGGCCGCGGAAAACTCTGGGTTAATGGAAAACCAGCAGCCATTGCAGGCAATGTTTGCATGGACATGTGTATGATCAACATCACTGGCATGGATGTGAATGAAGGTGATGAGGTCGTGGTATTCGATGAGCAGCACAATATTGAGGAAATGGCTAAAGACCTGAATACAATACCTTATGAAGTACTGACAAACGTTTCGCGCAGGGTAAAACGGGTCTATTTTCACGAATAAATTATTCGATATTTCTTTTCGCGAACTGACTTGTTGCTAAAGCAGAAACCGTCCATAAGCGGACATATTTGCAAGATAAAAGCGGCATGATTTGTTCTTGTTTCCTTCTTGTTTCCTTCTTGTTTCGTTCT
>CAYZDA010000081.1:6298-9585 GCA_964477095.1 uncultured Bacteroidales bacterium | reverse complement strand
AGCCATGAATCTTACAGTTTATACCTGACATTATCCAGCACCAGGGCGATGTTGTCTTCTTTCACGCCATGTTTGAGCAGGTGTTTGCGGTCTTCCTTAAAGCCTTCGAGAAAATCCCTGAAATCGTTGTCGCGTGCTTTCACACTTTCCACATACAATTCGCTGGCTTTTTCCATATCACCTTTGCTGAAAGCGATATGTCCGGCATTCATATAATCGTATTTGGTGATTTCAACTTCCATCAGCCGGTTCAGGTAGTTTTCCGCCTGATCGAACCTGCCCAGTACAAAGGAACACCATGACAGAGGCCGCCAGATATGGTAATTGTCAGGAGAAAGATATTCGGCCTTAAAGTAATACTCCATGGCTTTTTCATACTGGCCCATATCCAGGTGAGTGTGTCCCAGATGGACTTTCACATATATATCATCCGGAGCCAGTTTTTCTGCATGCAGGTAAAAGTCCACGGCATTTTCCGGTTGTTTAAGCATGCGGTAGCAAAAGGCCACCTTTTTCAGATTCCAGAGGCGGTTAGTTTCAAACAGCTCTGCTTTTTTGTAATAATCTATTGCTTTTTGATATTCTTCCTGTTTTTCGTAGGCATAAGCCAGTTTTTCAAAAATTTCCTGATGATCATTCACTCCCTGGCTCAGCAGCTTTTCAAATACTTCTGCTGCTTTGTCGAAGTGTTTCTTGACGAAATAATACTCTGCTATGGTGCGTGTGATATTTTTGTTTTTTACAATTTTCGGGTAAAAGTCCTTGTTGTAGAAATCCATGCGATAGCTAAAAATGTCATCAAGTTCGGTATGCACAGGGTGAAGCTTGAAAAAGCGGTACAGGTCCTGTATGTATTGTGTGATGATCCGTTTGTCTTTTCCAGCCTGATCTGTTAGTGCTTCATCATCCGAAATTTCCTTCATCTGTTCAAATTCCGCCTTTAGCATATTTCCCATCATATTTTTTTGCTGTTTCGGCATATGCTTCAAATTCAGACAAAAAGAATACTTATCTGAATTACACATATGATGCGAACCGGCCATGGATTGTATCATGCTTTGGGGGTCAGGAATAGCATCCTCGCCTGAAAGAGCCTCTTCAGCGGTGGGATTTCCTTCATAAAAGGGCAGAAACCAGTTGGGCATGCGATTGAAAAACGCGAAGTGCTTCAAACGGGCAAAGGTGGCCATGAATACATCATTACCCTCCATTTGCATGTCGGTTAGTTCCTGCAGCTTATCCATCAATTCCGGAGTATCCTTAAAGAAATCCTGCCAGTCGGGATTCTGATCATCCAGTTCATTTTTTCCCAGAATTTTGTCCAGCTTTAGTTTTTCCTGGATTTTGGGCTGAAGTTTCAGTAACTCCGGCATAATTTCTTCCTGCAGTTTTTTTGTGACGCGCTCGGTGTCCTTGGCCTTCAGCAGCTGGATGATTGTGCTTTCCGTATCGGCCTCAAATGGATTTTGTTCGTATTCTGTTTCCAGACGAGTAACAATACCGGGATACAGGAAAAGGCGCTTATTGTGCCGGAACAGTGCAAGCAAAATTCCAACGATTGCTCTTTGCCAGTTTTGGTTTTCCTGGCGGCTGTATATATCAAACAGCACATCAAATTTGCGTGTGTCAAATGTACGGATCAGGCTCAGGGTAATTGCGGTTACCAGTACCGAACGCTCATACCATTCCAGGTCATCTGTGGTGAATAGTTTTTCAAGCAGGCCGGTTTCCCGTTCACTGTATTTGTCTGTCAGCCATAATATGTCAAAAATATGGTCGATGGCTTTTTCCCTGGGACTGCGTTCACGGGGGTCTTTTTCCTCTTCCTGAAGGATGTCTTCCACGGTTGGGCCACTGGAAATTGCCTGCAATGCTGATTCAATTCCGGATACCGGTGTGACCTTATCTTTCTGAAGGCGTTCCGAGCGAAAGCGAAAGGAAGGACTGTGTTTCATCATCAGGCTGTATTTCACCTGGTCGCTCAGCTCCAGTACATTCCTTAAGGTTTTAAAATAGATTTCGTCCTGCTGCGGATCACTAATTCCTTTCATGGCATACTTTAAAATATTGGCATAAGTATCCGAAAGGTTTTCCCATTCGATGCGGTAGCGATCTTCACCGGTTTGCTTTATCATTACAGAAAGCATGTCCAGAGCTTCTTTTGTCCGCTTGCGGAAAATAAGATCGCTAATAAAGTTATAATGTTTTATAATGGTTTCCGTATTCATAATTTCATGTTTTGACAGCCTAAAGCATTTTAAAAAATTCAGCTATGTCCGAACTGCGGGCTGGTGAACGGGCAAAAACCATTCCCAAAACCCCGGCTGTTATTCTGTCAGGTTACGGGGGAGTTGCCATCATCAATCATGGAAAGATAGATTTCACGCGGTATCCATGCATCCGTTGCGGCATAGCGTATCTGTGAAGAGGTAAGCGGGCTGCGTTCCCAGTTGCTTACCTGCTGATTTTTACTGATCCGTATGTTTAATACCATGGCAGCAATATATTTCAGGCTGCTTTGCTTATATTCGTGTGCCTGGAAATATTTGCTCAGGTCAATAAATCCGTTCGGCCTGAACTTTCGCAGTTGCTGTAATCCATGCAGGTCATCATCCAATCCCACACCAATCTTAAGTATATCCGGGTTCTCGAATATTTTAACCAATTCCAGCGGGATATTAAAATGATTCAGACGGAACAGATAAACCTTATCATGGGCAGCCACCTGTATAAGTGAAACTGGATTCAGTCCGCCTTTTTTAAATGAAGGTTTTCGTTCAGTGTCAAAACCGATAACCGACTCGCCTGCCAGTTCTTTAGCAGCTTCCTTTGCCGCGCAAAGATCCTCGATTACCAGGATTGTTCCTTCATAACGGTACAGCTTCAGTGCGCGTATGTTCTCTTTGCCTATTTCCTCGTAAGGCGTGGTCATGCTCTCTTTTTCTTTTTCAACTAACGTTTGTTTGCCTGTTTCATTGTTTAGATGCAGCATTACCTGTAATGGTTGCTTTGGAAGGTAGATGTATTTTGATAAAGAAATATGTTAATAAATTTGTTTTTCAGTTTAATTTTTAATATTTGTGAGTTTGTAAAACCTAACTAAATCTAATATTATAAAAAAATGAAATTATCACTTCTGATTATTATATTAATCAGTGCGATATCTTGCGAAAAATATCGAGTGTCTACGTTTTTGCACAGGTTTTAATGCTCATATGCGATAGAAAAACTGCGGCTTAAAACTCGCATGTCTTGGCTGGGTTATAAATCAATCACTTAACTTTATA
>CAYZDA010000081.1:0-6198 GCA_964477095.1 uncultured Bacteroidales bacterium | reverse complement strand
ATATGGTATGTTGTATTATGCCAGGTATAATAAGGATTCTTTGGCTATTGGCCAGGCTGTAATGAACAAGGTAGAAAAGCGACTTACCACTGATTTATCAGCAATTGTTGCATATAGATTGCCGCTGAAGAAAGTATCTCTTTCTTTGTCTGCAGGATACTCGTGGAATAACCTGAATTCTTCTTACGAGTATCAGATAACAATGAATTATGGTGCAATCTCTCATCATAAAAAGAATCTGATTTTCCACGGACCGCTTATATAGAAATAATTTTTGGCATGAGCTAATTATATGCTAGGAGGGGAGCTGGCCCGGACACCCGGGCCATTAGTTATACCTGCTGCAGTATCAGCCGGGGGCGCATGAAACCCGGAGGCTGGTGAGCGTCGGAATCATGGCTTCATTATTAGTATGCTTCCGGCTGAAAAATTCAGAGGTAAAAAAAGATATTTCACTCCAACCGCGACTTACAGCACAATACCTGTATATATGCTGCGATAGCGGGAGGCTTAATTCTCATTATGGGAAAGAGTGTAACGTGTTAAAGCTGAGAGCAAATTCACTTTTGGCCTGATAAAGGCTTTAATTTATCCTTCTCTGATTTAGAATAATTCCCTGGCAATAATCCTATTTAACATAATTACAAATCACATAAACAACTAATGCACAGTTATTATAAATTAATGCAATTCCCAAAATGGGAACCATAGTTCTTTTATATGGATAAAATCTTGAAATTAGATTTTCGCTACAGGTACCTTTGTATTCATGATCGTTTTTAAAAATAGAAGTCATGAATTACACATACCCCCGCCTAAGAAAATTAGCTGCTACAATTACAGCTATTGCTTTGTTAATGACAATTACAGAATATAGCTTCTCTCAGAATCTTTTGCTTTTTTCCGGTAATGACAGCTTAAATACTTCAATACAGGACCCGCATGCTGATTTCAGGCCTGAACAGGATGTTTCCACATTTAAGAATAGCGAAATCTTCAATGAGTATAGCTTTGCTGGCGCAATGGTATATGATTCTCATTATGGGAATGATGATTATGATGTGCTGAGTATTCCTGACTTCAGCTCCATGAGCGAACCCGGTAAACCGGCACTTCCGGTACATGTGGATAATGTGTTGCTTCCCGGAAATGCCCGTGCAACAATCGAGATAGTAGAGGCTCAAAGCCGCACTTATGGAGGATATAATATCCAGCCCGCTCTTACACCCGCCATCGACACTGAGGGTGCAGATGAACCTGAATTTGTAATTGACCGCAAACTATACCGTACGGATGCCTTCTTTCCGGCTAAACCAGTTTATATTACTTCTGAACAATTTCTGAGAGGAAACAAGCTGATCTCTGTTGGCATAGCACCAGTTCAGTTTAATCCCGTTACTAAAACAATTAAGGTGTTTACTAAAATAAAATATAAGGTAAGCTACCAGGGAGGTGGAGATTTTCAGCAGATGCAACAGGAAAACTCCGGGCATTACCTGAATATGTTTCGTAATATCTCCATCAACTCCAGCCAGATACCCGCTTATTCCACGGTGAAAAATTCCAGTAATAGTTCTCCTAACTATTTGATAATTACTCATGATAACTACAAAGCTGCTGCTGACACACTTGCCAAATGGAAAAGCATGCTTGGCTACCGTACAGAAATTATCAGCAGTGCCTCATGGACTTCCGCTATGGTAAAAGATTCCATACATACCAGATATGCTGCTTATTCTCCCAAACCGGATTACTTTGTCATTATCGGTGATCATGAAGATGTACCTGCCGAGATCCGTCTTGCTCCAAACAATACAAATTTCGGAACTGATTTGTATTATGCCTGTATGGATGGTAGTGGAGATTATGTGCCGGATATGGCACACGGAAGAATTTCCGTAAGTGATAGTGCTATGGCTATGACCGTTATTCTTAAAACAGTGAATTATGAAAGGAACCCTGTGGTTGATGCCAGCTTTTACAATAAAGCTGCCAATTGTGCTTATTTTCAGGGTTATGAGTACATGGGACAAACCTATGGCAACCGCAGGTTCCTTCATACTTCCGAAGATGTCCATTCCTACCTCACATCACAAGGCTATAGCGTGGACAGGATCTATGAAACAGAATCCAACCTTAATCCCACGCATTATCAAAACGGTTACTATTCCGACGGGCAGGCCATTCCTTCCGAGCTGCTCAGGAGTAACGGCTTTCAGTGGGATGGAAACAGCACGGATATCAGCAACAGCATTAATGAGGGGCGTTTTTATGTGTTTCACCGTGATCATGGCTACACAGACGGCTGGGGATGGGCGCATCCATTTTTTGCAAATCATCCCACTGCTCCCAATGTTCAGAATCTTGCCAATGGCAATAAGTTGCCGGTGGTTTTCAGTGTTAACTGTCATACAGGTGAATTTACACAACCCGAAGCATTTGCGGAGACATTTTTGCGTCACACCAATGGAGGTGCCGTGGGTGTAGTTGCACCTTCCTATTATTCATACAGCGGACCCAATGACGGTTTTGCCGCCGGGCTTTTCGACGCTATCTGGTCGAAGCCCGGGCTGGTGCCTGATTTTGGGTCCGGTGGTGTGAGTAATCCATCTCTTTCCGCCCACACCGATATCCATACCATGGGCGATGTAGTGAACCAGGCACTCATCAGGATGATGGAAACCTGGCCGGGATATGGTTCGCAGGCCCAATACACACATGAGCTATATCACTATTTTGGTGACCCGGCCATGCGGATTTTTACAGCCAAACCCACTGCCATTACAGCGGATATCCAGGATACTGCCACAGGATACACTGTGCAGATTAATAACTCAAATGTGGATGACGCACTGGCTACACTTTATGTTGATGGAAAAATGATCGCCACTACTACACTTTCCAACGGAAGTGGTACACTTTCCTATCAGGATAGTATCGAAGATAATGCTATTGTGACTATATCCGGGCACAATACCGTGCCTTTAATTCAAAAGATACGTGTGGATAATGTGATTAAAGCAAACCCACCTGCCACACAGGCAAGTAATATTAAGGTGGTCAGCGACAGCACCAAGAGCATTTCTCTCACTGTTAGCTGGGAGCCGGGCGATGGCGATTATCGCATAGTAAAGGTTAACGATGAACATTACTTTACAGATCCTGCGGACGGTACAGAATATACACCTGACAATTTTTATCAGCATAAGGGCGAGCAGGTGGTATATGCAGGTGATGGATCAGAGGTAACCGTACATAACCTTGATGAAAATACAGTTTACTGGTTCCGCGTGTATGAATATAATAATGAAGGCGTTTATACCAAATATACTACCATTGAAGAATCCGGGAATCCTACCAATCAAATTGATGATGGCACATTCCCTGTGGAATTGCTTGACTTTAGCGGAATACAACAGAAATCTGCAATACAGCTGCAATGGACAACAGCATCAGAGGTTAATAATAACCACTTTGTTATAGAAAAAATATCAGGAAAAACTGCCAATCCGGTCGGGAAAGTGGCTGGGGCCGGTATGTCAAATGAATTGAAGCATTATACATTCACCGATAATGATCCGCGTGAGGGGATCAATTATTACCGGTTGAAACAGACCGACCATAATGGCAGTTGTGAAGTATTTGAAACAATAGCCGTTGAATATAATAAAGACCATACAATTTCTATATCCAATGTATATCAACAGGGGGATGAGCTTGTTTTTGATGTTGGCGGGCCGGTAGATGGCGATATCCAAATCCAAATCCATACGGTTGATGGCCGCTTGCTGACACAAAAGCAGCTTAATAGCAATAACGCACAGAGTGGAAGATTGAGAGTGAGTGTCCCGGGACGCAGTCAGGGGTATTATATTCTCCGTCTTCTGGCCAACAACCAATCCATAACCAGAAAATTCGCCATCTATCGATGAGGATAGGGGAATGCTCCTGCTCGCTGGCGGACACTAACTATTGCTAACCAGAGATAAACTTCATACAATAATAAGAGGATATACAGTCGTCTTGAAGGTGAAATGATTTTTTACGAACAACTCTGCATGATCACATCCAATCCGGTCATATTTCCTATTTTTGCAGCGGAGAACTATATGAAAAGCACCAAAGATCTGATAAAGCACCCGGGGCGGGTAATTAAGGTTGATGATAGCGAGTTGCACGTCCAGATTCTTTCCATGTCGGCCTGTGCCAGCTGTCATGCCAAAGGCTATTGTTCGGCTGGTGATATGGAGCACAAAATTGTGGATGTGAAGAATGTGTATGAGGAACGATATAAGCCTGGTGATGAAGTAACGCTTGTGTTAAAGCGCACCAAAGGCAGTTATGCTGTTTTCCTGGGATATATCCTGCCGTTTCTGGTCGTTCTTATCAGCCTGATAGTAATGACCCAAACCATGGACAATGAAGGATTGGCCGGCTTATTGTCCATAGCTTTTCTTGTGCCATATTACACTATCCTGTTCCGGTTCCGGCATAAGATCAAAGAGCAGTTTGATTTTATGATAGAAGAATGAGGGGGCTTCAGTGGCTTTTTTGATGCTGTTGATATTCAACGAACCTGACAGGTTTTCGAAACCTGACAGGTCCGCTGAATTTGTAATGGTAGAAACAATACTGGATATATCCCCACATCAGTGCCATAGGAACGGCAGGTGGTTTTGGTAAATCCTGGATTTCTTCTTCCGTTTTTACGGAACTGAGGTTCGAATACTCGCAAATTCCTGTTGCCACAGCTTTTAATGCGCGAGCCCATTTAGTTAGAATTTAATGGCAATACATAATTCATGTAATGTAAATTATGTAATCAATTCTGCTGGAATTCTATTTTTACAATAATGAAAAAACTTTAAAACCGGTCTTTCCACCAGGTTTTCAGGCGCTTCAGGATATCCTGCTCACGAGCATTCCGCTGGGGTTTATAGAGACTTGCATTCTGAAGCTTATCCGGCAAAAACTGTTGTTCCACGAAATTGCCAGGATAGCTGTGGGCATATTTATATTCCTTGCCGTAATCCAGCTCCTTCATTAGTTTTGTGGGTGCATTCCGTAGGTGCAGAGGCACCGGCAGATCACCGGTTTCCCGTACCAGTTGCTGGGCTTCATTGATGGCCTGATAAGCCGAATTACTTTTGGGTGATGTGGCCAAATAAATGGTTGCTTCCGACAGAATGATCCGGCTTTCCGGAAAACCGATCACTTCCACCGCGTTAAAGCAGCTTTGTGCCATCAGCAGCGCATTGGGATTGGCCAGGCCGATATCCTCTGCTGCCAGTATCAGCAGGCGCCGGGCAATAAACTTAGGCTCTTCTCCGCCTTCTATCATTCGTGCCAGCCAATACACCGCAGCATCAGGATCACTGCCACGCACCGACTTGATAAAAGCTGAGATCGTATCATAGTGCATCTCGCCGCCCTTATCGTATTTCGCCAGATTCTCCTGTATTACCTGCTTTACAGCTTCATTGGTGAGCACCGATTTTCCGCCGCCACTGCGCAACATACTTTCCGCCAGCTCGAAAGCATTCAGCAGCTTACGTGCATCTCCGCCTGATATGCGCAGCAGGGCTTCCGTTTCCTTTAGCTCCACCTTCACCGCGTACTTCTCCCTGTAATAGTCCACCGCGGTGTCAAGCATCTTTAATAAATGATTTCCCCCCAGGGGTTTCAGTACATACACCTGCGCCCTTGACAACAGCGGGCTGATCACTTCAAACGATGGATTCTCCGTAGTGGCACCTATCAGCGTTATGATGCCTTCTTCCACGGCATTTAGCAATGAATCCTGCTGCGACTTGCTAAAGCGGTGGATCTCATCAATAAACAGTATGGCGCCACCACCTCCCTGTTTGGCGCGGGCAATCACATCGCGCACGTCCTTCACGCCACTGCTCACCGCACTCAATGTGTAAAACGGCCTGAACAGCGTATTGGCAATGATCTTTGCCAGGGTCGTTTTGCCCACTCCCGGCGGCCCCCACAGTATCATCGAAGGTATTTGCCCATTGTCAATTGCCTTTCTCAGCGCCGATCCCGGCCCCACCAGGTGCTCCTGCCCGATATATTCATCCAGCGTTTGCGGACGCAACTGCTCCGCCAGCGGTTTCCGTGCCTGCATAACGTTTGTTTTAAGCAGCTAAGATAATGGATAATTATGATTTTTTGGGCGGCCGCCGTGCCATC
>CAYZDA010000080.1:0-9594 GCA_964477095.1 uncultured Bacteroidales bacterium | reverse complement strand
TCCATAGTTTTCGGAGTGGGCTAAGGCTTAGAGTTTAAAATTTGTGGATGAGCCCAACTAAAGGCTTATTGGTTGGTTGATTGCCCCGAAAGCTTTCCGGAGATTGGATGATTGATTCACTGACAGTAGATATCCTGACCACTCCGGGCTATAGCCCTAAGTTGTGAGTGGGTGCTTCTCAATTCGCCGGCTGAATAACGAAAAAAGGCTGCCCTGATGAGCAGCCTTTTAAGCAAAAAATCTTTATATAATTATTGGGTGATTCTCTCCAGCCATCTCAGCATGAAGAGCATTGCGGCCATTGAAATCAGACAGGCCACAACAAACATACTCCAGGTTAACCACAGTGGCACGTTTTCGTATAGGATGGCACCAATAAATAATAACTGGTTACCAATGGCGGTAGCACCAAGCCAACCACCCTGCATCACACCCTGATACTGGGGCGGAGCAACCTTGGAAACGAATGAAATACCCAGCGGACTGATAAACAGTTCGGCTATAGTAAGAATAAAATATGTTCCGATAAGCAGCATAGGTGTAACTTTCATACCCATATCCAGTGGAACACCTCCCTGTTTTGAATCAATGGATGCGAATTCCGGCAACCCGAGTGAACCAACTGCCATAACGATATATGCAGAAGCTGCGATAAACATACCGATAGCGATCTTTTTCGGTGTGGAAGGCTCTTTTCCCCTGGCTCTTAACCAGCCAAACAGTCCAACTACAATAGGTGTAAGCAATACAATGAAAAACGGATTAATAGACTGGAATATCTCAGCACCTTCAATCACAACAAATCCAAGGTTAATGGCAATCCCTTCCAGGTTTGTATAGTCACGCGCAAACATAGTAAGGGTAAGACCATTCTGGTGGAAGGAGAACCAAAAGAAAATAACAATACCAAATACAGCAAACAGGGCGTACATGCGCTGCTTTAGCTCTTTTGCTGAAAGCTGGAGTTCACCTGGCTCAGCTTGTTCAATACTTTGCTTCTTCTTCTTTTGCATGGTTGGGAATTTACCCCTGTTGACCAGGTAAATCACAAGTGAGATGAGCATAGCTGCAATAGCAATACCGAAAGCATAATGGAAACCGGTAACAAATACATCCAGATACTCTCTGGCAAATGTATCGAGTCCCATATCAGCACTTGCTCCAGAAGCTTCCTTCATTTCGAGAAAACGTTCGCGTGCTCTTCCGGTCAAACCCTCATTGAGATGTGTATGACACATGGAAGGCAGATCGGCATCATACTTAAAGCCGTTGTTGTTCAACCACCAGTTACGGATACCAATGGCGATAAAAGGCGCAAAGATGGCACCCAGGTTGATAAACATGTAAAATACAGAAAAACCTGAATCCCTCAGTTTTCCATATTTCTCATTATCATACATCTGTCCAACCAGTGCCTGCAGGTTACCTTTAAACAATCCGTTACCAAATGCGATAACAAAAAGCCCAAAACAGGTGAGGATCAACATCAAAGTGCGTGTTTCCGGGGGAACAGGAGTTTGAGTAGGCAGGGCTATTATTAAATATCCAACTGCCATTACCAGAATACCGGTGAGAATAGTACCTTTAAAATTCCTCAATCTGTCGGCAATAATACCACCTACGAAAGCAAGAATATAAATGGAAAAATAAAAAATTGAATAGATCAATCCAGCATCTTTTCCATTTAAACCAAATTTCGCTTGCAAAAACAGCACGAGAATTGCCATCATGGTGTAGAACCCGAAGCGTTCTCCCATATTAGCCAGGGCGGCTGCAATTAGTCCTTTGGGATGTCCTTTAAACATAACTTGTTTTTTTATGAATATTAATTGATTACTTGCACATTCTCAAATTAAGGCTACAAAAATAAGTAAATTTCATTCTCCCGCAAATGAAGGTGAGTCTTTTGCAAAGCAGCACGTAGATATTTACATATTAATCTGTATTAGTGCTACTTAACAACATAAAAATTCTTAATTTAAAATTAATCTAAACCACCGGTTTTTTCTTTTATGTGAGTTTCAGTTTAATGCGGCTTACTTTAATCAGCTGGTCCATTTGTCAGAATTTGATTCGTAACTGCACCCTGAAATCAGTTTTATGGGGAGCACTGATTTCATTCAGGCCTGTACCAATGGAAGTCCGGTCAGTGTATTGCGAACGCGCAATTTTAAACCAGAAATCCAGCTGTTGGGTAATTTCATATTTCACCACAAGGTAAGTTCTGAATCCTTCATAATTGTAGGCAGGAATGCTAAAGGCATACAAAACATCATGTTCATAAGCATAAAGCCTTGCATTATAGGAATCGGTGTTAAAAAGTGCATAACGGAATGACAGGCTGTACGGCTTATCTGCCGGGCGCAACAGAATATCCTGATAGAGCAGCCAGCCATTTTCAGCCGCACTTCCTTCCATATTGTATTGCGACCACTCCACGCGGTTATTGAATTTAAGCCAGTTTACAGCCTGCCAGGAAACATTCAACCTTACTCCCTGTCTTTTCCTGTCACCCGGATGATTGATCCTGACATCATCTGCCGTAATGTTCAGCATTTTATTCTCCAGCCGGTAACGCATGTACACATTCCAGACTTTGGCCGGAGAATACTCAAGCTGTGCCATGTATTCACTTCCGTAAGAAGGTGCATCCACACGATAGTTCAGCCATTTAAATCTGAAATGGTCGGCATAAGCTTTGAAAGAGAATTCACGGCTTATCTGGGCTGAAATGCCGGCGTATATACCTTCCTCATTCTGGTTGGAACTGTTTTCACCAAACGCTCCTCCTTTTATGTTTTGAAGATCTTTCTGATACATACGGTACAGCCCGCTAATGTATATGCCGCTTGCCGGCCTGCCTATAAAGCCGTTTACCGTGCCCCAGCCGCCGTTGCCCGACCGTGCTGTTTCTCCAAATACAATAAAATTCCTCAGGTTGTAGCTGTAATCCAAACCTGCTACCAGGCGTTGTGTGCCATAAAAATCAAAGGTATTGTACAGGCTGTTGTTTTTCTCCAGGGGTTTATCAAGAGTAAAATAATATGCCGTTGCTCCCAGCTTCAGTTTGCCGCTCAGGTAATTGATGCTACCGCCATACATTTGTTCCTCCACGATGTTTTTATCTTCGGCAAGCGATACGGTATAATGATACCCGGTTTGCTGAAGCGAACTCACGGCAGAGAACTCGTCTAATGAATCCACCATTACGGCATTAGCATCACGCATAGCGCATGAATAAAACAAGGTGGTGTTTACCGGTCCAATCTGTTTTTCCACGGCTATACCCCGCAGGTAGCCGAATTCATTCATGGATGTAGATGGCCTTAGCCCGCGTGATTGCTTACGAACGGAGAAAACATCCACTGATTTTCCAAAGGAGAGGCCCGACCACAGTGCCAGACCCTGACCTGCATCAATGTTATAATCTCCTGCAACGATCCTGTCAATCCACGGGATGTCCTCCACCATCAGGTAGCCGGAGTAAAAATCAAACCCCTGTTTCTGGTATCCTGAAAAAAATTCCTCTCCGGGGTCTTTTTCAGCATTAAATCCCCAGCGGATATTACGACTACGGTAAGAATAACGCAGATAATATTTATCAGGATTTCCCAGGTATCGTTTATTGGGGCTTGCTTCCAGCACAGAATCCGCTATGGGTTTATAGCCTTCCCTTTGCTCAAGCACCCTTTCATATCTGAGGAAAATATCGTGCCTGCCATATTTTAATGACCTTTTTAGCTGGCCACTGGCTTTTTCTTTAACAGGACCCGCATAAACAAAATTACTCAGGTTTTGAATATCCCGGTAAGAAAGAGATTCTACCAGCTGTAGCTGAAACATATTATCAAATTTACCCAGACGCTGTCGCTGTTGCAGAAGATCATTCACCTGTAATTCGTTCAAAAAAACAAATACATCAAAATCTTCCGCTGAAGCCGTGTTGATATTCAGCGGATAAAGCATCAGGTAGTGAAGTTCCTCTATCAAACGGGAATAATCAAGTTCTTCATCCTGATCCTCTGCATGTTCCTCAATGATCTGCAGGATAACTTCAGGAATCTCTCCATCTTCGATCTGTGCCTGCAGTGCTGAGCCTGTGAGCAACAGAAAAACAACAGATGCATATATAATAAGGTGCATTTTCATTTTCAGAATTCATATATGAAAGAGCCGTGAGGTGAATTTCCCAGTACCAGGTGATATGCCGTTGAAATATCAAATACAAACCCATTTA
The DNA here is from genome assembly GCA_964477095.1 of uncultured Bacteroidales bacterium. Lineage (GTDB taxonomy): Bacteria > Bacteroidota > Bacteroidia > Bacteroidales > PWNQ01 > PWNQ01. The sequence goes on along the minus strand of CAYZDA010000080.1, from coordinate 5,357 downwards.
ACTCCATACCTATTCCCATGGTGTATTCTGCAGGATTGGTTTTAATACCTCCGCGAAGCACTATCTTTTTGTGCAGGTTGTACCCGGCCCCGGCTTTAAAGCGCAGGTCATGCTTCAGGTTTTGCTCGGCTTCAGCAATAAGCAGGAATTTATCATCCGGCTTATAGGAAACTCCAAATCTGGCGATAGCCGGTATTTTTTCATTTTCATATTCTGACAGCTGCGCCATATAAGGATTGAATAATGAAAATGCCAGGCGTACCTTATCTGAAAGCTGCGCCTGTAGCCCGGCCTGGAAAGTTATTACACCTCTGCTGCCGGAAAAAAGTGCCTTTTCATCTTCCAGTTGTGTATGAAGATAGTCGAAACTGAGGCCGGCGCTTAGCCTGGGGAACAGTTTTCTGCCATATGCCAATGTAAAGCGCTTTTCATTGTACAGGCTAAAGCCGAAGTAGGTAAACCCAAAGCCGAAATTCCCTGATTCAGTGGGAACCTGCACAGCCATTCCGCGGGAGCTGAACTCCTTCATAACATAGCGGTTCTCGTAAAAAATGCCGGCCGAAATATTTTCAGCAAAAGACAAGCCTGCCGGGTTGTTCAACACGCTCCAGGTATCATGCAGTGTTACTGCAGCACCACCCATGCCCGCCTGGCGTGCTCCGGCATAACTGCCATCATACTGCGGGTATGCAGCAAGTATTAACAAAAAGAACAGAAAACAAAGTCCGGTTTTCTTCATATCATACCTCCCTGGATTATAAAAGTCTTAAAAGTACAAAAAATCCTGATCAGTAAAAAAATCAGCCAATTCTTAATCATTTTTTTATATATGAGCCCGGTCTAAAAAGGAATCAAACAGCAGATATTATTGCATTTAAGGCCGGAACCGCTAAACCCAGAGGCCTGGAAAAGCCTTTTTTAGAGTAATCAGGAGCTGTATGGCTTTTACGGCCTGAACCATATATATAAATAAAAGACAGGATGTTTCAGCATTTTTTAACGAGCCATTCACGTCATATCATCTCATATTGAAGTATCTTTCAGCATGCTAACTTAAAGACCCTTATAATGAAAAAAACTATCCTGTTCATCTTTATTGTCATTTGTGCCGGACTTACTGCCCAGACAACTTTCCAGAAGACTACCGGCACCATAGCCAACGACCGTAATTATAATATGACAGCTCTTGAAAATGGAGATATCATAGCTACGGGATATACCGAATCGGTGGCCGCAAATATGAAGGATGCTTTTCTGATCAAATATAACAGCTTAGGAAAAGTAATCTGGGCAAAGACATACGGTGGCCCGGCCGATGAAACCATCTGGGATGTGGAATCTACAACAAATAATGAAATCCTGGCAGCAGGAAACTCAGGCAGCGTAAGTACGCATACAGCCGGAGTTTTGGCGCGTTGCGATACTGCAGGCAATGTGATATACCTGTACCGGGTGTTCAGTAACAGTGGCGCAGTGAATCTCTATTCAGTAATGGAAACTTCAACAGGAGATATTATTGCCGCCGGATTATTCCACAGTAACGGGAAAGATGATATGCTAATATGTAAATTCAATGCCTCGGGAAATCTTATCTGGAGCCGCGTGGTCAGCACAGCTCAGAATGATGAAATCATGGGAATGACTGAAACCATGAATGGAAATTATGTATTTGCAGGTCTCACCAATGATAACACAGGCAGTGGAGGTTCTGATTTTGCTGCCGTAAAAACAGATACTGCAGGGAATATAATCTGGAAAAAACGGTATGGCGGTGTCTCAGGTGACAGGCTGAATGATGTGGTTGCAGTGAATGATGCTTACTACTTTAGTGGCTGGAGCAACTCTACAGGAGCGGGTTCCAACGATGCTGTGGTAATGAAAACCGATACAGCAGGAAATATACTCTGGATAAATACATATGGAACTGCCGAATCTGACCGTGCCTTCAGTATGCTATATGATGACCTGATGCAATCGCTAATAATAGCAGGATACACTGATTATTCATCGCCAACTGAAAGTAACCGCAATACCTTGCTGATGAGTGTTGACCAAACCGGCAATATTAACCGGGCAGGGAGTTACGGCGGCAGTCAAACTGATGGGCACTGGCCTACCGGACTTTGCATGAATAATGATAAGGGTTATTATGTACTGGGAAGCTCAGAAACCTTTGGACCGGGAAATATGAGCATCTATCTTAGTAAAACTGACACAAGTGGATTTCTGCCCTGCAACCTCAAAGACCCGCAGTTGCAAAAAAACGCTGTGACGGGCTGGAGCGGAGTATCCTTTGGAACTGATTCTGCCGTTATGCTGTTGTCGGATACCATTATGTTATACGGGCAAAACTGGGCAATATCATCATCCACACAATGTTGCAGCCTGTATGCAGATGCCGGCCCTGATATGAGTATCTGCCCTGCAGATACCGTTATGACCGGCACGCCTGCCATACCCGGTTACGTGTATGACTGGAAGATCAATGGCAACTCTGTTTCAGCAAATTCACAATTGGAAGTTACACATGACCTGGCAGGGACATATATTCTTACAGCTTCCGCTCCCGGTTCAGATTGCGCTCAGGCTACTGATACTGTCGTAATAACCGCGCTCCCGGCACCATCAAAACCCGTAATCACCACTATTGCACCAAACCATTTGATGGTTAACAGTACAGACAGCATACAGTGGTATCTTGATAATAATCCCGTGTCAGGAGCCAACGACCAGGTTTTTATCGTGCAGCAAAGCGGACATTATCATGTGGTTGTAACAAACCAGTATGGCTGTGGCACCTCCTCCGATACCCTTTATTATAATACCGGCTTAGACGAAAAAGCCGCTTCCGGGATAAGTGTATCGCCAAATCCGGTGAATAACCTGATAAACGTATCTTTCGGACAGGCCATATCGGGGCAGGTTTTGATTTCACTGTATGATCATACGGGAAGAAAAATGCTGGAAGAAAAGTTCAACCACATTCAAAAAGAACAGACTATTGAAATACCGGTGAGGCATCTAAAAACGGGACAGTATTTTTTGAGGATTTTATCCGGAGAGAAAAATATCTCATTGAAAATCCTGATAGAATAGCTGAGCATTTCATATAAAAAGAAGCCACAGCATATATACCCCTGTGTGCTGCCTCAGATCAATACTGTTGGCATCTGCTGCAGCTGCCGCAATTTCCGGGGCATCTGAACGGTAAACAACAGAATGCTGATTCAGTAAACGGGCAGCACTGTACTTTTTCACAAGACTCAAAGGATTGGAAAAAAATCTTTATTCTTGCAAAAAATTATTTGCAGGTGCTTCCTGTTTTTTTTCACAAACAGACAGTCTAATGAAAACAGTTCAAATAAAAGATAAGGAATTCACTTTATACATCAGCAGGGAGGAGATTGAAGAAGCAGTGCAGAGAATTGCAGCTGAAATAACGGGAGATTTGAAGGGAAAAGACCCCTTATTTCTTGTCATCCTGAATGGTGCATTCATGTTTGCCTCAGATTTGTTCAGGGAATTAAAATTTCCCTGCGAGATCAGTTTTGCCAAATTAGCCTCCTATCAGGGCACAGAGTCCACGGAGAAAGTAAAAGAATTGATCGGAGTTGGTGAAGAAATCAAGGGACGCCATTTGATTATAGTGGAAGATATTATTGATACCGGCATAACGTTGGAACATTTACAAAAAACCCTGCACAGCCACCAACCGGCTTCTGTAAGGCTGGCCAGCTTGCTGTTTAAGCCACTGGCTTTTCAGAAAGATTACATCATTCATTACAAGGGTATCGACATTCCAAATGATTTTGTAGTGGGTTACGGACTGGATTACGATGGTCATGGCAGGAATTATCCTGATATATACAAGGTAGTGGATAAATGAGGTTGATGATATTCTGAACAAGGCATAAAATTCAATTGTTGAGTAAAAAATTATTCTGAAGGAAATATGTTAAATATCGCAGTTTTTGGTCCTCCGGGGGCAGGAAAAGGAACACAATCACAAAAGCTAATTGAGCATTATAACCTGGCATACATTGCCACTGGTGATATGTTGCGCAACGAGATTAAAGAAGGCACTTCCCTGGGTAAAGAAGCAAAATCCATTATTGACAGAGGTGAACTGGTATCTGATGAGATCATCGTAAAACTCATAGAAAAGAAGATCAATCGTAATCCTGATGTGCAGGGCTTTTTGTTTGACGGTTTTCCCCGGACAGTGGTACAGGCATACATACTGGAAGGATTGCTTTTAAAAATGAACACATCCCTCTCGGCTGTTATTGCCCTGCAGGTTGATCGCAACGAACTTCGCCGCCGGATGCTGGAAAGGGGGAAAACCTCGGGCAGAAGCGATGATAATAAAAACGTGATTGAAAAGCGCCTTCAGGAATACGATGAAAAAACAGCTCCGGTAGCCGAGTTTTATTCTGAAAAGGGTCAGTTTTATGCCATCGATGGTATGGGAAGCGTGGATGACATACAAAAAAGACTGCGTGACCAGGTGGAAGCTACACTAAAGAAGGAATGGCTAAACATCGTGCTGTTGGGATATCCCGGTTCAGGAAAAGGAACACAAGCCAAATTGCTGGCTGAAAAATATAACCTCACTTATATTTCCTCAGGAAAAATGCTGAGGGCGGAGATAAAGAAAGGATCGGAAATAGGTAAAAAGGCCGGACCGATTATGGAACGCGGTGGCATTGTACCTGATGAACTGACTTTGCCTCTGATAGAATCAAAGATAGAACGGCACAGCGGCGACACCAACGGCTTTATCTTTAAGGGATTTCCGAGAACCATAGTGCAGGCGTATATACTTGACGGACTGCTTCGCAGATTGAATTCTTCGGTTTCCTGTATGATGGAAATTAACGTGCCGGCTTTTGAGCTGATGGAACGACTCAACGCACGAAGCAAAACGGACAGAAGACGACCCTATGACATGAATATAGAGGTAATTCTTCACCGCATGAAAATGTATGAAAGCAAAACGGTGCCCGTAGCGGAGTATTATAAAAAGATGAATAAGCACTGCTCAGTGAATGGCAGCGGACCGGTGGAAGATGTTTATGAGCGCCTGAGTAAGCAGGTGGAAAACGCCTTCACTAAGATCAGGTAAACAAAGGTGAAGGCAGGTTACTGCCGCAACTAAGATAGATGCCATCGTTCCCATAGGTGGGGAAAGTCAAAATCAGAATCATTATTTTCTAAAGTGTCGTTTTAATGTGGCTTGAGTCATTCATCTACAATCTCTAAATCTTGCATTACCAATCGCGCATACATTACATCCTGAAAATATATGAACTTCGTTCAACCCAGATGAATGGAAATAATTCTGCGGGGCCCCGTTT
>CAYZDA010000079.1:0-9650 GCA_964477095.1 uncultured Bacteroidales bacterium | reverse complement strand
GTGAGATGGTGAGATGGTGAAGTAGAACTACATCCAGTTTTTCTTTTTAAAGAATAATACCAGGCCGAGTATAAGCAGCGCCATAACTCCACCCAGATACCAGAAGGTATTGGGATTATCCTGCATGGGAAGCCAGACATTCATACCATAAAGCCCGGTAAGGAATGTAAGGGGAAGCAAGAGTGTAGAAATAAAGGTTAGCACCTTCATTATTTCGTTGGTGCGGTTGGCCTGCATGGAATCGAAGGTTTTCGACAGGCCCTCAATCAGTTCTTCATAATCCTCAACCATATCCCACATTTTCTGGTAATAATCGAGGATGTTACCCCAGTAATCCTCCATATTATCAGCATATCCCTGTATTTCACCGGATTCAAATTTATGAAAAAGCCTAAGCTGCGGCTTAAAGATGGTATCCAGCAGGATGATGTTTTTGCGTGTAACGGATATCCGCTCGATAATCCTTTCAGCTCTGATGTTGAACAGTCCACGGTTGATCTGATCCACCTCATTTCCAATTCTCTGGATTAGCGACAGAGTTTCCTGCATGAGCTGCTCGAGTATCAAATAAAGCAGGGCATCACTGGACGGCGTCATGAACTCGTCAAACATGTCATGATCTTCCTTTGACTGCATAAAAAGACGGCGGACTACCCAATGGGATTTTCCCACCGTAATAATAAAATCCTTACCCCAAAAGAGTTTTACTTCTTTTGTTTTCAGAAATTTATTGATCTTGTCAAAGTAGGGGAAATGCAGGATCAAAAAGTTATAGTCCTCATAAATATCAATCTTGGGACGCTGAGTAACACTCTTGCAGTCTTCAATATCAAGCGGATGGAAGTCGAAATTTTCCTGTAGATATTCCAGATTTTCATCCGAAGGACTCGCCACATGATACCATTTGAGTGATCCTATTTTAATTGTTTCAATCATAGCGCCTCCTCCGCAGATAATATGTCACATAGCCTGGTTGTTTATTTGCCGTGCCAAAGATATAAAAATTAGCCAAAAGAATTTTACTCCTGATATTGGTAAAGGTTTCGTTTGCGTTAAACTGCAGATGAAGCTTTTCAGGCTGATATATGTATAATAGATCAAAAAATGCCCGCGATTCATTTGGAATGCGGGCATTTTTTATTGTAAAATGAGTTCCTAATTCACCATCACCTTTTGGCGGCTTACTTTATTTCCTGAAATGAGTTCAAGAATATAAAGACCACTTTCCAGGTTGTTGATATTTAAAATGCTGTTTTGGCTGCCCAGTTGCATTGTGCGGACAAGTTGGCCGTTGGTGTTGTAGAGCTTTAGCATGGCACTGCCATTATGGCTCAACACAATATTCAGCTGTTCGGAAGCCGGATTCGGATAAACAGATACTCCGCGCAGCTCATGGTCTTCCATGCCTGTTGCCGAGCCCGGGAAGAAAGTCATAAATTCCTGCAGATAAATGTTAGCCATACGATTATTATGAATAATCAGTGTGTTTTCATCATTTCTGTCATTGGCACTGTATGACCAGTTGTGGGAACCTACCAGTAAAATGGGATCAGAAAATGTACCTTCGTCCACGATCATATATTTATGATGCATGATATTTCCGGCGTTATCATTGGTTTTGAAATTCGTATCCAGTTCAGTTTGAAGCATACTCACCACAGAACTACTGCTTTGTGAGGAATGATTGATCTTAATCAGTGTATGTACACCTGCATCAATGGCATCTTCCAAAGCATATCCAATGTCGGAACGGGTGATGAGCATGGTAGCAATATACATATTGTGATCAGCACTCTGAATCGTTTCGATTATTTTGTCGTTGGTGTTGTCAGAAGGGCTGAAATAACATTCCACACGGTCGCCACCAATAATGAATTCATGAGGTGTATTATCTGTTTTGTCAGGACCAAATCTTGAATCAGCCGGGTTGGGTTGTGATCCTGAAGAACCAAACATTTCTTCAAATTCCAGTTGATAAGCAAGTGCAAGGCTCTTATCCTGTATAATAATTACATCATTAGGGTCATTATTGATCTGTCCGTCCGTAAAATTGGTGGCACCTGTCCAAACAACCGGATCATCATGATCAGCAGATTCGGCATCGATCACAACAAATTTGTTGTGCATAATTCCATACTGCGAACTGGTAGGACTGCCAATTCGGCCGATGCCGGCATCCAAAGCCTGAATAGCTGCTCCCTGGTTGTCACCATCAAACACCACGCGTACAGTTACACCGCGGTTATGCGCAGCATTTAAAGCAGCGCTGATATTGGATAAATTGGTATTATTGAAATGATAAATGGAAAAGTCGATGGAGTATTTCGCCCGGTTCATGTAGGCAATCAGTGTATCATCCACTGCATCATCGAGCATTACAGCATAATCGCCGCTTGAATATGAGGTATCCACTGCGGTTGTGAAATAGGCTTTCATGTCACCTGATGAGTTTGACTGGGTGATATAAGTATTCATGCTACTCATGGCAGTATCAGTGCCTTTTACAGAGAATGCCTTCACATAAAAAATCTCTGATGCAGTGGCTCCAGTGAGTGAAATATTATGACTGGTAGTGGGGCCTCCAGTACCTGACAATGTACCGAGTTCCAGGTTCGGAGTATTTCCATACATGATCTCTGTTGTGCCATCGGTATCAGTAGTCCAGCTCAGGTCAAACCCTGTTTTACTCAGGTTGCTGATACTTACCTTTGAGGTAAGATTAATGGCGCTGGTAGCAATAATATCATTTGCGTCTCTGATAATGAGCTGATAGCCTGCGTTTGGGTTGCTGTAATCATACTGGGAGCCAATACCAATTAAATCCACAGGGCTTGAAGGAATCACCTGGCCGATAAGCGGATGGCCGGAGCGGATATAAGTTTCACCGGTTTGACCTCCTTCACTGAAAGTGTAAGAAGTATTGCTGCTAAATGTGCCGCCTGCACCGGAAAAAGTAACATTATTGATTCTGACCAGCTCACCTTCTACTGCTTCGTTGAGTTGTCCGGGAGTTATTACTACAGGCGAAGGAAGGGTGGTCCCTGAAGAGTGAACAGTGTAATTAGTTACCGGGTCTATCTCCAGCAACTGGTTATAATCCTTAATTGTACCGGTCACGGTTACCGAATCACCTCTTACAGCATTTTGCGAGAAAGTATAGTCGTAAACCGCAATGCCTGCAGTGGCATCCTGCATATACCGGATAGTTCCCAGTTCAGTGCCGTTGGTAACTATGCCACTTATGGTTACTGTATTGCCCACACCGAGTGTCCTGGCAGAATCTATGCTGATCACCTGCCCGTAACTTATCAGGGTAATGATCATCGCGAATGTTGATAAAATAATTTTCTTCATGATCTATAATAATTGTAGTTGTTTAAAAAGATAAAACCAGGGAAGTGTTCCATTGTCTTCCAAGTCCAAAGAAAACAGCTGCCGAACCTGCATCAAAATTATATTGCGGATTAGCTATATACTGACTGTTATTGTCGGCATCGGATATATAGGTTTGATCCAGCATATTAAGTACACTCAACTGTAAACTCAATTTTAATTCGTCAAAATACCAGGTATATCCGGCATGAAAGTCAAGCAGGTAATAATCCGGTGCCTTCCAGGAGTCTTTTGGATTACCTTCATCATCCAGGTAATCTCCACTTCCGAAGCTATAACCCTGAATGGTTGATGAGGAAAGGCTGAGAGGATCAAATGATGCATAGTGTTTTCCAAAATATGTAATAGCGGGCCTCAGGTAGATATGTTTTAGCGGCTTGTAGTTAAGACTGAAACGCGCCTGGTGCTGAGCAGCATTACCCACATGTACACCTTTGGCATTAAATGCCACATTTCCTACAAATTGTTGCTGCTCATCATAAATCCTGGCTGTATCTTCTGAAGCCCACTGCCAGTCACCTATTGAAATGATAACATCATATTGAAGGTTATGCAGGATTCTATGTCCGAATTCCACTTCTATACCCTTGTGCAGTGCATCCACTCCATTAATATTCACATTGTAGGTTTCATCATCTATACTAATGCGTGGCGTACGGTCTGCGGGTTTGTTATACCATTTGGTATAATATCCGTTTACATTTACTGACAGATTATTGGTATGGTATGAAAGACCCACTTCAGCTGCTCTTATGGATTCATTCTGAATGTTTTTATACTTATTGTTATCGTAGTCAAAAACATTGTTAAAGCGAGGTGCTTTGTCGATATACCCCAGATTACCATACATATTAAACTTATCAGAGAAGTTATAATTTGCTCCGATTTTTCCTGTATATCCCCAGAAGTCTTCCCAGCCTGTGGATGCAGGTTCTGCTTCAGAAGAGTTGATCGTGTATTTCTTGCCATTGATTATCGCGGTATCGGGCACAAAATCCTGGTTAACGAAATCGTACTGGTAACCCACCTGTTGTTTATACCGGGTGCCGTCAACTACAATATCTTCCCGCTTGAAATAATCCACTCTGTTATATGATTTATTGGCAAACGACAGGTTGAGGAAAGCCTGGAATTTCTCCACTTCGTATTCCAGCTGGGCAAATCCACCGGCCCATTTAACAAGTCCGTCATTGTGATATTCGATGATATCACCAATTTCATCCCTTCGCAGTGTCGGTCTGGTGTAATCAACCACTTCCGCAAGGCTTCCATCCATGTAATAATCACCACCCAGGAAGTCATATACTTCCCTGTAATGTTCACCGCGGTAATATCTCAAATCAATTCCCCCGCTCACGTTAAACAAGGCGTTGATACGATAATTAGCCTGAGAAAGAATCCCATACCATGCATGATTGTTCCTTCCCGAATACATTATATCGCCGGCACGGCCAGGATTGAATTTATTGTTGTAATTGCTGTTATAGATTTTTTGAAGATCAACCTGTCCGTCTTCGGTTAGGTTTGGGGTGGAAGTAAGACCGGTGCCGCCTCCATTCCCGATAGACATATAGGCAATATTATAGATATAAAGGTCATCATTAACCTGCCAGTAATCCCTTAGGCTGAATTGTGGTTTGTGATAGTAGTTTATCTTGGTGTTTAATTTTTCCCTGTAACCATGGATTGTATCACCACCAAGGATTTTATAACGGTTAAGGTAGCCCCAGTGTGGGTTGTATCTAAGGCCCATATCAGTTGGAACGCCACTGCTGATTTTAGCAGTATCCACTCCCTGTTCCGCTGCAAATTGTGCATCCCAGGTAGCGATGGATTGTGAATATGACCGTTGACCGTGTTGCTGGGGTGCACCCATGGCAGTAAAACTCAGGCGGTGTTTTCCAAAATCTTTATCAAGCCTCAGGAAATAGAAATGTCCTTCGGTCCAGGTTTGATCGGCAAATCCGTTACCGCGCTTGTGAGAGTATGCAAAAGTGGCTCCCCAGCCATTTTCCAGTGGCCCGGTGGATCCGCTTATGGATGTTCTTAAATAATAGTCATTACCCACGCTTTGCTTGATCTGAAAGCCCGGGTCACTATCAATTCCTTTGGTAATGATATTCATAGTACCACCCACCGATGGGATGGCCAGCTTTGATTTACCCAGGCCTCGCTGCACCTGTATTTTTCTTGTTACCGCATCCAGCCCAAACCAGTTGGACCAGTATACCCAGCCGTTTTCCATGTCATTAACAGGGATACCGTCGATCATAACGGCCACATTTCGCTGGCTGAATCCGCGGATGTTAATTCTGGAATCGCCGTCACCACCCCCCTGACGTGTGGCATACACTCCCGGAGTTTTATTCAGAATCATCGGGATATCCTGTCCTGAAAGCTCCTGCTCTATTTCAGCAGGCAGAACATCGGTAAATGCTACGGGTGTTTCGCGGGTTTGAGCCATATCTGACACCACTTCCACGGCATCCAGTGTTTTATTGTTCAGCTCAAAATCCAGGGTGGTAACCTTGCCGTCCTTTACATTTACGGTTTTTTCTTTGGTTTCATAGCCCACATAGGAAGCCTTAATATTGTATTCGCCGGGTTTAAGCTCCAGGCTGAAGCTTCCATCCATGTTGGTTACTGTTCCTTTGCCCTTTGCATACAGGATGTTTACTCCTATGAGACTCTCTCCCGTGCTGTTATCCCTTACTGTCCCTTTTATAATACCTTCCTGTGCCAGCAGCGAATGAGACAGGCCGAGGGCCATTATAAGCAAAACGATAATCTTCTTCATTATTCTTTTTTTGATTCACAGATAAAAAAAGCTGTATTCTGCCTAAGGCAGAAACAGCTTTTCCTGGATTAACCTTAGATTATTATTGGACGTATATTTTCTTTGAAATTGTAGTCCCATCTTCAAGCCTTGTATTGATCATATAAACACCCTGGCTGATTCCCAGATTTTCAATCCTGATGCTTGATTCCTCACCTTCATTACTGCGGTATAGAACAATTCTGCCGGTAAGATCAACAATTTTTACATCCTCAATTGCGGCGGTAGCTTTCACCATCACTTCGTTATGAATTACCGGGTTCGGGTAAACTAGCATTTTATGGGCCGGTTTTTCGTAATTATTAACTGAATTAGGATCGTGGCATTCGCAGTTATGCCATCCCAGGTGATCAAAAGTATTATAAGGAAGTGAATCCCATTCATTGGCCACGATAAAAGGCGAAGGATTGGTGGTAACCCCTGTTTTCACGGTGGCTTTTCTAACCAGGGTATGATTTCTTGTCCACCATCTGCCACCCAGTGCAGAAGTGTAGTTGGCGTTAGCATCCATGGTCCATGCCAAACCAGGGTCAACTCCAATCTCACCCATGAGATCAATCAGTGTCCCGTCAGTCAGCTCAAGGGATACAGCATCATTGCCATTCCAGTAAAATGTTTTGTTTATACTGTAAACGGGGGTGTAGAAACTGTCGGCTTTGGCCTGAAGTTGTGGATCTACCATAGTATCGTATCCTGTTCCGTTGGGATCCCTCTTATCAAGTACGCCAACATGAACTGAATCCGGCTCCAGATAAACATCTTGCAAGGTAACGCAATTAGGGGTTCCTGAGCCGTTAGAATAGCGGCATACCTGGTAATCCGACAGCAGAATCGGGCTGTTGGATGCGTTGTAGATTTCAATGGCTTTATTGTTTCCGCCGCCTTCTACATATTCTGAAATCAGAAGATCAGAACATTGTGCCTGTAGTGCTACAACAGCAAATATTGCAGCAACTGTAAGTAATACTTTTCTCATGACTTTATGATTTTTTGTTTCTATCATGTTTTATTTTGAATGCACAAAAATAGTAATAATCAGTTTTAAATAGCAAGAATCCGGTTAAAATTAGGTAAACTTGGCGAGAAAAGCCTGTATAGCGAAATGGTAGGACATGGCAGTTGGGGGAAAAAAAATATGTGAGCTTATGATCAAATTTTTAGCTTATGAATGGAATGATAAACTACTTGCCAAAAAAATAATATGTTCCGAGATTAAAAGTGAAGTGGCTAATGCTTTTTTCCCTAAAAATGTTGTAATAAGCTACCTCAGCATTTATATAAAGGCCTTCGGTGATATTTGAATCAAAAAGATAACCAAGACATGGAAAGAAATCAAATTGATGTCGTTTCAATTCTTCAGCAATTCCCGGTAAATCTGCATAAAAGTATTCAGAGTAATATCCGGCACCACCACCAATAAAGAAACCTGGAAATCGCTTTTTTATGAAAAACCATTTAATAGTTCCCTCTACTGATGAGAGAGTATATTCTTCAACAAACATATTCCATAAAAACCACAGTTTACCTGCAGATATGCTCATATTTATTCGGTTATTAAAACTATATCCAATTAGAAAATCACCGCCACCTGCAAGGTCATAACCTTCTTGAAGTATTGTACTTTTATAGTCTTGCTTATCAGTATTAATAGCTAACTTGCCTTCCATTCCGATATAAATCTGAGCATGAACTGACATAGAGCATATAATGATCAATAATAAAAACAAATACTTTTTCATATCGTGCTAAAATTTGAAGCTATAACTTATTGATGGAACTATGCCTAAAAGTGTCTTTTGGTATAATTTAAGTGCACTATAAACAGGATGAAATACACCGTTCTTTACTGTTGAACCCAAAAGTTGTTTTTCATAATAGTAATAGTATGGATTCATACGGTTATATAGATTGAAGACACTAATTGTCCATGTTCTTTCTCCCCATTTAGTTTGCTTGGAAAAATTGGCTGCTATATCAAGCCTGTGATAGTCCTTCATTCTAAAGCTGTTTTTCTCCCCATAAATAAAAACATCAAATTCTTCTATGTTATAGTGTTGTTCGGCAAGTGTTATGGGGTATCCGGATCCATATATCCATGTTGCAGAGAGTGTTATGTTGTCTTTTATTCTGTGATTTACTACAATGCTTACATCATATCGACGGTCGTACTTAAAAGGATATTCTTTACCATTATTAATATTCTCAAATTTGCGGGTAGCTTTCGCTATCGTGGCTCCTATCCAGCCAGTGGTTTTTCCTGCTGCCTTTTGCAGGAATAACTCGAGACCATAGTTGTTTCCTGTTCCATCTAATTCTGCTACCTGTTCCCAGTTTTTGAAATTACCGAGCAGATTTTCACCAGGTCTGAATGTAATAAGATTACTCATGGTTTTATAGTAACCTTCTAAACTCAATTCAAAACCGGAATTGTTGAAATCTGTCACTATTGAAAATGTGTGCTGGCTTGAGGTTTCAGGTCTGACTTTTTCAGTAGAAGGCATCCAGTAATCAGAAGGAACTCCCACACCGGAATAGGATAAAAGATGTATAAACTGATTCATCAATGAATAAGAGTACTTGACTGCAAGATTGTCAATAATCACATAGTTAATAACAAGTCGTGGTTCAGCAAAGTAATAAGATTTGGTCTTAATATGGTAGGAGGACAAGCGTAGACCGATATTGGCCTTTAACCGTTTTAATGAGAGTGAATTTTCAACGTATAATGCGTTTTCAATCGCCTGGAATTTATTTTGATATATTCTCTTGAAGTTAATAACATCATCTCCTGACTGTTCATATTTTTCATTATTAGGAACAAAACTATGCCAAATACTACTTATACCAAAGTGCAAAGTATAGTCAGGGTTATAATAATAAGTAAAATCGGAATTCATACCGAAATCATTAATACTGCTGGTCAAATGATTTTGCATTTCATGCTGTAGAACTAATAAGCCATATTTATTTTCGACTGTTTGTTTATATCTGTAGTGTGTATTTGATAAAGTAGTATTGCTAAAAAGTTTTTTATTAAATACATGATTCCATCTGATTGCAGTTAAGGTATTACCCCATTGGATTGTATTTTTTCGTTCAGAAATAAGATTATTAGATTTTTGCTTCAGAATATCATCACCTTTATAAAAACTAAAAAGAATCTTATTTCTTGATGAAAACTTGTAGTTGAATTTAGCGTTTAGATCATAAAAGTTATAACCTAATCCAGAATCAAACAATTTAAAAACAGGGAGTATATTTTTTCGGGCAGATAGTAAAAATGAAGAAGTGTCCTTCTTTATAGGACCTTCAAAAGATAATTTGGATGATAACAAGCCCACTGTTCCGCTGGTAGTGTAGTCCTTTACATTTCCTTCACGCATTCTTACATCCAGGATGGAAGACAGCCGGCTTCCATATC
>CAYZDA010000078.1:6947-9706 GCA_964477095.1 uncultured Bacteroidales bacterium | reverse complement strand
CCGCCATTTCCAGGTCAATCCGTCTCTACACGCAGCGGAGAATTGATAATCTCCACCGGCACATCGGCATCAAATTCCCTTACATCCACCTTCAGCTCGTCCCAGGTATCGATGTTGGTGATGTTCACCTTGATCTCTTCGGAAGCATTAAGGCTGACATTAAGCGAACCGTCATCATTAAGGGGAATCAGTCCGTAATTAATGGCGGGTTGTTCGATGGCTGGTGCGGAAGCTTTTACATGCGGGATCACATCCAGATTCATCAGGGTGAGAATGGTCAGATTCACGGCTATTAAAGCCAGAACTACTTTAAGGAATACATCTTTATTCATATCATCAGGGTTTAAGTTTTCATTTGTCAGATGTGTCAAATTTAAGGAAATCTCAGGAACCGTTTGTAAATTATGAATCCAGCCGGCGCGATCTTTCCACAGGATTCTTAACTTTGAGGCGACATACTGTTTGCATCCATAAACCGTGGCATGAATTGTCTCAGGCGGAACATTCACAAACCTGATTGTAAAAAAAGCTATGGGAATGAGCAGTAGTTATTTGCGAGTGTCATGGCAAACTATCCTCCATGAATGATTCAACATGTCCGCCGTTGGCGGGACTGAAATCAAAATCAAGACAGATGAAAAGACACCACCATATTTGGTTTTATGTCCTGGTATTATCGCTGTTTCTTGTGAATATATCTGAGAAGCTTTTTTCCCGGGGGATGTTTGTGGACGGACTGGATTACGCCACCATAGCACGTAATATGGCAGAAGGAGCCGGTACCTTCTGGAAGCCGCATCTGAGTAAATTGCTCTACAACGAATTCTACGAACACCCTCCCCTGGCCCTGGGCATACAGAGCCTGGCCTACCGCATATTCGGTGACCATTTGCTGGTGGAACGTTTCTATTCACTTTTTACTTTCCTGCTCACAGGCTTTCTGATGATACTCATCTGGAAAAAGATCACCGGCAAATGGCACTATGCATGGCTTCCGTTGCTTTTGTGGTTCATTATTCCTGAAGTTTTATGGGCCGCAGCCAACAACATGCTGGAAAACACCATGATGGTTTTCATTTACCTTTCATTTTTGCTGTATCTGCATAGCCGTGACAAACACCGGTTTTTATTGCTGTCACTGTCAGGCATAGCTCTTTCAGCGGCCGTGCTCACCAAAGGATTTACCTGTCTTTATCTATGGCCGGCACCTTTATTTTTCTGGCTGTTCAAAAGAAAAAGGTCTTTCCCGGCCATGGTTTCCGACAGCCTGGTGTTAATTGTCACTACCATCCTGCCCCTGTTGTTGTTGTATCTTTTCTTACCCGAAGCCCGCCATAATATGATCAGTTACTTCAACCGGCAACTGGTGGGGAGCCTGGAAAACATACAGACAGTAAATAGCAGGTTTGCCATAATCGCGCTTTTTTTGCAGAATATCATTATTCCGCTGGCCATAGTACTGATCATCATGCTGCTGGCAAAGCTCAGAAAAATCAACCGGACATTACTTCAAAAAAACATCAATACATCTGCATTATTTCTGACAATAGCTTTAGCCGGGGTATTGCCGGTTATGATCAGTTTAAAACAGAGAGGATTTTACATACTCACCGTTTACCCGCTTGTTTCACTGGCCCTGGCATACTATATCTACCCGGTATTTATCAGGCTCATCCGGCCCTGGCTGTCATCATCAATAGCCTTAAAAGTTATAAGGATTATTTCAATTATACTGTTAGCTTCCAGTATTTTGATCAGCATACTGAGCATAGGAAAAACCGGCAGGGATCATGCTTTGATCCATGACACCGAACTAATCATCAAAGTGGTGGGTGAAGGCAGCACAGTGAGTATCTGCCCGGCTCTGTACACCAACTGGAGCCTGCACGGATATTTTGCGCGCTACGGCAAAGTGAATCTTGACGCGAGAAAAAAGCATCTGCATACATACTATATCTCCGATGGCTGCGCTCAGGAAATCCTGAGAGAGAACTACAACCAGCTGGATATTGACACCAGGAAATACAGGCTGTACAGGAAAAAAGCCGTTTCAGACTGATTTTATTGGATGGGCATGCGGCCTGCTTAAGAAACGGGTATAACCACCTTTAAAAGAACGGCTTTTTAGCATGCTTTCATTATGCAATTGTTATGAATCCTGGGGTTTGATACTTTAGTTTTGGGTGATATTTGGGCAGATTTCTGCCATATCTGGTTCTTGTTTCATGACCCGCCAGCCCGGATGCACCGGGTGCGGCCTTTTGTAAGTCATTTGGGTTGCAGTTGCGCCTTATGGTTTCAGAACCGCCTACGATTTAGGCTGTAACCACAAAACGGTGCTGCACAGGGCGCTGTTATTAAACCAAAAGTACTGTTGTTTGTTACTGTTACAGAATTAAACTGAATCAAGAACATCAAATCCGATAATAATGGCAAAATTTGAAATTACTATGCCCAAAATGGGCGAAAGTGTCATAGAAGCCACAATCACAAAATGGCTGAAAGATGAGGGCGATAAAGTGGAAGAAGACGATTCCATTTGTGAGCTGGCCACTGATAAAGTGGATTCCGAGATTCCCTCTCCTGTTAATGGAAAACTTGTTGAACGCCTCTATGACGAGGGCGATACGGTGGAAGTGGGAAAGGTGATTGCCATCATGGAAATCGAAGACGAAGAGAACGGGGAGGACGAAGAATCAACTGAAAAGGAACAAAAGAAAGAGAAGGAAGAAGAAAAAGAAGAGAAAGAAGAGAAAGAA
>CAYZDA010000078.1:0-6847 GCA_964477095.1 uncultured Bacteroidales bacterium | reverse complement strand
AAAGAAGAGAAAGAAGAGAAAGAAAAAGAGGAAAAAAAGGAAGAAAAGGAAGAAAAGGAAGAAGAGTCAGAAGAGTCAGAAGAAAAGAAAGAGAAGGTTTCTGAGAAAAAGGAAGAAGATAAAAAGAAGGAATCCGGGGAAGATTACAGCGAGTCCGGACGTTTCTATTCACCCCTTGTAAAAAGCATTGCCAGGGAAGAAGGCATCAGCCGCAAAGAGCTTGATAACATAGAAGGCAGCGGAAAAGACGGCCGTGTAACCAGGGATGATGTATTGAAATATCTGGATGAGCGGGGCGAAAAGAAAGAGAAAAAGGAAGAAAAGGCGGAAACTGAAGCGAAGAAGACTGCTGACAGTGAACCAGAAGGCAAACGGCCGGTAAAGGTTCAACGGTTTGAAGTGCATGCCGGTGATGAGGATGAAGTGGTTGAAATGGACCGTATGCGCAAGCTCATAGCCGACCATATGGTGGCCTCCAAACAAGTGTCACCACACGTTACTTCCTATCACGAAGTGGATATGACCAATGTCGTGAACTGGAGAAACAAGCACAAGAAACATTTCGAGGAAAAAGAAGGTGCCAGGCTCACCTATACACCCATCATTTTTGAAGCAGCCATCAGGGCGCTGAAAGATTTCCCGGGTGTGAATTCTTCTGTGGACGGACATAACATCATCTACAGGAAAAACATTCACCTCGGCATGGCAACAGCATTGCCCGGCGGTAATCTGATTGTGCCGGTGATCAAAAATGCGGACCATAAAAATCTGGTTGGATTAGCCAAAGAAGTCAACGACCTGGCCAGGCGTGCGCGTGACAACAAGCTTAAACCAGATGAAATCCAGGGCGGTACTTTTACCGTAACCAATCTCGGGTCATTTGGTAATATTACCGGATCGCCCATTATTAACCAGCCACAGGTTGCCATACTGGCACTGGGAGCAATCAGGAAAAAACCCGTGGTCATAGAAACCGGGCAGGGTGATATGATTGGTATCCGCCACAGGATGATATTGTCGCTTGCTTACGACCACCGCGTGGTGGATGGAGCCATGGGCGGACTTTATCTGGCTAAAGTGGCAGAGTATCTTGAGAATTTTGATATCAACAGAAATATCTAAAAAGGATTCAACAGCCTGAAAAGAGGATGTATCTGACTGTTTAAATAGCAGTTTACCTTCATCAGTTTTTTAATTAATTGAGTTTTGTTTATCTGATGAAATAGATACCTCCTCTTTTTTTTTGTTTTGCCGAAAAAGCATTACTTTTAACCGGATCAAAGACGCAGCCGTATAATTTCTGCTGTAATAAGGCGAATAAGGATCAAATGCAAAAACTATTACCCATACTTTTCATTTTGCTTACCGGCAATTATGCTTTAGCCCAGGAGTTTAAACCATACAAGGAGGGCGGGGATGAAAAGTTTGCCTCTTACTGCATGGAATTCCACAATTACCGCGAGGCTCTGGTAGAATACCGGGAGCTTTTCAGAAGCAATCCTGACCATTATTTTTACAGGCACCAGATTGCCCGCTGCCATTATCACATCAATGAGGACAAATCAAAAGCCATCCCCATCCTGAAGGAGCTTTTGGAAAATAAAGACTATCAGGAAGCCGCACTCCTTTATGACCTTGGCCGCACTTATCTGGCGCTGGACAGCGTGGACGCTGCCCGCCGGGCTTTCGCTGAATATCTGCAGGAGAAAACCACGGATAACAACAGGTTGCCCGCTGCTCTTTACCTTCAGATGTGCAACACTGCTGACAGCCTCATGAATAATCCGCTGAACATACGTATTGAGAATGCAGGTGAAAATATTAATACAAAATATGCCGAGCTGTTTCCCATGATCATTCATGATGAGTCATACCTTCTTTTCACATCGCATCACAAGGAGAACACAGGCAGCTATGTCACTTTGGATGGCAGGTATAATGCCGATGTATGGTCAGGCCGTTTTTATGGCGATGAATGGAGGCGGGCCCGGCATATCCGCGGCTCAGTAAACACCAGATTCAGTGAATACGGAGTTTGCATGACCTCTGATGGCAACCGCCTGCTGCTGGTTTTCGATCCGGAAGAAAACGGCAGGTTTTTGGTACATTCTGAAAGAAAACAACGGAACTTCCAGCGCCCGGAACCATATCCCGAAGCTACTGTGAACCAGCCACAGCTCGATATTAACGGTGCCTGGATCACCAAAAAAGGTGACTTTTTGATCCTCTCGGCAAAAAGCAGGAAAAATGAGATGGGCTACGATCTTTATACCAGCCAACGGCTTCCCAATAATGAATGGTCAGTGCCGGAAGCAATGGGGCCTGAAATAAATACACCGTACAATGATGCCTTCCCCTACCTTACCCCGGACGAAAAGCACCTGGTATTTGCCTCAGAAGGGCATAATTCCATGGGTGGCTACGACCTGGTAATCACACCCTTTTCCACCGACTCAAACCATGTTTTCAGTGTCAGGAATATGGGATATCCGGTTAATACCACCATTGACGATAAAAGTATTTCCTTTGCAGCTAATATGCGCTATGCCTATAAATCATATCTGAAGGATGATGGCTTCGGTAATATGGATATCTACCGGCTCACATTTTTGGATTCACAGCCGGATTATTCCATAATACGCGGACAGGTATATATTGATACACTGAGCCAAAACTGGAAGTCCATGCTGCGCGATTCCGCTGTCAGCAAAGATTCACTCAAAAAAATATCTCCTTTCAGCAAGCTTAGTATAACTGCCGTAAATGTTACAAGCGGCAAAAAAGAAGGCAGCTACAAGGCTGATTATATCAACGGAACCTACCATATAGCTGTACCACCGGGGCATTATCGCATTGAGGTAAGCATGCCGGCATACCACACGCAGGAATTTGAAATAGACATATCCGACCGTTCAAACCGAGACAAAGTAATTATTAAAGACATTCATCTTAAAATCAAAGACAAATAATCGATTATGGATCTTAAGCTAACAAAGCCCATTGTATTTTTTGACCTGGAAACCACAGGAACCAATATTATTAAAGACAGAATAGTGGAAATCAGCATGCTGAAAATTCACACTGATGAAAAGGAGGAATGGTTTACCAGGCGCGTAAATCCCGGCATCCCTGTTTCGGAAGAAGCGGAACGCGTACACGGGCTTTCCAATGAAATGCTCAAAGATGAACCCAGCTTCGGGCAGATCGCTTCAAAAGTAGCCTCTTTTATTGGCAGCAGCGACCTTGCGGGATATAACCTTACCAAATTTGATGTGCCAATGCTGGTGGAGGAATTCCTGAGGTATGATATTGATTTTGACATGAAAAACCGCAAGGTGGTTGATGTTCAGAATATATTCCACAAGATGGAGCAGCGAACTCTAAAAGCTGCCTATAAGTTTTACTGCAATCAGGTGTTGGAAAATGCACACAGTGCCGAGGCAGATACAGCGGCTACCTACGAGATACTTAAAGCCATGCTGGTGAGATATGAAAACGCTGATTATGAAGACCGTTATGGCAATATCTCCAAACCGGTGATTAATGATATGGAAGCCCTGGATGAGTTTTCCAAATTCCACCGCAATGCCGATCTGATGGGACAGATCGTGTTTGATGACAAAAACCGTGAGGTATTCAACTTTGGCAAATACAGGGGTAAATTAGTGGAAGATGTGTTTCGCAATGAACCGCAGTATTATGACTGGATGATGAAGTCTGATTTTCCCAACAGCACCAAAAAGCTCATTACAGCCATTAAACTGCGCGGGTTTAATAAGGACTCCGTAAACATCGGATAGCCCATGAAGATCATATGCATAGGGCGCAATTACAGGGACCATGCCGCTGAAATGCAAAGCGAAGTGCCAAAAGAGCCGGTATTTTTCATGAAACCCGAATCTGCTTTGCTCATGAGAAACAGACCGTTTTTCTATCCTGAGTTTTCCAGCGAAATTCATTATGAACTGGAGCTGGTGATCAGGATCAACAAAGTGGGAAAGCATATCGGCAAAAAATATGCCCACACCTATTATAATGAAGTTGCACTGGGGATAGATTTCACGGCACGTGATCTGCAGCGAATATGCAAAGAAAAAGGATTGCCCTGGGAGATCGCCAAGGGATTCGACTGGTCGGCAGCATTAAGTAATTTTAAGCCATTAGAGAAGATACTTCCTGAGGATATTAAATTTCACCTGCTGAAAAATGGTAAAAAAGTCCAGCAGGCTCACTCCACCGATATGATCTTTAGCTTTGATGAATTGATCAGCTATTTATCTCAGTTTATGACATTGAAAACCGGCGACCTGATCTATACCGGCACTCCGGCAGGGGTAGGCCCCATACAAATCGGCGACAGCCTGGAAGCATACCTGAATGACACTAAAATGCTGCGCTGTGATGTGAAATAATGCATGGTAAATTGCCTGCTGTATATGATCCCTTTCATTGCATATGAATGCACGGCAACAGTCCGGCTTTTCCGGCATGGAATAATTGAATTATACCGGATAGTCAGCAAAAACTTTATGCTCATTTTAATTTCTGCCGGATTCTTATTAAATTCGCAATTTGAAGCACGTTTTTTCAGACACCTTATTTTTCTTGAACAATACTGATAAAACGGGAGTTTTGCTTAATACATTAAAATGAAAACCAAATAATTAATCACGATGAAAAAAATATCAGCACTATTAATGGCAGCAATGATCTTGTTTTCCGCCTGTGGTGATAAAGGTCAGGACGGTGACAGTGACGCACCCGACAATCCTTTACTTGGCGAATGGGAAACCCCCTTTGGAGTACCACCTTTCGATGAAATTAAACACAATCATTTCATGCCTGCTTTTGAGGCAGCCATGCACACACATAAACAGGAAATCGCCGCGATTGTGGAAAGCAATGAGGATATGAACTTTGAAACTGTGATTGTTCCGCTCACGCTCAGCGGGCAGGACCTTTCAAGGATATCTTCAGTCTTCTTCAATCTTAACAGCGCGAATACCAACGATAGTTTACAGTCGGTTGCACAAAAGATCTCGCCCATGCTTTCAGCAC
Source organism: uncultured Bacteroidales bacterium (assembly GCA_964477095.1). Classification (GTDB taxonomy): domain Bacteria; phylum Bacteroidota; class Bacteroidia; order Bacteroidales; family PWNQ01; genus PWNQ01. Next base: position 1,789 of record CAYZDA010000078.1, on the reverse strand, counting down.
ATTATGATGAGATCACCATGGACCCCGACCTGTTTCAAAAAGTAGATTACGTTTATATGGAACGTGATGAATGGGATCTCACAGAAGAGGAAGCCTATATACTCGACAATATATATCAGAAATTTGTGAGAAGTGGGGCCAACCTTTCCAAAGAAGAACAAAAAGAGCTCAAGGAAGTTAACCAGAAAATATCAGAAAAAGCACTGAAATTCGGACAGAATGTCCTTCATGAAACAAATAACTACAAACTGGTTATCGATAATGAAGAAGATCTGGCAGGCCTGTCGGAAGGTCAGATCGAGGCAGCGGCCAAAACCGCAAAGGAAGCCGGCATGGAAGGCAAATGGGTTTTTACCACTCATATTCCCAGCATGATACCTTTCCTGCAGAACGCAGACAAACGCGAACTACGCGAAGAGCTTTATAAAGCCTATATCGGCCGTGCCCGTCAGCAGAACAAGTATAATAACAACCAGTTGCTGGCTGATATCATTCAGCTGAGAGTTAAAAAAGCACATCTGCTCGGTTTCAAGACCTATGCAGACTATCGCCTTGCCACCCGCATGGCAAAAAATCCTGAAAATGTGAACAATTTGCTCAACAGCCTCTGGAAAAAATCCCTGCCGATTGCTAAAGAAGAAGCAAAGCAATTGCAACAGATCATAGATGATGAAGGCAAAGACTTTAAACTCGCCAGTTGGGACTGGTGGTATTATGCCGAAAAACTGCGTCAGCAAAAATACAAGCTGAATGAAAGCGAGCTCCGCCCCTACTTCCAGCTGGAAAAAGTACGTGAGGGTGCATTTGACGTAGCTAACAATCTATTTGGAATCACCTTTGAGCCTGTCTTTGATATTCCATTGCCACATCCCGATGCCACGGCTTTCGAGGTAAAAGAAAAAGATGGCTCTCACCTTGGTATCCTTTACCTGGACTTTTTCCCACGCGAAAGCAAACGCGGCGGTGCCTGGTGTTCGGACTACCGCGAGCACTTTGTCAACGTGGAAGGTGAAAATGTCCATCCCGTGGTAACCAATGTTTGTAACTTCACCCCTCCCACCGACACCAAGCCTGCATTGCTGAGCCTGGATGAAGTGGAAACGCTTTTCCATGAGTTTGGTCACGCCCTTGATGTTCTGTTTGCCAAAAACACTTACCGTGAAACATTTGTGGCCCGCGACTTCGTGGAGCTGCCTTCACAGATCATGGAGCACTGGGCAACCGATTCCACAGTGATGCGCATGTATGCACGCCATTATGAAAGCGGTGAGAAAATTCCCGCTGAACTGATCAGTAAGATCAAGGCAAGCAGCAAATTCAACCAGGGCTTTGTCACTGTGGAATATCTCGCTGCCGCCATGCTGGATATGGCTTATCATGAAATTGCACGCGAGCATAAAATTAACATAGAGGAGTTTCAGAGAAATTATTTAGACAGCATTGGCCTGATCAAACAGATCGAACCACGTTATCACAGCGCCTACTTCCGCCATATCACCGGTGGATATGATGCCGGATACTACAGCTATATCTGGTCGGGAGTGCTGGATAGTGATGCCTTTGCCGCCTTTGAGGAAGCCGGACTGTTCGATCAGGAAACCGCTCAGCGCTTCCGTGAAAATATTCTGGAGAAAAACGGAATTGCCGATCCCGAAGAGATTTATATCAAATTCCGCGGACGCGAGCCGGAGATCGATCCCCTGCTTCGCAATCGTGGTCTTAATTAATCACAAATAAGTTATCTGATCATAAAAATCCCACCTGAACACATACAGGTGGGATTTTTTTT
>CAYZDA010000077.1:0-9789 GCA_964477095.1 uncultured Bacteroidales bacterium | reverse complement strand
TTCTTGTTTCGTTCTAAGTTTATAAGAAGAAGATAAGAGCAAGGCAAAAACCAGTCAAGAATAAAACATGGCAAAGCATTGTGCAGAAACAAGTGTTTCCTATGGAGGTCTAATACTCTTTATTTATTTAGAATTATTTTAAAAAAGACGGTCGGGATTTACCATTAACCGGCTGATCATATCCGTTTTCTGATCCCATACCTGCCTGCTGATTATTCATTATTTTTTTCAATATATTTGAGGCAAGATTAAGTGAATTGACCATTCGCATTAAAAAATTTATTTCTATGAATATCAAGTATTTATTCCTTGCATCATTTCTGATGTTTATTACGGGCCTGAGTGCACAGCCGGTGAGTGATACCGAAGCACTGGAAGTGGCATCAGGATTTCTGAAAAAACAACAAAAGGGCAGTACCGGCCTGCAGGTAACCAACCTGATAGTGGATGGGCAACCCGCTGCCAAGCTTGTCAGATCAGATGAAAAAGGCTTTGTGTTAATTGCAACCGACAAACGTTTGAAGCCTGTTATTGGTTTTTCATTAAAAAATAATATTGATCTGGAAAACATTCCTCCTGCAATGGAAAGCTGGTTAAAAAGCTACAGCCTGAGTCCGGCCATTAACCAAACTGCCCATAATGAATGGAATCAATTAAAAAATGCTTCTACCAAAGATAGCAGGAGCTTTCCTGAGGTTCCTGTAATGATTCCGGCTGTTTGGAATCAAAGCTGGCCCTATAACGCTCACTGCCCTGAACATCCCAACGGGAGCAACGGGCGCTGCGTAGCCGGGTGTGTGGCAACAGCCATGGCTCAGCTTATGTATTACTGGCAATATCCGGACAGCGGTAATGGAAGTAAAACATATTTTTGGGGTAAAGATTCCACCGTTAATTTTGGAGAAACCAACTACGACTGGTCAGCTATGGACAACTATATCAATGCAATGAACCGCGATGAAATCGCCCAAATCATCTTCCATTCGGCAGTATCAGTAGATATGAGCTTCGGACCCTCAGCCTCAGGTTCAACTATTAGCAACTCTGCTGATGCACTCAAGAATTATTTCAGATATGTACCCACCTTACAGTATAACGAAAGGCAGTTTTATAATTACGAATCGTGGAAACAGCTGATACAAAATGAAATGCTGGGCCAACGCCCGGTGCTGTATGCTGGTGTTGACAGCACCCAGGGAGGTCATGCTTTTGTGGTTGACGGTTTTCGCGACAGTTGCTACTTCCATTTCAACTGGGGATGGGGAGGCAATGGCAACGGCTACTTCCATCTGGACAATATGGCTTCCAGCGGAGGTAACTTTTCCATCAATCAGCGGGCAGTAACAGGGATCATTCCCTATGGTACAAATTATTGCGGTGACTACTGGTTTACGGCAGGCGATCAGGAAATTGATGATGGCAGCGGCTATTCCCTTTACCAGAATAATTCCTCATGCACCTACCTGGTGGATCATCCGGCAGATGCTCCGCTAAATCTGCAGTTCACCAAATGGGATCTTGCAGATGGCGGTGATAAAGTAACCATTTATGATGGTGTGGATGAAACCGCACCGGTACTTGCTTCCTTTGACGGAACTCAGAATCCTGCTGCACTCACATCCTCTTCCCGTAATGTTTTTATAAAATTTGAAACCGATGGTAGCGGTCAGGCTTCAGGCTGGAAAATTAATATAACCACTACATCCACAGACGTGGCTGAGTTAGAACAACCCAAAATATTTGTGGCCCCAAATCCTGCTACTGACCTCATATGCGTGAGCGGTTTAGAACAGGGCGAGCTTGAGCTTTTCAACCTGGATGGGAGAAGGATCATCAGCCAATCAGTGTCACAGTCAGTTAACAGCCAGCTGGATGTTTCAGCACTGGCTGAGGGACTATACATATTGTCGATTACCACAAATGATGGTGTGAGAAGTACTACCAAAGTGATGGTGCAGCGATAGCTGCTGTTCATTGCTCATAAAAATTCTGCACTAAATCAACAATTGAGCGATTTGATACCGGTTATTCCCTTGATCCCTTGAGTCGAACTAAAGACCTATTTATCATCCTTGAGTATTTCCTGCTGAATGCGGACAGATTCCTTATGCACCTGCTGAAGGAGCCTCAGTAAAAATGAATGGTCGAGCTTATATCTTCCAGCCCGGTCAAGGCGGTCGCTTATCATCTGCCTGAACCGGTTGCTTTGCAGAATGGTGATATTCCGCTGTTTTTTATATTCTCCAATCTCCCGAATAATCTGCATACGTCTGGCAAGTATTTCCAGAAGCTCCGTATCGATCTTATCAATCTCAGATCTAAGTTTGGAAAGGCGGTCCTGATATTGCTTTTTAGCATCCTCATCCCGGATAACAAGATTACCCAGTAATTCTTCCAGTGCTTTAAAAGACAGTTGTTGAGCGGCATCAGTAATAGCATCTCCGGGTTTTGGATGTACTTCCAGCATCAGCCCGTTCATTTCCAAATCAAGAGCTTTTTGAGCTACTTCCGGTATCCGACTGGTGGTACCGCAGATATGACTGGGGTCGCAGATAACCGGGATATCAGGGAATCGCCGTTTCAGCTCAATAGGAATTTCCCACATGGGCGCATTTCGAAAAGGAGATTCATCAAAGAAATAAAATCCTCGGTGGATGGCCGCCACTGCAGGAGCACCTGCCTGCTGCAAACGTTCAATTGCCCCTATCCAGAGATTCAGATCAGGATTCACGGGGTTTTTAACCATTACCGGAACAGGCCGTTGCTGCAATGCGTTTGCGATATCCTGCACGGAAAAAGGATTAACAACAGTGCGGGCACCCACCCACAAAATATCCATTCCGGCATCCAGTGCTTCCTGAACATGAGTACCCTGAGCTACTTCTACCGCCACCGGCAATTTAGTTTTTGCTTTCACCTCCTGTAACCATGGAAGAGCCCTGCTGCCCAGGCCTTCAAATTGCCCCGGACGTGTGCGCGGCTTCCACACTCCTGCTCTAAAAATGGAAGTTTGAGGCAGCCCGGACAAAAACCGGGCTGTTTGCAGTACCTGCTCACTGTTTTCAACACTGCATGGGCCGGCAACCAGAAACTGTTTGCGGCTAATATACGGAAAGTGTGCCGATAAGGAATTCATCATTTCCCTTGTTCTTTGATACAAAAATAATTAAATTTGCTTGAAGCAAACTGCTGATATTTATGAACAAGATTCATTACCAGATTAAAGGCTCCGGCCCTGATATTGTTTTACTTCACGGGTTTATGGAATCCCTGGAAATGTGGCACCCGTTTCTTCCTTCACTCACCAAAGATTTTTCCGTAGTTATGATCGACCTGCCCGGACACGGACGGAGTAAATGCCTGGAAGAGGTCCATAGTATGCCTTTGATGGCTGAACAGATTAAAAAAGTGCTGGATAAGGAAAACATCCGAAAATGCACGCTGGTGGGTCATTCCATGGGAGGATACGTGGCTTTGGCATTCGCTAAAAAACATCCTGAATATCTTAACGGGTTATCATTATTTCACTCTCATCCTTTTCCTGACACAGAAGAAGCACGAAGGAACCGTACACGGACCATTGAATTAGTGGAGCAGGACAAAAGCGGCTTTATCAGCAGTTTTGTATCGTCCCTGTATTTTGAAGAAAACAGGGAAAGGCTGAAACCGGAAATCGAAAGGCAGAAAGAAATTGCCCGGGAAATGGATCCGGATGGCATTATAGCAGCATTAAAAGGAATGAAAGAGCGCCCGGGATCCATGGACTTTCTGGCACAAACCGATATTCCCGTCCTTTTTATAGCAGGGAAAAAAGATACCCGTGCAGATATTGATAAGCTAATGACAGCTATTGCCACTCCGGCCCACAGTGAAGCACTGATACTTGATAAAGTAGCGCACATGGGGTTTCATGAAGCCACTAATGAAACCCTGAACACCCTGCATTATTTTGCATTAAAATGCTCGGGTTTATGAAAGAGGCATTTATAAAGCATAAAAGGCTGGAGCTCCCGAAATGTAAGCTCAGGTTTCTAAGAAAACACGACAGGAAACAGCTGGCCTTATTAGCCAACAATCCTCTTATTGCTGGAAATTTACGCAATACATTTCCACATCCCTATACTAAAAAAGAGGCTGACAATTTTTTGAAATTCGTAAATGAAAATGACCGCGACCTGATACTTGCCATTGAAGTTGATCGCAACCTGGCAGGAATTATCGGGCTAAACAGTCAGGAGGATATTCATCGCTATTCCCTTGAAGCCGGATACTGGCTGGGTGTGGACTTCTGGAACCGGGGCATAATGAGCTGTGCCCTTAGCGGACTGGTTGAGTGGGTTTTCCTTCACACGGATATAGTAAGAATATACAGTAATGTTTTTGCTACGAATCCGGCCTCCATTAGAGTACTTGAAAAGTGCGGTTTTATGAAAGAGGGAGAATTTAAAAAATCTGTATTTAAAAATGGCAGGTTTACAGATGAACTGAGATACGCAAAATTAAATAACAAGTTTAAATAAAAAGGCATAAAACTCTTTAAGATTTCATTTTCAGGCATCCTAAATTATTTTATTCAAAATGGTTCCCGGTACTTACCGCAAGTTATAAATTTAAACACCCGCTTTCATGCGATTCTTAATCAGTCACTATCACCTTCTTCAGTATTCTTTCTGATCCTGAAATGATCTCAAGCTGATAGAGGCCGGCATTCAATGACGAAATATCAATCCTGTCCTGTTTCTGATCCACTGCTGTCTCCAGTACTTTCCGCCCGGTTATATCATACATTCTCACGCTGTTGATCAGCACTTTGTCTGCTTTAATATTGATATAGTCCTGTGCAGGGTTCGGGTAAACGACCACCTCATTTCTTTCTGGCTGCTGCTTAACACCCACGTCCTGGGTAAATGCAATATTATCTATATAGATAGATCCACCCATGGCCGATTGGTATCCGAATTTCAACATCACCTCCGTTTGGCCGGCATAGGCACTCAAATCAACGGCTTCATTTCTCCATTCACCGGAATCAGGAGTAAAGAAAACCTGCTGCAGGCTAAGAGGGTTTATTATAGGATCAGGTGCTGTGGCCAGGTCTGCTCCCCCCTTGCGGTATATCTCCTGGAATGTCTGCCCGCAATCGGTTGACACGGATATCACCAGAGTATCAGCAAATAAAACCTCATTAGTGAAATAAGGCGGTGTGTATTTATGATAATTATATGCCAGGTCGAAAGTTAGATCAGGTGATGCCACACCCGAAAGGTCCACTACCGGAGAATAGAAACTCTCGATATATCCCAGTGTATAAAACATCAGGATAGTATTAAAAGTAGCAATGGAATACATCCCGTCTTTTTTTACATCGCCGTCAACATACCACTGGAAAATACTGCCGGTTTCCTCATAGGTCCACCCTTCCATGTTAGCTTCAAACCCTTCGGCGTATGGAATACCTACAGGGTTATCGCCTACATATATCATATAGGAAAGGTCATTATCAGTATTGATAGTATCTGTGAAGGAACCGTTTATGTCACCAATACTCAAGTCCAGGTCCTGTTCTCCTGAACCGGCTGTCATGAGCGGCAGGTTTACCACCGCGTGTTCATACATCCCTATGTTTCCGGTCCAGGTATAAGTGCCCGAACTGCTGCCAATGGCATAATCAATATCAACCGAAGTAACCGGCTGTGCACCTTTATTCCTGATGTAGCACTTTGGCTGAATATCCGGGTTACAGGTTCTTTGGTCGGTTTCGATTTCAAACAGGTCAATATCATAATCGGATGATGCGGGATCAGCAAAGAAAGTAATCGCCGGACTGATATACTGTTGCGACGGCACACTATGTCCCATCCCGGCTATTTCAAGAGTTTTTACCTTAGCATTGTTCTTCTTCAGGCGTTCATTCACCGGCATCCAGTTATAAATATAGATTTGGTCATTCACGCCAATGGTCACGTAAATGGGGATTTGAGGAGCATTGCTGTAATCAAACATCAGACTTCCATTTGGGTCATTCACGGCATCTGCCAATCCCTGTATGGCTGGTGTATTCAAAAGTAAACCTTTAAACGTGCCGTGATTGTCCAACCCGTATTTTAGCGCACTTCTGCCGCCCAGTGAAAATCCCTGCAGTACGATGTTATTCGTGTCGATATTATAATTCTGAATGGCATAATTAATTGCTTCCTGTATCACCGCCTCATCGCCGGCAGGCATATAAAAATCCTTGTTTTGGTCATCGCCTCCGTCTGGAAAAATGAAAACAGTATTGGCAAAAATGGAAGGCCAGCTTAATGTATTGATTAAGGAATTACGATAATTTATTGCATTATCTCCAAGTCCATGTAAGCCAATCATTAGATTATAACTCACTGTGGAATCGTAATTTGATGGCACATGACAGGCCAGGGTTCTTTGTTGGCCCATGAAAGTTATATTGTCGGTAAAATTACCGGTTTGCTGGGCACTGGCTTTACTTATTAGCGCAATAAATACAACTATAATGATATATTTTCTTTTCATAACAGTGATTTAAAACCGTAAAGTTAACCATTATTTAATTAAAGAGTACTAATCGTAACTTTTTAGAATAAATTTAATTTACAAAATAAGTGAATTTAGAAAACCCTTAGGCCGAGTCCAACATATCCTGAAAACAAATTGGTGATTTCGGTGAACTGATGATTAATACCAGTGACAACCCTAAAAAATTCACAAAATCACGGGATATATTTTAATGCATTGTCCTTATGCATAAGACATTACTATTAAGCCTTTAAACTTTCACATAAAATTGCATTTAAAATCAACATGCTAATCAAGTAATTCAGTACTTTAGTCCACTGATATTAACCTTCCTGTGATTTATACGGATTTATAAATCCGAACGTGCGCAAACCGGGAACAGTTGATTGATCTACTAACTTTGGAGTTTGAATTATGGGCCCACTCCGAAACTATGGATAGACAAAAAGAATATTCAATTTGTACGGACAGAGCAGGAAGAGAAACTGTTTTGCAATGTTTTCCCTTTAAGGGATTCAGGGCAAATAACATTGGAAATCAGTTGCATAAACTTTTCGGACTGGGCTCAATTATTATGCGAAATATTTATCAAAAACTATATCATCATGAAAAAATCTACCCTTATTATTATTCTTGTGGTAATAGCCAGCGCCACAGCCAGTGCGAAAATCTGGCGTGTTAACAGTAAACCATCCATTGATGCTGATTTCAACAGTTTGCAGGACGCAATTAACAGCAGCTCCGTTAATTCCGGCGATACACTTTATTGTGAAAACGGAAGCTATTTTGGAGATGTAGTATTGGATAAATCATTAGTAATAATTGGCCCCGGTTATTTTCTTTCACAAAATGACTCAACTCATGCTTATCCATCACCTGCCATTATTAATAATTTAACTTTTGATTCCGGATCTGATAATTCAACGATTACCGGTATGAAGATTATTTCAACTTTGGAAATAGGTAGTGGCTATGATACAATTTCAAATATTAATATTATTCGTAATAGAATCAAAATAATAGAAGACAATACTTCCTTTCAATCTTCATTTAAAAATATTGTTATCCGTCAGTGCTATATTGATCACAGAATATATTTCAGATCAGCTACCAAATCATTATACATCCAAAACAATATAATTGCTGGAGATGCTGACATAAGGCCGGTTTCAGGTGAATTCTTCAATAACACAGTAATAGCACACGATAATCATTCTGTTTTAACAGCAGAAAACACTCAGATTTATAATAATATATTAATCAATACATATGGACCAGCAAATGGACTTCATTCAGACGCATTTTTAGCTTCAAATAATAATACCATTTCCAGAAATGTAATGAGCAATAGCACAGAATCTTCATGGCCGGATAATTATTACAATGCTGTCGATACAAATGTTGTTTCATATCAGGGTTCGGGTGATGCCCAATTTAGATTAAAAACAGGTTCTCCCGCAATAGGATATGGATTTAACGGTAACGATTGCGGAGCTTTTGGCGGTTCATACTCTTATGTTTTATCCGGGCTGCCATATTTGATTCCTCATATTTTTGAAGCGATTATTCCCGGTTCAGCAAATAAAACAGATGGATTAAATGTCATTATAAAAGCCAAAGTTCAGAATCAATAATTATAGCCATGAAAAAAACAATAGCATACAGGCTTAGCCTTGCTTTGATAATATTTTTTTTCTGGCAATACGGAAAGGCGCAAAACATAGAAAGTTTTGAGTATTTCTTTGATACTGATCCGGGTTATGGAAACGGACAAAGTCTCGCGGTTTCTCCAAACAACATCGTAAGTCTTTCTTCAAATCTAGACCTGACAAATGTTTCAAAAGGTATTCACACACTTTATTTCCGCAGCAAACAATCAGGCAGGTGGAGTCAAACAATGTCCAAAACAATTGCTGTTTTGGGCAACAGTCAACTTAATAATGCTGAATACTTTTGGGATGATGACCCCGGTTATGGAAACGGGAATCCAATCCCCATAAGCTCAGGGGGAATTGCTAATCTGTCGTTTAATCCTGATATCTCAGGTTTATCAGATGGAGTTCATATTCTGAATATCAGAATTTCTAATGGATTGTGGAGCCAGACAATCAGTAAAGTTGTAGGTGTATTTGCATCTCAGGCTAATGCTCAATTCAGTGTGGAATATTTCTGGGATAATGATCCCGGATATATGAATGGTACAATTGTTAATGGAAATACTTCATCTGTTGTAAATTTCTCCCCTGATATTTCAAATTTGAGTCCAGGCTTGCATTCTTTATACGTAAGAGTTTTAAGCGGCACCTCAAGCCAAACTTATCACCAACATGTGCTCATTACAGATGATTCTTCCGCTCCCATAGATTTTGAATATTTCTTTGATAACGACCCCGGCATAGGAAATGGAACGACTATAAGTGCAAGTCAGACTTCAAACGGAGTTTATACTATTTCTTCAAATATTGACTTGAGTTCTGTACAATCCGGACTACATACTTTGTATATCAGAGCTTATAACGGACAATACGGACAAACCTACTCAAAAGTCATCTTTGTTAATGACAACTCTGGAGTATCTGAAATAGAATATTTTATAGACAATGACCCAGGCCCTGGTAATGCAACACCGGTTAGCTTTTCTGCGGGAAGCGAAGTCATCAGTGTTAATTTCGATGCAGTGTTATCTTCCCTTAGTTCCGGTTACCATCAAATCGGAATAAGAGCTAAAGCCTCCAATTGGAGCCAAACGCATATAAAAAACTTCTTTGTTAGCGAAGATGAAAATATTACTGATGCTGAGTATTACTTTGATACTGACCCCGGATTTGGAAATGCTAATCCGTTAAATGTTACCGCAAACAAAGCAGTTGAATTAAACTTCTCCCCTGATTTATCCGGTTTGAATCCTGGCTTTTCAAACTTATATGTGAGAGTTAAATCTGCCGATGGAATCTGGAGCATGATCCATCGTGATTCTGTTTGTATCGCTGCCAAAGCTGATTTCATGGTTGATTCTGTTTGTGACGGCAGCCCCGTGAGCATCACTCAATTAACAACCGAAGCCGATGCAGGCACAACTTACAGTTGGGATGTGGATGGCGATGGTGTGGAAGACTATACCAATACCACTTCATTTCAGCATACATTCAGTGCTCCCGGAACTTATAATATCCGGCTTATTGCGGCTCAGCCTGATGGCTGTGGTGATACAATCGTGAAAACAACAGTTGTTTATCCAATTGTCACACCAACAGC
>CAYZDA010000076.1:6515-10149 GCA_964477095.1 uncultured Bacteroidales bacterium | reverse complement strand
ACTTCTTCTGCGGTGGCATAACCAAAATAAGCGCCGATTCCAATATTTTCCATCAGTCCGTATTCAAAACTAAAGGAAGTGGGAGGTAATACCAGGTCGCCGGTCAGGGCCGATCCTAAACCAATGCCGGCGCTAAGGTTCATGTCGCCCTGGTCATAATTTTGTGCTGAAGCTGTGTTGCCGGCCATTAGGGCAATGAGGAAAATTAATGCGATCTTCTTCATCAGATTTGTTTTTTAAGGGTTTTGCCATCAAAAATAGTAAATATCTGTTAGCGGGCGTAAAAAAAGGCCGTTCCGGTTTGCCGGACGGCCTTTTAATATTGTAAAGCAGTTATTTTCGATACTGCTAAAAAGACATAATCGCTTTTTTGATCCTTGACAGCGCCTCATGCAGCTCTTCCTCGCTGATAACCAGAGGGGGAGCAAAACGGATGATATCACCATGGGTAGGCTTTGCAAGTACACCAAGTTCGGCCATCTTAACACATACATCCCAGGCTTCAAAACCATCCTTGGGTTTTATTACCACCGCGTTGAGCAGTCCTTTTCCTCTCACAAGGTCAACCATTTCATGGTCAATATTTGCTATTTCCTCACGGAAGATTTTGCCAAGGTATTCTGCGCGTTCTGCAAGCTTCTCTTCTTTCACCACTTCCAGTGCAGCTGTTGCTACTTTTGCGGCTACAGGGTTGCCTCCGAAAGTGGAACCGTGTTCACCGGGTTTGATGCAGAGCATTATTTCATCATCAGCCAGTACCGCTGAAATAGGGTAAACTCCTCCTGAAAGGGCTTTCCCGAGGATAAGAATATCCGGCTTCACACCTTCATGATCACAGGCCAGTAGCTTACCCGTACGGGCTATTCCTGTTTGTACCTCATCGGCAATAAAAAGTACATTGTTCTTTTTACAAAGATCATAGGCCTTTTTCAGGTATCCTTCATCAGGAACCATTACACCGGCTTCTCCCTGTATGGGTTCAACCAGAAAACCGGCTACTGTTTCATCCTCAAGTGCTTCGGCCAGTGCATCCAGATTGTTGTATGGAATGGTGACAAACCCGGGAGTATAGGGTCCAAAGCCACGATAGGAATCCGGATCAGTTGACATGGAAATAATGGTAATCGTACGTCCATGGAAGTTATTCTCTGCAACTACGATCTTAGCTTCGTTTTCCCGGATACCTTTTTTCTCATAAGCCCACTTACGGCAGAGCTTAATGGCCGTTTCATCTCCCTCGGCACCGGTATTCATCGGCAGAACTTTGTCATAGCCGAAGTACTCCGTGATATATTTTTCATATAATCCCAGTGCATCATTGTAAAATGCACGTGAAGTAAGGGTAAGTGTTTCCGCCTGCTCCTTCAGTGCATCTATGATTTTAGGATGGCAATGTCCCTGGTTAACAGCTGAGTAAGCTGAAAGAAAATCGAAATACTCTTTTCCTTCAGCATCCCATACTTTTGCGCCTTTTCCTTTTGATAGAACAACCGGCAGCGGATGGTAGTTATGGGCACCATGCTTATCTTCAAGCTCTATGGCTTGTTGAGATGAGATCTTTTCTGTCATATCCCCGTATTGGTTTTTTGTTTTTAAATTCCGATTTATGCGGCAAATATAGGCTTTTTTGTTATGATCCACAGCCGCGCTTACGGTTTTTACTCTCTTTCACGTCTAACGTTATTAGGGGTATATTGTTGTTGATATAAACCCTTGTTATGGTATGTTAACGTCTAAGAAAAACCGGAATATTTTGACAGGGAGCGAAAGGTTGGTTGGAGTGAGTTAATCAAGAGGCTCATGGCGAGGTGGCCCCGCGGCAGGGCGGAGGCTGGCAGCCTTTGCCACGGGGCTTTTAGCTGCTGTGCTGTGGGCAGAGCGGAGCGTAAGCGAGCTCCTGCCCACAGCCTACAGCAGCTTGAAGCGGCGGGCAAAGCTATAAGCCGAAGCCCGCAGCCGCCCAAAAAAACAAAACAATGATATAGTCTATGATTTATTTTTTCCGCTTGCAGCATATAAGGGAAGAAGAAGGATGAATACAGCGGATGTTATGATGAGTGCATAACCCACACCCAAACGGTCACTAAGAAAACCAAGAGCAAGAGCCGCAACAGCTGCTATTATAGATTTCAACTGGCTTTGCGCCGACATCACTGATGCGTGAACCTGGGAGCTGGTTTTATTGGCCACGTAGGATATTCCCAGTGGTTTGCGCAGGTTCTCAATCACAATGATCAATACAAATGGTATAAGAGAAAGCAGTGGAAGCAGCGTGAGTTTGCCAAGCCCGGCCAGGATGCCCATCCCGAAACCTGCAAGGAGGGTAAGATTAAGAGGCAGGTAAATGTTTTTGAAGCGCCCGGTAAATGAGCCGGAATAACGGGCGGCGATACTGCTGAGGATGAAAACCACGAAATATGATATCCCGACAATTATTGATATTTTATCCTTATGTGTGAAGCCGTAAAATAATGGAATGGCAGGCGCCATGGTTTTTATCAGTGCCTGCAGGTAATCCCGTACTGCTTTATAGAATCCGCTATACATGGATACGTTCATAACGGCCTTGATGCGATCCCTGGAACGGAAGGTGACCAGAAATGCCTGCCAAACGGAGCGGAAACGTTCGCTAACCTCATCCCAACGCGGCTTTTCGCGCTCCCCGTCCAGCCAGGAAGGGTAGGACATGATCAGAAACATATCCAGTACAAAAGGAATGATTGTAAAAAGAAAGATGGACCGGTAGGAGTCCTGGTAAAATACAATCAAGCCTGCCACAAGAGCGGAAACTGCATAGCCAATCTGTGACCATGATCTGGTGTATCCGTAATAAAAAACCTTCTGATCCTGCCAGCCTTTGTGTTTCAGGTAATGAAAGATCATGGCCTTGTGCACACCCGAGCGAAATGCATCACCCATGGCAAAAACTGTCATGGCGGCCAGAAACCAGCCATAGCTGGCTGAATAGTAAAAAATGACAAAAGAAATGCAGTACAGAATAAATGCAAGGATCATAGTGCGGCGTCTTCCGGTGGCATCTGCCAGTATCCCCGAAGGGATCTCAAAAACATTGATCATGATCTCGCGAAGGCCATATATCGTCCCGATCTGAAGGTATGTCATACCATTTTCCAAAAAGAAAAGCAGCAAAAACGGTTCAAAAAACCTCAGGTTCTTCAGAAAACCGTAAGCAGAAAACTTATACAACTGCAGATTTTTATCGTAGCGCTTTATGGTCATTATTTATTATCTGATTAAATGTAACAAACAAAATCCCGAGAGTTGCAAAGATGCAGGGATTATTTGTGAAGATTTACATTTTTGGAGATTGTATGGTTCATGGAATTTATGTTAATGGCTTGCCAGGTAAATATGTTAAATTTACCATTTTAAATGAATTAGGATTTTGAAATTAAGCAAATTCGATTTATCTTTGTCAGGTTACTGTTAGAATGACTGATTTTAAAACAAGGAAGGAAAAATGGGCCGTTTAGGCCCTGGTCTCTTCTTTTGCTTAATTTCAGAAAAAACCCTAAAAAGCAAAACGATATGATGAAAAAAGTCTACTATTATTACGTTCAGAAAACCGGTTTAATTCTTACGTTAAGCCTGGTTTTATGTTTGTTTAGCAACC
>CAYZDA010000076.1:0-6415 GCA_964477095.1 uncultured Bacteroidales bacterium | reverse complement strand
CAGAAAACCGGTTTAATTCTTACGTTAAGCCTGGTTTTATGTTTGTTTAGCAACCGCCTGCATAGCCAGGATACTACGAAATTTTTGTTAGGCGAACTTGGTGGTTATTGGAATGATGCTTCAAACTGGACAAACGGTATACCTGATAATAATACCGTTGCGGTTATTCCGGATACAAAGCTTGCATGTATATCCAGCACAGCAACTGCTTACAGCATTGTTATACCTTCGGGTGGTGAGCTGAAACTTTTTTCAGGTGGAAATCTATCCGTAATACATGACATAAAGGTTGAAGGAGTACTTAATCATCAGGGGGCTAAAGTGGCAATAGGTGCTAATTTGGACATATCTGGAAATTTTGTTCATGAAGGAGATACTGTTAGATTAAATGGTAATTTAACCATTGATGGTACATTTGGTGTATCAAATAGTTCTCATGTTATTTTTGTGGGAAATACAGATGCAGTAATATCCGGGAAAGTTGACCTAAAAAATATGATAGTAAACAAAACCGGGGCTAATATTATTCTTCACAGAAACCTTACAATAAGTAATGACTGTAAGTTCGTTTCCGGGAATATAATAACCAACGGACACAATCTGATTTTCGAAGATGGTGCCACAGCAACAGGTTTTGGATCACATAGTTTTGTACACGGCACCGTGGAAAAAGAGGGTAATGACGATTTTACTTTTCCCATTGGAACCATTGAAAACGGTACGAGTTATTATGCTCCTATAGGTATTGATAATACATCCGGAGCAACAAGCGACAGCTACAGCGCTAAATATTACAATGAAGCCCATAGCGGGCATCAGTATTTTGATCCAGCCAATCACACACATATGGAAGCTGTAAGTGCATTGGAATACTGGGATGTACAGCAGCTCAGCGGAACATCCACACCTAAAGTGACACTTCACTGGGATGATGGTGCTGAAAGCGGTATTACTGATCCTGCTTCACTGGTGGTTGCACATTGGGACCCTTCTTCCAGTGATACTGATAAGTGGGAAAACTTCAGCAATACCGCCACAGATGGTAATGGCGGAGCAGGCAACAGCGGTTCAGTAACTTCTGGTGATGCAACAGGATTTTCCACTTTCACCTTTGGCACTACCAGTGATACGGATGATAACCCTCTGCCTGTGGAATTGCTTGATTTCAGGGTGGAATGCCATGACAATAATGCCCTGGTTAGCTGGGCCACCGCCTCCGAGCTAAATAATGATCATTTTGATATTCAGGTGGCTGGTGAAGAAGGCCGTTTTAATACCTTACTAACGGTTAATGGAAATGGAAACTCAAATGAGTTGATCCGCTACCAGCAGGAAATTGAACTTGCCGGTGAGGTGAAGTATATCCGGCTCAGCCAAACCGATTTTGATGGTAAGCAGGAGATATTTAAACCTGTTGCCGTTGATTGCAATTGCTCAATGGATGATGTGAATTTATACCCGAATCCGGTTCAGGACAATTTAAATATCACTTTGCCCAAAGAAGTATCCTCCGGTATCAAAGTGGAGATTTATACCATTTCCGGTACCAGTGTTTTCTCCGCTATAAAGCATAGCGAAGGGCAGTTGCTTGAAATCAGTCTTCCACGGCACATACCTGCCGGCATTTATTTTGTCAGAATAACAGAAGGGGATACACACATAGTAAAAAAGATCCGCAAGCAATAAAAGATACCTGCTTTGCAGCAGGATAAAGGATTTTATGCCTCTTTAAAATCAGGCATGGCAGACAGGCGGGGAATTTTTTCCCGGATATCCTGTTCGCTATGCCTGATCTTTTTTATCTTAGCATGAAATTAAACCACGGCTTTATGAAAAACATCAATTCACTTATCCTGTTTGTAATGGTAATTATCATTGCCATGAGTTGCAACAACGATAATCAGGCAGGCGAAACTACTTTTATCAGCGGTGAGATCCAAAATCCTGCAAAAAAGTATATCCTTTTGAGTAATCCTGATGACGAAAAAGATACCATCAGGCTGGAAGGCAATAAATTCATGCATAAATATGACAGGCTCACTCCCGGCTATTACCGCCTGATCACCGGAAACCGCATCACCGGCCTTTACCTGGAACCCGGCGACAGTATTTTCCTGGAATTTGATGAAGCAGACACCGGAACGGATATTGTGCTAACGGGCCGGGGAGCTGAACGCAACCTGTATCTGCAGCAGCGTGCCGCCGGGGAGAGGGCAGTGAGCAAACTAATGCGAACCCTCTATAAAAAAGATGAAAATGTATTTCTTAAAGCCATGGACTCGCTGGAGAATGCACACCTGGAGTCGCTTGATAAAATAAGCAGCAAAACTGCCGGAGAGCGCTTTTATGAGCTGGAGAAGGCCCGCATTAAGTTCGATATCGGGCTGAAAACACTCAGGTATCCCGAATATCATCGCTACCTGGCGCAAGATACCGCCTATCAACCTTCGAAAGAGTATATGCAAACCTTTAGTGATATTACATTGAATGATACAGCCTGGCTGGCCATACCGGAATTTGAACACTATGCCATGGAGTTGTTGCAGAAGAACGCTCTGGAGGAATACCAGGGCTTGAGTAAGGATCAGCAGGATGCCACTGATCTGGTAGTGCTGGAATTTGAAGAAGTAAATGAAGTGGCGGATAAGAAGGCTGTGAGGGAATTCCTGATGTATCATGTTCTGCAGAGACAATTGAAGTATTATGGGCCAGATGAAATGGTGGACAGCCTGATTAATGTATTTCGTGAACGCTGCCAAAAAGGCAAATATGTCAGCAGAATTGAAGAAATGCGCGAGGACTGGAGGAAGATCGAACCCGGAAACATTGCCCCCGGTTTCAATTATCCTGATCTAAAAGGGGAGGAGCATGCCCTGGAAGATTTCAAAGGTAAATATGTCTATATCGATGTATGGGCTACCTGGTGCGGGCCATGCCACCGGCAGATCCCTCATCTTGAAAGACTGATCAGTGATTACAGCGATAAGAATATTGTTTTTTTGTCCGTGTCAGTGGATGAGAACAGGCAGGCCTGGGAGGATATGGTACAGGAAAAGGAGATGAAGGGTTATCAGCTGTATGCCGGTGGTTGGGAAGCAAAGATCGCACGCAAATATATGATCAACTCCATTCCACGCTTTATTCTGATCGATCCTGCAGGAAAAATCGTGGATTCCAACGCACCCCGCCCATCCAGTGATGAGATCAGAGAGCTGTTTGACCAAAAAGATATCTGATGGGATTGTGGAGTGGGTATAGGTTTGGCTTTAATGGGATGGAAAAGGATGATGAGGTGAAAGGCTCTGGAAACAGCTATGACTTTGGGGCCAGGATTTATGATTCGAGAGTAGGGAGGTGGTGGAGTACTGATGCTAAGGCCTCTATTTATACTGGTTTAAGCCCATATGCAAATTGTGCCAATAATCCAATCTTTAATACGGATCATCTTGGAGATGAAATTATTCCATGGTTTAAGGTAAAGAATTTCTTGGGAGTTGGGTGGACTAAATATAACAGTAATATGGGCTGGAATAGTGTGAAATTAGAAAAAAGTTTTATTTGCTTTCATGATTCTTTTAAAGAAATGCGATATGTAAATATCAACTATCAGACTTATTAGGGGGCCAATTCACAAGAGAGATCGGGATCAGAAAAACACTGGGTGCACTCCAGCAGGATATTATTAGGATGATTTCTTCAGAATTTATTATCCTCGTGTTGATAGCTGTGATCATAGCCTGGCCATTAACCTGGTGATTTTTACACGGCTGGATGGAAAATTTTGCCTATCAGGCACCGCTCAGCTCGTGGATATTCCTGGTTTCAGGAATCACAGCCCTTTTGCTGGCTCTTCTAATTACCATACTGCAGGCGGTGAATGCCGACAGAATTACAGCGGTTGAAACTCTGAAATATGAATGATCAGACCTTCAATTATTGTCAGTTAAGTTTTTGAATCAGATTATAATATAACATATACCGTAAGTAGCCGGCTTATTCCCGTTACCTGGAGTTTGTTAAATTTGAAACATTGCGAAATCTGTGGCGTAGTAATGACTACCTAAAAAGCTACTACGATGAGATTGTATTTATTGCGCCTTAGTCTGGCAGCAGTAATATTATTATATGTTACTGCCGGTCATTCCCAGCAAATTATTAATGCCTATGCCGAGGTGGTTTCGGTTTCAGGCTCTACCTTGAATCTTGGTACAGTGGATGAAACCTTTGATTCATTTGAGGCAGGCGGCAAAATTGTAGTTATTCAGATGCAGGATGATGTAGTGAGTGATCTTTCAAATACCTCCGGCTTTGGAGATATAGCAGCCATAACTTCTGCCG
Organism: uncultured Bacteroidales bacterium; assembly: GCA_964477095.1. Classification (GTDB taxonomy): domain Bacteria; phylum Bacteroidota; class Bacteroidia; order Bacteroidales; family PWNQ01; genus PWNQ01. The sequence continues at coordinate 2,077 of CAYZDA010000076.1, read as the reverse complement.
GAAGTTTCGAAATTCTAACCATATCATCTGTGCAGGAGAGCGGTGGCGAACCCCAAAGCATCACAGTTAGCAACTCATTGGTTAATACCTACAGTTTTAATGACCACAGTAGTGTACAGATCGTGAGTTATCCCAATCCCGGCGGAGCAGTATCATACACCACCACAACTGATATTACGGCAAAGCACTGGGATGGAACTACCGGTGGAGTATTGGCTTTTTATGTTGATGAAAAGCTTGTATTAGAGCATGATATTAATGTTGATGGGAAAGGCTTTCGTGGTGGGGATGAGTATGAAACTACCACTTCAGCAGACTGTAACGAGAGTAATTATGTGATGCCTTATACCAATGCCGGCTATGCTGGCAAAGGTGAGGGAATCTACAATCCGGCTGATGATAATTACCGTGCAGGCCGCGGAAAATTAGCCAATGGTGGTGGTGGCGGTAATGCACATAATTCCGGAGGCGGAGGCGGCGGAAACTATACTGCCGGAGGATCAGGATTACCCGGCTGGCAATGCAGCAACAATGGCGGGGTTGGTGGAGAATCACTGGGTTCGTTCTTCACCAGTGGCCGTCTGTTTGCCGGTGGCGGAGGCGGTGGCGGTGAAGCTAATGACGGCTACGGTACAAACGGTGGCGATGGAGGTGGTATCATTATTATAGAAGCGGATACACTTATTACCTCTGCAAGTACTGACATTACAATTTCAGCTAATGGAGAAAGTGTTGATCCTACCTCTGGTGACGGTAACGACGGTGCCGGTGGCGGTGGAGCAGGAGGTAGCATTTTGCTGAAAGTAAATCATTTTAAGATTAGCTCAACTGCTCCTCTCTCTGTGCAGGCAAATGGCGGCAAAGGCGGTGATGTGGCGCATAATGATACACACGGTGCCGGAGGCGGCGGCGGGCAGGGAGCCGTTATCTATGTGGTACACGAACCTGCAGATGTTAACACACAAACTACAGCAGGTGATGGCGGTGCCGGTAATGAAAGTGCCTCTGCTCCTGTGGCTTCTTCAGGTACAGGCACTGAAAATGATGGTGTGATTGATGATATGGATTATACAGTATTCCCCGTTCAGTGGATCAGCTATAATGCCGTCAGAAAAAAACGATTTAACCTGATTGAATGGACTACTGCCACCGAAATAAATAACAGCCATTTCGAATTGTATTTTTCAAACGGAAAGCATGACTGGCAAATGTTGGGAACAGTGAATGGCAGCGGCAATTCCAATGAATTAAAAAGCTATAGCATGCAGCACGATGTATCAGAAAATATAATCATTTATTATAAAATAAGACAGGTGGATTATGATGGAAAGTATAGCGAAACACCGGTTTTTTCTGTGAATGATGGATATGATTCGGAAATGTTGGTTTATCCCAGTCCGGCGCAGGATGTACTGCATGTTACTTTTAATTCCGAAGTTTCAGGTAAAGCCGTGGTGAGAAGCAATCACGGACAGCAGATATTCAGTAAACCCATTTTAAGGGAAGACCGTTTGTTGTTGGATGTATCCACTTTGCCTGCAGGCATTTATTACCTGATAATTTTTGATAATGAACAAAAGATAGCAATGATAAATAAGTGGGTCAAGCTATAGTCGTGTAAAAGTTACTGAACCCGCTAACCAGGGCTCACCCTGCCAGGGGTGTAGCCCTTTTTCATTTTTATAATGCAGGTAGTATTTTTTTTGGGCGGCTGCGGGCTACGGCTTATAGCTTTGCCCCGCCGCTTTAAGCTGCTGTATGCTGTGGGCAGGAGCTCGCTTACGCTCCGCTCTGCCCACAGCACAGCAGCTAAAAGCCCCGGGGCAAAGGCTGCCAGCCTCCGCCCTGCCGCGGGGCCCCAAAGCCTGGATACTGGCAACACGGCGAGTAGGCAATAAGCAGTGAAACACCGAACACATCGACAATTACAGAGCCTTAAACTTTCAAACCTCGAACTAATTTTGCGAATTGAAACAAAAAGAATTAGCGTCAATTAGCGAATTATCCGCGTAATTCGCGGTGAACACCAAACACCAAACACCAAACACCAAACACCAAACACCAAACACCAAACACC
>CAYZDA010000075.1:0-10509 GCA_964477095.1 uncultured Bacteroidales bacterium | reverse complement strand
TCCAGTACATCCCACATACTCTCCTGCTATAATTTTCTGACAATAATTGCTGTAATAACCGTCAGCACAAAAGGAATGATGATTTTAGTATAATCATCTTTATACTTCTTGAAAAACGCTTTTCCTTTAATAAATTCAGTGATCGACTGTATAATACCCGCATGAATATTTTCGCGGGTTCGCTGATTTGCTTTATGTTTATGGACTCCAGCCAGGTTCAGGAAAAATGTAATCCACTCATGACCTTTTATATAGTCCTGTTCGGCGATATACACCCGGTCTCTTAGTTCTTTCTTCACGGCCTGCATCTCAGCATAATTTTTGATGATGCCGTTATTCTTTTTCTTCTTTTTCTTTTTACTCATCATCAGATTCCTCAAATATGGATCGTACAATTTCATTTTTTACGGTTCGCTCCAGCAAAGGTTTGCGGAAAACGTACAATAATAAAAGTATCAGAAAATGCACACCTGCCAGAACAAGGAATCCAATCAGGTTTGAATTATATATTGATCCGATCCACAGAGCAAAGGCTATGGAAAGAAAAAATATAAATGATCCAGCAAACAATAACAGTACTATTCGCCTGAACAGTACTGCTATCGCTTTGCTTAGTTTTTCAGCGCCCTGTATTTTTAACAGTAAAATGCGGGAACTGATGTAATTCTCAATCTTTTTTAGCATATCATTGCTATTTATTTGCTGCTGTCTTTCTTTCCTTTTACGGTATCTTCCATTTTTTGTTTCTGACGATTCAGCAGCTCCTTAACATTGGTAAGCAATTCGTCTGTTTTAGATGAGATATTGTCGCGGGTTTCTTTTCCGCTTGCTGGTGCGATTAACACACCGGTGATGATTCCGGCAGCAGCTCCTGCCAGTACGCCTAATAAAACTTTTCCACTGTTTGACATAATTCAGATTTTTGTTTTAAATGTTTAGTTAAAAACTTGAGTTGTTTGATAGTTATACGTTGTAGCGCTTGAATTGTTCACGGTTCAGGAATTTATTTCGACTAATATCTTATCTTCAAGCCCGGCTTTATCTTTTTCTTAATCAATCTGATATTGCATATACATGAAAACGGCATTTATCCTTTTGGTTATTTCTTGATGACAGGGCAGGTATCCGGTTCTTAAAGCTTGGATGTGAGCTGTTTCTTTCCTGAAAAAAGGGGTTGCCGGTTTACCCCGCTTATGCTGAGCATAGCTGTGTGATATGGCAAACATTTTGAAATTTCAACAGCTACGCTTTTTATTTACATGGAAGTCAGGCGGAAGCATGATATTCAATCTTTTCCTTTGAGAGGCACAAGATCAGCGAAAATTATTAATGGGCCTTTAGCAGTGATCTTACATGAATTAAAGCATCAGACATCCCTGATGATATAAATATCATAGTCACCAAGATATTTAAAACCAAGTTTTTTATAAATGCCAATGGCTTTGTGGTTACTTTGGTGAACTTCCAGTTTTATTTGATAGCCTTTTTCCCGGGCAAATTTAATGGAAGCTTCGGTGAGTAGTTTTCCATAGCCTTTATTCTGTTGCTCCGGGAGCACAGCTACATGGTGCAGATGGATTCTTCTACCGTCAAAAGTCATCCATGAGCTTCCGGTGATGTTACCATGGTCTTCCAAAACAAGCATTTTGCCGCCAATATCAATGCTGTGTTCAATAATAGATTCATTATCACCGCGTTTTGCGCTGCCTATACCAGTGGCCTCCCACACCTTTATAATTCCCTGGTAGTCTCCTTTCTGGTAATCCCTGATTTTCATTTTTCTGTAAAAATAAAAAAGGGGCATGAAACAGCCCCTTTTTCAGTCAAAATATTTTTGAATTAGTTATTTCCGCCAAGAATAATCGGCAGGCCATCTTTACCCGAGCCTATAACCACTGTTTTGGAATTATTTGATTCCGCCAGTTTACGGGTGGCTTCAATACCTTTCTCCTTCAATATCATTTCTGTTAAACTCTGAGAAATGATCTCATTAGCACGGGCTTTACCTTCAGCTTCGATTCTTTGCCTCTCTGCTTCTTTCTCGGCAGTCTGGAGTCTGAAAATATAAGCCTGCAATTTCTGCTCCTGCTCAAGTTTGGTTTCTATGGCATTTCTAATTTTGTCCGGAAGCTTAATAGAACGGATCAATGTATTTTCTACTTTGATATATTTATCTTCAAGTAGTTTTTTAGTTTCTGTTTTGATTTCATTCTGAATTTCTTCCCGGTTTTTAGAATAAAGCTGATCAGGTTTATACCGTCCAATTACAGTCCGGGTAGCTGAACGCAGACCCGGCATCACAATTTTTGTTACATAATTGGGGCCCACATTATTGTGAAGAAAGCCGAGTGATTCATATGCAGGGTGGTACCACAAGGATATCTCCATAATAACCTCAAGACCATCTGAGGATAAGCCGTTCATTGATTCAGTTATTTCCTGTTTACGTGTTTCATACACATGCATGCTGTTCCAGGGTGCAATAAAATGAAATCCCTGGGAATAGACCTTTTCTTCATTCACTCCGCCGCTAAATCTCTGGAAGAGCACCCCACCATGTCCTGAATCTATCGTAACAGTGATGCTGGTCCAGGATATGGCTAAAATAATAATCGCCCCGATGATGATTGCCACGGGAACTATGCGTTTCATGTTTGGATCTGTTTGTTGTGCCATTTTTTTGAATTGTATTTGATTTTTGGCAAAGATAAAATAAAATCGCAATTGGAACTGCTGGAGACATATTAAAAATGCAGTCTGTAAAGCAAAGATAGTTAGTTTATTACAGTATTTTGCCTGTTGCTGTGCTGCCGGATGTTGTGTTTTTGTTTCTTATTCCGGAAATTCATATAAAAAGCCGGAAATGATCTGCTGCTGTCAAAAAAGTAAAGCAGCAAAAACCTGAATTATTTCTTCGGAATAATAATTCTGAATGTAGTGCCTTTATCTTTTTTAGTATCAACCTCTATACGTCCCTGGTGCCTTTTTATGAATTCACTAACCAGGATCAGTCCAAGGCCGGTACCGCTTTCGTTTTCAGTACCAGGTTTTTTATACTGCGTGTCGATGCGAAAAAGCTCCTCAGGGTTTTCAATATCGATACCAGTGCCCTTATCTGTTATTTCAATTATAACTGATTCCTCCAGCTCCTTAACTTTCAGCTTTACCTCCGCCTCGCGCTGTGAATATTTGATGGCATTTGATAGAAGGTTAATTACAGCACTGTGTAAGATATCGTTATCATGAACCAGATTCAGGCTTTGCGGCATATCTGTAACAATGGTAATTTCCTTGTCTCGGGCAAACGGTGTAATCTCATTTATAGCTCCCTGTAGGGTTTTTACGAGATCATGAGGTGTGGGTGAATAGCTTATTTTACCTGTTTGCAGGCGCGTCCATTGCAAAAGATTAACCAGCAAATGAAACAACTGTTCGGATGATTTATATATATGTCTGATGTATTGTCTTTTAGCATCGTTATTGTACTGGTCATAATCATCATGCAGCAGACTTGAAAACCCCAGCAGTGCATTAAATGGTCCCCGCAGGTCATGGGCCAGAATGGACAAAAAGCGGTCTTTGGATTTGCTTGCTTCCTCCAGTTCATGCTGCGAGCGAGCCAGTTCTTCGATGTTTGATTGCTCGGTGGTTCTGTCCCGTGCAAAAATCAAAAACTGGTTTCCGGGTAAGCGCACCAACCGGGCTTCGTAAATATTTTTTTTCTGCTGGTCCTCCATCTTAAAAGTAAAGACTTCAAGGCTACTTTTGCCCTTCAGCTTTTCTATTGCTTCACGGAATTTTTCTACGGATTCTGCTGGCAGCACCTGGTCCAGTTTTTTTTGCTGGAAATCAGTGTTGATGAATGGAGGTGGGTTTTCTGAGTAAATTTTTCTGATGGTTTCATGTTCATTGATCATGAAAATAAAATCAGGCATTACACTAAGAATGGCCTTTTGTTTGCTTTCCTGCTGCCGTAATTTCTCAATGGTAAATTCCAGTTCGGCCTGCCTTATTTTTAATTGCCGGCTTTTCTTTCTGTTCAATCTACGCAAGGTAAACAACCCGATCAGAATAATGGCAAGTGTTATTCCCAGCAGGAGCCTTACCAAATTACGCCGCCTGATCTGTATCAGCTCAAGCTTCTGAATCCTGTTGGAACTGCGCAGAGCTTCATTGTTTATTTCCTGTTCTTCCAACTGATGACGGTATTCCAGTTCTGCAAGCTGAGTCATAAGTTTTCCGGTCAATAGCGAATCACGGGCCTTCAGGTATTCCTGCATGGTTTGGTAGGCTTCTTTATCTTTCCCCAGGGCTTCCAGTATGTTTATCCGGGTTTGCAGCACCTCTGGCAGTTCAGGAATAATATTATATTCATTGATTATCCTGATAGCATTATTTGTATGGCTAAGGGCTTCATTGTAATTGCCAAGCAGGCGGTTTATTATGGCTTTTTGTTTCCATGCCTTAATTTGCACAGACTGTTCCTGTATCTGCTGACCAATGGACAGGGCTGAATCTGCCATATTCAGGGCATAATCATAATCTTCCAGTTTGATATGAGCATTAGCCAGCGAAAGCATGACCTCAGCAAGTATTGAAGGCGTATTCAGCCGTTGGCTGATGTTGCGGGACCTGTTCAAAAATTTAATTCCCTTTGCATTTTCACCCTTCAATAGCATGAGTTCCCCTAAATTCAAAAGGCAGGAAGCATAATTCATGCTGTCTCCTGCATTTCTGCTAAAGAAATCCAAAGCTGTCATATAACGCTTTTCTGCTTTTTTATAATCTCTGGTATCTGAATAAATTATGCCTATGTTGATGCTGTTTTGCATCATTACTGAGGAATCATTCAATGACCTGAACAAGTGGTAGGCATCAATAAAGTTATTCAGGGCTGCTTCTTTAAACCCCCTGTTGTAGTTGACGCTACCCATATTCATATAAGTGGTTCCCATGCCGCTCGTATCATTCGTTTCGCGATACATCTCAAGATTCTCCTGATAATACTGTATGGCTTTTTCCAGATTTCCCAAATGATCATATACCACGGCAATATTGTTTTTCATACTGGTATAATCTGCCATATTTCCCATCAAAGAATCCAGACTGGCCACTTTCTTAAAGTAAAACACGGCACTGTCGGCTTCCCCGGCGAAATAAAATGCTGATGCTTTAAGCGACAGCAGATAGGAAATGGATGAGGTATCTTTGAGGCTCTTCGCCAAAGGCATCAGTATGCTGATGCGGGGCAGCAATTCCTCATGCGCATGCAGCGGTATATTTTCCAGGCTGTCAAGCTGTTTGTTCAAATGCTCCAGGTCTTTTTCCCCGGAGTGATCCTGGGCAGAAATGACCGGAATAAAAAGTAAGCTTATAATTAAAACTAAAACGGTTGTTCTATGCATGGTAACTGATACCTGTTTAACAGTGCGCAAAAATATGAAGCATCAAAAGCAAATGGCAAGTAATGTACTGCTAAAGTTTTTTAGGACGGTAAAACAGCAGTTTGCCCCGGATAAGATTATCCGGGTTAATGGTTCCTTTGGTGACATAACGTTTACCATCTGCATTTTGATGCGCAATGGTAATTTCCCCTGTATGATCAACCTCCATAACTATCGCTGTATGCTTTAATGCTTTCCATTTTATAGTTTTGTTTCCCTCTTTTTTTTCAAATACTGTATTCTGAAATTGGATAATATCACCAGGAATCACCCTGGTTTTCGATGGCTTATAATGCCTGCCATATGCCCGCTTTTTGTCCCAGTCGGCTTTTGTTTCTTCCAGCACATAATGAGCCAGGTCCCAACATTCGCCGCGGCCTATGGTTTTTCCCATTAAAGAATCCGTAAGGTGGATAATCTCTTTGTTTATCTGTGGGATGTCCTCTTTCTGCAAATTTCCGCCGGAATGTGCCGGCAGTAATATAAATATTGCTAAAATTATTTGATGCATATCTGTTTAATAAGACACCTGCAAATTCATTTGGTTGTCCGGGCAGCTTTGTGATTTACTTTAAAATCTTTTTATTATAAAATGCTTTTTAAAAACTGAAATTAATGTGCCATGGTGCTAAGGCTGAAAATATGAGTCATATATCAGTAAATCTGTTATTTATATGATAAATCAGGATGCAAAACCACACAGGTCATATCTGCATCCGGTATATTTTTTTGTATTTCTGGCCCAAAAAATTTCTATAAAGAAAAAACAGCATGCCGTTGTTTACTTTTATTTTTTCCACAAACCTGAAGTCTGGTATTTCAATCCGTTCGCCTGCCATGCCGGTATTCAGATTGATTTTTTTGAGGTATTTTATTCCATTATCAGAAAAAAGCGCATAGACTTTGTTCTGCTCCCGGTCAACAATTATTTGTTTTTCCCAGTGCCTGTGGTGATGAAGCTTAATTGGCACACCTCTAAGCTTTTTTCCTGCCGGGCTGAAAATTTCGATGCTGTCATGCAGGTAGTTAAGAATAATAACAGAATCCTGCATGCTCACCATTGGGGCAAAAACCGGTGAGTAGAAAGCCATTTCCTCAAAGCGTAAGTCAGCTTCGGTAAATCCTTCCTGCTGGATTCTCCAGTAGAAATCACCATAAAGCATATTTACACCCTTTTCACTGGTGATGGTGTGGAAGTGATATGTCTCGCGGCTTTCCTGGTCATAGCGATAATAATCCAGCACCTGATTTTTGTGGCGATAGGTTTTGATATAATAATTTGATCCGGAAGCACCACTGAGTGATTGCATTGCCTCACGGAATTGTTGTCTTGCTGCCGGGTAAAGCAGGTGGATCTTATCATTACTTACAAACAGCTGGTAAGTAGAATCGGATGTAAAGAGGTGAACATTACCCAGTTTATCTGAATACAGGTCTTCAGGATCATTTACCTTTTGTTTCAATAATATCCTGCCGTTTATATCCATTAGTACCAGGCTGGCATCTCTGATCCTGCGATAAGGGTAAGTAAGTAGCATCAGGGAATCACCATAGAGTGCATAATCCGCTACATATAACGGACGTTCCCTCACAAGGTCTTTAATTTTTTCCGCACTGATCTCGGTTAATGATAGCTCGTGTGTTTTTTGCCTCAGCAGCACCCGGATAGTATTTTGGTGGCGGGTAATGGCAACAAGCTGCTTTTCATAGTTCAGGTGTGATATTTCCAGCACAACCGGCAGCCGGCCTGTTTTCAGCTCAAAGTAACCGGTTGCAGATGTGCTTGTGCCCCGGGCAGTACCTTTGATTTTGATGTGGGCCGACTGCAATGGCCTGCTGGTTTTAGCATCAAGGACGCGTCCCCGCAGAGTATCCTGTGCCTGCGTGCTTAAACCGGAAATCAACAAAACGAACAAAATATAAATTTTCATCTGTATATATTTTTATTTCCACGGCAGATGGAGCTCGCCTTGACGAATATCCCTTTCTGCAAAAGCTTTATAGCTTATTGATAGGCATGCTTGTAAGTGGTGGGTTTATAATAGATGCTGGATAAAAAAAGCTTTTGTCAGGGCGCTTTTCTAATCATCCTGCCTGGCAAGCCAGTCGAAATATCCAAGGGTTTCAATAACAATTACTCCGCCTGTGAAATCACCGTATTGTGCAGGTATCCCACCTGAATAAATGGTGATGCTTTTTATTGCTCCTGAAGGTATATGAACCTCACCACCCCGCTGCTTGATTCCATCAATAATATAAATGAAGTCGTCAGCTCTTGATCCCCGGAAATGGATTTTACGGGTACTCTGATCCATGGAAAGATCAGTGGAGACAGCGGTTAGAGTGGATTTAATATCCAGCTTATTGGGCATTTCCTGATATGTTTTTGTATCCATGGTGAATTTTGTGCCACCATCAATATCTATAACCGGTGGTTCCCATTTGATGGTTACCGGCGGCAGATCTGAGGCTATTGGTGCAATCATAATGTCTTTTAACCGTGTGATCTTGTTTGAAGTAACCTGTACATTTTCAATACGTGCAGTATCAAATCCCAGATATGAGATACAAATATCATATTGCCCGGCTTCCAGAGGTTTTATCCAAAAGTCACCGTCTAAATCCGTGGCATCTGCAATAATATTTTTCCCGATTTTTATAACTGCATGCGCACCGGGTAATGTTTCGCCGGTTTCAGCGTGTCTAACGGTTCCCTGTATGGAACCCTGCGAAAATCCATTAAAGGTGAGGGAAAAAAGAGAGACAAAAAAGACAGCCTTAAGTGATTGACTGATGTGTTGGTGTAAATTTGCTGGTGTGTTCATAACGGTTGGTTTTTGGTGAATAACTATTTCTGATACGAATATAGCAGGCACCAGGCGTGATCGAAAGTGAACAAAAGCCAGCGTAAAGAAGCGTTCAAGCAACGGTTACCTTTTACAAGTTACCGGATACTATCAATGAATGATGTCAACAGCACCAAACACCGCATCGGCGCGTAAGATCAATTTGGGGGCATTGCTGTCATAGCCGGCGGATTTAACTTCCGAAGACCCAAAGCCGCTGTTAGGTCTTCCCTGGGGTATATTCACCGAACCGAAAGCAGTGCTGGAGTATATAATGTAATTCATATCAGGTTTCAGGTAAACCTTAAGTTCGCCAAACACACAGGAGGCTTTTACATTGAGTTCCCCGGTAAGCTCCAGGTCGCGCAGATCAAGAGTACCCTGGCCGAAAACCACCGAGTATTCATCGTTTTCTTTGTTAAACATGAATTTCGATTCGGAAAAAACAGCAGTGTTATTGCTTTGATGCCGGTATGATCCCGTCATTAGCATTATTCCGAAGATGATCAAAAGCAAACTAAAAAAGATTCTGCCAACTGCTAAGTCAATGTTCAATATGTGTTTTAATACCAGCAATGAACCGAGCACGATAAGCAATATGCCCCAGAATGCACCAGATGTAAACAGGATACGCATGATTTTAAGAGTTGAAATTTGATTTCCAAATATACTATGTTGTTTCGTAAAAAATGAGGCTTGTACCTATGTTTTTTTATGCAGATTTTTTTTTGAATAAATCCGGAATTTGATTTTCATCATAAATTAACAAATTGAAGAAAAATGTACTATTTTTACAAATCGTGAATGGTGATGCAAGTCGCCGCTCATGTATCAACAGAAAAGCAACATTTATTAATTAGTAGCAGGGTTTAATATGCAGAAATATCGCCGGGTTTTTTCTGTAATATTCTGAATTTTGATTGCATACAAAAGCAGTTAATTATGCTAATTGAAATAAGGCATGCCAATTTTGGCAATAAGGGTTCTCACCTGAAATTGATTGCCATTATATCTCAGATAACGGAAATTTTTCCGCAGGCGCGTTTTGTCATGGCTCCTCATCCTGTATATGCACCTTTTGATAAGCGTATTGAAATGGGTTTTCTTCAGAAAGCCTGGTGCTGGCACAAAAACAGGCAGTGGGGAAACCTGGCGCGTTTTATTCCAGCAAATTTACGAAAACTATACGGCATAGTGCTTGACAGGGAGGTGGATGTAGTACTGGATGCTTCTGACTATGCATATGGCGAGCATACAGGTGCCAGCTCATTGGCCGAACTGTCAGATAGCTGCAGGCGCTGGCACAGGAATGGTACTAAAATTATATTGCTTCCGCAGGCTTATGGTTCGTTTGAATCAATTAACAATCGCAGTTTGATGAACGAGGTATTGTCGTTGGCCGACCTGGTTTATGCCACTGATGAACAGTCTGCAGGCTATTTAAATGATATAGCCATCGATAGTACAAAAGTGAAAATTGCACCGGATTATACCATTTTGCTGGAAGGAAAATTGCCTGAGCTTTTTGATGGTGATAATAACTGCTTTGCCATGGTTCCCAATTTTCGTATGTCGCGGGAAATCAGTCAGGAAAAAGGAGAGGATTATGTGCCTTTTATGGTTATGTGTGCAAAATATTTGCTTGAGAAAGATCAGAAGCCTTTCATCCTGATACAGGAGGAAAAGGACCTGAAGCCTGCTCAGCAGATATCAGAACGACTGGATCATAAGATCAATATCATTGAAGAGAGTGATCCCAGAGCAATAAAAGGGATACTGGGTAATTGCAAAGGCACCATAGGCAGCCGTTTTCACAGCCTGGTCAATTCACTCAGCCAGGGAGTACCCTCACTGGCCACCGGCTGGAGTAACCGGTTTAAATTACTTCTGCAGCAGTTTAATTTCGATGAGGGAATAGTGAATGTTTCCATGAGTGATGAAGAGATTTTTGCCAGCCTGGATATGATCATAAATCCTGAATCGAGAAATGAAATAAGCAGGCAACTACATGGCAGGTCAGCTGAACTTAAAGTTGAAGCCGCAAAAATGTGGGATGACGTAATGCAGGTCATCAGTAAGAAAAATAAGACTGATGATACATAATTAATCCAGCCGTTATTAATCTAATCCCGCTTAAAGGATACTTTTTTATGGAAAATGATGGAGTTGATAATGAAGAGAAACAGTCCTGTTGATGCCATTCCGCAGGCCAGGCCGGT
>CAYZDA010000074.1:0-10552 GCA_964477095.1 uncultured Bacteroidales bacterium | reverse complement strand
TTTGATAAAAGAAGTTATTTATTTTTGTGAGTATCCGCCCGGGTGGTGGAATTGGTAGACACGAGGGACTTAAAATCCCTTGGACATTGCGTCCGTGCGGGTTCAAGTCCCGCTCCGGGTACATTCACTTGTAAGACAGGCTGCTAGGCCTGTCTTTTTTTTTTGAAGTAAAAGTTCATTTCCTGCTTCATCATGCTTACCGGTTGCCTAAAAACAAGCATTGATTAGTTTCCTGATAAGATTTTAAATATAAAAAAGGCTTTATAAAATTCAATCATAAGCACAAGCGGCTGTAATACTATATTATTCCACCGGTTATAACATTTTTTCCCATATCCCTGCTTTCTTTATACCTTTACGGCATGAATCAAAAAGTATATCAGGTTATGGCAGCGGCGAATCATTTTTTTCGCTCGGGAACGCGCTACAGCGTGCACTCCCCCTTCGTGTATGACCTGATAACTAAAGCACTCAAACCACAGATACCTGCTGAACATACCCGGATCATTAAAAATATTGAGAGGGAAATATCTCAGTTGCCACCATTCATGTCCACCGACCTGGGTACAGGCAGCAACCGTGAACTCAATGGGAAAGCACTGCTAAAAATGAGCATCAACGACAGGTATGGTAGTATGCTTTACGGCATTAGCCGGCACTTCAGCCCTGAGAACATACTGGAGCTGGGTACATCTGCCGGCCTGTCTGCCGCCTGGGCGGCACTGGGAAACCAGCACACTAAACTGACTACCGTGGAGGGCTGCCCCGAAAAGGCAGCTATAGCAAAAGACCTTTTTAACAGACACGGGCTGAAAAATGTCCAGATCATTAATCAGGATGCTGCTGAATACATCAACCTTCTGAAATCAAAAAACCAAAAGGTTCAGCTTATTTTCATCGACGCTGGTCATTCCTATGAATCCACCAAAGCCTATTACAACAGTTTGTTGCCATTATGCACAGAAAACAGTGTGATGATCTTTGATGACATCTACTGGTCTTTGGGAATGACAGAAGCCTGGAACGAGATCACAGCAGATGAAAAGCTAAGTCTGTCGGTGGCTACCATGCGCCTGGGGATGGTCTTTTTCAGAAAAGGGATCGAAAAGCAAAATTTCAGGCTTCGCTTATAAGTTTTTACTACATTTGAACTAAATTCATTGAGCGCTTATGAACGAGGAGATCATCAGTCTTTCACACATAAAAAAGCATTATTTTGTTGGTAATCAAATCATCAAGGCACTACAGGATATCACGACCAGGGTAACAAAAAATGAGTATGTGGCGTTAATGGGAGCCTCCGGTTCCGGTAAATCCACGCTGATGAACATTATGGGTTGTCTTGACACTCCCACCCACGGCGAATACATTCTGAACGGTGAGGATGTAAGCCGACTTGATGACAATCAACTGGCCGATATCCGGAATAAAGCTATCGGCTTTGTTTTCCAAACCTTCAATCTCCTGCCCCGCTCCACGGCCCTTGAAAATGTGATGCTTCCATTGGTATATGCCGGTTTATCCCGGAGCCAGCGGGTAAAGAAAGCCAGCCGTGCACTGGAACAGGTTCAGTTGGCCGACCGGATGACCCACAGGCCCAATGAGCTTTCCGGGGGCCAGCGTCAGCGCGTAGCCATCGCCCGAGCCCTGGTAAACGACCCCCAAATCATACTGGCTGATGAACCAACCGGTAATCTCGACTCGGAAACTTCGCTGGAGATCATGCACCTTTTCGGTGATATTCATAAAGCCGGAAATACTATCATTGTCGTTACCCACGAGGAGGATATCGCCAGGTATGCCAGAAGGATCATCCGCCTGAAAGACGGCCTGATTGAAAGTGACAGGATTAATGAAAATCAAGTGCCCCGGCCCGTGTAAAGCGAATATTCAAACCTTATGGCTCAATGCTTGTTGAGCTTAAAAACAAGATACATGTCAAACAATAAAGAATGGAAAATATATACCCGCCAGGGCGACAAAGGAGAAACCTCGCTTCTTGGCGGCAGCAGGGTCCCGAAATATCATAACAAAATAGAAGCCTACGGTACTCTGGACGAACTGAATGCTTTTATCGGGCTTCTAAGGGATCAAAAGGAGGTGGAAGCAGAAATGCAGGAATTCCTCTATGAAGTGCAGGAAAAGATTTTTGCAGCGGAATCACTGGTTGCAGCAGATTCAGAGGATATCTTGCACGAGCTACCGGAAATTAACGAAGAAGACATCAGCAAGCTGGAAAAGGCCATAGATGAAATGAACCTTGACCTTCCGGAGCTGAAGAATTTCATCCTGCCCGGCGGGCACCCGGTTGTATCCTATGCTCACGTGGCCCGCACCGTATGCCGCAGGGCTGAACGGCTGGTGATCAGGACAGGGGAAGAATATCCGGTGGATGAAAAAATTATCCGTTACCTCAATCGCCTGTCGGATTTTTTTTTCGTGCTGGGAAGGTATTTTTCACATACCTTTGATATCCCTGAAGATAAGTGGACACCGGGAAAGGTGTAATATGACTTTTAATCAAATAGATTCAAGATTTTCCATTATGGAAATTTATGCTTGACAATTGATATTATTCAGCTATTTTTGCACTCATTTATATCAAATAAAAGAAGGATATATGTATTGGACGCTTGAATTGGCATCGAAACTTGAAGATGCACCCTGGCCGGCAACGAAGGATGAACTTATCGACTATGCCTTGCGTTCGGGAGCACCCATGGAGGTTATCGAAAACCTCCGCGAGATCGAGGATGAAGAAGAAGTATATGAAAGCATTGAAGACCTGTGGCCGGATTATCCCAGCAAAGAAGACTTCTTTTTCAATGAAGATGAATATTAAAGGGTGGTTTTATTACCGCCCTTCTCCATATTTTCGCGATACCTTAGAGTATACCTGATTTTTATCATTATTTTTCGCTGCCATTTTTTCCGTAAATTTGCCAGTGTTAATACATTTGTTTCTTATTTCAGAAAAGCTTACATCACATGCTCAATTTCATAACAAAACTCCTCGGTGGTACTAAATCCGAGCGTGATATTAAGATAATACGACCTTTTGTTGATCAGATAAATGCTGAATTTGAAAAACTCAGCCAGATATCCAATGATGAATTGAGGGCCAAAACCCAGGAATTCAAAAACCAGATCAAGGATCATATTGCTCCTGAAGAAGAAGATATCCGTAATTTGAAAAAGCAGGCCCAGGAAAGCCCTGATATTTCTCCGGATGATAAAGAGAACATCTGGGAAAGAGTGGATGAACTGGAGAAAACCATTCTGGAAAAAACCGAGGAGAAGCTCAACGAGATATTACCGGCTGCTTTTGCAGTGATGAAAGAAACTGCCCGCCGCTTTAAAGAAAATGATGAGCTTGAGGTCAGCGCCAGTGATCATGACAAAGAACTGGCCGCGAGATACGAAAGCATCAATATTAAAGGTGATAAAGCCTATTATAAAAACGAATGGATGGCCGGCGGAGCCATGATCAAATGGGATATGGTGCACTATGATGTGCAGCTCATCGGCGGTGTTGTTCTTCACCAGGGGAAGATTGCCGAGATGGCCACCGGTGAAGGAAAAACACTGGTAGCTACCCTTCCGGTTTACCTGAATGCCCTGGCAGGAAAAGGCGTTCACCTGGTAACCGTAAACAGCTATTTGGCCCGCCGTGATGCCGAGTGGATGGGTATGCTGTATGAATTCCATGGGTTAAAAACCGATTGTATTGATAACCATGACCCCAGTACAGTAGCCAGGCGTGCTGCCTATCAGGCGGATATTACTTACGGAACCAACAATGAATTCGGTTTTGATTACCTGCGCGATAATATGGTAGGAACCCCCCAGGAGATGGTGCAGCGCAAGCATCACTTTGCCATAGTGGATGAGGTGGATTCGGTGCTCATAGATGATGCCCGTACACCGCTTATCATATCAGGCCCTACCCAGCAGGACAGCCGTGAAGAATTTAACCAGCTCAAGCCGATTGTAGCTAAGCTGTATGAAGAACAGCGGAAATATGTCACAGGTATTCTTTCAGAATCGAAAAAAATGCTGAAGGATGAAAATGATGACAAAACCCGAAAAAAAGGTGCAGAATATCTTTTCCGCGCCTACCGCGGGCTGCCGAAAAATAAGGCGCTCATCAAGTTTCTGAGTGAACCGGGCATAAAAGCAACCATGCAGAAAACAGAAGCCCTGTTTATGCAGGAGCAATCAAAAAACATGCACATTATTGATGATGAGCTGTTTTTCGTGATTGATGAGAAACACAATACCATCGACCTTACCGATAAAGGAATCGATTTGATACACGAGATCACAGGTAATTCTTCCTTCTACATCCTTCCGGATATTGGCAGTGAAATCGCCGATCTGGAAAAATCCGGACTCTCCGATAAGGATAAGATGAAGAAGAAAAGCGAAATGCTGCAGGAATACGCCATCATATCTGACCGTGTGCACAGCCTGAACCAGCTTTTCAAAGCCTACACCTTGTTTGAGAAGGATATTGATTATGTGGTGATGGATAATAAGGTGAAGATCGTGGACGAACAAACAGGCCGTATCCTGGAGGGCCGCCGTTATTCTGACGGACTGCACCAGGCTATCGAAGCAAAGGAAAATGTGAAGATAGAGGCTTCCACACAAACCTACGCTACTGTAACGCTGCAGAATTACTTCCGCATGTATAACAAGCTCTCCGGTATGACCGGTACAGCCGAGACTGAAGCCGGAGAATTCTTTGATATCTATAAGCTGGACGTAGTTGTTATTCCCACCAACAAACCGATCACACGAAAGGACTATGAGGACCTGGTGTATAAAACCAAGGCTGAAAAATACAATGCGGTAATCGAAACCATCGAGGAATATACACAGCAGGGCAGGCCGGTGCTGGTGGGGACTACTTCCGTAGAAATCTCCGAGTTGCTGAGCCGTATGCTAAAGCGTAAGCGTATAGCACATAATGTACTCAATGCCAAACTCCACCAAAAGGAAGCCCAGGTTGTTGCCGAAGCAGGTGAGCCAGGCAACGTAACCATTGCCACCAACATGGCCGGCCGTGGTACCGACATCAAGCTGGGCAAGGGCGTGCGCGAAGCCGGAGGCCTGGCTATCATAGGTACCGAAAGGCACGACAGCCGGCGGGTTGACCGTCAGTTGCGTGGACGTGCCGGGCGTCAGGGTGATCCGGGATCATCACAGTTCTTTGTTTCGCTTGAAGATAATTTGATGCGACTTTTCGGATCAGAGAGAATTTCCAGGGTGATGGACCGCCTTGGCTATCAAAAAGGCGAAGTGATACAGCATAAAATGATTACCGATTCCATCGAGCGGGCGCAGAAGAAAGTGGAGGAAAATAACTTTGGTATCCGGAAGCGGCTGCTGGAATATGATGATGTGATGAATGCCCAGCGGGAAGTTATCTACAAAAAACGCCGCCACGCCCTTTATGGAGAACGCCTCTCCATCGATATTGCCAATATGGTGTATGATATCACCGATAACCTGGTGCGCGATTACCAGGAGGCTCAGGATTACGAAGGACTGAAAATGGAACTGTTCTCCCAGCTATCTATCGAAATCCCGTATGATGAAAAGGAATTTCTTGCTCTTAAAGCGGAAGAGATGATCGAAAAGATCTATGATGTGGCATATGAAAACTATAAGCTGAAATCGGAAAACCTGGCTAAAATCGCCTATCCCGTTATCCGTTCCGTTTATAAGGACCCCTCGGTGTCCTATACCACCATTGCTATCCCCATAACCAACGGCATTGACACTTATCAGATCGTGGCCAATCTGGAAAAATCATATGAATCGGAAGGCAAAGAGGTCATCACTGCCATAGAAAAAGGTGTTTCCTTAAAATCCATCGACGATTCCTGGAAAGATCACCTCAGGGAAATGGATGACCTGAAACAATCGGTACAAAATGCTACCTACGAGCAAAAAGACCCGCTGCTGATCTACAAGTTTGAAAGCTATAACCTGTTCAAGCAAATGCTGGCCAAAGTAAATAAGGAAATCATCTCATTCCTGCTCAGGGCAAAACTGCCGGTACAGGATCATGAGCAGATACAGGAAGCAAAGCGCCCCAAAGGCACCGATATGAGTAATCTAAAGACCAGCCGTACCGATATGGGCGAGGTGGCCAGACAGCGCACCTCAAAACAGGAAGTTACCCAGCCCAGAAAAGTGGAAAAGAAAGTTGGCCGTAACGATCCCTGCCCCTGCGGCAGCGGCAAAAAGTTTAAGCAGTGCCATGGCAAACCCGGCGCGCAATCAGCTTAATGAGCAGGCAGCTTTTGAAATCCCAGGTTTGCTAACTATTGGATAGGTTATCAGGGTGTGAGATGCTAACATACTGCCAATAAAACGGATGTGGCGAAAGAGAAATCATCGGCGGACAACCACCTGCTTTCGCTGCTGCCTGCCACTTGCCCATAAAATCAATTCCGGTGTCCGTATTACATTTCTATTTATTCATTTGATACCGTTTACTTACCTCTCTCCAATCAATTATATCCCAAATGGCAGACAGATAATCATCTCTTCTGTTTTGATATTTAAGGTAATAGGCATGTTCCCAAACGTCTATCCCCAGAATAGGAATTCCCTGTTTATCTACAACATCCATCAAAGGATTATCCTGATTGGGTGTTGAAGAAATAAAAAGTTTATTGTCTTCATCCACGGAAAGCCAAACCCAACCTGAGCCAAAGCGACGGGATGCTTCTTTATTCATTTGTGCTTTCAAATTATCCATAGACCCAAACTGCTGGTTAATGGCTTGAGTCAGCACTTCAGAGGGCTTTGTGTTTTTTTCCGGAGTTAAAATTGTCCAAAATAAAGAATGATTATAATGACCACCAGCATTATTTCTCACATCGGTTGAATAGGCAGAAACATTTTTCAGGATATCCTCAAGTGATAAATTCTCTGTTGATGATCCTTCCAGAGCTTTATTCAGATTATTGACGTAGCCCTGATGATGCTTTGTATGATGAATTTTCATGGTTTGTTCGTCAATACTCTCTTCAAGCGCGTCATAAGCATATTCCAGTTCAGGAAGTTGAAATTTCGACTGAGCACTAATGGTCAGTGTACCAGCCATGAAAGCTACAATGCAAATGGCCAAAGAATTTAATTTTGTCATAATGTTTAAATTTAGTTTTACTTATTTCGTTCCTTGTTCTAACTGCTTCGGACAAACAATATAACACTTTTGTTCATTTTAATATAAACTCCACTATTATTCTACCCTTTAACCATTCGCTTCGAAACTCAACCAGCGGTTAATTGGCAGGAGGCAGTCCGTTTAATAAACCTCTTTCAGCGTAAACCGTAAACAAGCAACGCCTTATTGGAGGCTACTTGTTGTGTGGCGTAATTATTTCATCTACAGCATCATACAATTTTACTTTATCCGTTAAGTGTATATAGTGTCCGGAATTTTCTGCTATTTCCAGTTTGAAATCCTTTGACAGCTTTGAATAGTGCTGTACAATAATCTCTTTCCATAAATTATCTATCTTATATGCCTCATCTTCTGTTAATCCCCCAAATTTAATGATTTCGTTTACCATCATTTCGGGGTTATGGTATAATACGCGGATGGGAATTTGCGGAAAGTCATGGACTATAAGCTGAGAAAAAATTTCATTTTGTTTTTGATAAGCAGCGTATTCCCCTTGCATAGCCTTGTATGTCTTATACTGTGTCATGTGCCTTAAAATCTCTTTTTTTTCGGCGATATCATATTCATAATAATAAAACGGGATGGATTTCTTAAATAATGGCCTTAATAATCGCAATAATCTTAGTCGGCCAAGAAAAACTCCCTGCCTTATCATAAATGATTTATCAATTCCACTTCTTTTAAATTCCCGTTGAGTAAGTGAGGTTTTAAACCGGGTTTCTTCGGTGGTGGCAGGATCTAAAAATACTGCACCGATTACATTTGTTGGATAATCTCTGATGTATTGTTGAACATATAAACCTCCAATTGAATGCCCTATAAACAGATACTTTTTACCCGGAATTGTCTGGTTTATTAATTCTCTCAATTGCAGCGAAATATATTTTGGGCTTCTATCTGATTCAGTTTCATCACTTTTCCCGTACCCGGCCCTGTCATATAAAAATATCAGGTATTTCTCTGACAAAGGTTTCAAAATTGGTATCCATTCAACGAATGTTGAACCCAATGCTGTTTCAACGATTATTGCATGATCTCCGGAACCCAGTATTTTGTAATTTAGTTTCATGTTGCCTTTTCAATCTTTATGCATTTTGTCCTTCATGGGTTTTATGTAACTATTTGAAATTCCATATTTTTCACGCAATGGATTAACCGTTTTACTATACAATTTTTCTTTGTATGCTTTATCGGCTCCTCCTGATTTATAAAGCATATGCAGACTTTCATACTTTTCCGGGTACTCTTTCTTTATAAAATCAAAAAATATCATCCTGGTTTTCCCCCGCAAATACAAAACACCAGGCAACATGTAATGAACATTTGATTCTCTTGCTTCAAAACATAACGCTTCTATATTTGAATAACTGTCGGTTATGAAGGGTATTATCGGCATTGTATGCAAACCAACAGAGGCATTTGTTTTTCTGAACTCTTTCAACATTTTAAACCTGTCTATACCGGGACTGCCATTAGGTTCTATTTTCTGACGGTCGGCTTCATGCATTGTGGTTATGGTGGATGCTACATTTACGTAGGTCAAATCAGCCAGTTCTGCAATCAAATCAAAATCCCGGAGAATTAAATCAGATTTTGTAGAAATAATTGCGGGTGTTTTATGTTTGATTAATATTTTCAAGACATCAGGCATTATTTTCATTTCCGCCTCTGCTTTTTGGTAACTGTCTGTTACACCGCCAATATTAATTACTTCTCTATTCCATTTTGGACTGCTTAATTCTTCATCAAGCAATTCTGCAATATTTGTTTTTGCAAAAACTTTTGAAAAGTCTGATTCACCTAAAAAATCATGAGAATACCTGGCATAACAATACCTGCAATTGTGGGAACAACCTCTGTAAATATTCAAATCCCAACCGTAAGGAACTTTCCTTTTCAGTTTATTCAGAGCTGTTGAACAGTTTATCTTCTCTATATTTTTGCCAACAGAGATAATCATTACGGGTTAATTTATGATTTCCTTTCCAGAAACGATTTTCTTATCCGGAACCTCATTTCCTATTATTAAGAAACTACCAACGATTATCAGAATCAAAATTGCTGTTGTATTCATAATGTTAGCATTTCGTTATTTTTCAATCTCATTTTTTATCCATTTTTCTATATAGTCTGTATAACCTTCAGTTATCCTTGGGAAATCAAATTCAGTATCTTTGGTTGGATCAAATGATTTTTTCAGAACGTGATTAGCCTTTGGAAATAATTTCATATCAATAGTTTCATTATTCAGACTTTTTAATATTGATACATTTCTTTCAGCGTCCACAAAACTGTCTCTCTCTCCAAAAATAACAAGTGTTGGGATTTTTATGCTTTCCCATAGGGAAAGAAACTTTTCTGTTCTACCTTGCCAATAAAAACCGTTGAATTCATTTTTATAAATATTTATATTTCCATACAAACCAGTTTGATTCATAAAATCATACTTCTGTGCATTTTGATGGATAAAATCTTCAACTTGTTCATAACTATTGCCTTCGCGAATCATCCTTTCGACTTTTCTATGACTTTCGGCTGCGATTTTTCCATCTGTTTCAGAACCGCCTGAATTCACAACACGTAAACTATCAGAATATGCTGCTGCTTCTGTAACGCTTTTAACATCGGGAGATATGGCAATAAGAAATTTTGGAATATTTGTATTTGATGTAATTTTGGATAATAGCAATGCACCTTGACTCTCCGATTCCTACAGTATTGTAAAAGCAGTTTTCAAATTCCGGATTTGAATATATCAATGCTTCATTCTCATAAAAGCATAATAAATCATACTTTCCGCCTGTAATTCCATAGTATCCGCTTGATAGAATCCCACAGAAGCTTCCAATTCCTTCTATCCATTGTTCTCCAACTAATCCTTCATGTGACAACTCCATTCTTTTCAGGTATTCGTTATTGATTTGCACAGAGTCAATCGTTTCTACCACCAAAACTATATCCCCAATCATTATGCTATCACCGACTTCAGCTCCAAAATCATATAGGAGTCTGCTCTCTGTTTCATTCTTGTCCCTGTAATAAACTTTTTTTAGTGAGTCTTCCCTTATGTATCCGATAACAGCAAAATCAGTTTGGTTTTCATCTGTTGATTCCAATACTCTCTTATAAACTTCATCACCAATTATTGTGTCTGCCGAAAACTTTATGTGAGTTGTTACCATTTCATGTGGTGGTGGTCCGCCACTTGCTGTTTGCCAAAGATTACTCCATAGTTTATTATCGTCAACAAGTGTTTCCGATATTTGTCCATAAGCAATACAACTTAATGTCATTGCTAAAATAATCGCATAGATTTTTTTCATGGGTAGCTTTTTTTACAATTAT
>CAYZDA010000073.1:0-10954 GCA_964477095.1 uncultured Bacteroidales bacterium | reverse complement strand
GTTAAATAATTATGTTTATTTAGAGAAAACTTCCGGAAAACCCGTTTTGTCTTTTCTTTAAAGCTTGGTAATCTGGAATATGCTCAGAGTGTTTAATGAAGAAGATAAAAGATTAAACAAAATAAGCAGGCTAATGTTAGTTTGGCATAAGATTCGATAAGTTATAAGGAGAATATGACAATAGAAGACCGGTTTGCCGGTAACAATATATAATTATTAGTTTTTGGGTTTAGTGATTAGGTTGGAGTGTGGCCAAAAAGCATCTCATGATGTGCAGGGCCACACTCCTTTTTTATTGTCAGATTCAAATTCTCATATCCTTAAACGATCCCGGTTTTTTGGAATTACAGTTTCCATATCTTGGTTATCTTTGCAGGAATAAATCAAAAATTTGATTATGAGAGCATATGTATTTCCCGGACAGGGAGCGCAGTATGTTGGTATGGGCAAAGACCTGTATGACAACTTTGAGGAAGCGAAGGAAATGTTTGAAAAGGCCAATGATATCTTGGGCTTTCGTATCACGGGCCTTATGTTTGAGGGTACTGATGAAGACCTTAAGCAAACCAGGGTAACCCAGCCTGCAATCTTTCTGCATTCAGTGATACTTGCAAAGATGATGGGGGACAAATTCCAGCCGGAAATGGTTGCCGGTCATTCATTGGGTGAATTCTCAGCACTGGTTGCGGCAGGAGCCATGTCTTTTGAGGATGGCCTGAAGCTGGTTTATGCACGTGCTTTGGCTATGCAGAAAGCATGTGAGATGGCACCATCAACCATGGCTGCCATTGTAGGCATGGAAGACGAAATGGTGGAAAATCTGCTGAAAGATATCAAAGATGAAGTGGTGGTTCCGGCCAATTACAATACTCAGGGTCAACTGGTGATTTCAGGCTCGGTGGAAGGTGTGAAACTGGCTTGCGAAAAGCTCAAACAGGCAGGGGCCAAACGAGCACTTCCCTTAAAAGTTGGTGGGGCTTTTCATTCTCCTTTGATGGAACCTGCTCAGGAAAAATTGTCCAATGCCATTGCAGACGTGCAGATTACCAGGCCGATCTGCCCGGTATATCAAAATGTATCCGCTGTGGCTGAAACCGAACCCGCAAGGATTAAGAAAAATCTGGTTGAGCAATTAACTTCTCCGGTTCGCTGGACACATATCATGAAAAACATGATTGCAGATGGTATGACTTCTTACACAGAAGTTGGCCCGGGAAATGTTTTGCAGGGGCTCATGAAAAAAGTGGACAGAAAAATGCCCACTGAAAGTGCTGAAGTATAAAACCTGAAATAAAACAAACTAAAACCGCCGGCATCCACCGGCGGTTTTAGTTTTCAGATAATCTTTAACTAATTTACACTATTTATCTTCTGTCGCCCAGGAATCTTAGCAGAAACAGGAACAGGTTGATGAAATCAAGATAAAGTGTAAGTGCGCCCATAATCACATATTTGTTGGCATTTTCCTGCCCCATGGATTCAGAAGTACTTCCGATGCGTTTTAACTTCTGAGTGTCATAAGCAGTAAGCCCTGTAAATATCAGTACACCTGCTATACTGATGATGTACTCCAGGGTAGAACTGTTCATGAACCAGTTCACCACCATAGCCAGGATCATGCCTATGAGTGCCATATAAAGAAGTGCACCAAATTTAGACAGGTCGGTTTTTGTGGTATAACCTATCAGTGCCATAGCGCCAAACATTCCGGCAGTAACAGCAAAAGTCTGAAATATAGATGATGCTGTGAATATCAGCAGGATAAAGCTAAGGCTCATGCCCATCAGGGTGGCATATCCCCCAAACATTAATGTCAGCGTTCCTGATGACATCTTTTCAAATCTGAATGACATCAGCAACACCATTGCAAAAGGAGCAAACATCACCACATAGCCCAGAGCGGATATGCCTGTTTGGGTGATCAGCAGCCCCATCAATTGTTCGCTGCTGGCGAAAGTCCAGGCTACAAAAGCGGTAATGGCCAGGCCAATAAACATCCATGAAAACACTTTGGTCATGAAAGTGCGAGCTGCGTCTGCACTCATACTTATTGTACTATATGACTCTGACCGTCCTCCGAAAATACTGTTGTTACTTCTTTGATCTAGCATAATTCCTGTTTTAAATTGAAATCTCTAATGCCTAAAATTACTGCTTTTTTTTTACCTGAAACCTTTATGGCAAAAAAAGTGCCAATTAAACTCCTGTGTCTTTATGGCAGCTTATGAAAGATCGGCATTAATCAGGTGCAGAAATTCCTGCCTGGTTTTATCAATTGTAAATGCCCCGGTGAAATCAGAAGTAGTGGTTACTGAATTCTGCTTTTGAATTCCACGCATGGCCATACACAAGTGCCGGGCTTCAATAACCACTGCCACACCGAGTGGTTTCAGGGTGTTTTGAATGGCATCCTTAACCTGTGTGGTGAGCCTTTCCTGCACCTGAAGCCTGCGGGCAAAGGCGTCAACCACACGTGGAATCTTACTTAATCCAACGATATATCCGTTGGGAATATATGCCACATGCGCTTTTCCAATAAAAGGTATCATATGATGCTCACATAATGAATAAATCTCTATGTCTTTTACCACGACCATTTGCCTGTAATCTTCCTTAAACATGGCCGAACGCAGTATGCGCTCCGGGTCCAAAAAGTATCCATGCGTAAGATATTGCATGGCCCTGGCTACTCTTTTGGGAGTATCAAGCAGGCCCTCCCGTTTGGGGTCTTCACCTATCAGGTCAAGAATCTGCCTGTATAAAGGTTGCAGTTTCGCAATGCGTTCCGGGTTGTAATGCTCTATTTTCTCATACCCGCCCACATTATTATCATCAGGATCATAATATGGATGATCTGATTCTTTCGTTTCTTTATTGCTCATGATCTTATTCTTTCGTGGGCAAAAGTATCATTCTCCATAATATTCTACAAAATTATTCTCTGTCTCATATAATTTCACGCAGTGTAATTCTGCATTTATGGCTTTCACCGGCTCCTCCAGCTCTTGCCAGATGGAAAGAGCAATATTTTCGGATGAAGCCATTTTCCCTTTCATAAAATCCACTTCCAGGTTTATATTTTTATGATCGATTTTATCAATTATATGCCGCCTGATAAGCTGGCTGAGTTTTTTCAGGTTAACTACAAAGCCCGTTTCCTGATCCACATTTCCTTTCACCGTTACATAAAGATCGTAATTGTGCCCGTGCCAGTTGGGGTTGCTGCATTTTCCGAAAATCTCCAGGTTCTTTTCACCGGAATAATCTTCACGAAAAAGCCTGTGAGCAGCATTAAAGCGCTCTTTTCTGGTAATATACATCATCATGCCTGGTTTTCTCAAAATTAGTTATTTTTATACACAATAGAGAAAAGAAATATATGAAGCCGGCTTTTAAACCCTTAATTCTGTTCGCTATTGTGATTGTGAATATTAACCTCCACGGGCAAAATTTGTTCAGGGAGTTTCTTAAGGTATCTCCACAGGAAAAATGCTGGGCTATAAATCATCCCTTCGTGGCAAAGCAGGCCTATGAAATCACACAGCAAACCAGGCATATGGTTGACAGCCTTAAAGGAACATACTTTCCTGACACCAGTGAATGCGACGGGATGACTGATGCATTGCGTCATACCCTGTGGATGGCACTGCTTTCAAGCAGGATATCCCCCAGGAAAGCCTGCAAGCTTGGATGTGCTCATGAAACTGCCAATTTCCCGGACAATGGTAAGCCTTTTCAGAAGGGCGACTGCCTGCATGATTCAGCAGCAACAGCCATGGATATTCATAACAATAAAGTCGGGATCAGAATTGGTATGAACTATCCTGACAGTTCTGCTGCTGTTATTTTGGATGCTGTGGTGGACAGCCTTGCAGCCGGCAATTGCCGCTTGATTTATCAGGATGATAAAGGTTCATTCCTTGACAGGAACAGCAAACCAATAAAACGGGAGAATCTGGAACAAAAATGGATAACACCCAGGGTGCTGGTCCCCACTTATCTGCCTGCTAATTCCCGCGCTGCACCGCCTGAGTAATATGCACAGGCAAAATAAGCTTCAGAATGATATGCTGAAATCCAAAAAGGACTTTCCCGGCTGGGCGCTTTCCTTTATCTTTGAATCCGATTAAGACAGAATAATTATGAACTGGATGGAATGGACAGGCTATGGAGCTTCACTGCTGATACTCATCTCAATGGTGATGACAAGCATTGTGCGGTTACGTATATTCAACCTGGCGGGCAGCCTTCTCTTTGTGGCTTACGGCTTCCTTATTGAAGCTTATCCGGTGGCATTGATGAATGCACTTATCGCTGTTACCAATACCTATTACCTGATCCGTATTTTCAGGATGAAAAAAGATGATTTTTCCATCCTTGAAACAAATCCTGAAGGAGAATATATCAGGGAATTTATACGGTACCATTTAAAAGATATCAGAAAGTTCAATCCTGACTTTGATCCTGAGGGCTATGAGAAAAATGATTGCTGGCTGTTGCTGAAGAAAATGACCGTGGCCGGAATTTTTATTGGTGAACGGCGCAGTTCTGATACCATGCATATTCAACTGGATTATATTCTGAAGCCATACCGCAATTTCAGTCTTGGAAAATTCCTGTATGAAAAGAACTGCGACTGGTTCAGGAGCAGGAATATAAGCAAATTGAGCGCTGAGCCGGGGAATAAATCCCACAATCATTACCTGAAAAAAATGGGATTCAGGTACAGTAACGGCGAGTTTGTTCGTTCTGTAAAACCAGTTGATAAAAAATCAAAATGCAAAAATAGGAATGTAAAACAAACATGATCTGTCTCAATAGAAAATATACGAAAAGGATCTGCCTCAGGCGGGCTGTTTCATGCGGGTTTCCCGCATAAATGACAGGTACCTGTAAAATCAAAATTATAAACAGATGAAAAAATCAGCAGGAATTATATTGATTTTTATCCTTTTACTTTCCGCCTGCAAAAGGGAAAAGAAAGGTGATATTTTTATAGAGGGTAAGCATCCGACAGTAAAAAACAAATTGGTTTATCTTGTAGATGCAGAGCAATCACAGGGTTATGATGCGTTTTATAAAGCACTGGATTCTGCTTTTGCCGATAAAAATGGTCGCTATATTTTTAAAACCACAGTGCGTGGTAATGGGTTTTACCAGCTCCGTGACGATCAGCAGAATATGCTCTGGATTAATGATATTTACCTGAGGCCCGGCGACAGTGTGAAGCTTACGGAAACAAGCATTAGCACCAGTTCCGGTGAAATTACTGCTGTTAACCGATTCCCTGCTTTATTACAAAAAGCATTTCCCCATGAAAAATATAAATGGATAACCGAACATCCTTCTGAATTTAGAAAAATAGCAGATAAACGGTATGATGCTGTCAGCGATTTTACCAGCCGTTATTTTGATACATTGGATGTGGATGAGAAAGTGCATGAATGTTTTCAATTGCAAAATGAGCTGTCAATTATTAATCTTAAACTGGATTATCTGGAACATCATAATCTTTATGCATACGGCCAGTGGTTTCCAATGCCGATTGATTCCATGAACTTTCAAAAAAATATAGCAAAGGTATTAAGCGATACTTCATGGTATTTTCTTTCGGAATACATGGAATGTGTGCAGAAATATACCACGGCAAAATATCATACTCACTTTTTTAATCCGCTGGATGCAAATGCTGATACAAGGGTGATGCTTACTAAAAAAGCAATTATTGATACCATGTTTACCGGAGTTAGGCGCGATATTGCACTGGCAACCATAGCCGATGACTTCTGGAAATACCTGCCAGCCATGCAGGAAAAGTTTTATGAAGATGGCGAAGAAATCCTGCAATACTTTAGCAGGGTGAAATCCCGGCCACAGTTTTTTGATTATTACAAAAACATGTTTAATGCTTACCTTCAGATAAAACCTGGGAATCCTGCACCTGTTTTCTCACTTCCTGACACTTCTGGAGAGGAAGTAACATTGAATACTTTTAACGGCAACTATGTGTATATCACATTCTGGAATACCATGAACCGGCCGTTTGTGTCAAACCTGAAGGCATACCGTGAACTTGAAGAGGCAGTTGGAAGTTACGAAAATGTGGTGCTGCTTTATGTGGCGCTGCAGCCGGATGAAGAGGATGCTATACGTGCCTGGAAATATTTTATCGATACTTATCCCTTTGGCGGAATTCATGTGGTGGCACGGGGAGGTAATGAAAACCCGGCAGTGCAACCCTATATGGTTGAAGCCCTGCCGGCCAATGTGCTGATTAGTCCGCAAGGCCGGATAATTACTCCACGGGCGCCGGGGCCGGATGATCTTCCGGAAACATTGCTGAAGCTGATGGGGCGGGATATGTCTATTTCATCAGCTTACTGATCAAAAAAAAAACTGCCAGCTGAAACACCGCTATTTTTCCACAAAATATTTGGCAGGTGAGTAGGGGCTGCGCCGAAACTTTTCCTCCGCCCGGTTTTTCATCTCAATAGTGAGCGCCGTTATTCCTGCCATGTTGAAAAAGCCGTCTTTTAGCTCGCGAGAGGGAAAATAAATGGTGTCTTCATAAGCATACACTTTTTTGCCGGTGTAATTCCGGATATCCAGCTCCCTGGATTTTTCCCCGAATTTAAACCGTGGATGAAGATAATCCAGTAAACGGGTGATGTTTTCCTGTTTGCCATGATAATGCCCGCAACTATGGCAGTGAAATAAACGGATCTTTTTGAATTTAATGACATCATTTGCTGTTGTGCTTTGGCAGAACGGGCAATCCTTACGCACAACCTGGTCAAGCGTGTGTTTCTCTGCTATCTTCACGAAGCGTAATTTGGCAGGCGAGAGGTAATTGGAAAAGTTGGCCATGGCCAGCACCTGCTGTACTGAAACAGCTACCAGTATCACAACAAGAAGGGGCTGACCGATAAACAGAAACGCATCATAGGCACCATGAAGAAGCGCAGCCCAAAGGTATGCGATGGCTATAATTTTCCAGGATCTTTTATTGAAAATCACCCTGTATAGTGCGTATCCCATGAAAACACTAAAAGTGATATGCATAGGCGTGCTGATGAACAATCGCAGAAATAGCAGATATTGACTGCTGGTATATACATTAGCGTACAGGTAATTCTCGATGAGTGAAAAGCCAAGTGCCACACAGGCCATGTAAATAATAGAATCGTTAATTTCACTCACCTGCCGGCGAATTAAAGGATAGCAGATCAACAGGCCCATGAGCTTTGCCAGCTCTTCAACCGGCCCAATAATAAGAAATGCACCACCAAAGGTGCGGAAATAGCCCGGATCAACGAAATTATTCAACAGACTGTACAAACCATCTGTTATCAGTACCGAGCTGCTGCCGCCAAGCACTACGGTTAAAGCCATCGACCAAAAAGGCTCTCTGTCATAAACATCAAAGCGCTGCAAATAGCGAATGGCAAGAACCCCCAGTATAAAAGAAATGAATATGCTGATTAACGACCAGTCCATAGCATCATAATGTCTGGCTAAAATAGAAAAAAATCACCAGTTGAATCTAAACATTCACTGCAATACAGATGCCGTGCGGCAGTGTGTTGCCATCAGGTTTTATGCTGAAATATTACCGGCCACAAAAGGCTGAGGCAAACCGGTAACGCGAACTTTGGCTTCCTAAGGTAAGCCTTCGTCTGATAAGCGTTTGCACAGATGCTCCATACTTTCACCTCCTTCAATGATATGCCCGTCAGGATCATAAAACGCATAACCTGCTGCAGCCATGGTTGTTATTTTATATCATGAATAAATTCAACCTGATGTTCTTTTAGACGATAACTTATTTCATACAGCTTATCATCTTCAAAAGACCACTCAAATGAATTGTTTTTTCTGATATGCTGTCTGCCGCCCGGCAGGTTCATGTATTGCTTCCGTTCGTGGATGGCAAAAACGCCATGAAAGCTTACATTCACTCCATAATCACTTTTAATTTCCTGATGCAGAAGCTTTGTGTAAAATTTCCCGGACCTTTCATTACTTTCAAGGGCGATCAGCGGTCAAATAAATTTCATCTGTTTATAATTTTGATTTCAGCGGTTGCCGCCAGCGGCGGGAAATATCCCGCCATCTGTGCGTTATCTGATGAACAAAAAAAACCCGGAATCTGCTGATCCGGGCCTGTGATGATTTATTACAGATTTTATTTGCCTTCAATCCATTTGACGATTTCCTCGTCCATTGGCTTTGTTTTTGTGCCTATTACTTTATACAGGGTTCCGTCTTCGTTGATCAGGTATTTCTGGAAATTCCATTTTACTTTGGAATCCATCCTTCCATTTTTGTCTTTCTGTGTCAGCCATTGATACACAGGGTGTATGTCGTCACCCTTAACTGATATTTTTGACATCATGGGGAAAGTTACTCCGTAATTTGCGGAGCAAAACTTCATAATTTCGGCCTCAGTACCTGGTTCCTGGTTCATAAAGTTATTAGCCGGAAAACCGATAATCACAAATCCTTCATCCTTATATTTTTCGTATAGTTCCTGCAGGCCTTCATATTGCGGTGTAAAACCACATTTGGAAGCAGTGTTAACTACCATTACCTTTTTCCCTTTCAGTTGTGAGAAGTCAAAATCATTACCACTAATATCTTTTACCTCGAAATCATAAAACGATTTCTGTGGGGTCATGGCCAACAGGAAAACAGCCGCAACAATAAATACAAATAATTTTTTCATCTGTTTAAATATGAATTAATAGGTGTCGAGATTTTTGTGGTGGATCAAGCATGACAAAACTAAGCTTCAGACAATGTGTGGTTTTCTGTCTGGGGCAGATCATGCCTGTTTCACAGCGCAAAGCTAATATATTATTCTAAACCAGCCTGCACCTTAGGTTGAAAAGTGCAGGCTGTATGGAATTATTGATCTTGCTTTTCAGCTTTCAGTTTGATTGTAATTCCGATATCATCGTGAATAACAGTGTTCACCGCATCGCCAAAAACTGATTTGGAGCCGAAATTAACATCCCACCTGGTACGGTCGATCAGGAACTGAGGTGTTTTAGCTTCGATGCGATCCTCGAGTATATTCACCTGCGCCCTGAAACTTACATTCCTGGTGTTTCCTCTCATGGTAAGGTTACCTGAAATTTTGTGGGTGAGTTCCATTCCGTCATCGGTGGTTTCACCATCCAGTTTTGCCACTTTAGTAATTTCAAATTTGCTGGTGGGGAAGGAATCCACGGCAAAAAAATCAGGCGATTTGAGGTGCTTTCGTAGTCTTTCCTTGGGTTTCGGATCCTGCGGGTCGTCCACCTTAAGCTTTTTCATGTCCATAACAAATTCGCCACCGGTTATTTCACCGTCTTTTATTTTTATTTTACCTTCGGAAACCGGGACATTACCCCAGTGCTTTCCACCGGGCTTGGTCCCAAGCCATTCAACGGTACTGGCATCAGAATCTACTTTGTAAATATTGCCTTCAGATTCTTTTACTTCCTGTGCTTCTCCTGTTTCGGTTCTCTCGCCTTCAGGATTGTTACAGGCCTGCAACATGGCCATTGCCACGATAAATAATGATAAGAGCTTTAAGTTCTTCATTGTTAAATGTTTTTCGTTAGAATAATTCTTTGGTTGCTGTGTTTAAACAATAAAATCCTGGTTTTGTTGAATTGATTACTTTCGCAGGCGCTATGAAGCTCAACAGGCAAATACTGAACCTGGCTGTTCCCAATATCGTCAGCAATATTACTGTACCCATGCTGGGAATGGCTGACCTGGCTCTAATGGGACATCTGGCTTCTGAAGAACATATTGGAGCCATCGCCCTGGGTACAACCATATTCAACATGATCTATATGGTGTTTGCCTTTCTGCGGATGGGTACCAGCGGTTTTACTGCCCAGGCACTTGGGGCTCAAAAGAACTATCTTAGCATTCTAACCCTTTCCAGGGCTTTGGTTGTAGCTGCAACTGCTGCCATGCTTATCCTGTTACTGCAATACCCTATTGGCCGCTTTAGTTTTTGGGTGTTAGATGCTTCTGCGGAGGTGGAGCAGCTTACCAGATCATATTTTTACATCAGGATATGGGCCGCACCTGCCACCATTGCTATCTATGCTTTTAATGGCTGGTTTATCGGTATGCAGAATGCCCGCATACCAATGATCATTGCCATAGTTATAAATATTCTTAATATCAGCCTTAACTTCATTTTTGTGTATTTTACTGATATGACTTCAGATGGTGTTGCACTGGGGACGGTTATAGCGCAATATCTGGGACTGGCAATGGCCGTTTTTTACTTGCTGAAAAAATACCCCCACCTGCTGCCGCACTGGAAGTGGCGCCATGTTATGCAGATGGATGCATTTAAACTGTTTTTAAAGGTGAACGGTGATATTTTCATCCGTACTATTCTGCTGATATCAGCACTTTCGTTCTTTACTGCGATCTCTGCGCAGATCAGCGATACTATCCTGGCAGTGAATTCCATATTGTTTCAGTATTTTCTGCTGTTTTCTTATTTTATTGATGGATTTGCCTACGCTGCTGAAGCGATTGTGGGCAAGTTCACCGGTGCCCGTGAGCCCGCGTTGATTAAAAAGAGCGTGAAGCGCCTGTTTGTTTGGGGCGTATTAATGGCAACCGCATTTACTGCTTTGTATGTATTCGGCAATGAATGGATACTCCGGTTGCTCACTGATCAAAAGCAGGTTATATCCAATGCGGCGCCTTATATGTTTTGGGTGGCCCTGATTCCACTCATTACATTTCCTGCTTTTCTCTGGGACGGTATTTTTATAGGTGCTACAGCTTCCAAACCAATGAGAAATACCATGATTATCTCGGTAGTGCTTATTTACATTCCTGCTTATTTTATTCTAAGCCCTGCATTGGGGAATCATGGGCTATGGTTGGCTCTACTGCTTTTTATGGCTGGCAGGGGTATCACGCTCAGCTTTTT
>CAYZDA010000072.1:0-11328 GCA_964477095.1 uncultured Bacteroidales bacterium | reverse complement strand
TAAAGACCTGTCAGCGTGCGAAGCTCCTGACAGCGTCGGTGAAATAGCTCGGTGTTTTCCCGCCGTCACGCTATCGCGTTCTGGCGGGACAGGGGTGTTCGGTGTTTTGTGTTTTATTCTGATGGCGGTATATTTAATCGCAAAAGTTAATCTGCCGGGCTTTCAGCCTTCTGTGGTCTTCTTTATCATTACACAGGGCTTCACTTCATTTGCCCTGTGCTATTACATGGCGGGCCTTCGGCCCTGTTTCCCAAATCGTAGATGATATAAGCTGAAAATTAAGAATGGCGACAGGTTTCTAAAGCAAATCTGCTTTGTAGCAAATAAGGCTAAAACCAGCCAGGTGTGTAAAACACAGATCAAAAACCTGTTAGGCCTATAGGCCACCACATAGCGAGTGGGCCCCGCGGCAGGGCGGAGGCTGGCAGCCTTTGACGCGGGGCTTTTAGCTGCTGTGCCGTGGCAGAGCGGAGCGTGAGCGAGCTCCTGTCCGCGGCATACAGCAGCTTGAAGCGGCGCGTTAAAGCTATAAGCCGTAGCCCGCAGCCGCCCAAATCAATATTTTCCCTTTTATAATGTCGCGCTATCTTCTTGTTTATTTTAACGCGGCTTACTATGCTCCGCCCTGCACCAGGCTGATGATGCCTACTACAAGGAGTATCAGTATTAATATCCAGAAGAAGATTCCAAACGAGGCCCCAACTATTGCTGCAGCCTGCTCTTCCTTTTCCTGCTTCTCTACCTCTTCCGCTGTGTCAGGTTCAGTCCGCGGAGGAATAAGCACTACTATGAGGAGCATCATGAGCAGAGCTATCAACAAATAGTCCAGCCAGGTTGTTCCCGTATTAAAAAACTCCGGCCCAACGGGGCCTGTCCAGGAGCCTATTGCCCAGACAAAGAAAAAGATCAATATAAAGAAAAACAAGATGCCATTCCATGGGCCCGGGCCCTTCCTCCCAAAAACAGAAGAGATGAGAATGGCAAAAATTAAAGCAAAAAATAATGAAACGAATATAGGAAATATCATATCAAAAAGTATTGGTTTGTCCTTGTGCTTCATTTTAACTGACCTTTTGTGCCTGCCCCGGTCAGGGAGCAGGCACCGGTCATTAACTGAATTATTACATGATGGAAAATCCTCAATTCTTAAACATTATCAACGCTTTAGACGCCACCTTCACATGTATTTCCGGCTGCATCCCGGGAATGTGACAAGTCTTTTCAGTTTCATCATATTTATTTTTGAGATTCACATATTCCCGGTTTCATATCAGAATCAACTCCTGTATGCATTGATCGACTGATTGCTTACGGTCGGGGCTTTCGCCTTTCTGAACAGCGATTCAACATCCTTATCATATGCATCTCTGATGTTATTCCTCAGCCAAATTTCCAGCGCTATTACTTCTGAATGCTTAAGATAATCAAAAGATTTTTTAAGTTCCTTAATAAAAAACCGCTTATTATGGCTCAGTTTCATCAACATCATTTTTTGATGATCCAACATTTCCATACGTATAACATTGATTTAAAGTAATTGTTTAGTGCTTATTTTTCTGCCTGGCTGTGTTTTCTGAGGCTTCTTTTTACGGCTTGCTTTTTTCCCGGAAAGAAATATTCCATTTTTTGAAGCTTATTTAATATATAATCAGCACATTTATTGAAGTTCATTTTGGCTTCAAGCCAGGGCATTCCCTGTAACAGTTGTAGTTTTTGATATTCGGCTTCCATTTGCCCATAGCGTACTTTCACTTCATCCAGTTCGTGTTCGAAAAACTTCTTCATATTTTCCTGCACCCTGGCTTTACTGTTTTCCATAGCCAGTATTTCACGGTATAAGTTTTCAGCAACGTGTTGAGCCTTAGCACGGGTTTTGACTTTCTCCAGAGCTCGCTCCTGCATGTGATTCGATAAGAATATGAAATCTTTCATGGCTTTTTAGAGTTTTTAAATACCTGTATATTAATCTAGTTATTTTGCTCATCGAGAAATACGAGCTTTCTGCCTCGTTCCTCTTCAAGCATATCACGCACATCATTGTTACATGCATGCCTCATTTTGGTGTACATCCAATATTCAAGTTCACGTATTTCGGATGCCGATAAATCGATAAGAATTTGCTTTAGTGTTTTACATAAGCGGGGGGAGTTATCTACAGTTTGTAAAAGGAATTTTTGATATGTTAGTGTTTCCATAGTATATATTATAATGTTAGAATTTCATCTTACAAATATCTGTTAAAAATTACTCAAACAAAATGATCATGATCAACATTGTATTTGATTATTATCAAAAGTATTATAGTATGCCATAAAAAGTATTAATAAACGGTAACTATTATGCTAAATCGCTGGTAAAGCTTCTAAAATACTATATCCCTGACTTTTGCCTGAGACGATTGAAAAATAACTAATTATTAATCTTTATTCAAATTAATTCACATTTTACGAAAGAACTCACTTTTAATATTTACTTATAATATGCTCAAAGCTTTCCATATCATCAATATAGAGTTTCTTGCCATTGGAACGAATAAGCCCGTCATTCTTAAAATCATTGAGTGTACGCACCAAAGTTTCAGAAGTGGTTCCTATCATTTGAGCAAGGGTAATCTTTGGAACATCTGTAAATTTTTGGGAGCTGGAATTTATCAGCTCTAAAAGCTTTTTACCCACGCGGTATCGCACCGAGCTATAAGCCATCTCCATAAGCTCCTGCTCTTTGCCGGTGAGTTGTGTTGATATTTTTTTAATCAGGTAAGCGGCCAGGTGTTTGTTTTTATGGACAGCATCACGGAATGCTTCTCCCGGAATTCGCTTCACCAGGGCTGGTGTCATTGATTCGGCAAACTGCCTGTATTCCCGGTTTTCAATTGCAGCTTTATAACCCACTATATCTCCTTCTGATGCCAGATCAGTAATATAAGATTTTCCCTGATCACTGATCCGGTATACTTTTATACTTCCTTTAATAATATAGTAAACAGCTACAGAAGCTCCATCCTGTCTGTAAAGCAATTCGCCTCTTTTTAGTTCAATGCTAACTGCCTCTTGCAGTATATCCTGGATCAGTTCTGGCAGGGGTACAATTTTTCCGGTGCCATCCTGTAAATATTTTGAGATTAAATGCTCGCGCATGTTTATGCGGGTTTCAATAGCCCGTAATAATTCTATATCCTGAAAAGGTTTGAAAAGGAAATCATCAGCACCTAATTCCATGCCTTTTCTAAGCTCAGCTTGATCCGTTTTACCTGTCATGAAAATAAGTGGAATACCAGCCGTTTCGGTGTTTTGGTTTTTAGCTTGTAGCACGCTGTAACCACCTGAACCGTTCATAAAAATATCGCAGAGAACCAAATCGGGCCTGTCATTATTGATTAAGGCCATTCCCTGCCGGCCATCAGCTGCCGTAATTACATCATAACCCGACAGTTTAAGAAGCTCGGCCGTGTTATCTTTCAACACTGCATCATCTTCAATAACAAGTATTTTTTTCTTCATGGCAAGCCCGTGGTTAATTATTATGAACAAAAATGCAACAACAGTCATAAAATTAAAATGACCCTGATCAATAAAAAAACTGATCTTTATCAACAAAACATATCACCTGATTATACCATCGCATTAAATTACACGGAGTGAAGACACCTTAGATATTTTCCAGTGCATAACGGAACCTCTGAAGATCAGGAATAAGTATTTTTTTCCCTTTTGTTTTAATCAATTGCATATCCTTAAGTTCCCGCACTGTCCGGGCGAGGGTTTCAGGTGAAGTACCAATGGTTTGCGCCAATACCGCTCGTGGCAAATCCAGATAATCCTGCGGAGCTAATGCCTGTAATTCAAGAAGTTTTTTCCCAAGGCGGAATGTCACAGAATCATAAGCAATATGGATTATATCTTGTTCCTTATTACTTAATGTTACTGAAATGAGGTGCATTATATAATTAAAGAAGGCCTTGTCATTAATAAGAGCTTCTTTAAAAACTGATGCGGGTAATTTTTTAATACGGGAATTTTCCAGTGCTTCGGCATTTTGTTGCCGGAAACGATCTTCAATAACGGCTTTATAGCCAAATATCTGATTTTTAAAATACAGATCTGTATTAAATATTTTGCCGGTATAGTTGTAACGATATATCCTTACCGCACCTTTCAGAATAAAATAAACATACTCAGCCGGTTGGTCTTGCCTGTATATGCTTTCGCCTTTTATGTAAATTGATTCTTCAGCCTGTTCAAATATGTTATGCAAGGGTGGACCGTTGCCCTTTAATGATGAAATGCCGGCTAAATGAAGTGCTTCTTGCGGTACTATTTCCTCAAACTTCCTCAGTCTTCTTTCAATAGCGTTAAGTAATTCTATGTCTTTAAATGGTTTAAACAGAAAGTCATCTGCACCTTTCTCCATGGCTTCCCTGAATATGTCATTGCCGGTTTTGGCTGTGATTATAATAAATGGCAGATGCATGGTTTCAGGCTTATTGCGCAGGAAATCCAGGATGCTTAAGCCATCAGTATCAGGCATGATAATATCACAAAGCACCAGGTGAGGCGCAATCATATCAACAAGCTGAAGACCTTTCTTACCATTATCGACCACAGTGGGGAGGTAACCTGCAAGCGACAATAATTCCTGTATGTTATTACTTAAAACGGGATCATCTTCAATGATTAATATGCGTTTTTTATCTTTCACAATACCGGGATATTAATGTAAAAGGTGGTTCCCTGTCCATCATCTCTGCTGCTTTCGAAACCCAGCTTGCCTCCAAGTAGTTTGGTGTAGTGTTGGGCTATGGACAAGCCGAGCCCTGTTCCACTCTCACTTCCTGTATTACCAGCTCTGTAAAAATGCTGAAAAATATTTTCCTGATCCGCTTTTGGAATACCACGACCTTCATCTTTTATAGAAATGTTTAAAGAGTTATCGTTTACAACTCCTTCAACAATTATTTTACTTCCTCTCTTACTATACTTAACAGCGTTAGACAGAATATTATTTAATATACTTTCCAGCATGTGTTTATCTATGCAAACCAAATGCCCTCCATCCTTAATACTGTATTCCAGTTTGCGTTGTGGAGATATTAGATTTCTGGCAAACTGTTCATGATCACGAAAAAACTCATTGAGACTAAATTCACTTTTATGCATCTTTACATTACCAGACTGTATATTACCAATGGAAAGGAACTCACTCACCAGGTTTTGAAGTTTTGAAACTGATTTATTTAGAAGTTCAAAATGTTTATCCAGTAACCCGCTGTGTGGAAACTGCTCCCATTCCATTTCCTTGTCCTGAATATACCGATGGATGAGATTTAGGGAGGTGACAATGCCTGCCAGCGGAGAATGAAATTCATGGGAGGCCAGTGACACTAATCGGTATGGTACCTCAATTAATTCCTCTGCCTTAGCCAGTTTTATCTTATCCTGTTCCCTGTCTTTTTGCTGTTTCTTCAGTTTATGCTGTAATTTTTTTTCATGGCAAATATCTTTAGACAAACCCACGAAAAACAGTTCTGATTCAACAAGGGATGCTGAAAGTGCCAGTTCCATCACATCGTTTTCCCTGCTGCTCTTTAATTGCAGCTGCAGGTGACCGGATGAAAATTTTTGATCCAGGGCGCAGCTTATCTCCTGCCGGTAATTCTTAAATAAATCATTACTGTTATCATCCAGGTAATTGCTGATATGGGTACCTTCAATTTTCGATGAAATACCTCCCATTTGTTTTGCCAGTACTTTATTGATCGACTCAATAATGCCGTCTTTATCCAAAATCATTAAACCTACAACCGGATTATCAAAAAGGGCCTTAAGCTTAACGATATATTCGCCACCAAATTTACTGATAGACATCCTTGTTCTGTTTTTGTTTCTTTAGTTGTTTCTTAATAATAGCACAATAGCATCTACAATATCAGGTTGCAAATTTAATATATCTGAAAGCATTTTTCAAGCAAAATGTAATATAATCACCTACCTGATAGTTTAATAAAAAAAAGCCAAATATACAAATAATTTAATTATCACATAAGACCGTTAGTTAATATATAATACTGGCATGTGGTTTTTTTTCATTTCTATTATAAATAATATGTGAACCGTATAGCTTATACACCGCTGCCAATTTGATAAATGCCATCATGGATGGGAACTGCTGAAATCAAAAATTTTCACAAGCGAAAAAACCCTCTGTAAGGTGGCGGTCGCTATTAAAAATTGTAATCACGATAAATGAGTTTTGATCTGCAAATATACCTTTAGTTGAAATTTTCTGCGATATTTACATAAAACAATCTTTATTATCCTTGTGTTTCTTAAAAAAAAACCTACTTTTACTTCTGAAAAACACGAAACCAAATGAATGAAACCAAACCTTTCTTTTTTCGCAGGGCATCATATTTTTTAATTACTATTGTGCTTTCAATTATCATATTACGGCAAGGGCAGTTTGTACTCGGCCCGTTAGCATTCGCCATCCTCTTCACCATAATGATACAACCCATCTGCAATTTTTTCGAGCGCCTGGTAAAAAAGAAAATACCTGCAGTATTACTGGCCTTACTGAGTGTAATTATCGTACTGGGAGGCATCATTTTCCTGTTTTCCATGCAGTTTTCTAACATTATACAGGATCTGCCGGATATTACTCAAAAAATAAGCAGTGGTATTGAAAGGATCATGGAATGGCTAAGAGAGACCATAGGACTTACCCAATCAGACATTCAGCAAAATATATCCAAGCTTGTGGATAACTCCATGGCTTATATTCAGAAAGGGATCGTTACTTCCACAACCTTCTTATTCAATGCATTTCTTACATTCCTGTTCACTTTTTTCCTGCTATGGTACAGGAACAGCATCAGGAATTTCCTGCTCATACAAGCCTCAAATACAAACAGAGAGAATTTCAAGAAGATCCTTAATCAGATCAAGAAAACCGTACAGCATTATTTATACGGATTATTGATCGTAATAGCCATCCTGGCAGTGTTAAACAGTGTGGGACTACTGATAATTGGAATAGATTATGCTGTTTTCTGGGGTGTACTGGCAGCATTTTTAGCCGTAATTCCATACATAGGCACAACCCTTGGCGGTACACTTCCATTCATTTATGCCGTAGCCACAACAGACAATTGGTGGCAGCCGTTGGCAGTTGTGGGAATGTATATGGTTATTCAAAATATTGAAGGCAATATCATCACCCCGAATATCGTGGGCAGCAGTGTAGCCATAAATCCCCTGGTAGCTCTTATCGCCCTGATAATAGGGGGGTTTATTTGGGGTATAGGCGGTATCATACTGGCTATACCGGTGGTAGCTATTTTCAAAGTGATCTTTGAGCATCAAAACCAGTATAAACCCCTCGCCATGCTTATGAGCAGTAAAGTTCATAAAAATGAAAATGAATTCATTAAAGATTTTGACAATGACAGGCACAGGCTGAAAAGGTAAAAGTTTAAAGTTTAGCCCACTCCGAAAAGTTCATGGAATTTTTACACTGAATTCCTAAATGGAAAACATTCAAAATCTGTCTTTCTTCCTGGTCTGTCTGTTGAAAACAAGCAATCATTTTGTCAATCTATAGTTTTCCGGGTGAGCTCAAAATTCAATTTTAATACACCTGCCATCTATCGTCTCAATATTCCTTACCTTTGCATGAAACCATTTTATTTACCATGGATTTTATATATTTTTCAATTGCAGTACTTGCAGGTATTTCCATCGGATACCTTGTCCGGCATT
Organism: uncultured Bacteroidales bacterium; assembly: GCA_964477095.1. Lineage (GTDB taxonomy): Bacteria > Bacteroidota > Bacteroidia > Bacteroidales > PWNQ01 > PWNQ01. The sequence continues at coordinate 3,571 of CAYZDA010000072.1, read as the reverse complement.
TAGCCGGCAGGAACAAAACGATCGACCAGAAAAGCTTTGATGAGCTGACTACCGAAAAAAACAACCTGGAATATGAAATCAGGAGCCTACGGGAAAAAAACACTACGCTGGAAGATGAAGCCCGGCGGCATGAGGAATCTATGACTGCACTTACCGAAAAGCATACAGAGGCACGGGAAAAACTTTCTGCTGCTGAAACCAGGCTGGAAAATACCGGAAATCAACTTCAGGAAATAAAAAAAGAAAAGGATGAGTTGAATGCAAAAGCACAGCTGCTTCAGGATGATATTAACAAGCTTAATGAAGAAAAGTCGTCACTGGAAGCCAGGCTTGAATCGGCTACAGAACAAAATCAAGATCTGAAGAAGAAAAATGAAGACCTGGAAATCCAGCAAAAGGAATTGCAGCAAAACCTGCAAAATATCACAGGAAAACTCACCGGATTCCAGGAACAAAACAAATATCTGAAAGACAAGCTTGATACCCAGAAAAAGGAACTGGAAGATCTGGGAACACAGTTCAAGGATCAGTTTAAGGTGCTGGCCGATGGGATACTGGAAGAGAAATCGAAGAAATTTACAGAGCAAAATCGCGAAGGATTAAAATCACTGCTTGATCCGCTGGGTGAGAACATAAAAGATTTCCGTAAAAAAGTGGAAGAAACTTATGATAAGGAGTCTAAAGAACGCTTCTCGCTTAACGACCGTATTAAAGAGCTGATGGTGCTGAATAATAAAATCAGCGAAGAAGCCAATAACCTCACTAACGCGCTGAAGTCGGACACCAAAAAGCAAGGCAACTGGGGTGAGATGATTCTGGAACATATCCTGGAAAACTCCGGTCTGCGAAAAAATGAGGAATATTTCATCCAAAGTACCCTGCGGGATGAAGACGGGCAAACCATCCGGGATGAAAACGGAAGGCGCTTGCAACCGGATGTGATCATTAAGTACCCTGACAGCCGGAAAGTGATTATTGACTCCAAGGTTTCTCTGGTGGCTTACGATCGTTATGTGAATGCAGAGGATTCGCTGCAGCAGGAAAAGGCCCTGAAAGATCATATCCAGAGTATCAGGAATCATGTGGATAACCTTAGCAGCAAAAATTATCAGAACTACACCGATTCACTGGATTTTGTGATGCTGTTTATCCCTATCGAGCCTGCTTATCTCATTGCCATCAGGGAAGACCATGAGCTATGGAACCATGCCTATAAAAAAAGGATATTACTGATCAGCCCCACCAACCTGATAGCGGCACTGAAACTGCTGGAAGACCTGTGGAAACGCGAGTATCAGAACCAGAATGCCATGGAAATTGCCGATCGTGGAGGGAAGCTATATGACAAGTTCCAAAGCTTCGTGAGCAGCCTGGAAGCCATAGGCAAACACATAGACAGTTCGCAGAAATGCTATGATCAGGCACTAAAACAACTGTGTTCAGGCCGCGGAAATCTACTCAACCAGGTGGAAGAGCTGAAAAAACTGGGTGCGAAAGCACAGAAAAATTTACCTAAAAACCTGCTGGAGCTGGAATAGACATGATAAAGAAACCCGAATTGCTGATGCCGGCCGGCAGTGTGGAAGCTTTTCATGCAGCCATTGAGGGCGGTGCCGATGCCGTTTATCTTGGCCTGCGCGAATTTAATGCCCGGGGCAGGGCCCATAACTTCAGTCCTCACCAACTGTCTGTCATTATTAAAAAAGCACGGCAGGCACGAAAAAAAGTATATGTTACGCTCAATACCCTGATCAAAAACAGGGAGTTGCCTCAACTGCTGGAAACACTTCATTTACTTGAAAAACTGGAGCCTGACGCGGTGATCATACAGGATTGGGGCGTTTATTATTTGATTAAGACCCACTTCCCCACACTTACTGTACATGCCAGCACGCAGATGGGAAACCATAATTCGGCGGGAGCCGTTTTCTCCGGAAAAAAACAAATTGAACGCATTATCCTGGCCCGTGAATTAACTATGGATGAGCTACAGCAAATCAGCAAAAAAAGCCAGGTGGAACTGGAGTTGTTCATACACGGGGCGCTGTGTTATTCATTCTCGGGGATGTGCCTGTTCAGCTCCTTTCTGGGCGGCCAGAGTGCCAACCGCGGTTTATGCAAACAGCCCTGCCGCCGTGCATATATTTCAGATAAAAACCAGGATTACTTCTTCAATCTGAAAGATAACCAGCAGCTCAACCAGCTTGAAAGCCTGGCAAAAGCAGGAATTACAAGCCTGAAAGTGGAAGGTCGTCTTAAGTCAGCCGAATATGTTCACCGCGTGGCTATGGCCTACCGCATGGTTCTTGATGATCCGGGCAAGAAGAAGGAAGCTGAAAAGCTGTTGTCAATGGACCTGGGACGCGAGAAAACCGGCTATTTCCTCTCGGGAAATGTAAAATCAGCCATCAGCAAAGATACTTACACCGGTATGTTGCTGGGAGAAATTAAAAATATCACGGCAGGAAAAATTACTTTCAGCTCGCCGGTAGAGATTAAAACAGCCAACCGGTTGCGGGTAAAACCCAAAACTGCCAGCGAAGGTAAAGCCTTTAAAGTGCAGCACGTGACCGTGGAAAACGACCTGTATCATGTAAAAGGTCTTATTCCCAAAGATGCACAGCCCGGCGATCAGATTTACCTTACCGACCTGAGGCAGGAAAAATTTCCATCAAAAATTGATACCTCAGATGCTACACTGCCACAAAAAATCCCGGGAAGCATAAAGAAGAACATACTGAATTCGCTGGGAAAAAGAAAGAACGCCAGAGGTAAGGAAAAAATCCTTGTGAGAATTGATTCGCTTGCATGGTTGAAAAAAATATTCCTGCCAAATACCGACGGGCTGATTCTGAACCTGACACGCAAGCAATGGCAGGAGCTTAGGCCGGAAGCTAAATTCCTTCAGAAAAACCTGGAGAAGATCATTATTGAACTTCCGAAATTCATCCCGGAAAAAAACATGGATTTTTATGCTGATCTTATATTGAGGCTGAAAAACCAGGGTTATAACAGGTTCTCCATCTCCCATTTGTCACAAAAAGAGTTTTTTGACGGAAGTGAAAAACTGATGACCAATGAAAATGTATATGCACTGAATGATGCTTCCGTCAACCAGATAAAATCAGAAGGTATTCAGGATTTTATTTATCCACTGGAAAATGAACTGGATAACCTGAAGCATTACGCCGACAAAACTGGTACAGTACCGTTGTACTTCTACCCTGCCCTTTTTTATTCACGTATGCCGGTAAAAGCAGATAATTTCACTTCAGACAAAAATGAAATATTCAACCGCTGCATTATTGACGGAATTACCATTGTATATCCTGAAATCCCGGTTTCACTTACTCAATACGTGGATAAGCTGCGAAAGGAAGGATTCAGCAGTTTTCTGGTTGACCTTAGTTTTGATAAACCTTCGGGAAACCGTTATGAAACGATTATCAAACGCTTGCGGAAATCAGCTCAGATTCAGCCTTCTTCAAATTTCAATTTTGTGAAAGGATTGGAATAGCACAGCGGAAGTTATTAAGATATTCAGGATGGTCTGAATAAGCGATGACACTAG
>CAYZDA010000071.1:0-11451 GCA_964477095.1 uncultured Bacteroidales bacterium | reverse complement strand
TGATTTTCAATGTTTTCCCTTTAGGGATTCAGGGCAAAAAAACATTGAAAATCAGTTGCATGAACTTTTCGGAATGGGCGCAACCTTTGAACCTCAAGCCCCTGAGTCTTAAACAGCTAATGTGTTTTTATCCCAAGGATCAGGCCCGGATCGGGGCATATTTCCAGAAATTTTTCTCTTTCGGAAGCTTTGGCTACGCCGGGGAAATCCCCTTTTTTGCCCATCATATCAGCAATTACCTGGAAGTGCAGGTGGGCCGGCCAGTTGCCGTTTTCCAGCGGATCTCCCAACGAACAAAAAGCTTTGCCCTTTTCAATATGCTTTCCTTTATGAATATCTTTTAAGGAGTTAAGGCTCAGGTGCCCGTATAGTGTATAAAAAGTAGTGTCGTGCAGATGATGTTCCAGGATAATAGTCGGTCCGTAGTCGCCATAATTATCATTATTCTGAAAACTGTGCACTTTTCCGGGGTAAGGAGCGTAAACCGGAGTTCCGTCTTCCAGCCAGATATCTGTTCCGAGGTGAATTGACCGCGGCTCCTGCCCATTTGGTGTAAAATGCTCACTTTTACGATAGATCGTCCGGTCTTCGTTATATTTGCCAATACACACATCAGCATCCTGCTGTTTCATAAATTTCACGATATATTCCTGAAATCTGTCATTATCAGCTATGGTTTCCACACTCAAGTCTTTATTCCCATCAGAAAGATCAAGATAACACAGTTTTTTATTTTTCAGCTCGAAGCCGGTAACCGGATGAAAGCAATGCCGGTGCTCGCGTAATATTTCTTTAAGTTTTCTTGTTTTCACAGGGCATGAAGATATGGTTTATCCTGCTACCCTGCAAGCCGGGTAAACAGAAAATGATTAACTTTGTCCTCCTTTAAACAGAAAGATCAGGAGTTATGTTTGACAGTTTAACTGACAGGATTGAAAGTGCCTTTAAGGTAATGAAAGGTCAGGGCCACATCACTGAGATCAATGTGGCTGAAACCATAAAAGAGATACGCAAAGCGCTGCTGGATGCAGACGTTAGCTATAAGATAGCCAAGGAATTCACTAATGATGTAAAGGAAAAAGCACTGGGGCAGGGCGTGCTTACAGCCGTTTCGCCCGGTCAGCTCATGGTGAAGATCATGCATGATGAACTCACCCGCCTGATGGGCGAGGAGAGTGTGGATATTTCCCTGGAAGGTAAACCCACGGTAATACTCATCGCGGGTTTGCAGGGTTCGGGTAAGACCACCTTTTCCGCCAAGTTAGCTAATCATCTGAAAAAGAAAAGGAATAAAAAGCCCATGATGGCAGCCTGCGATGTGTATCGTCCTGCCGCCATAGAGCAGTTAAAAGTGCTGGGTGAGCAGATTGATGTTCCCGTTTACAGTGAAGAGGGAAATAAAAACCCTGTAAAGCTGGCTCAAAAGGCCATTGAAGAAGCCAAAACAATGGGCAGGGACGTGGTGATTGTTGATACCGCAGGGCGTTTGGCTATTGATCAGGCTATGATGGATGAAATCCGTGATGTGCATAAAGCCGTAAAGCCCCATGAAACATTGTTTGTGGTGGATGCCATGACCGGACAGGATGCTGTAAACACCGCAAAAGCCTTTAACGATGTGCTGGATTACGATGGTGTGATCCTCACCAAGATGGACGGTGATACCCGTGGCGGAGCCGCTCTTACCATCCGTAAAATAGTGGAAAAGCCCATTAAATTTGTGGGAACAGGTGAGAGTGTTGAAGGCCTGGATGTGTTCTATCCCAAACGGATGTCAGACCGTATCCTGGGTATGGGAGATATTGTTTCGCTGGTAGAGAAAGCTCAGGAACAGTTCGACCAGGAACAGGCCCAGAAGCTTCAGAAGAAAATTGCCAGGAACCAGTTTGATTTTGATGATTTTCTCAGCCAGATCAAGCAGATCAAGAAGATGGGTAATGTGAAAGACCTGATGAGCATGATCCCGGGCATGGGCAAGGCCCTGAAAAATATTGATATAGATGATGATGCATTCAAGGGGATTGAAGCCATCATCTTTTCCATGACACCTGAGGAGCGACATAATCCAAAGCTCATCAATGGAAGCCGCAGGCGCAGGATAGCTAATGGTTCGGGTACGGATATACAGGAAGTCAACCGCCTGATCAAGCAGTTTGGAGAAACGCGCAAAATGATGAAAGCCATGACAGGAGCCGGTGGCAAGAAAGCCCGCCGGATGATGAAGAACATGCCGGGGATGCGGTAGTAAACACAGATAAACACATAAAACTCTTAATCATGAATTTAATTGACGGTAAAGCCACAGCAAATACAATCAAAGAGGAACTGAAAAAAGAAGTTGCAGCAATTATTAGTAGGGAAGAGCGTCCGCCGCACCTGGCGGCGGTATTGGTTGGAGACGATCCGGCCAGTAATACCTATGTGGATGCCAAGGAGAAAAGTGCCAAAAAGCTTGGGTTCACATCATCGGTTTACAGGTTTCCGGCAGATACTTCCGAAAAAGAACTGCTGAAGACAATTGGTTTTTTGAACAATGATAATGAGGTGGACGGCTTTATCGTGCAGTTGCCTCTGCCGGATCATATTGATGAGGATAAAGTGGTCATGGCCATAGACCCCAAAAAGGATGTGGACGGATTTCATCCGGTTAACCTGGGGCGGATGACCATTGGCATGCCCGCATACCTGCCTGCCACACCCAACGGCATCATGGAATTGCTGAAGCGTTACGAGATCGAAACCGTGGGTAAACATTGCGTGGTGCTGGGCCGCAGCAACATAGTGGGTACTCCTGTCAGTATCCTGATGTCGAGGAAGTCAGAACCCGGTAATGCCACAGTAACTCTTTGCCACAGCCGCACCAGGAATCTGGAGGAGATCATTCGCTCGGCGGATATTCTCATCGCGGCCATTGGTAAAAAGGAATTTGTAACTGCAGATATGGTCAAAGAAGGTGCCGTGGTTATTGATGTGGGCATTCACCGTGAAAAGTCAGGCAAAACAAAATCAGGGTATAAGCTGAAGGGTGATGTGGACTTTGATGAGGTATCGAAAAAAGCCTCCTGGATCACTCCGGTGCCAGGTGGTGTCGGCCCTATGACCATAGCATCATTGCTGATTAACACTTTGAAAGCATATAGAAAAGAGGTTTACCCGGAATAAATTCTTCTTCATGCAAAAATATTTTCTGATCTTATTAATGCCTCTTTTGCTGGTTTCGTGTAAAACCATGGGCCAGCACCATAAGGAATATACCACTGATAAAAAACGGGCCATCCGCAAATATGAATCGGCTTTGGAATCATTTGAGAAATACCGCTACGCGGAAGCCAAAGAAGATTTGCGAAAGGCTGCCGGTATTGATGAAGAATTCGTGGAGCCCTGGCTGCTGCTGGCTGAGATACATCTGGAGCAGAAGAAGGATACACTGGCAGCTAAAGCCTTTCAGAAAGCCATCTCCATTAAACCCATGTTTTTTCCGCCGGCACATTTTAATCTGGGAAAACTGTATTTAAAATTCGGAGATTATGATCAGGCACTGGAGCGGTTTAAATTTTATGAAAAGTATGGGCGTGATGAGGGTATCCTGAAAAAGAACCGGCGTTATCTGGATAATGCCAAATTTGCCATAGAAAGCATGAAAAACCCGGTGCCATTTGATCCTGAGAATATGGGTGCAAACATTAACTCAGAATCGGATGAGTGGATAAATGCCACTACTGTGGATGAGAGTTTCATTATATTCACTGTTTTTCATAAGGTAAAAACTCCGCAGGGGGAGCGGAAAACAGAGGATTTTTATTTTTCCAGAAAGGATGAACAGGGAAACTGGCAACCGCGGCAACCCATGAGTAAGCTGTTCAACACACCCAATGAAGAGGGTGCCATGTTTATTTCACCCGACAATTCTTTTTTGGTGTTTTCAGGCTGTAACCGGCCTGACGGCTTTGGGAGTTGTGATTTATACATTTCCTTGCGGCGCGGATCAGAATGGAGCAAACCACAAAACATGGGCAACAGGGTAAACAGCCGTGCGTGGGATACACATCCCACCATAGCTTCCGACAATAAAACCATTTATTTCATTTCCACGCGTAAGGGCGGATATGGCGGTGCTGATGTGTGGAAAACGGTATTGCAGGAGGACGGCACCTGGTCACAGCCGGAAAACCTGGGGCCGGAGATCAACACTCCCCAGGATGAGTTATACCCCTTTGTCCATTTCGATAATCAAACACTTTATTTTACATCATCCGGGCATACAGGCATGGGTGGCATGGATTTTTTCGTGGCCCGCAAACAGGCTGACGGATGGTCAAAGCCGGAAAACCTGGGATATCCCATAAATACCTCCGGCAATGAGCTGGGGCTGCAGGTGAATGCTGCCGGCAACCTGGCATTCATCTCCACCGATCATCTTGAGGGGCACGGCGGATTTGATATCTATTCATTTGATTTACCAGAGGAGCACCAACCCACACCGGTAACCTATATGAAGGGAATAGTTTATGACCATAATACAAAGCAAAAACTGCAGGCGGAATTCGAACTCATCGATCTGAAAACGGAAGAGGTGATCGCTACCTCTTTCTCAGATATGCAGAGCGGTGCATTTCTACTATCCATTCCCGCCAACCGCGATTATGCTTTAAATGTTAAGCGGCCCGGGTATCTGTTTTTCTCTGATAATTTTTCTCTGGAAGGGGTTCACAGCAAAACCGATCCGTATATCAAAGATATTCCGCTTAAGCCAATTAAGGTGGGAGAAACAGTGGTGCTTAGAAACATTTTCTTTGAATATGATGAATACGCACTGCTTCCAAAATCGAAAGTGGAACTGAAGCGGCTGGTAAATCTTCTTAAGAACAACCCGGAGCTGAATATCCGCATTCAGGGTCATACCGACAGCCGCGGAGATGAGCAGTATAACCTGGAATTGTCGGAGAAAAGGGCCGAATCCGTGTATGATTACCTGGTGGAGCGGGGAATCGATAAAAAACGGCTGTCGTATAAAGGATATGGCGAATCACAGCCTGTTGCCACCAACGAAACGGAAGAAGGCAGAGCGGAGAACCGCCGGACTGAATTTGTGGTTGTGAAAGGTGATAAGTGATTGTGATCCAGGATAAAGTCGGTGGTTCTGTTTTTTTCCTTAGTTTTGCATAAAATTAATTATGGGAAGAATCGTTGCTATAGACTACGGGCGCAAACGTGTGGGACTGGCAGTTACTGATCCTGACAGGATTATTGCTACCCCTCTCACCACCGTGCACTCAAAGGATATTTTTGAATTTTTGAAGCAGTATGTCAAAAAGGAAAAAGTGGACGGCTTTGTGGTAGGAGAGGCCAGGCAGATGGACAACAGCCGTTCGGAAGCTGCTGAGTTTATAGAGCCTTTTGTTAAGAAGCTAAAGAAAACTTTCGCTGAGCTACCCGTGGAGCGGGTGGATGAGCGTTTTACCTCGAAAATGGCACTTGATGCCATGATACAGGGAGGCACCACAAAAAAGCAGCGGCAGGATAAGGGCCGTATTGATGCTGTAAGTGCTACGATCATACTGCAAAGTTATATGCAACAGTCCGTCAGAAAATTTTAAATAAACTGTTTATGATGCCAGTAATAGCATATGGTCATCCGGCACTTCGCAAAAAAGCGGAAGAGATCGACAGGAACTACGAAGGCCTGGATGAGCTGATCGAAAATATGTTTGAAACCATGTATGTTTCCAACGGGGTAGGACTTGCAGGGCCCCAGGTGAACAGATCACTGCGGCTGTTTATTATTGATGCCAGCCCCTATGGTAAGGAAATCCCGGAAGCGCAGGATTTCAAAAAGATTTTTATCAATCCCGAAATTCTGAATAGAGAAGGTGAAGAATGGGGTATGGATGAAGGCTGCCTGAGTATTCCGGGAATCCACGAGCAGGTGTTTCGTCAGGATGTGGTAAACATCCGTTATTATGATGAGAACTGGGAACTGCATGAGGAAACCTATACCGGTATGCTGGGGCGTATTATTCAGCATGAATATGATCACCTGGACGGTATCCTGTTTACCGATCATCTGAGTACACTCAGAAAAACGCTGCTTCGCGGAAAGCTTAAAGATATTGCCCAGGGAAAAGTGGACCCCGGTTATAAAATGATCTATCCGAAATTAAAAAAGAAAAAATAAACCATGATGAAGAACCTCAAACTTATTTCGGTTGCATTACTTGTGCTGCTTTTTGCAGCCTCATGCAATAATCAGAAACAGGAGCTTAAGCAAGAAATTGAAGCTACAGAAGACAGGCTGTTCAGCAATCAGGCCGGTAACCTCCACCAGGATTCGGCCCGCCTGCTGGTGGAACAGTATATGCAGTATGCTGAAAATTTCCCCGAAGACACACTGGCTCAGAATTATATGTTTAAAGCCGCCCGCGTGGATGTTGCACTGGGTGATTATGAATCAGGACTGAAAAAGCTTAAAAGTATGGAAGAAAAATATCCTGAATCGCATCATATCCCGAAAGTGCTTCTTCTTAAAGGAACTATCTATGAAGATTATATGCAGGATTATGATAAAGCCGGACAGGCTTATCAGCAATTGATAGATGATTATCCAGATGATGAATTTGCTAAAGATGCAGCGGTGTTGAAGAAAAACCTGGGCAAGAGCCTTGATGAGATCATCAGGGAATTCGAGGAAATGGAAACAGCCCGGCAGGATTCGGATTCCTTAAGCGCATAATAATCAAACATAAATATTGCCTAATTTCAGACGGGTGTCAATTATTACTGATGCCCGCTTTTTTTTCTGTGATTTTAAAATATTGATGGAGCAGGCTGAGATACCAATAATCATGATAAGCCCGGGAGGAGGAGCTGAAATCCTGTAGCTAAGGCAGGGTCTGCTGAAAAGCTGTAATCGTCAGATATAAAGGTTTGTATGTGTTTTTTTTCAGCAGGCTCTAAGGCAGATGATATGGAGATCATATGGCTGAGATGTTGTAATTACTCCGGTAGAAATTCTTTTTCCAGTATGGATTTTAAAACCTCAGCCTTCAGGTTTGATGTAAGCTTACCGCGACTGGCATAGGCAATTTGCCCGGTTTCTTCAGACACCACGATGGCACTGGCATCACTTTGTTCGGTAACACCAACGGCAGCACGGTGACGCAGGCCGTAAATGGAAGGAAAGTCGCTGCGCTTGCTTACCGGCAGGATGCAACGCGCAGCTTCAATACGATTGTTTTGTATGATAACGGCTCCGTCGTGCAACGGATTTTCCTTGTAGAAAATACTTTCGATAAGCTGTGAGGAGACTTCTGCATCCAGATAAATACCTGTTTGCTTGGCCTCCTCCAGGCTGTGTTTATGGGTGAGCACGATGAGCGCGCCATTCTTTCTGCTGGCTATCTGTTGGCAGGCACTGATGATCACATCCACATCCAGGTTATCTTTTTTATCACTGTTGGTTCTCCAGAAGATAAGCCTGTGGGATTTACGGTTGATGAAGTTGGGTGTGCCCAGCAGCAGTAAGAATTTTCTGATCTCTTGCTGGAATACGATAATGAGCGCGAGCACTCCGACACTGATGAATTTTCCCAGTATTTCGCTCAGCAGCTCCATCTGCATAGCTTTTACCACCTGCCAGATGAGGTAAAAGGCCACAATGCCCACGAAGATATTGATGGCTGCCGTGCCTTTTATCAGATTATATAATGCATAGAGCAAATACGCCACCATCAGGATGTCAATAATATCCAGTATCCTGAGCTGTATAAATGCGGTGATCATAAGTTCTGCCATAAGGTCCTGTTCTCAGCATTCAAAATTAGTGAAATTTCAGGCAACAGCCACAGCGGTTGAAGAATTCATTTAGCGGTTTATTATTCTGCGGGCTTCATCCATTGAGATTCTGTTGTTCCCCCTGAATGCGATCACGAATGCATCATTAAATCCTGCCTGCCTCAGTTCATCACGAATGGCCTGTGCTTCATCAAAATTTGTAAAGGAACCCAGGGCGTATATGTGTATGCCGTTGGCAGGTATATGCCTTACCTGGCGTCCGCTGCGGCGTTCGTACATGCGGATGATTGAGCTGTTCAGCGGGTTGCGATAAGCACCTATCTGCACGCTAAAGCGCACAGGCTCTGTAGTTGTTTCCTGCCGGCCTGCTGTAGCTGATTCTCCGGTTGGTGGTTGCGGCTGTTGCTGCAATAACTGTTCCGCGCCGGCTGTGGATATCCGGTTCATGTCCTGCAATGCCACTACAAAAGCATCCGGAATTCCCTGGGCACGGATGGCATCCCGCGCCTGTAATGCCGTGGCACGGGAAGCGTACCTGCCCGAGTAATAGCGGTAATATCCGTTTTGCATGCGGTCGTTAAACAGGTCTTTTACATTATACAGCTGCGATGCATTTCGCGGACTAACAAAGACACCCACCTGCACGGTGTAGAACACCTTGCCTGCTGTATTGCTTGCGGGCTGTACTGTCGCCGGGACTGTGGCGGCAGTTGCTGTTTCTGCAAGGCCTGTCTCCGGCTGATCTGTTGCCGTTTCTGTGATGGCAGCTCCCGCTGCTGTTTCCGTAGTTGTGCTCACCGGTTCAGCAACAGCGACAATAGCCGCTGCTCCCTGCGCCTCCAGTTCGCGTGCGCGGGTAACAGATATGCGCTCACCATTGAGATAAGCCACCACAAAGGCATCAGAATAACCCATACCACGCAGGATGTTACGTGAATCAAAAGCTTCAGCATATTGGGTAAACAAACCGGCCATGTAGCGTAGCCACCGTCCGTCCGGGCTTCTTTCGGTTGACAGCGGATGAATGCCTTTAAAAACCTCCTCGTCCACACGCTTGTGGAATGCAGCTATCTGCACTTTATAAAGCAATCCGGGCCGGGCATCTTCTGAAGCTTCCGGAACCGGATTTTCTTCAGAATAATAAATTCCGGCATCCGCTGCGGCGTTTAAGGTAAGGCCAAGCGACTCCATGGCCTGTGGTGTGATATCCGGAGTCATGATGATTTCGTTGCTGCGCGTTCTCCTTGCGTTTTCAAGGCTGACGGCTTCGCGGCTGTGTATTTGCTGTTGCAGGTCCTGCTCTTGCCGCCTGTCTTCCCCCAAAGTGGTTTCTGCCGTGGTCTGCTGTTCTGTGGTTTCTTCTTCAGTAATTCTTTCTTCTGAAGTTTTCTGTTCAGTATTAATTTCTCCAGCAGTCTCCTCTGTCGCTTCCCGGCTGGTGATTGGCTCTCCGGTGGTTTGTCGTGCTTCAATATTCTCAGCTGAAGTTTCCTGTTCATTGGCGTTTTCAGCAGTTACGGATTCAGCCTGGCGGATAGCAGCAGTTGCTTCATGCTCTTGTTCCTGCTCTGCCGCCTCCTGAATTTCACTTTTATCCATGCTGATCTGCTGTTGTGCTTCAGTATCTGTAGGCATGACAATGGGAGAGGAGAGCGAATCTTTTATATGCTGTGGCAAAATAATCTCCGCTGTAAGCTCTGGATCCCGGCTGCTGATCCTTTCGGCACTTTCAGCCTGGCGGACTAATGCCATGCGTGAATAATTATGCGCCTTTTCCAGCTTCCTGATTTTCATTTCAGGATCATCCGGTTTCCGGGATTCCACTATGTTGGCTTTGGCCATTTCCATATACCTGAGTGCGTTTCCGGGCCTCCTGTCAGGCTGATTACCGGCAAAGTTCCCTGCTTCAGCAGTATCACCGGCAGCTACAGTCAGCATCATGCGGTTTTGCTCAAACGCCTCCAGGTTGATCATGGTTTTTGTTTTCAGAAGCTGAATGTTGATATCATCCCGCTTTTGCTCCAGTTGACTGATCTTTTCCCCGGTGGATTCTGCTTCAAAAGTATTTTCAGTGTCCATGGAGTCCTGCCGCAATCCGGTGATCTCCTGCCGGATTTCTGAGAGGCTGTTCTCCATAAGGCTTATGATACCGGGCATGGCAGTAACCGTATCATCAATGCTCAATTCTTCATTTTTGGTAATTCTCCTAAGGTTGACTTCTGCAAACAGTTCACGGCTGTATTCGGTAAGTGAATCGGCCTGGAGGCGATAATCCTGTGCCAACTCTGAATACTCCTGCTTCCGGTGAGGGTTGGCTGCATTAGCGGACATCTCCTGTAATTGTTCCGCTCTTTTTCGCGCTTCCAGTGCGCTGTTTTCAGCCATGCGGCCCTGCAGGTATACCATATCAGCAGTGTTCAGTTTTTTCTTTGCAGATGTTTTCCTGCCACCCTCTTTTGCTTCGGCGGCCACAACAGCTTCCGCTGTAGCCAGGGCTTCAGCGGTTCTGCTGTGGTCGCTTATCTTTTCCTTCAGTTGTTTCGCATTAAGGGGCTCCGGATTCTTATGAGCAATTGTCCGGTCAATGCCTGTATCCTCTTCAATGTCTGTTTCCAGGGCTCGGTAGTTGATGTTTCTTATCTCCCGGTTTTGCTCCTCTGTGAATGCAATTAAATCACTGGTGCTGAGAATGCTGTCATTAAGCAATATGATTTTTTCTGTTGTTTCTTCAGCCTGCTGTTCCCAGTCATTTTTGTTTCTTCTGAACCAGCTCTTCTCTGCTTTCTCTTTCTGTTGAGCCAGCAAATCCTGCAGGCTGTCCAGTCTGAGCTCCCTACGGACGTTTATTTGCTCCAGTTCAGCTATGAACTTCTCCTGCACTTCAATGTTTTTTTCAGCTGCTGAACGCATTAAAGTGTTCAGTTTTTTCTGTTTACCGGGCGGTTTTATATATGCTGTGAGGCTGTCAAGTGCTGTGATCCTTAAACCGTCCTCACGGGCAGTTTCCAGCAATTTGCGGTTTTGCCACTGCTTTTCCCTGTTTTGCCGTATGTCTTCTGCCACTGCCTCATAAACCGTCAGCAATATGTAATGCTCTGCTATGTTCTGATAATATCTGCGCTGAAGAGATTCAATATCTGCCACTGCATTCTCCTGCAGTGCGGCACCCTGTGAACTGATCCTGTTTATCTCCTCGCTGCGGCGGGATATGGCAATGCTGATATTCTGCTGCATTTGCCGGAGTTGCTTCTCACTGGCTTCAAGTTCAAGCAGATTATCTGTCAGTTGTTCTGTTACCCTGTTCCGGGTTTCTGCAATTTCGGCTTTTTGCTGATAAACAGATTTTTTGGCTGTTATTTCTTCCGCTTCCTCAATAATTGTATCTGCTTCGGAAATTTCCCCGGCTAAAGCAGTATCTGCGGGTATTCCTGTTTTATTTTCAGCAGCGGTTTCTTCCTGCTTTTTTGTCTTAGCTGTAGTTTCCCCGGATGTTTCCACAGCGCTGTTGGCCATAATTTCTTCCGGTTCCTCATTATTTGTATCTGCTTCCGCAATTTTCCGGACTAAGACAGTGTCAGCGAGTTCGCCGGTTTTGTCTTCCACGGCGGTTTCTTCTCCGGTTTTTGTTTTATCTGAGATTTCTCCGGATGTTTTGCCGGG
>CAYZDA010000070.1:0-11533 GCA_964477095.1 uncultured Bacteroidales bacterium | reverse complement strand
TACATTTATTCAACGAACTTCGCCTCTAAAGCGGATGCAAAGATAAGAACATTTAAACTTACCACGCAAGTTTTTTCATCTTTATTTTATCAAAAAATGAAATTATTTTTAAACTATCATGAATCCAATGCTTTACAACATAACCCTCATTAATCAGACATATAAAACTGGCAACATGACACTTACACATATCCTCACTTTATATTCAGACCTTTATGAAACAAATTGAAGAATATTCAGTTTATGATAAGTAGAATTCAAGCTCAATTTCATGAAGAATTTCATTTCAGTATTAATGCTGCTTTGCTTTATCAGTTTTTCTGCAGTATCGCAGAATACAGACAGCAAGCCTTCCGACCGGAGGCAAAAAGTAGAACATCCTTATATAATAGGTGGAGGTTTGGGATTACAATTTGGCACAATCACCTTTATCGAACTGAGTCCGAAGATTGGATACCGCTTTACAGAGCATTTTACTACCGGTCTTGGCGGAACATATCAGTATTTCAGAGACAGAAGATCAGGACTGGACTATTCAACAACGGTTTATGGTGGATCAGTATTCGTACAGCATGATATCTGGAATAGCTTTTATGCCTATGCCGAGTTTGAGTATTTAACCTATGAGGACTATTATAATGAGCAGGTTGTATCAGAAAATATACTGATTGGGGGTGGTTATAAGCAATGGTTAAGCAACCGCTCCTATGCTTACCTGAGCCTTTTATACAATATTAACGAGACGTATAAAACACCTTATTCTAATCCTGTTTTCCGCACCGGTTTTATTATCAGGCTTTAGAGAATTGTATCATTTCAAAATTCATAGGTCAACCCTATGCCAATCACTTCCTTGAACTGGGTGCGGGGTCCGCGTTTATCTATAACACCGTCATTATCCTCATCCACTTCTACAATAATATCATCATCATAGATTAAAGTAGTATTGACTGTCACCGACAGGAACTTATTCACCTTCATGGAAAGCAGCATATCCCAGTTTATATCAATATTTTGTGGTTGATCGAAATAATTGGAAAACAAATAAACATTGGTTGCCAGGTTTACATTTTTCATAATCTCATTACGATACTTTATTTTCACAAGGCCTCCATATTCATAGCGAAGGTTTTCGCCTTCTGATATGATATTGCCAGCTGTATCCCTTTCGGCAGGGTCAACGCCATATGCGCCCTGGTTCGCCAGCATCTGATCATGAACGATCGTGAGCTTACCGGTAAACGGGGATAAGGTTAGAGAAAAATGCTCATTGGGACTGTAGTCCATACCAAGAGCCAGTGTGACATAACCTGGCGACATAAAATCGGAGATATTGTTCGAGTCGTTTGGATAATCATATCCTTCGGCAAACTGAGTTTTTAATGAAAACATTGTTGAATAATACCAGTTTTTATTGTCCCTGAATGCCTGCCTGCCGTATTTAGAAACAAACTCAATATTATCAGTGGTCTTTCTCATCTCATTTTTCCCTTGCTTAACCATGCCAAAGTCAATATCCAGATTATTTTCCCACTGTACAAATTCGGTTTTATAATCGGCAAAAACGTTTCCAATAAAATTACCTGATATTGAATTCTGCCCACCCGCTGCCCAGTTGGTAAGTGAAACCTGCGTGAAATTAAGGGATACCAGGCCACCTTTATCCCAGGGCCCGGGGATAGTATCATTCTCTTTGTCCTGCTGTGAATAAGCAGCAACACTGATTGTTATACACAAAATGGCTAATAACTTACGCATATAATTATCAATTTTTCGACCTTTAGGTTAATTATTACTTTCCTCTTTAAAAAAATGTACATCCTGTTGCGGGTAAGGGATAGTGATTCCCTGGGCATCAAATGCCTTTTTCACTTTCTCCCAGATCTCCCAGTAAAACCCCCAGTAATCTTCATTTTTAAACCACATCCGTAACAGCAGATCAACAGAGCTGTCATTGAGGGTTTTCACCGCAATCATTGGCTCAGGATCCTGGAGAATACGCTCATCACCCTCAATGATATCTTCCAGTACTTTTTTGGCTTTGTCAATATCATCATCATACCCAATTCCGAAAGTAAGGTCCATACGCCGTGTATTTTCTCGCGAATAATTGGTGATGGCCGTGGTGGAAAGATTCCCGTTAGGCATAAAAACTATTTGATTTTCCGGTGTTTTCAGTACCGTATTAAAAATCTGTATTTCTTCCACTGTACCCATTATCCCATTAGCCTCAATAAATTCACCTACTTTTAATGGTTTTAATGACAGAATTACTACACCACCGGCAAAATTCTGCAGTGTCCCTGACAGGGCCATTCCAATGGCAAGACCGATTGCACCAAGCAGGGCGATAAAAGAGGTCAGCGCTACTCCTATCATGCTAATGACACTGATGAGCAGCAGAATTTTAAGCCCGATATCTATAATTGTAATTAAAAACTTCCGAAGAGAAAGATCAACATCCCGCTTCTCAAAAGTTTTTTTCGTAGCTTTTTTCAGAAACTTGATCAGCCACAAACCTACAATAAGAGTAATAATGGCCAGTAAAAACTTTGGGCCATAAACCAGTATTAGCTCAAGGGCTTTCTCTGATAAATTATTTACATCCATAGTTTTAATTTGGGTTCATAAAACGAAAAATGGCAGATGCTTTCCACCACCTGCCATTTAAAACAATTGTTTTTTATTTTAGTTTGATTTGAATTTAGTTTTCAAATATGAGATGGCCGTCACGGGCATCAATCCGGATGGGCTCTTCCCTGTTTACCTCTTCCGAAAGAATCATTTTCGAAAGATCATTCAGCATCATACGCTGCACAACTCTTTTCACCGGACGGGCACCGTATTGCGGGTCATAACCCATCTCACCGATATATTTTACAGCATCATCACTCACCTCAATGGTGATATTATTTTCAGCCAGCATCTTCTTCACAACTTCAATCTGCAGCCTTACTATGCGATTGATCTCATCGCGGGTGAGCGGTGTGAACATGATAATATCATCAATCCTGTTTAAAAATTCCGGTTTAATGGTTTTTTTCAGAAAATCAAACACCCTGGATTGAGTATCAAGCAGCACCTGTTCGCGATTATCATCATTAAGGTCCTGCAGGTTCTCCATAATAAGATGCGAACCGATATTTGAAGTCATTATTACAATAGTGTTCCTGAAATCAGCAGTCCGTCCTTTGTTGTCAGTCAGCCTGCCGTCTTCCAGCACCTGAAGCAGTATATTAAAGGTATCGGGATGTGCTTTTTCAATTTCATCCAACAGAACTACCGAATAGGGTTTTCTGCGGACAGCTTCGGTAAGCTGACCTGACTCTTCATAACCCACATATCCCGGAGGCGCGCCTATCAAACGTGATACGGCATGTCGCTCCTGATATTCCGACATATCAATGCGGACCATATTGTTTTCATCATCAAACAGGAATTCTGCAAGTGCGCGGGCCAGCTCGGTCTTGCCAACGCCCGTAGTGCCGAGAAAAATAAAGGATCCAATGGGTTTCCGCTGATCCTGCAACCCTGCCCTGCTCCTGCGGATTGCATCCGCCACAGCTTTAATGGCATCGTCCTGCCCCACTACACGCTTGTGCAGCTCATCTTCCAGGTGTAGTAATTTTTCACGTTCGCTTTGCATCATTTTCGACACAGGTATGCCCGTCCAACGGGAAACCACATCAGCAATATCTTCTGAATCCACCTCCTCATTGATCAGGGCTCCATCCGACTGCATTTTCTGCAATTCCTCTCTTGACTCTTCCAATTCGCGCTCTGTTTCTTTGATCTTACCATACCTTAATTCAGCCACTTTTCCGTAATCACCTCTACGCTCTGCCTCATCAGCTTCATGATTTAGCTGCTCAATATCTTTTTTCTTCTGCTGAACTTTTTCCACCAGGTCTTTTTCCGCCTGCCAGCGTGTTTTAATACTATTCTTCTTTTCGTTGAGATTAGCCAGTTCTTCTTCAGCTTCCTTCAGCTTTTCGCTGTTCTTTTCACGCTTAAATGCCTCTTTGGCAATTTCAAGCTGCCGGATATCACGTTCCACCTCATCCAACTCTTCCGGAACTGAATTTATCTCCAACCGGAGTTTGGAAGCAGCTTCATCTATCAGGTCGATGGCCTTATCAGGAAGGTGCCTGTCGCTAATATAGCGGTTTGATAACTGCACGGCAGCAATAACTGCATCGTCCAGTATTCTGACTTTGTGGTGTGATTCGTAGCGGTTTTTTAATCCACGCAATATGGCAATGGCATCTTCCACATCAGGCTCTGGTACAGTTACCATCTGAAAACGTCGCTCCAGGGCCTTGTCCTTTTCAAAGTATTTCTGATACTCTTTTAGTGTAGTGGCGCCCACAGCACGCAGTTCACCACGTGCCAAAGCAGGCTTAAGTATATTGGCAGCATCCATAGCTCCCTCACCTCCTCCTGCTCCAACCAGGGTATGGATTTCATCAATAAACAGAATAACTTCACCTTCCGAGGCAATAACTTCCTTAACCACACTTTTCAGCCTTTCTTCAAATTCACCCTTGTATTTTGCACCGGCGATCAAAGCACCCATATCCAGTGAGTATATGACACGGTTTTTCAGATTCTCAGGCACATCGCCATTGATAATACGGTGTGCAATTCCTTCGGCTATGGCTGTTTTTCCCACACCCGGCTCACCCACAAGCACAGGATTATTTTTTGTACGGCGGGAAAGTATCTGCAATACACGCCTGATTTCTTCATCACGGCCGATAACGGGATCAAGCTTGTTATTGCGGGCCATTTCAATGAGATTGTTGGCAAAACGGTCCAGTGAGCGGTATGTATCCTCAGCGGTCTGGCTGTCCACACTGGAACCTTTACGCATTTCTGCTATGGCTGATTCCAGCTCTTTCTTTCTGATGCCACTGTCCTTCAGAAGCGCAGCAGTGTGATCATTACCATCAAGCATGGCAAGCAAAAGGTGCTCCAGTGCTATATATTGGTCCTTGCTTTTACTGATAATTTGCTCTGCCCGCTGAAGGGTTTGGTTAAGATCACGTGAAATGTACTGCTCTCCACCTTTTACTTTAGGCAAAGAGTGGATGATCTTATCCACGGCACGACGAACATGATCATCATTAACACCTAACTTTTTTAAAAGATAAGACATCATACTCTGCTCTTGCGAAAACATGGCCTTGAGTAAATGAGCATTATCAATAGCCTGATTTTCAAAAGAAACAGCAATTTCATTAGCCTTATTTAAAGCTTGTTGCGATTTTATGGTCAGTTTGTTTATATCCATCTTATTATATTTTTTGTCAAACTTTACAAAACATCTGCCATTTATAATACACTCCGCCAAACTGTCGAAATGTCACCAGCGGCATAAGACCGCTGTCTTTTTGTCACTTACAAAAATCCGCTACTCTTAAGCACAAGCTTACTTTGTAGTACATTGAGATAGGTTTAATAAATGTTATCTTTGCACAAAATGCTACCCATGAATGAACACGTACTGGTTCTTGGAGCCAGCCTGAAGCCTTTTCGCCATTCGCATATTGCGGTGAAGACTTTGATCGGACATAATTATGAGGTTACTGCAGTTGGAATCCGGGAGGGAATCATATCAGGAGTGCCGGTGCAGCAAAATGTTCCTGCTGCGCTGGAAAAAATTGATACGGTGACTTTATACCTTGGTGCACCCAATCAAAAGGATTATTACAATGATATTTTACGGCTGAAACCTCGCAGAATTATCTTTAATCCGGGAACAGAGAATGTTGAGCTATATCAGCTTGCCAGAGAAAATGGCATACAAACAATAGAAGGCTGCACGATTTTTATGGTAAATCAGGGAAATTTTTGATCATGTTCGAGTCAAAAAAAACTATCGTACTCGGTGCAAGCCCCGATCCCCTGAAACGGGCTCACCGGGTGTGTACAAAGCTGATGGAAAAAGGTCATGATGTATTACCCGTGGGTATAAAAGAAGGAGTGATAGGAGATCAGGCGATTATTACCAGTAGTGAAAATGTGTGTGAAGTACATACGGTGGTGATCTTTATCAGAGCAGCGCGACAGGAACAATGGCTGGATTATATCCTGGCTTGCAAGCCAAAACGGATTATTTTCAATCCAGGTTCTGAAAATGACAATCTGATAAGGATGGCACTTGATAACGGCATTGAGGTGCTTCATGAATGCACTATACTGATGTTATCATCAAACCGTTTCTGATTTCCTTCTTTTAACGGGCATTTTTATTAGAAAAGAACGCTGACTCTTCATCAGAATAGCGCTTTTTACACCTGCTCAATCCCTGCAATGCAGGTCTTGGTAAATACCCTTATACGCTATCCACCTTATTCATTCCCATGGCCTTAAGCATCCAGCCCGGCAGAGGTTTCTCCGGCTTGCGTTTGGTAAGATCTATATACCAGTTCAGTTTCTTGATCACAGGCACCTTATGAGTTTCCACAAACTCGATGAGCGTACCTTCCGGTGCCTGGATATATGAAAAACTCCCTGCAGCTTCGCCCATATCAAAAGTCGGGTTATCATTCTGACTGTCCACAGTGAATGGGAATCCAGCTTTTTCGCAGCGTTCCCTCATTTTCCCCATATCCTGTATATCAAAACAAAGGTGAATAAAACCGGGATCACCCCATATGCGGCCATCAAATACTCCTGCTGGCTCGCGACTTTTCACCTCCAGCAATTCAATTTCGGTGGGACCCAGCAAAGGACTGAATGCTCCTTTCTTTGGCTGGCTGTGGCGCAATAACACACGACGGAACTCCTCCCTGCCACCGGGCAGTCCCTGCATATCACCAAAACTTCCGGTTTCATCAAATACTATCTTATCATATTCCAGTATGTGCTGGTAAACCTTTAGCGATTCATCCATATTCTTCACTCCGATCACTCCGCCAAATGTTCCACCGGATGGATTCTTATGAGAAAAAGCAGCCGGGTTTTCCACAAACTCAAAGATATTCTGATACGGATCCTTTACATAAAAGTGCTTTTCTCCGGCAGGATTGTCATTTATGCCGGCAACAATGTCCACACCTTTACTCTTCAGGGCTTCATGCGCTTTATGAATATCGTGGCATTTCATCTTACCAAAGTTAATTCCCAGCTCTCCGGCTTTCACGGGCATCTTAGGTGGAGTTGGTTTTTTGCCGGTATGCTGCCATACCTCAAAACCGCCACCGCCTTCCATATTAATGGCCAGACAGGCCACGCGTTTGCGTTTTTCTCCTTCAGTGTGAGGCAACATCAATTCAGCCACAGCTTCTTCTTCAAATATCCTGATGTTCATATAAAAATGCCGGATATACCAGTTCCAGGCTTCTTTAAAATCCTCTACACCAACTCCGATTTGCTGGATTCCTGAAATTATGTTCCCCATAGCTACATTGATTTAAATTTTCTTGCTGTTTTATAAAAAATTCCGGGCAGGTATTTCTTCAGGTGGACCATCAAAAGCTCCCTGCCTCCTATTAAAGTTTCTTTCTTTCGCTTTTCCACAGCCCGTTTCATTTTCCGGGCGCATACATCCGCGGGCATTCCGCTGCTCAGACGTTCATCACTTTTTCCGTGTGCCTTACCTTCTGCATTAAGGGCATGTCTTGATATATCTGTGTTTATTGATCCAGGGCATAGAATACTTACACTTATTCCATCCTTTTCATGCTCCAGCCGCAGTGATTCAAAAAAACCATGCAAGGCAAACTTAGACGCGGAATAGGCTGACCGCTCATAAAACCCGAACTTACCGCTGATGCTGGAAGTTACTGCGATACGGGCAGACCCATGAGCAATCAACAAAGGTAACAACAACTTTGTAAGATGCACGGCCCCGAAATAGTTAACCTCCATTATCCGCCTGTCCACATCCATATTAGTGTCCACCGCAAAACTGCGCTGGCTGATTCCTCCCACATGCAGCAGTCTGCCAATCCTGCCGGTTTGGTGCTTTACTTCCTCCGCAAACCAGTTAACCGACCCGGGTTGTGAAAGATCCAAAGGAAAAACAGATGTTTCAGCACCTTTGTTTTCACATAACCGGGCGGTTTCCGACAAGTTACCTGTATTCCTGGCTGCCAGAATCAGGTGCTCTCCCGGTGATGCATAAGCAACAGCCAGTGCTTTCCCGATTCCGCTTGAAGCGCCCGTTATTATACTGATCTCTGCCATGTTTATTTTATATTTCATCGCGGAGTAAGACTTGTAGCCAACTCTTGGCCCCTTTCGGGTTTCAAATGTAATCAAATCCCTGCAGTTGGCTCTGCCATTTAACATGCGGATTAATTTTAACCAGCAGGAAATTAAACAGGAAAAATGATAAAAATGATTATGATATAAAAAAGATTTTACACACCAACTTTTCTTAAATGATCATAAAAGCGCATAAAACGGGAGGAGAAAGAGTTGATTAGTGATATGAATTGCTGATTTAAAGCAGCTAATCAATTTATACCCTGACTAAGTCGTATATAGCTGGCTAAATTTTCAGGGCACCTATCAACTCATTGACATCCTGCACACCATGGCGCTGCATATAGTCTTTCAGGCCTTCAATACATTTCACGGATACCCGGGGATCAACAAAGTTGGCGGTTCCGATTTCAACGGCTGTGGCTCCAGCCAGCAGGAACTCCACCACATCATAAGCATTGCGGATACCACCCATACCTATAATCGGAACATCCACGGCCTGTGCTACCTGCCATACCATTCGCAATGCTACCGGTTTCACAGCAGGGCCGGAAAGCCCGCCTGTAACTGTTGACAGTACGGGAGTCTGTTTTTCCACATCAATGGCCATTCCAAGTAGCGTATTGATCAGCGAGAGGGCATCAGCACCTGCATCCGTTACAACCTGTGCAATCTCCACAATATTGGTAACATTGGGAGATAATTTCACGATCATGGTCTTCTGATACACCTTTCGCACTTCTTCCACTACGGTTTTCGCCGAGGGACAACTTGTTCCGAAAGCCATACCGCCCTCCTTCACGTTGGGGCATGAAATATTAAGCTCAATACCGGGAATTTTATCCAGGCCATTAATCTTCTCAGCTACTTCCAGATATTCATCCACCGTGGAACCGGACACATTTACCAGCACATTGGTGTCATAATTTTTTATCTGCGGATAAATATCAGACACAAATTTATCCACGCCCACATTCTGCAGCCCCACAGCATTAAGCATACCCATAGGCGTTTCTGCCATACGCGGATAGGGATTTCCTTCGCGATGCTTAGATGTGGTTCCTTTAACCACTATTCCACCCAGGTCATCAACCCGGATAAAGTCATCAAATTCAGGACCGTAGCCAAACGTACCGGAAGCCGTCATAATGGGATTCTTCAGCTTCAGCTTATCTATATTTACGCTAAGATTTACCATTTCAATTCTTTTGTGTTAAATACAGGACCGTCTTTACATGTGAGCTTGTGCCCATTTGTAGTATCCACCACGCAGGTAAGACATGCGCCAATACCACAGGCCATGGTGTGCTCGAGCGAAACTTCAGTATCAATACCATGCTTCTTGCCAAACTTATCCACGGCTTTCATCATTGGCTCAGGGCCACAGGCATATAGCAATTTATAATCCGGGGAATCCTCCTTCATCCAGGGATGATCGGTTACAAAACCTTTCACACCTCCTGTTCCATCTTCCGTAGTAATGGCTACTTCACCAAACGCCTGATAAACGGCAATTTCAGAAATATCGGATTTTGTTCTGCCTCCAAGCAAAATCTTCGGGCGATATCCTTTTTCGGCTATTTTGCGGGCAAGATAACGCATGGGAGCCACACCACAGCCTCCTCCCACCAGCAGAACATCACTGCTGTTGGGAATTGTAAAACCATGACCAAGTGGCAAAATAATATTCAGATTATCACCTTCCTGCAGTTCGCCTAGCCGGTGTGTGCCATCCCCAACTTTTTTAATAAAAAGGCTAAGGATATTATTATCGTAATCAACATCATGCACCGATATGGGGCGTCGTAGCATGGTATTTACAGAACCATCCACGCGTACTTCCACAAACTGCCCTGCAAATATATGCGGCAGCGCCTCATCCGGCTGCAACTCCAACACAAAATGCTCATGGTTTAATGGCTTGTTAGCGACTACTCTAAAGTCAGTTATTTTTTTCATTAGCGATATTTTTCTCTGCGAAAAGCTGATTACAAAGGTAAGAAAAAGCGAGAGAGTTCGGATTTTTTCCTGATAAGTAGTTAGTCTTTTATTCAGTAATAAGCGAAATAATTATCGTGCTTAAATATTCATTCCACTTGTGAAATAATAGGACATATTTGCAACCGGATTGCATATTTGCCCCATTAAACCCCACAAAAATCCCCCCTGAAAGACAGGTTCTATTCCTGTTTTGTGCATTGCATGACACACTTTTATTTTTTCTCGTTGAGTAAGCGGGATTGTACCTCTGTGGATATCTGGATTTTAGTGTTAACCTGCCAGTGCCGGAGCAATATATATCAGTTGACGGATTTCTTTCATTGTATTTATTGTTTTTGCTGGTGATAATTCCATTTTTGTTATTCTCCACCATGATGCGGATTCATCCCGGTCAATTATGCAGAAAGGCCGGATATTTTGCATTAAGGCTGCGGGAAAATACATTCCGGTTTCCAAACTCATAAATCTTTAATTTAAGTGATCCTGCGCATATGAAATTTTGCCGTAAAATACATGCAAGGGTTTTAATTCTGTTCTGGTTCTTGTTTTCTTCTTAACTTCTCCTTGTTAACTTAGAACAAAACAAGAAGGAAACAAGAACGAAACAAGAACGAAACAAGAACAAGGTATGGCAGAAATCCGGCCAAATACAGCCAATAAATTAACATATTAAACCCCGGAGCTCATAACAAATGTATAATTAAAACATGCTAAAAAAGCCGTCCTTTTTTATCCTGGTTATACCCGGTTATGATTTTTTTTAAAAGTCTGAAAGATGGTAATCATGCCACAAAATGCAACACTTATTATGCCTTTCAACACCTATTTTTGTGTCGGAAGAATATCTGTTCCGGGGTTGATTTCAATACGGAATTTAACTGGCCGGGAAACCGGTAATTGGAATGAACAGAGATATCTGTATTTAAATGCTGCATGAAGTTATTCAGGGTCTGTAATTCACTGCCGGGATAAAGCAACGGGTACAATACCCGTTTTTTAGCAGGCCGCGGCATGACCCAACCACTAAATCAGCCTGATCAACAAATAATGAATAACCACCCTTAGTTAGCTCTGCTTCTGATTTTGCAGGCAAAATCAGAAGTTTTTGTTCACGCCTGGCCTGAGCCCTCCAATTGACTTTGCACTTTTATTTTCCGGTACTGTCTAAGGGCAGTTTATATGCTGGAACACCCAAAATGTATTTTTTTCTGAACATAAACCATTGATTATGTGCAATAGCATTTACAGGTGTCGACGTTACGCACAAAAAGGAGGGCATATTTGCAACCGGATTGCATATTTATCCCATTACACACCA
>CAYZDA010000069.1:0-11737 GCA_964477095.1 uncultured Bacteroidales bacterium | reverse complement strand
ATGCTCTCCTGATTTGTCTGCGCTATAATCCTTACGCAAAGCACCGTGTGTTTGCCTTCTGCCCTTCACCGGGCTCAGCTTCACAAACTGCCTGTGAAAGCGCTTTTATTAAGAATTTGGAGAGTTAGGTCTTTCCCGCCAGGGAGCCTCACTGTGTTGTTTTCACAGCTCTTACATCAAGTGCATCGCGCAGGCCATTGCCCACGAGCATAAAAGCCAGTACCATAAGCATGATGGCGATACCGGGAAGGATAGCCAGGTAGGCTGAATCGAGAATGATATAGGCATAATGTTCCTTGATCATGGTGCCCCATGACGGCATGGGCGGTTGTACCCCTATGCCCAGAAAACTCAGACCTGCTTCAATGAGAATGGCAGAGGCAAAATTGGCAGCAGAGATCACAATCACAGCGCCCATAACATTTGGCAGAATATGCCGGCTGATGATCCTTGAGTTGCGATATCCCAGGGCTTTACCTGCCTCCACGAATTCTGTTTCGCGTATGCTGATCACCTGTCCGCGCACCACGCGGGCCACCTCTACCCACATGGTCATGCCCACGGCCACGAATATTTGCCAAAAGCCCTTGCCCAGGGCAAAGGTGATGGCTATTACCAGCAGCAAAGTAGGGATGGACCAGATGACGTTGATAAACCACACGATCAGGTCATCCACCCAACCCCTGAAATAACCGGCAATGGCACCCAGGGTAATACCTATAATAAGTGATATGAATACTGATATAAAACCCACGGCCAGGCTTACCCGCGTGCCGATGAGCAACCGGCTTAACAGGTCGCGCCCGAAACGGTCGGTGCCTAAAAGAAACCGGCGCGATTGAACCTGCTCTTCTTTTATCTTCTCTTTCAGGTCCGGGATATCCGCAGTTCTTTTCTCACCCTGCAAATTGGTATAGCTTAGCTTACCTTCATCTACTCCGTGACGTAAATCAGGATGAATAGCAAAAGCAATATCAGCATAGGAGTAATCCACCACAGGCCCATTGTTGGGCTCGTCACCGGTATATAGTTCAACCTTTACCACCTGCTCTCCAAATGTGATATCATGATAAGGAACATAACGGAACTTGCTTTCGCGTCCATACATCATGGTTTTGAAAAAGCCCTGCTTTTCCACCTCATTGTTTTTCCTCACCATCAGCATCTTCACTTCAAAGCCAGGCTTGTGCGCTGAAAGCTCAAGGTATTGCTTATTGGCAAAATGTGTTTTATCCGGTGTTATCAAATATCCGAGCATGGCGATGACCACGGCCAGCACAATGAAAAGCAGAGCCGACATGGCAAGCCGGTTACGCCGGAACTTCTGCCAGGCAATCTGCCCCAGTGATCCTGAGTAATCTATGGGCTTTCGAATAAACAGGTTTCTGATAAACTGCATCAAGTCTTATTTGCAGGCCAAAGGTACAGATTTGCACGGGAAAATTACACTCAATTTTTTTACATCCATATTATAAATCATGATATAAATCCACATACTATTTAATATCTGGCAATGGCAGGAGCGATGGAAGATAAAAGCCGGGACTTTTATCAGGAATTATAAAGCACCATCCGTAGCCGGCAGCACGTATGTTTAAATCTGACTGTTGTCCCATCTGTATCAAAACACACCATTAACCCTATTCCAGCCGGTGGGTTGCTGCAATGCGGCATGACAGGAAAAGTGAATATTGACAGAATCACTAAATTTGCAGAAAGCTTTATTATGATCACCGTTGACAGGGATTTTCTGGACCGGCTTAGCGCCAAAGCTAAAGCATCGCATCGCAAGCGCACCATATTTAATTTCCATAAAGATTCATCCGACACCATTCATCGCATGCTTAATGCCATGGAGCCTGGTACATATATCCCGCCGCATAAGCATGAGAATCCGGATAAGCGGGAAGCATTCTGGGTTTTACGCGGAAAGATAGCGCTAATCGTTTTTAATGATGACGGCAGCGTACGCGAGCACCTGGTTATGGGCCCCGGTACCGGCAATTATGGCACGGAACTGCCGCCCCGCACCTGGCACAGCCTCATCTGCCTGCAGGAAAACTCGGTAGCCTATGAAGTGAAGGACGGCCCCTGGAACCCGGCTTCAGATAAGGATTTTGCACCCTGGGCACCGGCTGAAAATGAAGATGGTGCGGCTGAATTTATCCAGGCACTTAAAGAAATGCTCAGGCTTTGATTAAGGATTTGTGATCCGCACGTTCTTTATTGAGCTGGTAAACCTGTACACATCAAATGGCTGATCGTTGAATTCTTCCTATCTTTGCAATCCATTTGAGAAAAGCAGAATTATGGCGCAGAAACCATCCATACCAAAAGGCACGCGGGACTTTGGCCCGGCTGAAATGCACAAAAGAAATTACATTTTTGATACCATTAAAGAAGTATATCAGTTATACGGGTTTCAGCCCCTGGAAACGCCGGCCATGGAGAACCTGTCCACGCTCACGGGTAAGTACGGTGAGGAAGGCGACCGCCTTTTATTTAAGATTTTGAACTCGGGAGATTTCCTGAAAAAAGTGAAAGATCCGGCTTCAGAAACAGCTGCTTCCATGGCACCCAAAATTACTGAAAAGGGACTGCGCTATGATCTTACCGTTCCCTTCGCCCGATATGTGGTACAGCATCAGAATGAGATCAGTTTTCCGTTTAAGCGTTACCAGCTGCAAGCTGTATGGCGGGCCGACCGCCCTCAAAAGGGTCGCTACCGCGAGTTCTATCAGTGTGACGCTGATGTTATTGGCATGGATTCGCTCTTCAGCGAAGCTGAGCTGATGAAAATTATGGATGAAGTGTTTCTGCGACTCAATATCAAGGTAACCATTAAAATTAACAACCGGAAGATACTTAGCGGAATAGCAGAAGCAACCGGGGCAGCAGATCATTTTAAAACCATCACGGTTGCCATTGACAAGCTTGAAAAGACCGGAATTGACAAGGTGCTGGAAGAAATGCACAACAACGGCGTGCCGGAAAATGCTATTCAGGAATTAAAACCGGTTTTGATGTTTAAAAGCGGTATGGATGAAACCATGGACTTTTTAAAGGCATTCGTATCAGATTCGCAAAGCGGTTTGAAAGGTGTAAATGAGCTGCAGGAAGTAATTGAAAAGGCAAATCTTTTAAACATTAAATCACCAATTGAGCTCGACCTGACACTTGCCCGCGGATTGGATTATTATACCGGTGCTATTTTTGAAGTTGTGGCCAACGATGTGCAGATGGGCAGTATCTGCGGCGGGGGGCGCTATGATGATCTCACCGGCATTTTTGGACTTAAAGATGTATCCGGGGTCGGCATCTCGTTCGGAGCCGAACGTATTTATGATGTGATGGAAGAGCTTGACCTCTTCCCCGCGGCAACTGCCCAATCTGTCAAAGTAATGCTGGTCAACTTCGGCGAAAAAGAAGAAAAAGAATGTATCCGGATTATTCAAAAACTGCGGGAAGCCGGCATCAAATCGGAACTTTATCCGAAGGCGGCAAAGATGAAAAAGCAAATGAACTTCGCCAATAGCAATAATATACCTTATGTTATTTTAATTGGAGACGAGGAAATCAAAAACCGGCAGCTAACGCTAAAGAATATGGAATCGGGCGAACAAAAAAGAATATCCATCGAACATGCGATCAGGGAACTAAAGTAGTGGTTTGTTGTTTTCCCGCCCTCAGGATATCGCGTTCTGGCGGGATTGATTTTCTCACTTCTCTCTGTCGCCTTCTGTTATTTCAATAACGAAAAGATTAAAAAACTGCTTGCCGCATTAAAAACTCTTATAATTTTGCCGGCCAGATAAACAGATATATTATCTGAAAAAGCCAACATAAAAGAATAAAAATGAAGCGCATAGCTAAACGAAAATATGAAGCCCTGATCTTTCTGATCCTGTTTTTTGCATTTTTTGGCTTCCTGGGTAATCGTATGGGATTGCCCAACCTGTTGAATACACTGATGAATACTGCGCATGATCTCTTGCTCAACACGGTGTTTTTTATCATGGGGATCACTGTTTTAACCGGTGCGCTGGGCAAGCTGATGATCGAGTTTGGTGTAGTAAGGTTACTGGAAACAATTTTAAGGCCATTGATGCGCCCCATCTTTAACCTGCCCGGAGTGGCTTCACTGGCCGGACTGATGACATTTTTCTCTGACAACCCGGCCATTATCAGCCTTTCAAGCGACAAGAACTTCCGCGGATATTTCAAGCAGTATGAGCTCATATCACTGACCAATTTCGGCACCGCCTTTGGCATGGGACTTATTGTACTCACGTTTATGTCAAGGTTCGGGTATTTTGGCCCCTCCATGGTAGGACTGGCCGGTGCAATAGTAGGTGCTGCCGTTTCTACCAGGCTCATGCAGTATCAGATCAGGAAAGTGATACCCAAAGAAGAGCCCAAAGAGCTTAGCGAAGGTGAAGCCGAATCCATAACCTTCAGATCGGAAGGAAGCACCTTTGAACGTTTTCTTAATGCAATTCTTGACGGTGGCAAGCAGGGAGTGAACTTAGGATTGCAAATCATTCCCGGTGTGCTGATCATTTCATCAATCATCATGATCATCACTTTCGGCCCCAAAGACGCGGCTGCCGGTTATCAGGGCCTGGCCTACGAGGGTGTCCCGCTGCTGCCGAAAGCCGCCTCCTACCTCGGCTGGCTTTTTAACGGCTTGTTTGGCTTCAAAAATCCAGAATTAATTGCATTTCCCATTACCTCGCTCGGAGCTGTAGGAGCTGCTCTCTCGCTGGTAAAGGCTTTTATTGAGCAGGGTATTATCACAGGAAATGAAATTGCTGTGTTCACCGCCATGGGAATGTGCTGGAGCGGTTATCTGAGCACTCACACGGCTATGCTGGATACCCTTAATTTCAGGAAGCTCACATCAAAAGCATTGCTTTCGCATACTATTGGCGGACTTGTTGCCGGTTCATTTGCTCATTATCTCTATCTGCTGCTTTCAGTCTGGTTTACTTTCTGACTTGCCGGCTGACCATAGCACCGGATTCATCCTATTACCCATACTGGTTTATGTTTCCGGGTTTGGGCTTAGTTTTTCATCACGGGAAAAGCTATTGAATAAATAATTTATTTTTTTTCACATCAATTCCGCCGTAGTATATTTGGCGCCTGAAGAGAATTTTACTGTAACTAATCCTTTAGCTGAGGTACATTAGCCGAATTATTTATGTCAATGGGGGAACACAGATGCTGCTGATCATGATTTGCCGCAACATTTGCAAACTTCAGTTGTATAATTTTGAAGTTAAAAGCAAATCAATTGATCCCATAAAAAAACAAAAGTTATCTTTTTATGGCTTTGCCGTTTCTCTCATACCAGGAATAGCAGGATTAAACTATATAGCAGGATGTCCAGATCAACACAGTTAAACCAAATAGCCGGTGAAATGGAAGAATTAACGGGAGGCCCGGTTTTAATAGCCGACCTTGAACATAGAGGTATTGCCTTTTCAGGCCAGCTTCTGAAATACCTTGGCTATGACAGCATACATGATCACACCGGGCTTTTTAAAACAATTTATAACGATATTGATAAGCTTCAGAAAAAAGAGATCAGGAGAAAGCTCAGAAAAATTCTTAGATCAGGTATCAATAACTACCTGGAAATAAACTTCCGGCATAAAGACGAAAACTTCTATATGGGAATAAATATACATCTGAGCCTGACAGTATATCCCGGTAACAAACTTCTTGTGGCAAAAGTAGCAGATAAAAGTAACACCAACAGGCTGCGCATAACAAACGGATCCACCCTTGAGCAGCTAAAAGCCATATTAAATTCAGCTCCTGACCCCATAGTAATTATCTCTGTTAAAGGACAGATCACAGATTTCAACCCGGCTGCAGCCTCATTCTTTAAAGAACAACCCGGTAATCTGAAAAACAACTTCATCTGGAAATACATAAAAAACGGCAATCCTGAATTCCTGGAGGGCATGGTTTCCAGAACAATCAGAAAGTCATTTTCAGTCCAGAATAATGTAATTTTTAAAACAGCAGATAATAGCACCCTTTACGCCGAAGTTTCTGCCAGTACAGTTTTTGAGGAGGAAAGCCCCCGCTATCTTAGTCTTTTCATAAGAGACATAAAAGGAAGCATCCTTTACCAAAAGCAGCTGGAAAGGGAAAAACGCAAAGCCGAAGAGGCCGACAGGCTGAAAACAGCATTTCTGTCCAATATGTCGCATGAAATTCGTACTCCCATGAATGCTATCATTGGATTTTCGGAGTTGCTCAATGAACCTGCTATCAGTAAAAATGAAATTCTGGAATATACCCGGCTTATCAATACCAATTCAACTCATCTGATGGATTTGATTGAAGATATTATTGATGTGGCCAAAATCGAAGCCGGACAGCTAAAAATCAGAAAAACTGCCTGTTATGTTGCTGAATTATTTGCAGGCCTGGCGGAATACTTTGCCAATCAGACCGCCAATGAAGGTAAAAAACTTAAATTCATAACTGATTTCCCTCCTGATGCGGAATCTCATACCTTGATGTGTGACGCTTACCGTGTGAAGCAAATAATGAAAAATCTGGTATCCAATGCTGTGAAATTCAGCGATACCGGTTATATAACTGCCGGATATGAGCTTCAGAATAAAACGGTGAGGTTTTTTGTACGGGATACCGGCATCGGGATTCCTCCTGATAAGCAAAGCCAGATATTTGAGCGCTTCCGGCAGGTGGAAGAATCACATGTGAAGCGATATAGCGGGGCCGGACTTGGCCTGAGCCTGAGCAAAAAACTCACTGAGCTCATGGGCGGCACCATGGGGCTTGTCAGCCAACCGGGCAGGGGCAGTGAATTCTACTTCACGCTGCCTGCAGAATTAGTTCATGACAACCCTGAAGAAAAAAGCATTCAGCAGCAGTCCTACAACTGGAATAACCGCACCATACTGGTGGCAGAAGATATAGAAGCCAATTATCTTTACACTGAGGCAACTATTCTTCAAACTAATGCAACTGTGCTGTGGGCTGCTGACGGAGATATGGCTGCTGAAAAAGCAGTGAACGATCAGAGTATCGATCTGGTATTAATGGATATCCAAATGCCAGGCCTTAATGGTTATGAGGCAACCAGGATCATAAAAAAACAGCGCCCGGAACTTCCTGTAGTTGCACTTACGGCATTTGCCACTGGTGATGAAGAACAGAAAAGCATAGAGGCCGGCTGTGATGATTACCTTAGCAAGCCGGTTAAACCACAGCTGTTGCTCCAGACTATTGACCGTCATATTTAAACAGCCCGCGAGAACAAAATCCGCTTTTCTTTTGTAATCTATGTATGATTAGCCTTAGAACTGTAATTTTTCTTACATTTGCAGGGAAATTAAAAAAAAATCAGAAAATTATGAAACGCACTACTTTATTTTTGTTATCACTGGTCTTTGTAATGTCATCATGCTCTATTTTCCAGGGAGGCGGCAAGAAAGAATTTAAGGGAGAGATCACTTATAAAATCACCTATCCTGATCAGGATCTGGAGCCGGCTATTAAAGCCCAGCTACCTACGCAGGCTAAAATGTATGTGATGGGAAACTATGCAAAGGTGGTAAGAAGCATGGGTATGATTGATATTGTACAGGTAATAGATGGTGAGGCTAAAACTGTGACGATGATGATCGCGGGTTCAGGCCAGAAAAAATATATAACCTTAACGGAAGAACAAATTAATGCGCAAAACGCAGAAATTGAAATATCTGGTGTTGAAAAAACAGACGAAACAAAAGAAATTGCCGGATATACTGCACATAAGGTGGTAGGTTCATATGAAAATGAGTATGGGGAAACCACTGAAAACGTTTATTGGGTGGCTCCTGAAATTGGCAATGAAGCATTGAATTTTTCTGATCCTATGCTGAAAGGAATAGATGGTGTAAGCCTGGAATATACAGAAAAACTTGGTGAATATACGATGAAACTCACAGCTTCTGAAATAAAGGAAACCAAGCTTAAGGAAACAGATTTCCTTGTACCTGATGATTATGAAAAATTCACAGAAGAGGAAATGGAGCAGATGGGTTTATAAGAATATTATGATCTAAAAAAAACGCATGGCAATTGTCATGCGTTTTTTTATGTCAAAATTTCTGATCCGGATATTCTTCATTCTACTGGTTCATATACTATCATTCAGTAATCTGTTTTTTTTTACTTTTGCTATCAATTAACGGTCACGGATCAGTAGATAAAAAAACAGTATAGCAGGAGCATCAGGCCTTCGCGCAGTTAAACTGTTGTTTATCTGAAGTTACTATAACAGGATTACTCATGGGAAGAAAAGGCAACAAGCAAAAAAATACCTTCAAATTAAAGGATCAAAAAAAGAGCAAAGCCGGTAGCAGCAAGAGCATCAAGCCATCACGGAATTTCCGCCCGAAGCTGAATCCGGGCGAACGCACACGTCGTGTGGCAGGTCTTACCTTGCTTGTGCTTTCACTGCTGCTATTGCTGTCGTTTGTATCTCATTTGTTTGCCTGGAAGGGTGATTTTAGTTATATGCAACTCAGCCCCTCGGATTTCTTCGGAGATACTGACATCAAAACAAAAAATCTGGTAGGAAAACTGGGAGCAGTCCTCTCCCACTTATTCATCACAAAGTGGTTTGGAATAGCCAGCTTTTTATTTGTGCTAATGTTTTCAGTAACAGGTATCCGTTGGCTCACTGACAATAAATTAGTTCCTGAAGCGAAACTTTACCGTCATTGCATATTCCTGATTTTGTGGCTTTCTGCCGCAT
Organism: uncultured Bacteroidales bacterium; assembly: GCA_964477095.1. Classification (GTDB taxonomy): domain Bacteria; phylum Bacteroidota; class Bacteroidia; order Bacteroidales; family PWNQ01; genus PWNQ01. The sequence goes on along the minus strand of CAYZDA010000069.1, from coordinate 2,952 downwards.
TGGGCTTTATTTTCCGTTCGGGCGAATGGCTTATTCTTGGTGGTACTTTCGGATACCAGAGCCGTGAATGGCTTATCAGCATGTTTGGAAGAGTGGGTGCTGGTTTCGTACTGTTTTTGCTCATAATGGTTTACCTCCTTCTTAGTTTTAGTTTTATGCTTAAGCTCTTCCGCAAAAAGGAGAAGCCTGCTGCTGAAGAGGGGCCGACCGAAACAACAGCAGCATCTGAGAAAAAAACAATTATGGAAACTGAGGAAACCGGGGAAGAGAATGATGATCAGCCCGGAATGCAGCCCGAAGAAACCATACTCGTTTCTGATAACATTGCGCAACAGGATTCAGAAGACACACAACAGGAAGATGCAGCCGAACCTAAGCAAAGTGATGATTTGCAGCGCAAAGATATCGAATTATCCAGTGAAGCACCTACAGAGGAGAAGCCTGACACTTCCAATGGAATTGAAATGACCATTGAGCAACCTAAAGAAGAAAGCAAAGGGGAAGAAAATACAAGCCAGAACACACAGGAGCATTACAAGGTAGATACACCCTATGACCCGACTCTTGAGCTGCGCGACTTCAAATTCCCTGATATTGAAATCCTGCAGGTTCACGGATCGGATATGATCAGTGTGGAAAAAGAGGAGCTGGAAGAGAATAAAAATAAGATTCTCAAAACACTGAACAATTACAATATCGAGATCAGCAAGATCAAAGCCACTATAGGACCAACGATCACACTTTATGAAATTGTACCGGCACCGGGAGTAAGGATATCAAAGATTAAGAACCTGGAAGATGACATTGCACTGAGCCTTTCTGCACTTGGCATCCGTATTATTGCACCCATCCCGGGTCGCGGAACTATCGGGATTGAGGTTCCAAACAGCAATCCTGAGATCGTAAGCATGAAAACGGTGATACAGTCGCCAAAGTTCCAGAACTCCAAATTTGCCCTGCCGGTGGCAATTGGTAAAACCATATCCAACGAAACATATGTATTCGACCTGTCGAAGATGCCTCACCTGCTGATGGCCGGTGCCACAGGACAGGGTAAATCCGTGGGGCTTAATGCCATCATTGCTTCACTATTATATAAGAAACATCCCTCACAGTTAAAATTCGTGATGGTGGATCCCAAAAAAGTGGAGCTTAGTCTTTTCTCAAAAATTGAGCGGCATTATCTCGCGAAACTTCCCGATAGTGAAGAGGCAATTATCACTGACACCCAAAAGGTGGTAAAAACCCTGAATTCGTTGACAGTGGAAATGGACTTACGGTATGAGCTGCTGAAAAATGCTCATGTGAGAAATATTAAAGAATACAATACCAAATTCGTGGACAGGAAGCTGAATCCGGAAAACGGACATCGCTACCTTCCTTATATCGTGCTGGTAGTGGATGAGTTTGCCGATCTGATCATGACAGCCGGCAAGGAAGTTGAAACCCCGATAGCACGGCTGGCCCAGCTTGCCAGGGCCGTTGGTATACACCTGATCATAGCCACCCAGCGCCCGTCTGTAAATATTATTACCGGTGTGATAAAAGCAAACTTCCCGGCACGAATTGCTTTCCGGGTAACCTCCAAGGTTGACAGCCGTACTATCCTTGATGCGTCAGGTGCCGACCAGCTTATCGGTCGTGGTGATATGCTGCTGTCAACCGGAAACGACCTGCTAAGGCTGCAGTGTGCCTTTGTGGATACTCCCGAGGTGGATGACATCTGCGATTTTATTGGTTCCCAGCGAGCCTATCCAAATGCTTTCATACTTCCTGAAGTGTCTGATGAGAGCGAGGGCGGTCCGGGTATACTGGAAGATGAGGAACGCGATGAACTGTTTGAAGAAGCTGCCCGGGTGATCGTACAGCATCAGCATGGCTCCACTTCACTGCTGCAGCGAAAACTTAAGCTTGGCTATAATCGCGCAGGCCGTATAATTGACCAGCTTGAAGCCGCCGGTATTGTAGGACCATTCGAAGGGAGTAAGGCCAGAGAGGTGAAAATCCAGGATGAAATGAGTTTGGAACAGTATTTGAAAAGTGAAAGCTAAAAAATTTGATTTAACCCGAAGTTTTATGAAGAAAAGAACATTATTAGGCTTTGTCCTTATAGTATTTGCAATGTCTGCCGGTGCACAGGTAGATGACTCAAAATCAAGAGAAATCCTCAATGAAGCCAGCAGTAAAATGCAATCATTTGAAGATATTTCGCTAAGATTCACCTATAACATGGATAATAATGTGTATGATGTTCATGAGGAAAAATCAGGCACAGCCCTGATGAAAGGTGAGAAATTCCGCATCGAACTTGGCGGGCAGGTGATGATGTCTGACGGCAAAACCATCTGGACTTTTCTGCCGGATGCTAAAGAGGTACAGGTGGCCGGCGCAGATGAAAACAGCGAAAACAATCCATTGCACATCCTCTCGCGCTGGGAGGAAAACTACCGTTCAAAATATATCCGGCAGGAGTCGGTTGCAGGTCATAATATCCATATCATTGACCTGGTTCCAAAGGAAGGTAAATCATTTTTTAAGGTTCGTCTAAGGATTGACAGTAAAAGCAAGCAGCTGGTAAGCCTGACCATGTATGATAAGAATTCAACGACTTATACCTATATCATCGAAGAGTTTAAGACCAACACGGGCATCAGCGACAGTAAATTTGTGTTTGATCCTTCCAAACATGCTGATGTGGAAGTAATCGACCTGAGATAAACAGGAATACAGACCCCGTTGAAGTGTATGCCTTCGGTAGTCGCTCAGGGTCATGTGGACATTGCCCGGGTGATTTGTTAATTCAAAGAACGCAGCCACTAATTTACAAAAATTCCTTTACCTGCCGGGTGCTGCATCATTTCTGAAAATGATGCGCAAGCTTTACCGGCCGCCCGCCTTCTCCAGCCTTAAAATTAATAAAAGCAGGGAAGTTTCCCTGTTTTAAGATGGAAA
>CAYZDA010000068.1:0-11760 GCA_964477095.1 uncultured Bacteroidales bacterium | reverse complement strand
GCCGTTGCGTTTCAGCCAGCAACCGGAATGTTCTGAAAAAATGGAGCGGATTAAAGGCTCCCTAACCTGGCTTCGGGAGTACAACGATAAGAAGTTCCTACCTTTCCACCAAGCCGTCACTAATTACCTGATCGGCCTGTTCACGAATGGATTGTGAAACGGGAATAAATTCGATATCCAGATTATTTTTAGCACGGGTATTATCAAAGTAAACCGGTATCCCCACATTTCTGCGGATGAATTTCCAGTTGAAGCCGTTAAAAGGGCCTACGACATACAGCAACCATTTGGGAATAGCTGAGCCAGGGATTTTATAAGCATTGCCATGATGCTTGCGCAGGATTTTAGCCACTTCCAGCATGGATAAAGTTTCTGAAACCAGGATATGCCTGCCTTCAGCATCAGGCTTTGTGGCCGCATTTACATGTGCCATAGCCGCATTTCTTACATCAACCATTCCGAAATACAGTTCCGGTACACCGCTTTTATAAGTACCATCAAGAAATGAGATTATAAGGTTGATGCTGGTGCTGTCTTTACGTTTGGTTATGGACGGCCCCACCACAAAGCCGGGATTGATAACTGCCAGCTTCCAGCGCTGTTGCTCATTAGCCATATGCCAGGCTGTTTTTTCTGCTTCTGTTTTTGAATAGGAGTATGCCTGATGTTTTTCACTGCTGCTGGTGTTCCAGTGATCTTCAGTGAATTTACTTCCGTCAATATTGTGAATATCAGCATTGTCGCCATAAATTGCTGCAACGGAGGAGGTGAGAACCACTTTTTTAACGCTCTTCGAACGGTTTACTGCCCTCAACACATTCCTGGTTCCTTTTACCGCTGGTTCTACAAGCTGTTTTACAGGATCTTTTATGCCCGATACTTTAAAAGGAGATGCGCTGTGGATTACAACTTCGCAATCCTTCACAGCCTCATCAAATGATCCTTCCTCAAGCAGATCCGCTTCAAAGAAACGCAGTTCCCCTTCTTTTTCTTTCATCATCTGCTTCAGGTGGAAGATTTTCGCTTCCTTACTAATGTCTCTAACAGTGGTATTCACCTCGTGCCCCTGCTTCAGGAGGTAATTAATGATCCATGAAGCAATATATCCGCTTCCGCCGGTTACCAGTATTTTCATAGGATAGTGATTTTAAACCGGATTATAGACCGGTAGTTTTCAAAGATACGAAATATTTAAAAGCCATTATTTTTAGCCCGGGATAATATTGCTTTTCAGAATACGTTATTTTTCTATTCAAACCTAAAATATGTTCTTCTCATGAAAAAGTCTCTTATTATTATTCTCCTGGGCGTTTTGGCAATGGGCAGCTATGCTCAGGATGACTGTACCCCTGCAAAGCTGGAAGCCGGATTTGAAGCTGGAATAAATTATTCATTTCTGGAGGCAGCAGAAGGGATCCCATCTCCTCATTATATTGATAATTCTGCCGGCTTCCAATTTGCATTGAATCTGGAGTGGCATCTTCTTAAATTTCTCAGCATTCAACCGGCACTGGGTATCAGTATAAATAATGCCGCAGTTACAAATGAACCAAACTACTGGTATAATTACCAGTCATCCTATGATGTATTTCCCGTGGCCCTGGAAGGTGCAATAAAAGCCAGGTATTACCCTGTTCAGGGAACCAAAAAACCTTATTTAACAGCAGGATTGCTTTATATGTATCCGCTTGAAAAAACTTATGTAAGTAGCCACTTCGATAATGCCGCCACATTCGCTATTGATCTTGGTATCGGGATCAAAAACCGTTTCTTCGGAAAATTCAACGTATCGCCGGAGATACGCTATAGTTTCGGACTTTCCAATGTTAATCTAAATCCGGGCTTTAAAGAATTAAATTATAACCGTATTGCGGTCGTTATCGGATTCCAGTAGCTATAAGTGCGATCTGCTGCCTTTGATCATGTGAAGGAAATTAGCCGTAATTTGATCTTGCTATTTATTAAAAAGCGGAAGGTCAGCTAGAAGTAGGGTGTCTCTGCGTTATATAACAAGACCTGTTATAACAGCGATAACCAGAATCAGCAGAATTATCCAGAAAATACCACTAACTCTGGCAGCAGAATCTGCTTTATATTCGTCTTCCTTTGCATACTTAATATCACGGGATTTCTTAAACGGTTCAGTGGCCATGAGCAACAGGGCCAGCAAAATACCGAATATTAACAAGGGAACCCAGGATACACCCCAAACAACAGGTCCTGATGGGACTACCCACAGGTTGGCTGCCAGGATACCCAGAAAAATTATCAACACAAAGGTCAAAACGTTGCCCCAGGGGCCGCGTGTTTTGAACAATACTGAAAATGCAAATCCAACCACAAGTGCAATGAGTAAAACTACTATAAATTCAAGAAAGGTCATGGTTATTGATATTTTAGTTAGACATTCTATTGATTTTAATCTCGCTATTTCTTTCCTTCTGCTTCCAGGATGTTTTTCAGGCCTTGTGCCAGGGCATCCGGATTGAAGGAAATACTGTCTATCTTTTGTTCCACCAGAAACTTCGCGAATTCAGGGAAGTCGCTGGGAGCCTGTCCGCACAAGCCAATCTTCGTATTGTGATCCCTGGCCTTTTTGATGACAGTGGAGATCATATGCTTCACCGCATCGTTTTCCTCATCAAAAATATCACTCACCAGTTCTGAGTCACGATCCACGCCAAGGGTAAGCTGTGTCAGGTCATTGGAGCCTATGGAAAAACCGTCAAACAGGCCGGCGAACTGTTCAGCCATTATCACATTGCCGGGTATTTCGGTCATCATGTAGATCTCAAGGTTTTTCTCTCCCTGTTTCAGACCAAATTCCTCCATCAGGCCGATCACTTTACGGCTTTCTTCCACTGTACGGCAAAAAGGGATCATCAGCTTCACGTTTTCCAGCCCCATTTCTTCGCGCACGATTTTCATGGCCTCACATTCCAGCCGGAAGCCTTCACGGTATTCATCGCTGTGATAACGCGATGCTCCGCGAAATCCAACCATGGGATTTTCTTCCTCAGGTTCAAATTGCTTACCACCTATCAGATTGGCATATTCATTTGACTTGAAGTCACTCATTCTCACTATTACATCTCTGCCTTCAAACGCTGCTGCTATGGTGCCGACACCCTCAGCCAGCTTTTCTGTAAAATATTTTTCCTTGTCATCATAACCATGGGTAAGCTCTTTAATCTTTTCTTTGGCATCCTTGTCTTTCAGCTCATCAAAATGGATCAGCGCCAAAGGATGTATCTGAATGGTGTTATTGATCACGAATTCCAGGCGCATCAGCCCCACACCGTCTGTCGGAAATTGCGAATAGCGGTAAGCCATGCCCGGATTTGCCAGGATCAGCATTACTTCCGTGTTGGGATTACCCATTTCTTCCAAATTGATCTCTGTTTCTTCCCATTCGAGTTTTCCTTCATACACGATACCATCTTCACCTTCGGCACAGGAAACCGTAACTTCATTGCCGTCTTCAATCTTATCTGTGGCGTTCCCTGTACCCACTACCGCAGTAGTACCCAGCTCGCGTGCTACAATGGCCGCATGGCTTGTCCTGCCGCCACTGTTGGTAACAATGGCAGAGGCCCGTTTCATAATCGTATCCCAGTCGGGATTGGTAATCTCGGTCACCAGCACATCTCCTTCTTCCAGCTTATCTGATTCATCCGGCGATTTAAGGATGCGTGCTTTTCCCGCGGATATCTTGTCACCGATGCCGTTCCCCTTCACTATTTCTTTACCTTTGCCGGTTAGTGAGTACTGATATAGTTTGCCGCTGTCTTTTTGCGAATGCACTGTTTCAGGGCGTGCCTGTACAATAAACAGCTCACCGGAATTACCATCTTTAGCCCATTCAATATCCATGGGTTTATCATAGTGCTTTTCTATCTCCAGCGACCATCTGGCAAGTTTTTCTATCTCTTCATTGTTAAGCACATAATCATTCTGTTTTTCTTCGGGGGTATCTGTGTTTTTAGTGGTAACACCATTACCGTTTTCTTCATAGACCATGGTTTTCTTCTTGCTGCCCATTTTCTTTGAAAGGATGGCACGCCGGTCATTATCCAGATTTTTCTTATATACATAAAACTCATCAGAGATAACATTGCCCTGTACCACGTTTTCACCCAGACCCCAGGAGCCGGTAATAAAGATCACCTTGTCATTACCGCTTTCGGGTGCTATGGTGAAAATGACGCCGGCAGCAGATTTATCTGCGCGTACCATACGCTGCACACCGGCGGAAAGAGCTACTTTCATGTGCTCATATTTGTTTTCTTCGCGATACTTGATGGCCCGGCCGGTATATAATGAAGCATAACATTTCTTCACATTTTCAACCACTTCATCTTCTCCTTTGATATTCAGAAATGTATCGTGCTGGCCGGCAAAGCTGGCTTCGGGCAGGTCTTCCGCAGTGGCAGAGCTTCTCACAGCCACACTTTCCATATCTTTTTCTTTATCCTGAAGTTTATTATATGCCTTTTTGATCTCTTCAGCCAAATCCGAAGGTATGGCAGCACCCATTATGGTGTCACGAAGATTTTTTCCTACTTTGTCCAGATTATCAAAATTATCAGTATCAAGTTCTCTTAATTTATCCCTGATCTTATCTTTTATCTTATTGGAATCAAGGAAATGCCAAAATGCCTCAGCCGTGGTGGCAAAACCATTGGGAATTTGAATGTCTTTGGATGACAACTGCTGGTACATTTCACCAAGAGAAGCATTTTTGCCTCCAACTTCAGCTTTATGATCATGGTTAATTTCTTCAAAGAATTTAATGTATGCGCTCATAGTAAGTATGTTTTAATTAGTATATTGCATGTGACAAAAGTTCAACAAATCTGCTGTTGGCTTTGTTGTGATATATCTGCAGTACAAGCGATCTCAGAGAGAAGGGTAAGATTCTGATCATTTCCTCTTGACTTTTGTGTAAATGTATGTTAATTTCACAGCCTAAAGGTTAATGGAATATATTATGGATAAATATATTGGTCAACTAATTGAAGATATAAAAGAATCGGCAGCCCGTTCTCCTTTTGCACAAGGTGCTGAAATTTTGCCCCGTGAGGATAATTTTGAGGAAGATATGATGAAACTGGAGCTGCCGGAAACGGAAAATGATACCATTGAAAAGTATGTGGAAATCCTGCTTGAGCAGCTTCCTTCTGAAGAAAAGATGAAACACCGCCACCTGGAGAAACTCATTCCTGCTTTAGAGGAACTGCTGATCGCATACCGGATTTTCCCTGAATATCCTGAGCCCACCCCTCTTAAAGTACGTTACCACCTGCTGAGGGAAGCCTGGCAGGAGCCCATGTGGATGCTGCGCTCCGGTGGCCTGCATATGGACTTTTGTACAGGGTCTTGTGAAGGCTGCAAACTGCTGGAATACTGTAATACAGGTCAGGAAGTTTTAGCCGGTAATACAGATTTTGAGGTGGTGGAAGAAGAGGAAATGAGCAGGAAGGAAAGAAAGGATTATACCATGGAAGAACTTTTCCCTGACTATCCGAATAGTGAGAATTTCATACCCGGGGTTTACAACTACTGTAACAGGTGGTGTGAAAGATGTCGTTTTACCGACAGATGCCTGCAGCGCGCCCGGGAATTTGAAGAAGAACGGAAATCCGGCGAAGAGCAAGACCCGCTGAAATCAGTGCAGCGTCATATGGAAATGTCCATACAAATGTTGGGTATGATGGCTGAAGAAGCCGGTATTTCACTTGAAGACATCCGGGATGAGCAGGGCAATGATCAGAGAGCAGAAGAGAAAATGCAGCAACATGAATTGTTCCTGAAGTCAAAACAATATGGCATGGAAGTGCTTCAGTGGCTGAAGTCTGATTTGGTAAAAAAGATGGAAGAGGAAAATGAAGATTGCAGGTCGCAGATAAAGGTAATTCATTGGTATAAATTTTTCATCCACGTGAAAATTGCCCGCGGATTAAAGCAAAAACATGATGCCTCTGAACTATGCGAGTACAGGCAGGCTGATGCAAACGGTTCAGTAAAAGTGGCGATTATCGGTCTGGAAGAATCCATTAAGGCCTGGGAAAAACTTTTGGATTTTATACCGCAGGAGCGGGACGAAATCCTTGACTTCATAAATATGACTACGAAAATCAGACAAAATCTGATGCTGGAATTTCCTGATGCCTTATCTTTTACACGCCCCGGCCTGGATGAGGTAGATGTTCAGGATTAATCTGCCACTGTTTTAGGATTATGGCGGAAATTCCATATTTTTACTGTCATTAAACATCAAAAAGAATCACACCATGAAAAATCCCTTTATCCTTTTAATGATGTCTGTAGTAATGCTTTGGAGCTGTGGCGGTAACGGCGATCAGGAACAGAATGATTCCCCAAAAACCGACAGCATTCAGCAGGAAACTACCCCGGAAAAGCCTGCAGACATTGAACCCGGCCAAACCCTGGTAATCACCGGGAATAATGTGAATGTAAGGACACAGCCAAAGATCGATGATAATGTAATCATGCAACTGGATTCCGGTGATCAGGCAGTGATCATGGAAAGAGGTCCGAAAGAGGAAATAGGAGACATGGTGGATTACTGGTATAAGGTGAAATACAAAGACCGTGAAATGTGGGTGTACGGTGGCATCACGTCGATTAAAATGGACGGTCTTCAAATTGAGGATGAAAGGGATGCTCCAAAGCAGGAAAAAAATGTGATCACAGGAACGTTTGAGGAAATACTGGAACAGGAAGATGCATCCTATTTCATTATAAGTGATCATGAAGGCAGGGATTATAAGCTGCGCATCCATGAAGGATATGAAGGGCAGCAGATATTTGAAAGTAATCCCGAAGATATGGCAGGCCTTGATATTAAGGTTACCTGGGATGAAGCAGAAGTTTACTGGGAATCAGCCGGACAAAATGTAAAAATCAAAAAAGTGAAGAAAGTGGAGGTATTGGAGTAATTCCTGCCATACTTTCGCACCTGCGGTGCTTCTTCTCCCTTAAACGTACAGGATAATGAGTCAGATATATCTTAGATCCGGAATTTTTCCTCCCGGATGTTCATTTATGCAGTCCTGTCGGGATGGCATTTATAGTAGCAGGAATACTCGATTAGAGCGAATCTTAGTTTCATAGGAACAGCAGAAGAAATACCGGGATATCACAAGCCCATTAGTCTTTTCTCAGGATCCTGTCCGCTGAAAAGCATATTCACAGGGCTTTCCAGTAACTCTTTAATTTTTACCAGAAAACTAACTGAGTCTTTGCCATCAATAATACGATGATCATAGCTTAGTGCCACGTACATCATGGGTTTGATCTCCACCTTGCCGCTAATGGCCACAGGGCGGTCCTGTATGTTGTGCATACCAAGTATAGCGCTTTGCGGGGGATTCAGAATCGGAGTGGACAGCAATGATCCGAATACGCCTCCATTGGTAATGGTAAAGGTTCCGCCGCTCATCTCGTCCAGTGTCAGTTTTCCCTTGCGCGCCTTTCCTGCCAGTTTCTTTATCTGGTCTTCTATTTCATACAGGCTCATGTTTTCTGCATCACGCAATACCGGCACCATTAATCCTTTGGGTGTGCTAACCGCTATACCTATGTCAGCATACTTCTGATACACGATCTCATCACCATCAATCTGCCCGTTCACGTCCGGGAAATGCTGCAATGCCTGGGCGGCAGCCATAGTAAAAAAGGACATCAAACCGGGCTTAACACCATATTTCTCCTGAAATTCCTGTTTGTATTTATTACGCAACTGCATCACCGGCTCCATGTTAATCTCATTAAAGGTGGTGAGCATGGCGGTTTCATTCTTTACAGAAACCAGCCGTTCGGTGATCTTTTTGCGCAAGGTTGACATTTTCTTACGCTCGGTTTCCCGTTGGCCACTCCATAAACTTCCTGCTGTTGTGTGTTCTTCTTTTTTACCGGCAGCCTTTTCTGCCGCAGCTTCCACCTCTTCGCGTCCGATTTTTATCCGCCTGATGGCCTCACCAAGTTTTTCAGGGGCTATGCCTTTTTCCTTCAGGATTTCCTTTGCCAAAGGCGTTAACTGTACCTGGACGTCCTGCTCTTTCTCCGGTTCTTCTTCCTTTTTCCTGTCTGTGCTTTTCTCTTCTTCTTTTTCTTTTTCTGAAGCTTCTTCTTTCTTTTTTTCAGAAGTTTCTTCCTTTTTCTTCTCCGGTGCTTCTTTTTTTGAAGTATCCTCCTGTTTCTCCTCCGAAGGCTCTTTTTCTCTCTCTTCTTCGGATTCCTCTTCCCGCTCTTCCTTCGTGTCTTTTTCCGGGGCCTCAGCATCCGTATCTATCTTAGCAATAACAGCTCCAACTTCCAGGGTATCACCTTCCTCTGCTTCCAGCTGTATTTTTCCTGATTCTTCAGCACTAATGCTCAAAGTGGCTTTATCGGAATCTATTTCGGCTATTTCATCATCCTTTTCAACGTAATCACCATCTTTCACCAGCCAGCTGGCCAGTTGCACCTCTGAAATACTCTCTCCCGGACTCGGTATCTTGACTTCAATCATGGGTTTTATTTTTTTGGCTGATTCACCAGCCTGATTTTTTTTACTGAATTATTTATATATCTCCGTTTCGCTCCAGCTTAATGAGTTCCTCACGCTGAGCACAAATCATGCGGCATTCTTCATTCACACGATCACAGTCGCATTCACCAAACACCTTGTCAATGATTTTTTCCTGTCTGATCTTATGGAATTTAGTAGAGCCGGTGGCAGGACTCCCACTGTCAGGACGTGTCACCGGGCGCAGTTTTACATCCGTGATATTACGCTGGATAAACATCCAGGCTCCCATATTGCCGGGCTCCTCCTGGGCCCACACCCAGTCTTTACCTTCATGGTACTTATTAAAGATCTTTTCCAGTTGCTGGTAGGGTACAGGGTAGATCTGTTCAAGCCGGATAATGGCTGTATTGTCTGCTCCTGTTTCTTTTCTGCGCTCAATTAGCTCATAATAAAGTTTGCCGGATACCAGCACCACTTTTCTCACTTTTTCAGGATCAACCTCCGGATCGTCAATCACTTCTTGAAATCCGCCGTTGCTGAAGTCTTTCAGGGGTGAGATCACCTGTGGATGCCGCAGCAGGCTCTTAGGTGTAAAAACGATCAGGGGCTTGCGAAAGGGGCGCTTCAACTGCCGGCGCAGCACATGGAAAAAGTTGGCCGGTGTGGTTATGTTCACGATCTGGATGTTGTTACCGGCAGCCTGGTTCAGAAATCTTTCCATGCGTGCTGAGGAATGCTCCGGACCCTGACCTTCATAGCCGTGAGGCAGAAACATAACCAGATCGTTCATAACATTCCATTTTTCTTCCGCGGAAGTAATGAACTGGTCAATAATTATCTGAGCGCCATTGTTGAAATCACCAAACTGGGCCTCCCATACGGTAAGCGTGTGCGGCGAAGTAAGTGAATAGCCATAATCAAATCCCAGCACCCCATACTCCGACAGGGGTGAATTGTATATCTCAAATGGAGCCTGGTTTTCTGCTATGTTATTTAGGGGAACGTATTCCTCTTCTGAATCTTCCAGCCTCAAAACCGCATGACGGTGTGAAAAGGTTCCACGTTCCGAATCCTGCCCGCTGATCCTCACCGGGATGCCTTCCTTAACCAGCGATCCGTAAGCAAGCAGCTCGGCCATGCCCCAGTCGATCTTATCGGTTTCATCCAGCATCTTCCGGCGCTCTTCCTGCAGCTTCACGATCTTGCGAAACAGCTTTTTATCTTCCGGTACCTCTGTGATCTTTTCCCCTATATCTTTTAGCACCTTCTGTGAAACCGCTGTTTCGGGAGACTGTTGGAAGTCACCATTTTCCGCCTTGCGAATGTCCTTCCAGGTATTCTCCAAAAATGAAGTGATATGTGCTTTTTCTACCTGTTTTGATACCTGCAGGTCTTCTTCCAGCGTTTCCTTGAAGGATTTCTCAAGCTTTTCCACCTGATCCTTGGTTATAAGGTTTTTTTCCAGTAGCTTTTCCTTATAAATGTCAAACGGGTCGGGATGGTTGGCTATGGTTTTATACAGGATGGGTTGGGTGAAACGTGGCTCATCGCTTTCATTATGACCATGTTTGCGATAGCAAAGTAAGTCGATATACACATCTTTTCCAAACTGCCTGCGGAATTCCATGGCCAGTTTGATGGTATGCACCACAGCTTCCACGTCATCTCCGTTGACATGAAAAACGGGCGATTGCGTTACCTTGGCCACATCCGTGCAATAGATACTGGAGCGGGCATCCAGATAATTGGTGGTGAAACCCAGTTGATTGTTGATCACCAGGTGGATGGTTCCTCCTGTGCTGTATCCATGCAATTCTGACATCTGAGCAATCTCATAAATAATGCCCTGTCCGGCAATGGAAGAATCACCGTGGATCAGGATAGGCGTGATTTTGCCTGCATCGCCACTATAGAGCTGGTCGATGCGTGCACGCACGATTCCCTGTACCACCGGGTCAACAGCCTCCAGGTGTGAAGGGTTGGGCGCCATAGACAGTTTCACCGATTTGTTGCTTTCGGTTTTTCTTACGGATGTATGGCCCAGGTGATATTTCACATCACCCAGCAGCGAACGTGTATCATATTCCACGCCTGCAAATTCGGTGAATACATCCCGGAAAGGTTTCTTCAAAATATTTGTAAGCACGTTTAACCTGCCGCGGTGCGCCATACCGATCACGAATTCGCGGGTGCCCAGTTCAGCGCCGTGCTCTATCACGGCATCCAAAGCCGGTATGAGTGCTTCAGCGCCTTCCAGTGAAAAACGTTTCTGACCCGGGAATTTCTTATGAATGAACTTCTCGAAGAAAACAGCCTCGCTTAGCTTCCGCAGTATTCGCTTTTTCTCATCTGTGGTAAAGTCGGGCTGATTGCGGTTGGATTCGATATGCTGCCTTAGCCATTTCACAATTTCCCGCTTACGGATAAACATATATTCCGAACCGATGGACTTGCAGTAGGTGTCTTCCAGGTATGAAATGATCTTTTTCAAACTGGCTGTGCCGATACCAATTTCAGAACCTGCCTGGAATTCTTTCTCCAGGTCTTCTTCCGAAAGACCGAAGTTTTCAATATCCAGGGTAGGCCGGTATTGCCTGCGTGTCCTCACCGGATTGGTTTCCGTGAACAGGTGTCCGCGCGAGCGGTAATCATCTATCAGATTGATTACCTTAAATTCCGAGGGGATTTTCAGCTTATCCTTTTGAACGGAAGTGTAATCTTTTCTGCCAAAATCAAAGCCTTTGAAAAAATGCTTCCAGCTATCTTCCACTGCATCCGGGTTCTGCCTGTATTTCTCATACTGCTGCTCTATCCACTCCGGATCAGCATTATTTATATATGAATGCTTGTCCATAAATGATCAGTGATCTAAAAAAATAAATGATTTGCGTTATTCACCCAAATAACAAACCGTGACTATTGAAGGTTCATAGGAAATTAGCAGTGGGTGACAGCCCGGTGGGGCAGGAGGAGAGTAGCGGGGCCGGAAGTCAGAACAGGCCGGTTTTGGCCACCGACAACATTAAGGAAATTCCCCGGTTAAATAACTGTCCGGTGTCAGCTGCCATTGCGCTCTTTATCAGCCAGCCGGCGCTGAGTTCATACTGCATTTCAAACCAACACGAAAATTGCTGTTTGCCGGAAGAGAAGGGAGTGGAATTAAGTCCGTAATTGCGTGAAAATGATAATAACGAGCTATAGGAGAGATGAGATGAAAAATAACC
>CAYZDA010000067.1:0-11925 GCA_964477095.1 uncultured Bacteroidales bacterium | reverse complement strand
ATCTGATAACAAGCAAAATCATGTTTTTTTTTGATTATTATAGAACACTAGTCCTGTTAAAGCTCCCATAAAAGCTACTGCTTAGTATCCGCCGGGCTGCTAAACAAGCACGGAGGTTATCTATTTCTATAAGCCTTTGATCGTACTTGATCATTTAAAGCATGATATTCAAATGTACGCTGAAAAAGGTGTAGGAATTCAAGTGGCTAATGCTGTAGAACTAGAAGGGGTTATTAAAATGGTTTCACGAGGAGAAATTAGTATTAATACAAAGGCATATAATGCATTTATTAAAGAGGTTGCATATAAGATTGATGGAAAAGCAGTAGAGAGAACTTTAGAATACATCACCAGCTGCCCCCTCACACCCCCTTCTTTCGCACCACAAACCAAGGGTTAAGCAGCTCTTTTTTGTTGTAGAGCAAAGGGGTTTTCATATCTGTGGTGGTGACGAGCATTCCGGCAGCGGAGGCTATGGCCTGACCGGCTGCAGTATCCCATTCCATGGTAGGAGCAAAGCGCGGGTAAAGATCAGCTTTACCTTCCGCAACCATGCACAGTTTAAGCGATGAACCGCGGCTCATTACTTGAGTTTCACCATATTTCTTCTCATACTCAGCGATAACATCCTGTGTTCCCTGATTCATGTGTGAACGGCTGCCCACTATCGTAAACGGTTTGTTTATCTCGCGTCCTAAAGGCAGCTTTTTTCCCTGCTCCAGGAATTCTTCCAGTGAATCAATACGTGTTTGCGGGCTTACATTTGAGAATTTCCAGGCTCCCGGGCCAATGATTCCCACATAAAGTTCCATGGTAACCGGCACGTAGATCACTCCGCTGGTTGCTACCTGATCCTCAATCATAGCGATGTTTACCGTGAACTCCCCATTGCGTTTAATAAACTCCTTTGTGCCGTCCAGCGGATCCACACACCAGAATTTGTACCAACTGCTACGCTCTTCATACGAAAGCTCACGTCCTTCCTCACTCAGTACCGGGTAACCTGTTTTTTCAAGGTGCCGCATGATTACTTCGTGCGACTGCCTGTCAGCCTTCGTTAGCGGCGAATGATCGCTCTTGAGTTTCACATCAAAATCTTCCGATGTATATACATTCAGGATTGCTTCTCCCGCTTCAATAGCCGCATTTATAGCAGTTTTAATATCTTTCATCATCACAATAAATTATAAATTACTCCCAGGCCAAACACTGTTGCTACCATATATATTAAGGTCAGTGGCAGGCCAACCTTCATATAATCTTTAAATGAATAGCCACCAGGCCCGTAAACCATCAGGTTTGTCTGATAACCGATTGGGGTCATGAAATTGGCAGCTCCCGCGAATGATACCAACAGAACAAACGGTGTTGGATCAAGGTTCAGATCCATGGCAATGGTCACGGCAATGGGGAAAATAATGGCCACCGCCGCTTTGTTAGTGATATAGGCTGCCAGTAGCGATGTCACCGCGAATATGCCGAACATCAATCCGTAAATACCAAGTGGCTTCAGGAACTGAATAAAAAACAGCGCCATCATTTCCGCTACCCCAGTTTTTATCATGGCTGTACCGATAGCCAGGGCCAGAGCAATGATCACAGCCAGGTTATAGTCCAGGCTCTTGGGCAGGTCTTTGGCATTGGCCACACCAATTATGGTGATAGTAACCAGCAAAAGGATAAGACCGATAAATAGCTTAACCCAGCCCAGTGCTGCCAGCAGGATGACCAGCGCAGTACCTCCAAGCAACACAGTCACTTTCCATGCAGGCAACTTCTGGAAATCGCGGACTTTTGATATGGAATAGAAATCCAGAGTATCCCGTGAGCGCTCTATAAAGTCATCTCCTGACAACAGCAGCAGCACATCACCCGCCTCAAGCTTCACCGATCCTATTTTACCTGAAATTCGTTCTCCATTGCGATGCACAGCTATGATAGCTGCATCATATTTGCCCCGGAAATAAGCCTCCTTAACAGTTTTACCAATCAAAGTAGAGTTATGAGAAATCACTACTTCCCTGACTTCAGTGTGAGTTTTTTTCGAAAACATGCCTACCTGGGTGAGCTTTAACCCGCTTCTGGCATTGATCATATCTGCAATAGTATATGTATCGCCGGCAAAAATTAGGATGTCATTTTCCTTCAACACGGTGTTTGGAGCAACTGCCGTCAAAGTGTGATTATTCCTGTGGATTTCCACCAGGAAAAGCCCCTTCAGGTTTCGCAGTTCCGCCTCTTCTATCGTTTTTCCGATCAGCTGGCTGCCCGGCCTTATTTGCACTTCTACCAGATATTCGCGACGCTTGCGACTAAAATCTGTAATTACATCCTTCCTGTTGGGCAGCAAATGCTTTCCGATTAAAAGCATAAAAAGAATGCCCACAATTATCATTGGACCGCCCACCCAGAAAAAGTCGAACAATGCCAGCTCCTTCAAACCTTCCACACCTTGTTGTTCCACCACAAGGCCGTTTACAATGAGATTGGTTGAGGTACCGATAAGTGTGGCACAACCACCCAGAATAGCCGCGTAGGATAGAGGTATCATCAGTTTTGACGGGGCAATCGTATGGCGCTTCGACCAGGAATGCACATAAGGCATCAAAATGGCCACCAGGGGAGTGTTGTTTAAAAATGCTGAAAATGAGGATACAAGTAGCATCATTCGCCACAGGAATCCGTTATAGGTTTGCGCCTGTTTAAAAAGCTGATTGAATAAATTCTCCAGCACACCGGTTTTCCTGATCGTATCTCCCAGTAAAAGCAGCAGTAAAATAACAGCAATCTGCTCATTAGCGAAACCTTTAAGCATCTCCTGCGGGGTAAGCACGCCAAATGCACCCAGGAAAACCACCGCGATCACAAATGTGAACGAAGGCCCAACCCATTCGCGGTAAAGCGATACCAGGATAAACAGGATGGAAATTAATACAATAACACTGTCTAAATATTGCATAAACGATTTTCTGTCGTAACAGGTCGATAAAGTTATATTTTTTGTTGGGATTGGTCAATGAATCATGTAAATTTGTGCATCATTTAAAATAAACCGCCTTATGCCATTGGATCCCGTGGAAAGAAATATCTACGTTTACAAGAAAATATTACAACGTGAAGATAAGGAAAAATTACTGCAGCAGCAAGCCAGGGCAATCTGGCTAACAGGGCTTTCCGGCTCCGGAAAATCCACCGTGGCTGCTTCGCTCGAACGCGCCCTGTCAAGGCGGAATTTCCTCACCCAGGTGCTCGATGGCGACAATATTCGCGCCGGCATAAACAACAATCTCGGCTTTTCCCATGAGGACCGCATGGAAAATATCCGCCGTATATCCGAAGTAAATAAACTTTTTGTCAACTGCGGCATTATTACCATCAACAGTTTTATCAGCCCAACCACGAAAATCAGAAACATGGCCAAAAGTATCATCGGACCGGAGAATGTTATCGAGGTGTATGTTAATGCTCCCCTGGAAATCTGTGAGGAGCGCGATACAAAAGGATTATACAAGCGTGCCCGTCGCGGCGAAATCAAAAACTTTACCGGTATCGATTCCCCCTTCGAGCCACCGGCCAATCCCGACATCGAGCTCAAAACACACATCGAGAGCATCGAGGAATCCATCGAAAAGTCATTACGCATTATTCTGCCTGCGATCACTTACGTGCGTAATGGCGATTAGTGTTTTATTTGGGCGGCTGATCCGTCTCCGGCTCCAATCTGTGGATTTCCGCCTCCGCCGGGCCGCGAGCTACCCCCCCTCAAGTGCTCCTGTTCTTACGCTTCAAATCAACATCCAAATGTAAAAGCATATCTTTATAGATCATGCCTTTACGAAAGGGGAAGCATCAGCCATGTGTAAATTCGGGTGCGGTAATGATATACTCATCTGTTCCGTGAGCTATGTTGAAAAATCTGCTTAATGGCCGAATCCATTGACCATCTTTAAAGCATGAGAAGCTACTTTCAGGTATTCCTGCATATATTCCTTCACTGCTTTCGGGCTGCCGGGCATGCAAAAGATGAGAGACCTGCCTTTTAAACCAGCCAGGCTCCTGCTTAATAGTGCTGCAGGGTTTTCCAACCCGTATTTCCAACGGATCATTTCTGTAATTCCAGGAACCTCTTTGTCCAGCAGCGGGCGAATGGTTTCGATAGTGATATCTCTTCCCGAAATCCCGGTGCCTCCGCTCGTCATTATAAAATCATTTGCCTCCGCTGATAAAATCTGTCGCTTCAAAAGATCAGCGTCATCAGCAATCACTTTCACAGATATTTCATTTCTCAGATTTTCGTTATCACAAAAGTTTTGCATAAAATCTCTGATCAAAGGTCCGCTTTCATCCCTGTAAGTTCCAGAAGCAGCGCGATCGCTAAGGATTATTATTTTGATGTGGAAAACCTTTGGTACATGAATGATTGCATCTCCGGCTTTTACCTCTCCCGGTTCTATCACCTTGCAGAATACGGCCTTTTGGGGAGAAACATAGTGGCCCGGAAATTCCAGCTTCTCATGGAATGGTTTCCCGTTTTCAGTAACCATTATAATTGAATTGCCAATTTTCAAACGGTCATATATACGGATATCTTCAGGCAGCTTTCTGCTCCTGATATTTTCTGCAAAATCACCAAAAGCGAATGTTCCGGAGCTTTTACTTATCCTTGCGAAATCATCTGCATGTTTTTGGTCAAGGATGCTTACTTCCCGGTTTCCACTGCCGAAATGGCAATCACCCTTCACGCCTCCGGGCTGCAAGCAGATACTTTCCTTAGGTGATTTAGTTCCCCGCTTAGGTGAAAGATTTACCGCTAAAACTTCTCCGTGTTGGTTCATCTGTTTATATTTTTAATACCGGCAATCAGGCGTTTATCCTGTCCTTTATCCGGCGAAACTACCCTTAAAGAGTTGCCTGCCGCTACACATCCATATAGTCTCTCAATAGCCAAAGGCGAATCAAGGCCCGGTTCGTGCTTTATTTTTTTGCTTGTCTGTCAGCCTGATGTTTTGAATGACCATATCCTTATCCACTGCTTTGCACATATCATAAATGTTTAATAATGCTACATTCACTGCTGTTAAAGCTTCCATTTCCACACCGGTTTTTCCGGTAAACCTGCAACTTGCCTCCACCCTGATGCCCTTTTCTTCTGTATGTGCCGTCACATCAGCATGCGATATATTCAGAGGATGCGCCATCATTATGATATCTGAAGTTTTTTTTGCGGCCTGTATGCCTGCCAGCCGCGCTACCAGCAATACATCGCCTTTTTTAAGTTCATTATTTTTAATCAGCTCCAGTGTGCTCTTCTTTAGCTGAATAAATCCTTCGGCCCGGGCTGTTCGCACACTTTCCGGTTTCCCCGAAACATCAACCATTCTGGCTTTCCCTTTTTCATCTGCATGTGTTAGTTTATCCATGTCAGCCTCCTGTTTGGTTAAAAGTATTCTTACAATTACTAATTCCCCTGGCCGGCTTATGCTCAAGTGCCATTTGAAACGCTTTTTCAATGCCAGGCGACCGGACATCAAATTCCAAATCGCTGAAAAGGCAGGGTTTCAGCTTGCCATCAGAACTCAATCTGATCCTGTTGCAGGATTCACAATGTCCGCCAGTACCTCCTTCTACTATAGTAAAAATACCGCTTTCAAGATTCATTTGCCTGATTATCCTCACCGCAAGCCCCTTGTTGTGGCCAAAAGCCCTGACATCATCAATATCCTTGCTGCTATTATGGAAGCCATCCACGCAATTGATCTTCACTGGCCAAAGACCCGCCTCAAGGGCTGCCTGGATGCCGTCCAAAACATTGCCCAGTTCATTTTTTGAAGTAATATTCTGATAGACATTTGAGTCGAGAGTATCCAGGCTGATGTTGATTCTGTTTAGTCCTGCCTTTTTCAGGTCCGCAGCCATAGCTGGTAGAAGTATGCCGTTGGTGGTCATACTCAGATCTGTAATGCCTTCAATTGCTGAAATCATTTTCACCAACGTGACAATATCCTTCCTCACTAAAGGTTCGCCCCCGGTTAGCCTTACCCTGCTGATTCCTTGCTTTACCAGGTAGCTGGTGATTTCTGTTATTTCCTCATAGGAAAGGATGTTATCGTGTTTCAGCCATTTAACTCCATCACAGGGCATGCAATAACTGCATCGCAGATTGCAGCGGTCAGTAACCGAAAGCCTCAGGTAATCGATCTTCCTGTTAAAGCGGTCGTACATGCACCTGCTCTCCCTTTTTTAGTTCAGATATTCCTGCGGGAAACCGCATCAGGTGTGTGGCAAAACTGATGGAGTGGATATGTGCCGAGCCGTGATAGTCAACGGGTATAACTTGCCCGCCAACTATATTAACCGGTAACCATTTATCACGATCGTATCTTTTCCGGTTTAAGGGTTTGCCTAAAGGTAAAGCAAACTGAGGATCATCATAATTGCCCTTCATCATTTTGATCAGCATGGCCTCGGCAAAAATCTTGAAAATAACATAGGATGATACCGGATTACCCGGAAACCCCAGGATGAATTTTTCCCTTTTTGATGCCAGGGTAAACGGTTTGCCCGGTTGAACAGCTACTTTGCTAAAATGAATATCAAATCCCTGCTCTTTGATTATTTCCGGTACAAAATCATAATCCCCCACCGAAACACCGCCAGTGATGATGGTTACATCATTTTCAGCTACAGACCGCCGGATAATATTCCTGGTTTTATCTTTATCATCAGGAGCAATGCCGTAATAATTGCCCTTAATATTCATTTGCTGAAGCAGTGCCATGGTTTGTGGGCCATTGCTGTTAAAGATCCCTGTTTTGCCGGGTTTACTTCCGGGTTCAGCCAGTTCGCTTCCGGTATTAAGCACACCTACCCGTGGTTTGCTATACACATCAATCTCTTTCAAGCCCGCTGTGGCAATGATCCCGATATGCTTTCCGCTGATACAGGTGCCCTTTTTAAGTAATGCTTCCCCGGCTTTTGCGTCTTCGCCCTGCCAAATAATGTTTTCTTTTCTAATGCTTTTAGTGATCCTGATCTTGCCTTCCTTTTCATCAGTATCTTCTTTCATTACCACCGCTTCAGTATTCACCGGAATAGCAGCTCCGGTCATTATCCTGTAACACTCGCCTGGAGATATCCTCAGATGATGATCCTGCCCGGCAGCTATTGTGCCCTTTACCTCTATTTCTTTAGCTGCATCCTGCTTCAGAATCGCAAATCCATCCATGGCTGATTTGCTAAATGGCGGAATATCACTGCTTGTTCTTATGTCTTCTGCCAGTACATATCCAGGCGCATCACTGAGTTTAATAATGGTCTTTCCCGGGTTAAATGTTCCTGCTGAAGCCATGCATTTTTCAAAAGCTGAATTGTAGCTGATCATAGTTCTTTAGCATATATGCAAATATAAATAAATATGGATGTAAACTTCCTTAAAAGCCATCGCCTTAACGCCGGACCAAGCTAATTCTTGATAGCCAAAACCAGCAAGTGAATTGATTATGAGATCAATCAATACTTTTTGCAATCAAGCTATGAAAAACCGGGTGATTTAGTTAAATTTGTGCGTTCGTGATCAAAGTAGAAATTTTAATAAAATATACGCTTTATGAATAATGCATTATTTCAGTTTGAGCGCCCGGTAAATGAACCGGCAAAATCATACGCTCCCGGAACCAAAGAAAGAGAAGAGCTGATGAAAGAGCTCGATCGTCAAAGTTCAAAAAAAGTTGAAATTCCTCTCATAATCGGTGGGAAAGAAGTAAAAACCGGCGACCTTGGTAAGGTTGTTATGCCACACAATCATCAGCATGTGTTGGCTGAGTATCACAAGGCAGGCGAGAAAGAGGTTAAAATGGCCATAGACGCTGCCATGGAAGCCAAAAAAGTTTGGTCAGCCATGCCCTGGTTGGAAAGAGCTTCTATAATGATGCGCATAGCCGAACTCATCACAACGAAATACCGTTATGTGATGAATGCATCGACCATGCTCGGGCAAAGTAAAACTCCTCATCAGGCAGAAATCGAAGCTGTTTGTGAAACTGCAGATTTTCTGCGTTTTAATCCTTATTTCGCCGGTCAGATATATAATGACCAGCCACTTTCACCAGAAGGAATTATCAACAGAACAGAGTATCGCTCACTCGAAGGCTTTGTATTTGCCATAACTCCTTTTAATTTCACTGCTATTGCTTCCAATCTTACCCTTTCACCTGCATTGATGGGTAATACCACCCTGTGGAAGCCGGCAACGACTTCACTGCTTTCCAGCTACTACCTGATGAAGATATATAAGGAAGCCGGATTACCCGACGGTGTGGTTAACTTCCTGCCAGGTCGTGGATCACTGATCGGTAAAAACGTAATGGAAAGTGAGTTCTTCGGCGGCCTGCATTTCACTGGTTCAAAACCAACCTTTGATCACCTGTGGAAAACCATAAGCAACAACCTGCCGAATTATCGCTATTATCCCAGGGTAGTAGGTGAAACAGGTGGGAAAGACTTTGTAATGGTTCACAATTCGGCAGGAATTGCTGAAGTAACAACTGCTCTTGTTCGAGGTGCATATGAATACCAGGGACAAAAATGCTCAGCAGCTTCACGTGCTTATATCCCAAAGAGCATGTGGAACGATCTCCGCGAAAGCCTGGAAGGAATGATCGGGGAGCTGAAAATGGGTGATATAAAGGATTTTGGAAACTTCATGGGTGCTGTTATTGATGAAGCTTCATTTGATAACCTTGCGTCATTTATTGATAAAGCTAAAGAAGATGATGATGCTGAAGTTATCATCGGAGGAGGCCATGATAAATCAAAAGGATATTTTGTAGAACCTACAGTTATCCTGGCTAAGGACCCTAAATATATCACTATGCAAGAGGAGCTGTTTGGGCCGGTACTTACCATATATGTATATGAAGATGACAAATATGAAGAAACGCTGGAGTTGCTTGATAATACATCCATTTTTGGATTAACAGGTGCTGTTTTTGCCAACAATCGTGAGGCCGCTCTGCTGGCTCTTAATAAGTTGCAACATGCTGCCGGTAACTTCTACATTAATGATAAACCCACCGGAGCTGTTGTTGGACAACAGCCCTTTGGCGGTGCCCGCATGTCGGGAACCAATGATAAGGCTGGTAGCTTCCTGAACCTTACCCGCTGGGTATCTCAGCGAGCAGTGAAAGAAACACTGGTGCCACCAACAGATTATAAATATCCCTACATGGATAAAGAATAATATGATTGTTATTAAGCCGGGCCTTTTTGAGGCCTGGCTTCTTTTGTTAACTATTAAACCAAAAGATATGGATTTAAAAATACACACTGATTATCCGGTTCAGGATATGCTGGAAAAACTGGGAATTGAAGATGTGCAAACAGGAGCCTGTACAGGAACCAAATGGCTGGAAACACACGGAAAAAAAGTAGATTCCTTTTCACCTGCCGATGGGAAAAGAATAGCTTCTATTCAGCTTGCCAACAAGGAAGATTATGAAAAGGTAATTGAAACGGCAGAAAAGGCCTTTTTGGAATGGCGCAAAGTACCTGCTCCTGTTCGTGGAG
Organism: uncultured Bacteroidales bacterium; assembly: GCA_964477095.1. Taxonomy (GTDB): domain Bacteria; phylum Bacteroidota; class Bacteroidia; order Bacteroidales; family PWNQ01; genus PWNQ01. Next base: position 2,361 of record CAYZDA010000067.1, on the reverse strand, counting down.
ATCTGGTTCGTCAGATGGGCAATGCATTGAGGGAGTACAAAGAAGAACTTGGTGCATTGGTATCATACGAAATGGGCAAGATACACCAGGAAGGTATGGGCGAAGTGCAGGAGATGATTGATATTGCTGATTTCGCCGTGGGACAGTCCAGAATGTTATATGGTATGAATACCAAATCAGAACGCACAGAACATAAGCTTGGTGAGCAATACCACCCATTGGGAATTGTAGGTGTAGTAACGGCTTTTAACTTTCCGGTGGCTGTTTGGGCGTGGAATACCATGCTCGCACTGATAGCCGGTGATGTGGTAGTATGGAAGCCCTCTTCAAAGGTTTTCCTTTGCGCCCAGGCTGTACATAAAATTATGGCTGATGTGCTGAAAAAGAATCATATCCCGGAAGGTGTAATCAACCTCATAGCCGGAAGTTCTGCTGATATCGGTGATACTCTCCTGGAAGATAAGCGGATTCAGCTGATTTCTGCAACAGGATCCACCCCGTTGGGCAAACGTGTTGCCAGAATAGTGGGTGAGCGTCTTGGCAAAACTATTCTTGAATTAGGAGGCAACAATGCAATTATTGTAACTCCTACAGCGGATATCAATAATGCTTTGAATGCTACATTATTCGGTGCTGTTGGGACAGCCGGACAGCGCTGCACCACTACACGGCGCATGATCATCCACGAATCAATATATGATTTATTTAAGGAAAAACTTCTAAATGCATATAAGCAACTTCCTTCAAGGATCGGGCATCCATTGAATCCGGATACGCTGATTGGTCCTATGATCGATAAATGGGGTGTGGAGAATTTCGTCAATGCACAGAAGAAAGTGGAAGAAGAAGGTGGAAAGGTGATCTTCGGTGGAGATGTAATCAACGATGAAAACGGTACAGGAACTTATGTGATTCCTGCCCTGGCAGAAGCGGAAAATCATTATCAGATTGTGCAGGATGAAACATTTGCACCATTATTATACCTTATTAAGTATTCTGATTTTGATGAAGCCCTGAAACTGCATAATGATGTCCCACAGGGTCTGTCATCAGCAATTTTCTCCAATGATATCCGTGAGACAGAAAAATTCATTTCTGAAACTGGCTCAGATTGTGGAATTGCTAATGTAAATATCGGAACTTCCGGTGCTGAAATAGGCGGAGCTTTCGGTGGGGAAAAGGAAACCGGCGGGGGACGCGAATCGGGCTCTGATGCCTGGAAAGCATATATGCGCCGCCAGACCAACACCGTGAATTACGGGCGCGCCATGCCCCTGGCTCAGGGATTAAAATTTGACGTGATTTAAATTTATCCGCATAAACAGTTAACCGGGCATGGCTTTTTGCTTTGCCCGGTTTTTTTATGACCTGTTGGTCAACTTTGTTCCCGGATAGGAAAAATAAATTTAAAAAAATGCAATGAATTGTTTGGTTAGATGAAAAAAATAGCTGTATATTTGCATCCGCTTTAAGCAAACAATGTTCTTTTAAAAAATGGGAGCTTAGCTCAGTTGGTTCAGAGCACCTGCCTTACAAGCAGGGGGTCGCTGGTTCGAATCCAGCAGTTCCCACATTATAGAAGCCCTGGTAATTGTATTGCCAGGGCTTTTTTTTGGTGTGCCCGGCATGCATGAATGATAACTACAGGGTGAAGTACTCAATGTGCACTGACAGTGGAAGCATTAGCAGGGGCAACTGCCATATTTCCATTTTTGTGCGCGACGTTGACTCCCTAAAATGCTATAGTTCATAATCAATGGTTTATGTTCATAAAAAAATGCATGTGGGTGGCAACTTATAAGCTGCCCATAGACAGGGCCGGAAAATAAAGGTCTAAAGTCAACTGGAATGGCTCAGCCAGGGAGAAAAAGCTGCTGATTTTGACCGTAAAACCAAAAACAGAACGCATTAAAGGTGTTTATTCATTATTTGTTGATCAGACTGATTTGGTGGATGGGGCATGCGGCCTGCTAAAAAAAGCCGGTATTGTGCCCGTTAGTTTATCCCGGCAGTACATTACAGGTCCTGAATTACTTCAGACAACATTTAAATACAGATATCTCTGTTCATTCCATTTACCGGTTCCCCCGGCCGGCTAAATCCCGGATTGAAACCAACCCGTGAACAGATATCCTAAGAAAAAGGTGTTGAAAGGCAGAATAAGTGTTGCATTTTATGGCATGATTACCTTCTTTTAGGCTTTTAAAAAAATCATAAACGGATATAGCCACCAAAAAAAACACAGGTTTTTAGCATGTTTTCATTATACATTTGTTATTAACCCAGGAATTTGATATGTTAATTTTTGGCTGTATTTATCCGGATTTCTGCCATACCTTGTTCTTGTTTCGTTCTTGTTTC
>CAYZDA010000066.1:0-13172 GCA_964477095.1 uncultured Bacteroidales bacterium | reverse complement strand
GATTTTTAGGGGGATATCTTTTACCGTTCCGCTTTAGCGAACGGAATATTTCGTCTGTACCTACCAATCGAAGTTCATATCAGGCAGGAGAGCCAGGTTGGCGCTGTAACGTTTTTCGGTGTATCCCCGTTTGCTGGTGAGCTCGAAAGCCACACAGCGTGCAATCAATTCCCGGGCCTGAAAATCTGTATAGCCTTCCCTAACCAGTCGTTTTAAAGTTTCTCCCGTAATCGCCGGCTCGCCTTCTTCCAGGTGGTCATCAATCATTTCATTGACTTCCGCCAGCAGGTCTTCATCATGTAACAAGGTCTCTGCTTCCATAATACCACATTTTGGTTTATGACAGCACTAAAATACAATAAAAAAGTGAATTTAGCCAGCTTTCTGTTCTAAATTCTGCATGAAGTTTCTCTTAATTGCAAGCCGGCTACTCTCTTTTTTTTACAGGCATATTGTCCATTGTACCTTTGAAGTACATCTTTCAATCTGCGCAATCAAATGTTAATCTAAAACAGACCAGGTATATTCGGTAACGCACCCTTTGCTGAATTTACCATCTCTTCTTCAGCTACCTTCTCAGCCTCTTCCAAAGCCTCATTGCAGGCTTCCATGATTAGATTTTCCACTTCAGAAACTTCTTTCTCACTGTATAAATCCGGATCAATATTTATTGCTATTACCTTGCGGTTGCCGTTGACATTCACCTTTATCTTACCTTCAGCCGATTCACCCATTATTTCTATCCCGCCAAGTTTTTTCTTCATTTCGGCCTGTGCTTCCAGTAATTTATCTTTCAAATTTCCAAACATGATATTTTAATTTTATCTGATTTTATAATGCTATGATCTTATCAATATTTTCTGCTTTCCTGTACACTCTGATCACTTCTTCGGCACTCAGCATAATTTCCTTGCCGGTAACCGAAATATAACTCCCATTCTTTGAAGAACGATAGCTCACCTCAGCTTCGTCTGAAAATAGCTTTTGCACCTGAACCAGCTTCTCCGGCTCGTCCGGCACAATAAATTTAAACATATATACTGAGGGCCAGGCGTGAGCACGATTCAGTTTTTCTTTGAGTCCTGAATAATCCATATAATCTCCTGTTAATACCAAATAAGTCTAACGCCATGCGATCCCGGATGTTTTACATTCCGTCTTTAAATAAAACCCCCTTGTTTTTCTTTCCGTCAATCTTCACAATTAGCGGCTCTTTGAACCGGATATGCCTCAGGTATTCGTCTTCATAAACTGCTTCCTGCTTATCCAGGAATTCCACATCATAATGTCCGTCATTCTCGTGTGGGTTTACGGTAAAATATCCAACCTGGAAGGAGGTGAGGTTCTGAAAGAAATGAGTACCCTGTGAAGGATCAATCCGGTAGTCGGGCAATCCTGACTCCACGATCAGTCTTGCCTGGGATATCTGCGGCCACTTAACCGGTATGCCCAGCCAGGGATCACTGGAACCCCAGCGTCCCGGACCTATCAAAATGTAATTTTCCTTTTTCTCGCGAAACTTTGCATTTAGCTTTTCCACATCATCCGCAATGCGGGTATTCTTTGAAGCATCAAAAGAATCGGGCTTAACATACACCACATCCTGCAGATTCCTTATTTCACCATTCCCCAGTGCTGAATTTGAATAGATGATAGTATCCGAAGGCTGCACATCATGTTCAATATCTACCTTTATCTGATCTTTTTGTTCCACAATAGGTCTTATTTGAAGCATACTAAACACCATCGGGTGCCCTTTTGGTGTGTTCATGTTCACTGCGAATTCTATTTCGATGGGATTGTTCATGGCTCTCTGCCCGATCTCGAGTACATCCTGTAATATTTCCGCCAGTGGAAATACATTACTTTTTAGAATATTGGCAAAGGTCACTATCTTTTTCCCTGTGTAATTCACCCCGTCACGCAGCATATTATTGGTAAAATCATAGGTAGAGAAAACATGCTTAAAGTCGGGAGACTCTGCCACCTCCTTGATCTTGATCCTTTTCAGGTTGACAGCGTCATCCACAGAAGGGATAAAGCTGTCGCTTTTCAGATCAAGGGCGTAGAAATATTTCTGGGTATCGCGCAGCGCCATATCCGGTGATGAAAGTTGCAGCACCTTTTTGGGATACCTGGGTGAAAAGCGCAGTGTTTGAGCACCCTCCACGATATATTTCCCAAGACCGATGGCTACGCTGGCAATACCATCGCCGGGTTTTTCTGAACCTATGGGATAGAAGTTAATGGAGCGGGCCACCCCTGAAATGGTGGGAGCAAACAGGTCGCCAAGATCATCACGCCTCGTGCCGCAGACCTCCTGCAGGACAATTCCCATCTTCTCTTCATCAATTACGTTGGCAGTGGCTTCCATGTATGATTTGCTGTCACGATAAAAAACCGAGGCATACACACTCTTAATGGCATTTCCCAGCAGCTCCAGCATCAGGCGTTCATCATTATTGATTCTGGGGATCATATAAGTGTTGTATATGCCCGCAAAAGGCTGATAATGGCTATCTTCCAGCAGGCTGGAGGATCTGACAGCGATGGGATTCTTAACCACCTGTATAAAGGCCAGCAAGTCCTTATGAATACGAAATGGCAGGCGGGCATTCACGAAGTGTTCCAGTATTTCCTCATCACTAACATCAGATAGCGCAATCTCATAAAGCTCATTGTCTTCCATGTATTCATCAAACACATCAGTGCTAAGCACCACTGTACGGGGTATAGTGATGATCACATCCCTGTACTTGTCCATGAGGTGATGCTTTTTGAGCAATAAATCGATAAATGCCAGTCCGCGGGCTTTCCCCCCTATACTCCCCTCACCTATACGGGAAAAGATCAGGTATTCATCAAAGCGCTCACGGTAGAACTTGGCAATAACGCCCCTGCCCTTTCCGCGACGGTAGGAAGCTATGGTATCAAACAAAAACCGGCGTATCTCATCCAGGTTTTCAAAATGCTCGGGGCGCAAATGCTTCAGCATCTCAGCAATGGGAAAAAGCGCACGGGCATTCAACCATTTGGAGATATGATTGCGATTAATATGATAGCTGAGTGTTTTGTCGGGTATGGCATACAGTTTTTGCTGAAATGATTGCAGATCTATGGCCCGGTCGATCTCTTCACCGGTAGCCGGATCAAGAAAGATAAAATCACCAAAGGCAAAATTTTGCACAATATAATCACGCAATTCCTTCAGCAGGGTTTTGGAATTTTTGTTGATAAAGCCTACCCGCTCGCGCTTGGCCAGCTTTTCGTTTGCACCTTCACTGCTTTGCAGCAAAAACGGAAGAAATTTATCATCTTTCTTCACCTTCTGGCACAGTCGCACACCGGCATACTTATCCATCTTATTATTTCTGGAATAGCTGATGTCAGAAATAATCCCCAGTAGATTGTGCTTGTATTTGTTATAATAATGCATGGCTTCTTCATAGGTACGTGCCAGCAAAATCTTTGGCCTGCCACGCATTCTAAGCATTTTCTGGTGCTCATTAAGCCCCTCGGCCATGAATTTCTTCGACTGCTTGAAAATGATGCGATATATGCTGGGCAAATAACTGGAGTAAAACCTGATGTTATCTTCCACCAGTATAATCACCTGCACTCCAACTTCCTCCACATCATGCTGCACATTCATGCTGTCCTCAATCAATTTAATAGTGGCCAGCAGGATATTGGCATTCCCCAGCCAGCAAAACACATGATCAATGGCTGAATGGTCTTCATTCTGCAGCTTCATGGTTACTTCGCGTGAGAAGGGCGTTAATACCACAATCGGAATACCGGGATAGGTGTTCTTTATGGATATGGATAGCTTGAAAGGGTCCATGCCACCAATGCTCAACATGGATATCACCAGGTCAATCTGTTCGGATTCCAGCTTGTCGAATGCCTCCCCGGCAGAAGATACTTGTATGAACTGCGGAGGATAGCGCAAGTTCAGGGAAACGTACTCATTAAATATCTGCTCATCTATCCTTCCGTCTTCTTCCAGCATAAAGGCATCATAAGTGGAACAGATCAGCAGCACTTTGTTGATCCGCTTGCGCATAAGCTGATCAAAAGAAGTATCGGAAAAATAATACTGCTTCTCGGGTACGTAGTTGGCGTAATCCTGGTTGTTCATAGTTCCCTTTACTATTTTTCTTCTTCAATGTCGATAGTCCTGATCATCCCGCTTGAAGGATAAAATTTAATCTTATTATAACCCGGCGGCAGTGAATTTATCACACCAAACTGGCTGATGGGATACAAAGCTTCGACCCTGGGTACTGTGCCCTGCTTCACTGTGAGGCGGGCATATTCGGGCATGCGGTAATAAAAACCATTTCTTTCCCGCCCGGAATCAAAATTACTCTTGATGTGCTCAAGCATTTTATGCGCGTTACGCTGACGCTCTACCTGGAGATAAACCATGTGTCCGTCGTCAGAATCGGTTTCTACCACCCCTTGTTTAGTGGAAAATCTAAACAGCGGTTCTTCTACATTGTAAATATTGGAAGGCGGCAAATAAAAATAGCGATAATTAATTACCTGAGTGGTTTTCATTCCCGTAAATAGCTTCAGATATTCATTTTCAATACTTTCCAGCTCCTCATACATATATTCCAACGCTTCTTTGGAATATGGCGTTTCCTGATAGCCCGTAATCAGATTCATCTTCTGATTTCTCAGCTTCCGGATAAAATCGGCTGCCTCTTTGGCTTTCTGCCTGGTGGATTTCTCTACCAGTTTACGCTTTAGTATCTTACGTTCGAAGGTTACCGTATCCCTGGTAATCTCCTGGATGATAGTGTCTACTTTTTCGTATAGATTCTGATCAGGAAAATAATTAAAACTCGCGGAGTAGTCATTGCTTTCTTCATCCATGGTGTAGGTCATCCTGCCGCTGGCATGAAATTCCGATGGACTGTTGACATCCACGATCAGACCGGATTCGGTGAGCTCCATCATTATCTGGCTGTTCTCCTGCTGCCCGCTTTCCCCGAACTCAACAAAATAAAACTGCTCAGGATCAGGCTCAAAAAAAGTGGAGATTTTTATATCACGAATCTCGTAGGAGGATGAATTCTCGCTGATCACATTTTCTATTCCAAGGTACCTGGAAGCATATTCGGCAAAAGGACCATGAGAGCTTTGGGTTTTCACCACCGACACATCCACAGCGATATGTGTACGCGGCAGGGCATAATATACACCTTCCTTCTTTTCCTCTGTTTGCTGAATGTCACTAACAGGCACCACATTAAAATGCGACTGCGTTTTACATGCTGCCAGTGAAGCTATAATTATAAAAATCAGTATTTTTTTCATCTGTTTATATTTTTATTTCAACAACCAAAGGTTTACACCGCCTTTGGCGGAGTATGCCGTGTGTGTTAAATATCTTGTCATGGCACGGTTCACCTGTCTGAATTTGATTATAACGGGTTCCCGTCATTTATGCGGGTTAGTTGCAGGCAGTGATCCGCCTCAGGCCGGCATACACGGGAATGGCTATAATTAAGCTGTGAATGTTTCATAGCTTTATTTTCATTCTGATGATGAACGTTTTATCCATGAACAGCAGAATAATTATTACTGTTATTTCAATTAACGAAAATAATAATTTCCTGCTATTCCACCATCTCCTTTTCTGAAGTAATCATTAACCCCAGAAAAACAAGAAACCCGTTAACCAATAACAATTCAAAGCCGAATTTGTAGCCAAACAGCAATTCTTCGGAGTATTTACTCAGGAAGTAGCAAAATACAGGTGACAATACGGCAATGAGAGGCACCCAGGGGTCTTTAGCTTTACGCCTGGTGAATATGCCGAAGGTAAACATCCCCAGCAGTGGCCCATAGGTATAACCGGCTATGGTAAACAATTTTTCAATAACAGAAGAATCATTGATTTCGTTGAAGATAATGATAACAATCATCACAGTAAAAGCCACCCCTACATGAATTAACTGCCGGGTTTTTACCCTTTGCTTTTCTGACAGGTCCGGTCTTTTGTCCAGCCTCAAAAAATCAATACTAAAGGAGGTGGTAAGCGAAGTTAATGCACTGTCGGCACTGGAATAGGCCGCGGATATCAGGCCGATAAGAAAAACGATGCCGGCTATGCCGCCCAGGTGCATCAGGGCGATAAGCGGAAACAGGTCATCGGTAGTTGCCGGGATGTCTATGTTGTTGGACGCGGCATAAATATAAAGCAACACACCCAGCGCCAGGAACAGAATATTCACCGGCACCAGCGAAAAACTCATGGAATAGATGTTCTTTTTTGCATCTTTCAGATTACGGCAGCTGAGGTTTTTCTGCATCATATCCTGATCCAGACCCGTCATTACAATGGCTATAAAAGCACCGCTGATAAACTGTTTCAGGAAAAAGAAACGGTGCGTCCAGTCTAAAATGAAAATCTTTGAGTATTTACTCTCTTCAACGGCTTTTACCAGCTCCCAGCCTTGCAGGTTTAGATCCTTCCCTATCATAATAATGGTAATGATAAGGGATACCAGCATGAAGGTGGTTTGCAAAGTATCTGTCCACACGATGGTTTTAATGCCGCCACGGTATGTATAGAGTACCATGAGTATTATAAATGCCAGCACCGTTACCCAGAAAGGCGCGCCCCAGGCATTAAATACAAACAGCTGCATCACATTCACTACCAGAAACATCCTGAATGAGGCGCCTATTACCCTGGACAATAAAAAATAGAAGGCACCGGTTTTATATGACCAGAATCCCAGGCGCTGCTCCAGGTATGTGTAAATAGAGGTGAGCCTGAGGCGGTAATACAGTGGCAGCAATACTTCTGCTATCACGGCATAACCCACCAGATAGCCCAGCACCAGCACCAGGTATGCGAACCTGGACGAACCTACATCACCGGGAATGGAAATGAAGGTCACTCCCGAAAGGGATGCACCTATCATACCATATGCCACGACAAACCACGGTGACTGCCGGTTGCCTATAAAAAAGCTGTCGTTATCAGCCTTACGGGAAGTGAGCCAGCTTATGAGCAGTAAAACAGCGGTGTATATAAAAAACGTGATCAGAATATCATTGGGTGACATGTGACGGGATACTTTTTTTTTAATTTTGCGCTAATTTAGTGCTTTTATAAAATCCTACAGAGGAAATGGAACATAATATCCCGTCGCAGTTGGTGGAGAACGCCGTGAATGAACTGAGCAGATTACCTGGTATAGGCCGTAAAACCGCTTTGCGCCTGGCACTTCACCTGCTGGGTGAAGACCCTGAAATAGCCTCTGCTCTTGGGAATGCCGTGATCAGTATGCGGGAAAATATACGCTATTGCAGGCAGTGCCATAATATCTCCGACAGCACCACCTGCAATATTTGTGCAGCTCCCAAAAGGGAACAGGATATGGTGTGCGTGGTGCAGGATGTACGCGATGTAATGGCTATCGAAAACACGGGGCAGTATGGCGGCCTGTATCATGTGCTGGGTGGTATCATATCACCCATGGAAGGTATTGGGCCGCAGGACCTGACTATCAACAGCCTGGTTAGCCGAGTGAAAGACGGAGAGATCAATGAGCTGGTGCTGGCCCTTCCATCTACCGTGGAAGGAGACACCACCGGATATTATATCGTCAAACAACTCAAAGACACCAATATAAGGATCAGCACCATTGCCAGGGGCATTGGTGTGGGTGACGAACTGGAATACGCCGATGAAGTTACCCTGGGTAGATCAATAAAAAACAGGGTGCCTTATGAAGATTAATGACAGGAAGCTGCAAACAGGCATTATGGTTTTGCTTGGTGTTGTCACCTTTCTTTTTGTTTTAAAAAAAGCATGGCTAACTTCTTTCACACATGATGAAAGCTTTTCTTACCTGAATTATTGTGGTGATTCCTTTATGGAAATCATTTCATTCAGCAACTGGTACACCAACAATCATATTTTAAACAGCCTGCTCATGAAGTATTCAGGCTTGCTTTTCGGTCCATCTGAAATTGCACTGAGGCTGCCTAATATTTTGTTGCTGGGGGTGTACATGTTGTATGCGGCTTTATTGTTTAAAGACAGAAATCCTGTGATAGCCATAGCCGTGTTTACACTGCTTATTTCTAATGACATATTGATAAGCCTGTTTGGATTGGCACGAGGCTATGGCCTGTCTTTCGGATTCATGATAATGAGTCTTTATCATTTTACTGCCTTTCTGAAAAAGAAAAAAAACAAAGACCTGATACTTTTTCACCTGGCCGCCTTGCTGGGATCACTGAGTAACTTCACTATCCTCACTTTCTACCTGTCCATCATTATAGTGTATAATATTTACAGCTTCCTGTATGTGAGATTTATTGCCGGTGAAAGATATAAGCTGTTTGCGGTTAACAAAGTACATATACTCCCATTCATTGTAGTGGGCATAGTGCTTTACGAACCTGTAAGAAGAGCTATTTTCCGAAGTAAGATGGATTTTGGAGGCACTGGCACATTTTACCAGGACACTGTGCGGCAGGTTATCTATAATTTATCAAATAATTACTGGCTCCCCCGTTTTTTAATCCCGGTAATTATGGTTGTGATAACCTTGCTGGTGGTTTTTGGCTTGTATATTATCATCAAACGGACAGTAAAAAAAGATCACATTTTTTTTGATAAGCATACAGGACTGATAGTCAACTGTCTTTTATTGATAATCATCTCCATTGTAATTGTATCTCAACACCTGATACTTGGAAATGATTATCCCATAGGCAGATTTTCTGCCTTCTTGATTCCTCCGCTTTTTATATTTCTGGGGTATTTGATGGATTATTTGATGACATTTTTACGATATAAAAAGATTATCGCACTATCTGTGTCAGGATTAGCATTGTTGTCACTCATTAGCTTCTGGAGTCAGGCTGATCTGCATTACTACGAGCAATGGAAATACGACAGGAATACCCGAAAAATGATTCAGACACTGGCAGCAGAACAAGAAGGCAATCATCAAAACGACGACAAAGTAAAACTCTGCGCAAACTGGCTGTTTGAACCTACTTCAAATTTTTACAGAGTAACAAACGATTATGTATGGCTGCAGCCCGTTGACCGCACAACGACCTATATGTCTGCTGATTATTGTTACATTTTAGAAGATGAACTGGATCAGCTTGAAGCTTGCAGTTATAAAATCATTGAAAGATATCCTTCCACAAATTCAGTACTTATCAAAATAAAGAACCGCTAATTTCCTGACTTATTATATACCATGCTGCCAGCCTCAGGATATTGATGAACAGGACTGAAGGCCCGAGAGCTAACAGCACAGGGCCGGCGGAATGCAGCCCTGTGTATTGATTAAGGCATAGCCCATGAATTACAGGCTATGCCTATGTGCCATACCCACTCGCCTACTGCTTTACAAACTTCCTAACTACCTCTTTCCCCCCGGAGGTTAATCTCAGAATATAGAGTCCGCGGGGCAGGTGATTAATGTTGATGGAGGTGACTGGAGAATGTTCGTATTCTTTACTCACAACTCTTTTTCCCAGTAAATTATAGATCTCAATACCATAATTATCCTCTAAACCGCTTTTCAGATACAGTACATTATCTGCAGGATTGGGATACAGGTCCACCATCAACGGCCTGGGCCTCTGCATGTCTTCCACGCCTGTGATGATATACTGCCCGCAAGGGGTGATATTATCCTGAAAAGCCTTTCTAATTGTATCTATATTTTGCTTCATTTGTTCAACAGCAGCGAGATAGGCAATGGAATCCGGTGCTTCCCTGTCTCTGCCATACACGAATGCGAAATCCAGTTCATGCACACTCCCTGCTTCAAAGGTAAAAGGACCGGTAACTGCCAACCCTCTCCTGTCGAATGGCTGATGGCCTTCAGAAACCTCATTCCAGTCCACCGGGCCATTGGGAACTACTCCTGCTGTTCCCCAGTGGCAGGGATCCGAGTTGCCGGGAAACATAAAACGACAGGGAGGTCCATAAGTTGTTGTATCTGAATAACCATCACCGCCATATTTAATATAGCTGCTGTCCTTCCATTTTCCCTGCATATAATGATAATAATCATAATCATTAAAAGGATCGGTGGTGGCAGGAAGCCCACTTCCGGTATTGTTTAAAGCGATAAAGCGGGTAAGACCCAAACGCTCATCATCAGCAATGCCATTTCCGAAGTTCATTCCATTAATACTTTCATCACACAATCCGGAGGGATTATCCAGATTGTCAGCATCCATATACGGACCAGCCAACAAGGTAAGCCCCTGCGCAGGTGGCTTATGACTATAATGTTCCGGTTTACCATGACCATCCGTGGGCAGACCATTATAGGCAAATATGCTGCCTCGCTGAACGTCACTGCCGATATAATCATCATAGGCATACCCCAGATCAAAATCTGTGAACAATCCGATATAGGTATCAGAATAATCGGATTTTGACCGGTTGATAATTCTGTAATGCATAAAAATACTGTTGTGAAATGCATGACTTTCCAGGCAACCAAAAGCATAGGCCATGCCATGCACTTCTACTCCCATTGGAAAGCCATTAGTTTCCATGTTTGTACATCCTGCGTCATTAAAGATAAAATAAAGCGCCTTATCGCCTCTTATCTTCGGATGATCCCCCTTTTGAGGGTTGTAATGCCCGTCGCCGTCAACATCGGTAAAAGGTGCCAGATAGTAATCCTGCTGCCTGGTAGTATCTCCATGAGCGGGCCAGTTTAGAAATACGGCGGGAATACTGTAGTTGGGCATGGAAGCAGGATCTGTGGTCCAGGCCTGGTGATCTTCAATCTGATGCCTGTAAACAATCCAGAACCTGTTGTAATCATTGATGGTAGTCTGATCCGTTGACACAAGGCCATCGGTACTTAAGGGTCCGGTGGTATAATCACCGCCATTAAACATGTACCTCTCGGCCGACAGATGAAGCTGACCCACTGAATCCTTTCCCCCTATCCAAAAGGTATTTGTAAAGAGGGTGGTTTTCTGTGAGCCTTTGGGAATTTGATAATAACTAATAGCCTGATGATCCCAGAAATGGTTGCCGTTAACACTTATCCTGGCACTCACGTTGTTAACCTCCAGGTCATTTTGTGCGAAGGTTTGCCCATGTGCATCAGCAATTGAAAAGCATAAAAGCTGTGCAATCAAAAATGATAATAATGTTCTCATAACTAGTTGTTTTTTAGGTTTACAGTTTAAAAATAGGATGGATTTACCGTAAAAACCATGGATTAACAGTTTTCGGTATAAGCGGATAAGGTACCGGTGAATATGCATAAAAAAGCGGAGCGTGCAGTTTTTACATGCCTGACTACAGTACCACTGATCATAAGGTGAACACTTACTTCACAGCTTCAAAACGTTGCTTGGCGCTGGCCAGGGATGTAGCATTAAAATGCCACCACTCGGTGCGGGCAACGGTGAATCCTGATTGGTGCATGATATCGATCAGCAGATTGCGGTTGTCTGCCTGCTGCTGGTTTAGCGTGCCTTCATCCAGGTGCTTTTGAGTAAAGCGCGGAAAGGACAGCTTGCCGAAATGGTCGAACTCTGTGCCCATATCCAGGGCTTTACCTGTGGAGTCGGCAATAGTAAGATCCACGGCCATGCCGTAATTGTGAATGGAGCCCTTCGCCGGTGGCGCTACGTACCAAAACTTTTTCTCCTGAGCCACATCAATGGTATCCCACATGAGCTGTTGCACCGACACCGGACGCACTGCATCATAGATAATAAAGGTATATCCGGGTTTCTTTTGCTGCAGCAAAGTCCAGGCATGCTTCAGCTTACGGATGCATTCCGGCTGCAGGTAGGCATTTGTCAGACTGCCATATACATCCGTACCCAGAAAATTATCGGACGTACTGTATTTCAGATTTACAATCACCTCCGGAAGATGATCCTGCACATTCTCCAGGCCTTTGTCCATTATCCGCTTCTCTATTTCAGGTATCATAGCATCCGTGCTGTCTTTGCTAAGTGTATCAGCCTGCTGCTGCCTGTTCAGGCTGCTGTCCGCCATTACAGTATCCGCCACCTCACTGCCGGTCTCCGCCTCCCCCGATGGCTGCCGGCAGGAAGCAAACACAAGCATAATCACGATCCATATAAAACCTGCCAAACGCATATACAAACGTATGAAAAATCATTCATAACCTACTCTGCTGATTTCCTTTTTCTTAGGTCACCAATATCAATTGCCGGCAGCAAATAGTTGCCAAATGGACCGTAAGTAGTTACTGAGATAAGAAAAGCTCTGGTTTGACTGATCATCATATTTAATGCTGATATACCAAAAAGATTAACCACTAATTCTTCGTCAAGGTTCTCAGCATCTTCTATTTCAAAAATACCAGCAACAGTTAAATTTATGTAGTAACCAGGTTTCTTGTCAGAATTAACTTTTAAAACCATTTCTATCATCCTGGTTGCCTGATCATCATCTTTCGGTGCATAGTAATCATAATCAATCTCAATAGGCAGATCTCCTAACAAGATTTCAGTCTCATTGTCTTCGGGTGAAATGAATTTCATCTCACATTCGAAAACACTAAAATCTTTGATTTTTAATGGTGACGGTATTGCTTCCATATCTATCCTGCTAATTCTGTAATTTCCTTATTCTCTGTAATCCAGCGGCTGGCTGCCTCCGGTTTAATGTTCTTATTATCGGATGGCTTATCCTTTCTATATTTAAAGCTATAATACTTTTCATCATGCGTGAGGGTATCAATCCTGAATTTTAACCCGAGTTTCTCCTGAAACAATGCCATCGTTGTTAGATTGAGCATCTTATGTCCCATGAATAATTGTGTGATATAGCTTTGAGATTTCCCCGTTTCTAATGCAAGTTGCTTCTTATTCCAACCTTTTTCATCCATCGCTTTTTCAACCAAATGCATCACACGGTAGTGAAGCATAAATGCATCATGATTAATCTGCTCTTCTTCGGATTGAATGCTTAATATGTCATCAAATCTCTTCTTAATATCACGTTTATATTTGGTACTCATAGCTTTCGATTTTTTTAAGTCTTTTATGAATTTCTTTAGGGATTTTCTTCGATTTCTTCTGTAAGAAAAATTCAACAATAATAATATGAACTACTTTATCTCCGGTGTTTATTTGTTTGCAATAAATCCTGTGATTTCTACCTT
>CAYZDA010000065.1:0-13562 GCA_964477095.1 uncultured Bacteroidales bacterium | reverse complement strand
CATCTCGATCCTTTATGATCTTATCCACCAGCACCTTGCCCAGCTTGTATTTAGACTCGTGGGTCCAGCCTGCTACATGCGGACTGAGGATAACTTTATTGCTTTGTACCAGTTTTTTGAAAGTGGGGGGTAATTGATCAAAGTCAAGTTTTTCAAAGGAGAATTTTTCGAATTCAAGCACGTCAAGAGCTGCACCTTTAATCCGGCCGGTTTCAATAGCTGAGAGCAGGGCTGCAGTATCCACCACCGGGCCACGGGCTGTATTTATTAACCACAATGGTTTTTTAAAGCGGCTAAGGTAACCGGTGTTTACCAGCATACGTGTATCATCCGACAGGGGCACGTGCAGGCTGAGGATATCGGTGTCACGAAAGATGGTATCATAATCCACTTCTTCCACCAGGCTGTTACCAAATCCGCTTTTGTATTTGTCATATGCTATCACCCGGCAATCAAAACCCTGCAGGCGTTGTGCAAAAGCAGTTCCCATATTGCCATATCCGATAATGCCCACAGTTTTGCCTTTGATCTCGCTGCCGCGGTTTTCTTCTCGCAGCCAAATGCCACGGCGTACTTCATCATCAGCAATCAGCAGCTTGTTCATCAGGGCCAGCAGCATGCCCAGTGCATGTTCACCAACTGCGTCGCGGTTGCCTTCCGGCGAGTTATAAATCTTTACACCTTTTTCACGGGCATATTCCACATCAATGTTTTCCAGGCCGGCACCCACGCGGCCGATGAACTTTAACTTAACGGCAGCATCCAGCACCTCCCTGTCGATCTTTACTTTGCTTCTCACAATAAAGCCTTCATAGGTGGCGGCTATGGCCGGCAGGGTGGTGGCGCCGTCCCATTGTTGACATTCATGGCCTGCTGCTTCAAGCTCCTGGCGGATCACATCATGAGCTGTGTCAAGAAAAAGGACTTTCATAAAATCGGATTTGTGCAAAGATAATTATATTAGGGTCTGCTGAAAAGCTTAGAAGTGCATACATTTTTTGATTTCTGAGCTGCAGATGTATATTAATACTTTTGATATGCCTTTTAAGTAATGAGCCCAGTCCGAAAACTAAAAACAGACAAAAAGAAAATTTTATTTGTACAGACAGACCACGATGAAAGACAGATTTTCAATGTTTTCCCTTTAGGGATTCAGGGTAAAAAAGCATTCATTTGCATGAACTTTTCGGACTGAGCTCAGTAATTGTGTTTAAAAACCGTTCACTTCCACCAGGGGCAGTTCATGCAATTACCTAATATATAAGTTTTTATGTGTTTTTCAGCAGGCCCTGTATTACTGCTTATTTGCCCCGCGGCAGGGCGGAGGCGAAAAGCCTGTGGAAGTGGCTGCCATGCTGCTGCGCCACGGCAGAGCGGAGCGTAAGCGAGCTCCTGTCCGTGGCTTGCAGCAGCAGGGCAGGCGCAACACAGCTTGCAGCCGCAGACCGTTTGCCGCCCAAAAAAAAACCGCCCCGGGAAAAGGCGGTTTTACTGATTTATTTTTTGTGGTATTAGTCGCGGATTTTATCCACCAGGTCAACCAGGCGGTTGGAATAACCCGCCTCGTTGTCGTACCAGCCGATAACTTTTACAAAGTTGCCGCGCTCTCCATTCACGGCAGTGAGTTGAGAATCGAAGATGCAGGAATATTTGTTTCCGATAATGTCGGAAGAAACCAGCGGTTCTTCTGAATACTCCAGTATGCCTTTGAGTTCGCCTTCAGCGGCCTCTTTAAAAGCCTGGTTGATCTCCTGAACGCTCACTTCGTTTTTCAGTTGCACGGTAAGCTCCGTAATGGAACCGTCGGCCACAGGGACGCGCATGGCGTGTCCGCCGAGTTTTCCTTTGAGTTCGGGGAATATTTTTCCAACGGCTTTGGCAGCACCGGTTGAAGTGGGGACAATATTCATGGCAGCGGCGCGTGCGCGGCGCATATCTTTTTTGTGGGGTGCGTCCTGCAGGTTTTGATCGGAGGTATAGGCATGTGTGGTGGTGAGGAATCCGGTTTGGATGCCCCATTTGTCGTCCAGTACTTTCACCATGGGTGCCACGCAGTTGGTGGTGCAGGAAGCATTGGAAAGGATATCGTCCTTGTGTTCCAGTACCTGATTGTTTACTCCCAGAACTATGGAGCGGATGTCGCTGCTTTTTGCGGGTGCCGAGAGGATAACTTTTTTGGCTCCTGCTTTCAGGTGCTTTTCGGCACCTTCACGGTCCAGGAAAATCCCGGTGGATTCAATGACCACTTCCACGCCCAGGTCTTTCCAGGGCAGGTTTTCCGGGTCTTTTTCCGAGTAAACCCTGATTTTGTGGTCGCCCACTATGATGTGATCACCTTCTGCTTTAATGTCTGTTTGCAGACGCCCGTGCACCGAGTCATTTTTTAGCAGGTGAGCCAGGAATTTGGCATCTGTAAGGTCATTAATGGCCACAACATCAATATTGTCGCGATCCATCATGGCGCGGTAGGTTACACGTCCAATGCGTCCGAATCCGTTAATAGCAACTTTTATCTTTTCCATAATTCTTTATTTTTTAACATGATCTCCGCCCGGCTTGGGCGGCATGCCTGGGTGATTTGATACTTTTTGTTATTTATTTTGGATTGATAATCAGGCTAAAGCATATTGCTCCGGCCCGGTGTCCTTCTATTCAACAAAGATAATAAAACTAAAGTTTAGCCGGTTAAAAGTTTTTTAAAAGGAAGGTCATTAGCTGATGATGATTTTTTTTTGGGCGGCAAACGGTCTGCGGCTATTAGCTTTAAGCGGCGGGCTCAAGCTGCTGCATGCCACGGGCAGTAGCTCGCTTACGCTCCGCTCTGCCGTGGCGCAGCAGCTAGCGCCCGCCGCTCAAAGGCTAACCGCCTCCGCCCTGCCGCGGCGCCACAGCTTAAATGTTTTTTGATCCATAGCGCTGCCATCGTCACCTATTCGATGCTGGTCAACCCTACGGCTGCAATAATTTCATTGCCTCTTCAATGCTTTCAACCGGTTCCTGGCATGTTTTGCCCATACAAATAAACATCCGGGTTTTCTGATCATGAACACGGTTTTTCAGCAGCGGAAGTTCAGATGGCTTTTCTGACCAAACGCTGATCACTCCCGGGAAGTATTGCCGGTGGAATTCACTTATTTTTTGTGCCGCCTTTGGTCCTGTAACGGCCATCTCGAATGGCGGACGTGCAAACCACATCCATACTTTCATCCAATTGGCAAAAAACGGGCCGTTGTGTTGCAGCTTTGGCCGCATGTTTTGCAGCATGGTTAGGGCTTTGGTGCTGTAGTCATCATTCTCATCAAATACAGCAAAGCGGAAAAGGTTTTCAGCCATCACCGAGTTTGCCGAAGGAATCACATTGTCCATCAGCTCCATTTTCCGCATTCCCAGCGGGGCATCTTTTTCTTCCGTCTGGAAAAACAGGAATGTATCCGAATCCATAAAATGATCAATAGTGTATTGTATAAGTGCTCTGGCTGTTGTTAACCATTTCTCCTGTGAGGTGGCCATATACAATTGTTGCAGGGCGCGAATGGCAAGGGCGTAATCGTCAAGGAATGCGGGGATAGCATGTTCATCTTTCCGGCAGTTGCGATACAGGCGGTTTTGCTGCCATGCTTCCTTCTCCAGAAATTCTGCAGCATCCACTGCCATTTGCAGATACTCCTTCGCGTTCAGAGCCTGGTATGCTGCCACCAGCCCTTCAATAACCAGCGCATTCCAGGATACCAGTTGCTTGTTATCAAGGCCCGGTTTAGTGCGGCTATTGCGTGCCTGCTTTAGTGTATGCAAAGACCGGCTGATAATCTCCTTTCCTTCTTCAAAATTTACCTTATGTTTTTTGCAAACAGCCTGCAAAGGTTTTTCGCTAAAAAGTATGTTCTTACCATCTTCCCAATTGCCGGCATCTGTAATGTTAAAATAATCTATAAAGAGCGGTGCGTCGTTCTGAAGCAGATCCTTAATCTCCTGTTTTTTCCAGACGTAATATTTACCTTCCTCACCCTCGCTGTCGGCATCATAGGATGAATAAAACCCTTTGTTTGGGGCCTGCATTTCATTCTTCAGGAATTCCACTGTAATGCGGATGGTTTCGGCAATTCTCGTGTTGTTTTCAAAGCGGTAAAAATCACTGATAAGCTTAAGCATTTGGCCATTGTCATACAACATTTTTTCAAAGTGCGGTATGCGCCATTTTTTGTCGGTTGTGTACCGGGCAAAGCCACCTCCCACCTGATCGTATATACCTCCCCGGATCATCCGGTCGAGGGTGAGGCGGACATGTTCGGTGATGGTATTGTTTTTAAACAGTATCCCATAGTCGAGCAGGAATTGCAGGCTTGCAGGCAGGGGAAATTTTGGTGCTCCTGAATTGCCTCCCCAGTAGGAGTCGAATTGATACTCCCAGCCGGAAACATATCCGTGAAGGAAGTCTTCGTCAGGGTTTTTACGTTGCTGCTGTTCTCCGGCACGGATTATATCTGTTTTAAGTAAGCCGTTTTTCACCTGGCCGGCTGCGTTGGTAATAGTTTGCCGGTCGTTTTTCCAGGCAGCTGCCAGGCTTTGGAGTATGCCTTCAAACTGCTTAGGGGGATAATAGGTGCCTGCGAAAAAGGGAGATCCGTCGGGCAGGGCAAAGCAGGTAAGAGGCCAGCCACCCTGGCCGCCAATAATCTGTACTGCGTTCATATAAATCTGGTCCACATCCGGCCTTTCTTCCCGGTCAATTTTAACCGGAATGAAGTGCTCATTCATCAGCCGGGCAATCTTTTCATCAGTAAAAGATTCTTTTTCCATTACATGGCACCAGTGGCAGGCAGCATATCCTATGCTGATCAAAATCATCTTATCCTCTTTTTTTGCCAGTTCAAATATTTGGTCGCTCCAGGGCTGCCATTTCACAGGGTTGCCGGCATGTTGAAGTAAATAAGGGCTCTTGCTCTTGCTTAGCTGGTTTTCCATAAACGAACATTTAAAAAGATAACAAATAAAAAACCATACTGTTTTTCAGGTGTTTAATTACTGCGCAGAGGCGTATTTATATGGCATTATGATGGAAGCACTTGCATAATAGGGTGTTCATTTTGTAATTTAGTGCAGATTTATGAATCAAATTTCCTTTTAAGCTATGGAAAAACGCAGATTTACTCCCTCAGATCTTAGCAAAAACGAACTGGAGCTTATTCTCTGGAAGTCGCAGCGGTTCAACTCCCTGCGGGAAGCATACCTTTCGTATATGCTTCAGAATATTCGTACTCAAATGAATAATATCACAGGGTTTTCACGGCTGTTAGCCGAAGAGGAAAACAATGCTGAAAAACGCCACTCATACTATGAGCAGATTGAACATTCCACTACTAAGCTGGACAAGCTGGTTTCCGACAGTTTGAATATTTCACTTATGTCGCTGGATCAGATTGATATGCAGGAAGAAACCTGTTATATTAATCTGCTCATGGATGATCTTTATTCGTATTTCACCCAGCAAAAAAAGCTATATTCCAAGGCTTATGTCGAGCTGTATTCCAGCCAGGATGTGGAGGGTGAAGAGTTTGCAATCAAAACCGACTGCGGGCGCTTGCGGCAGATCTTTGCACAACTAATCGGGAATTCACTGGCCAATTGCAGCGATGGCGACGAAATCGAGTTTGGATACAAGATTCCTGCGGGTGGAAAATCCGGGATAGTATGTTATGTGGAAGACAATGCCTCGGAATACAGCAAGCAGGATATGGATGAAATACTGAAGCAGCCCGAGAAGTTCCAGGAATCCAGAACCAACAGCTTGCAACTGGAGAGCGTGGATTTCATGGTTCTGAAGACCCTTATTGATTTGCTGGACGGGGAAATGTCAATTATTACGGGCAAAGAAAAAGGAATACGCTACGAAGTTGTTCTGCCCTACAAACCGGTAAAACCGGAAAAGGATGATATTCGTGATCCTTCAGTGGATGAGATAGAAGAGTTGCAGCGCTCATTTGACTGGAGCGATAAAAAAATCCTGGTGGCCGAGGATGTGGATGCTAATTACACCCTGCTGGAAGAGGTGCTGGGAAATACCAAAGCCAAAGTTTTCAGGGCTAAAAACGGGAAGGAAGCCGTGGAGGTGTTTGAGGATCATCCGGACATAGACCTGATTCTGATGGATATTAAAATGCCGGTGATGGACGGGCTGGAAGCCACCGAAAAAATCAAAAAGCAAAATCCGGATGTACCGGTTATAGCGCAAACTGCTTTCGTGGTGGATTTTGACAAAACTACGGCTATGCAGGCCGGTTGTGATGATTATATCAGTAAGCCCCTGAATTTTGAAAAATTATTCAAGATGATGGATCTTTACCTGGAAAACATGTGATAATCAAAAGATTTTCTGAATTTCCTGCTTCACTGTCATTAAAGCATGCTCCACAGGCCTGTTTCCCTTCTGAACAGACAATTCTATAATTTTGGATGCCATGTCGCTTGCACCTGCATCTTTTTCAAGCTCGCTGTGGGCTGTATTAATCAGCTTAATAAGCTCTTCTTTGGCTGATTTCACAGCATCCCATGCGTCTATGGAAATATACACCTGTTGCGATAAATTATGCTCGTATTCATCTCTGATGGATCGGATCAATTTAGCACGCAATTCGCCAGCGGATTTATCAGGTTCCACCGAACGCAATAAAAGGGAGTTTGGAGAAATACGTTCGAGCAGCAGTACTACGCGCTCATAGGCCTGAAGGCGCAGCGGGCTGACTATCTTGCGGTTTTCTGTTTTGATCTGTGCCATGATCTTGCGCTGCTCATCCTGTTGAATTTCGCGAAGTATGCTTTCATGCTTTTTCATAAAATCGCGCATCAGGAAAAAGGCGGTGGCAAACACTATTGCAGCGGGTATGCTTGCGGCAAGAATAATATCCCAGTTCATATAATATCGGTTTTGATTGTGCAAATATCATCATTTAAATTTAACCTGTTCCAGAGAATAATTTATTTTTGTCGAAAACCGAAAACCAAAAAATCACATGAATAAGATATCCGAGCGGGTTTTGAATTTGTCAGAATCCGAAACACTTGCCATGTCACGCATGAGTCGTGAAATTGCACAGCAGGGACATGATGTGATCAACCTGAGCATAGGAGAGCCGGATTTTGACACTCCTGAATATATCAAAGACGCGGCCAGGCAGGCCCTGGATGAGAATTATACTCATTACACGCCTGTAAACGGTTACGTCGAGCTTCGTGAGGCCATCGTAAAAAAGCTGAAAAGAGATAATGATCTGGACTATGATGCCGGGCAAATCGTTGTTTCCACAGGCGCCAAGCATTCTCTGGCGAATGCGGTATTGAGCCTGGTCAATCCCGGTGATGAGGTGATAATCCCGGCTCCGTACTGGGTTTCCTATCGCGAAATAGTGAAACTGGCCGAAGGTGTACCGGTATATGTTAATGCCGGCCTGGAGAATGATTTCAAGATTACTCCGCGCCAGCTAAAAGATGCCATGAGCAGTAAAACCAGGGTGTTTATGATAAACTCACCATGTAATCCTACCGGGACTGTTTATACCGAAGAGGAAATGCAGGCACTTGCCCGCGTGTTAAAGGATTATCCTGATGTTTATGTGATCTCGGATGAAATATATGAGCATATTAACTTCACCTGTCCTCATTGTTCTTTTGCCTCCTGCGAAGGAATGAAAGACCGCACCGTAGTGGTGAATGGTGTTTCCAAGGGTTTTGCCATGACCGGCTGGCGCATAGGCTTTATTGCTGCTCCCGCGGATGTGGCTTCTGCGTGCAACAAGCTTCAGGGCCAGTTTACCAGCGGAACAAACTCCATTGCCCAGCGGGCCAGTATTGCAGCCTTTGAAAAGGACCCTGCAGAAATCAGGGAAATGGAAGAGATGAAAAAAGCCTTCCTGCAAAGACGTGACCTGCTGCTTGAACTGCTTAATGACATTCCGGGTTTTAGCACCAATGTGCCGGGTGGAGCTTTTTATGTGTTTCCCGACATTAGCCGTTACTTCGGTAAGAAAAATGGTGATGAAAAGATAGAAAATTCCATGGATCTGTGTGAATACCTGTTACATAATGCCCATGTAGCCATTGTGCCGGGGGATGCATTCGGTGATCCCAACTGTATCAGAATCAGCTATGCCACTTCTTCCGACAGAATAAAAGAAGCAGCATCAAGGATTAAAGCAGCATTATCGAAACTGACAGATTAGTTATGGATTACAACAGGATATTCGATACCTTCAGCAGGCAGACTGCTATGATCATCGGTGATGTAATGGTGGATGCCTATTTATGGGGGCGTGTGGAGCGCATCTCACCGGAAGCACCTGTGCCGGTGGTTTCAGTGGATAAAAGAGCCAACAGGCTGGGAGGAGCGGCAAATGTGGCGCTGAACATTAGGGCATTGGGCGCCACTCCAATTCCATGTGCAGTTATAGGGAAGGATGTTAAAGGTGATGAATTCAGGGAGCTTTTGAAAAAACGGGAAATAACCGAAGAAGGAATTATAACTTCCAGGTTTCGTTCCACCACCACTAAATTCCGTGTGATCGGGAACAATACACAGATGCTGCGGGTGGATGAAGAAACCACCGACGAGCTGAACAGTGAAGAGCAGCAGTTGTTTCTGGATAATTGCGAGAAAGTGATGCGTAAGCGCAGGCCTGATGTGATCATTTTTGAGGATTATGATAAGGGCTTGATTACTGCAGGAGTTATCAGCAAAATTGGAGAGCTGGCTAATGAACTGAATATCCCGGTAGTAACAGATCCGAAGAGGAAAAACTTTCTGAATTATAAAAACCTGTCATTATTTAAACCCAACCTTAAAGAGCTTAAAGAAGGGCTCAAACTTGACCGCCTGGAAACCATGGATCAGATTGAAAAAGCAATATTCAGGCTGCAGGATAATCAGCAGCATGAACTGGTGATGGTAACTATGTCGGACAAGGGTGTTATGATAAGCGACGGGACGGAAATTGTGAGAATACCAGCTCATTTTCGTTCCATTGCTGATGTATCGGGTGCCGGAGACACGGTGGTGAGCGTTGCCGCACTGTGCCTGGCCCAAAAAATGGATATGAAATCTATTGCAGCCCTGTCAAATCTTGCTGGAGGTCTTGTGTGTGAACATGTGGGTGTGGTGCCTGTTAATAAGATAAATCTTTATACGGAAGCCAACCGCTTATTATGAATGAAAAAGAACAGCAGCTATATAATATAAGGGTCAATTACAGTAAAGCCAGGCTTAGTAAGGCGGATGTAAAACAAAATCCGCTGGAGCAGTTCAGGGAGTGGTTTGATCAGGCCCTGATCTGTAAAGTAAGTGAATTGAATGCCATGACACTTTCCACAGTAAACACAAAAGGAAAGCCCTCTTCGCGCATAGTGCTCCTGAAAAAAGTGGATGACAAAGGCTTTAAATTCTTTACCAATTACCAAAGCGACAAGGCCCGTGAGCTGGATAAAAACCCGTTTTGCTCACTTGTGTTTTTCTGGCCCGAACTTGAACGGCAGGTGCGGGTTCAGGGAGAGGCTGTTAAGGTGAACGAATCTACATCAGATGATTATTTTGCCAGCCGTCCGCGCGACAGCAAGCTGGGCGCCTGGGCCTCACCTCAAAGCAGTGAAATAGCCAACAGGAAAGAGCTTGAGGATAATGCGTTTGAAGTCTATAAACGCTTTAAAGATAAAGAAGTCAGTCGTCCACCTTTTTGGGGTGGATATCTGGTGAAACCGCAGATGGTGGAGTTTTGGCAGGGGAGGCCCGGGCGGCTACACGACAGAATACAGTATCGTAAAACAGAAGGTAAGTGGAAAATTGTTAGATTAGCGCCATGAAACTACCTCTAACCTATGGAATCTATTCCTGCCAAAGTTGATCGCAGTATCATGAATTTTTTCCAGCGCCTGGGAAATAGAAGGCTGGTTCTTTTTTATGGCCTGCTAATGGTGGTTTCGTTGGGGGGGAGTTTGTTATGGGCTGCTGCAGCTATGGGTTCATCACGGCAGTTCAGGCTGCTGATGCTGATAACTCCTTTGCTTGTTTCTTATCTTATCCATGTCAACGCCAGGGAGAAGAGCGCTTACGGTCTTGTGGTTTCGGGATGGATGTTTTTTGTGATCAGCTTTTTATTGGGGAAATTCATTATCTTTTCCCACTTTATGACAGCCTTACCCTTGTGGCTGTCAGCCTTTAAATACAGTGACTTTGTTGCCGCAATTCTTTACCTGCCTTATCTTTTCAATGCTACTCAGTTCAAGCTGTTCGTGAATGGTTTTTCAGCAGTTGCCGACTATGCGGATGTGATATGGATGGCTGCAGGTTTTTATCTGATATGGCGGCATCAGATATTCTCCGGGAAACCGCTCAATAAAAAGGATAAGGATGCTGATAACCGGCGATTGTTCAACCGTAGATTTAACCGATGACATTATGCGATACTTTATTGTGATATTTTTGTGCTTCAGTGGTTTTGTGTTAAACGCACAGCAGGATGTAATTGATTCAGCCCGCAGCCTCGTTAACGAAAAACAGTATTATTCGGCCTGGGAGCTGCTTCACAGCGCTGATCCGCGCAATAATAACCCGCGACTTTTGGAGGAGAAAACTACTTTGGTAAGCAGCTATTTTGTGAATTCAATTAATCATGTTTTGTTCGGACTTAAGGATTTGGAGGAAGATGAAACAGTGATGGATTACCGTGGAAAGCCGGGAAGCTATGACATGATTAAATTTGATGCGGATTCACTGACAAGGCGACTGATAAGAAAAAACGGTAAGGATTACCTTTTGTACAGAAACCTGGCTAATTACTGGTTTGAGGTGTATCTGAGCTATGCCAACAGCCTTGAATCCGGGGCTAACCCTTTGGATACCGTTCAAAAGTACAGTGCAAAAGCATTAAAGCATGGCGATGAGCATTTCAGGACGTATTATCTGCTTGCCTATTGTTTTACCATGGACCAAAGCTTTCAAAAAGCAATTCCGTTGTTCCGCAAGAGCATTCAGCAAAATGATACTTTTCCTGCCAGTCATTATAATCTCGGCTATGCATATTTATTCACGAATCAGCAGGCGAATGCTGTAATTCATGCCAACGAGGCTTTCCGGCTCTACCAGGATTCGCTGCAGAAAGCGGATGCTGCAAGGATGGCCGGTATAGCTTTGATGGAGCTGGGGAAACCAGATAAGGCACAGATGTTTTATGAGCGGAGTATGGACTATTCCCCTGGTGATTATAACACCCTGCAGAATATGCTTCAGCTTTATTTTGCTACTGGAGATGCTGACAGGGCAGACTCTGTGGCAACTGAGATTTTTGCACGGGCACCCGCCAGTCCCCGGGTAATTGATGATCTGGCAAACCTTTACCGGCAGGAGGGAAAAACGGCTGATTTTACCAGCTTAATGCAGGAGCAGCTGGAAGAATATGAAGGGAGATATGAAGCAAAGGGAAACATATATTTTGGCCTGGCTAAACTGAAAATGGAGGCAGAGCCTGTGAAAGCCAAAGAATACCTGCTTAAAGCCAGGGAAAACTTTGCTGAAGTGCTGCCCGGTAGTCATTACGTTTTTAATGTTATACTACAGGCATTGGAACATATTGAGAAAACAGAATAAGACAGGTTGTAAAATATAATCGGGAAGCTAACGTTAAAGACACTCAAATCAGGGCCGTTGATTTATGAAACCTGTTAAATGGATTTTATTATTTATGCTGATAGTAGTGGGAACGTCCCTGTATTCACAGAGGAGAGGGCCCATGAATCTTCCGCGCTATGATCAGAAAAAATTCCATTTCGGGTTTACCCTGGGCTTTAACAGTATGGATTTCCGTGTAACCAGGGTGGACCCTTCCGACCGTGTTTCAGATACCCTGATGTTGCTGGAACCGGTGCCGCAACCGGGCTTTAACATAGGGATTGTTTCCAGTATGAAGATGTACAAGTATCTTGATCTGAGGTTTGTTCCAACCCTTTCGTTTGGCGAACGCCGCCTGAGGTACAAGTTGCGCCTGGGTGACAGTACTATAGTTTCAGATGTTAAAGCTGTGGAATCCACTTATATTGACTTTCCCATTTATTTTAAATACAAATCAAAACGGCTTCATAATTCCAGGGCCTATGTAACCGGCGGTGCAAGATATAGCCTTGATCTGGCTTCACAGTCGAAAAAAGAAGTTACCAACGAAGAGGTTCAGATAAAACTAAAACCACATGATCTTTCCGGAGAACTGGGAGTAGGCTTTGATTTTTACCTTACTTATTTTAAATTTGGTATAGAATTAAAAATGGCATACGGGGTTCTTAATTTACTGAAAGTGGAAAATAACCTGTATTCGAAAGGAGTGGACAGGCTTAATTCAAAAATGTTTTGGCTCACATTCACTTTTGAATAGCAGCAATCTACATTGAGCGATGAAGATTAAGGTAAAAAAAAGTGATTTTTTTTGATAAAAAAGTTTGCAGAATAAAAATCTTGCATTACCTTTGCACTCGCTTAAGCGAAAAAGTTCTTTTGGTCCGTTCGTCTAGTCAGGTTAGGACGCCAGGTTTTCATCCTGGTAACAGGGGTTCGAATCCCCTACGGACTACCAAAGGGGACAGGTTTATATTTTGATAAACCTGTCCCCTTTTTTTATTCGCAAAAATTACTGGAAATATGTAGGATGGACTCAATGACAGAGTTGAGTCCTGGGGTTCGGAATGAATTTTTTTCAAAAATCAATTTTTCAATAAAGACCGAACCCAGTATCATTTGGCGGGTATCCCAACTACCAGATAAATAAAAATAATCAAAACTCTTTAAGACGCTTAAACACTTCTTGATGGTTGACAGGAAATTTATCCCAACTTTTTTCATTTCTTTCATTCCATCAAACCAATTGGCCACCGGCAATTGACTGGCGATAATGGTTGACTTTCGGGCGTGACGGTCTTCTATCAACTCCAGTTGGAGTTTAGAGCATAATGGGCTTTAATGGTGGTATATCCCCCCGGCGTGTGGCTTCGCGGATGAACAGCGATGCGTTTGTTTTGAGCGTAAATATAAACCATGCTGCGGGGTATAAACTACATTGACCTTTTGCCCGATAAACGAGGGTCTTTGTAGGCCGGGTTGCCTGCATGGAATTTTGCTCCCAGGGCTTCATCCTCAAGGGCTAAAAGCTCCACCACGCTATATCTGGAATGCGCTGGTTTTTCCAGGTAAGTTTTTACGGTATTTTTACTGATGCCCAATATGCGGGCGATACTTTTTTACTTTCGCCTTGCTGATGAAGACGCAATAATTGCTTAATCTGACTCATTTGTTTGGGTTTTCCTGCCATCGTTATGGTTTTTGTGGTTATGTTTTAATACTATGTTTACCACAATAAACCAAAACTGTTCCCAGGGGGTCAACATGCTCCGGATTTTTGATGATGATAATTCAATAACCCGGGGTCAGCATACTCCGGATTTTTGCCCTACTTTCTCAGTTTGGGGGTCAGCATCTGCCGGAATGACAGAAAAAAATGATAAATTGAGGGTCAGCTTGCTCCGGTATATCCAATGGG
>CAYZDA010000064.1:0-13664 GCA_964477095.1 uncultured Bacteroidales bacterium | reverse complement strand
CTTGTTTCGTTCTTGTTTCGTTCTAAGTTAACAAGGAGAAGTTAAGAAGAAAACAGGAATAAGAACAGAATTAAAACCCTTTCATGTATTTTCCGGTCAAATTTCACACGCGCCGGATCAATAAATCTTCAAATTTATGAGCTGGAAAACCTGCAAGTATTTTCCCCGGAGCCTTAATGCAAAATATCCGGCAACTCACTGCATGATACAAATGAATAATTGACCGGGATGAATCCGCTTCAGGCGGAAGAACAACAAAATGGAACTGTTCCCAACAAAAGCAATAAATGCAATGAAAGAAATCCGTCAACCGGGATATATTGCCCCGGTAAATGACAGGCTACCACTAAAATGCTGAATTCGTAAGGATTACAATCCCGCTTACTCAACATGAAAATTTAAAGGTGGGTCATACAATATATAAAACGGGGGAACAAGGACTAACAGATGGCCTTGAACCCGTATAGTCACTAAAAGAAAAACAATGATACCTTATGTTACGGGAGTTTCGAAAAAAGTGACCTTCATTTTTTATTTTTTAACCTCTATTACACTTTCAATTATGGGAGGATAATGCTCATACTCCAGCTTGTGTACTTTTTTCGCCAGTGATTCCGGATCATCATCTTTTGACACAGGGCAGGTGGCCTGGAATATAATCTGACCTTCATCATATTTTTCATTAACATAATGGATGGTAATGCCCGATTGCCTTTCTCCCGCAGCAATAACAGCTTTATGCACATTGGCTCCATACATGCCCTTTCCACCATAATCCGGGAGCAATGCAGGATGAATGTTCAGAATCCTGCTTTCAAATTCTTTGAGGATTTGAGCAGGCACCAGTACCATAAATCCAGCCAGAACAATAAAATCGATCTGATATTTACTGAGCAGCTGAAGAGCCTTTTCAGGATTGTTTTTGAATACAGAAGTGGGAATATATTCGGCCGGGACATCAAGTTTTTTCGCCCTTTGCAACACATATGCGTCTTTATTGTTAGAAATAATCAAGGCAGGTTTAATAAAAGTGTGGTTTCTGAAATACCTGACAATGTTTTCAGCATTAGTGCCACTTCCTGAAGCAAATACAGCAATATTGAACATCCTGTTTTTTTGCTGTAAAGGTATAAGAAATAACCGGAAAGAGCCGTTACATTATATCTTTCACCGCTGAGCAGTGCTTTAGGGCTTTTGCAAACAATAATAACTTGCCATTGAGCCTGATAGTGCATTTCTCTTAGGAACAAGGAATGTTAAATATGCACTTTAGAAAAGGCATATTCAATTGATATGCTGGACAGTAAAGATTCTCACATGAAAAGAAGCGATTTTTTTCTTGTTTTTAACCCTTTTAATTTATTTCTTTGCACACTTGTTTAACCAAAAAATTAGGACAATGTCTGATATTGCAACAAGAGTAAAAGCTATTATCGTTGACAAATTGGGAGTTGACGAAAGCGAAGTGACCCCGGAAGCGAGCTTTACCAATGATCTTGGTGCCGATTCACTGGATACCGTAGAACTGATCATGGAATTCGAAAAAGAATTCAACATTGCCATCCCTGACGATCAGGCAGAAAAGATTGGCACAGTAGGCGAAGCTATTTCCTACATCGAAAACAATTCAAAATAAGCAACTGAATCAAATTCAATGGAATTAAAACGCGTAGTTGTCACAGGATTAGGCACGATTTCACCGCTGGGCAAGAATCTTGGGGAAACCTGGGAGGGGCTCAGGGAAGGGAAAAGCGGTGCAGCTCCAATTACACGTTTTGATGCCAGCAGGTTCAAGACACATTTTGCTTGCGAGGTAAGCGGATATAATGCAAATGATTACTTTGACCGCAAAGAAGCCCGCAAGCTTGATTTGTACTCGCAGTTTGCGTTGATAAGCGCCGACGAAGCCATTAAGCATTCCGCTGTTGATCTGGAAGCTTTGAATCTTGACCGGGCTGGTGTCATCTGGGGATCAGGAATTGGGGGCCTTGAAACCTTCATATCCGAGATTTCCGGTTTTGCCAAAGGAGACGGCACTCCACGCTTTAATCCGTTTTTCATTCCGAAAATGATCGCGGATATTGCAGCCGGCCATATTTCTATCAAATATGGTTTGAAAGGGCCAAATTATTCAACCGTATCAGCTTGTGCTTCATCCGCACACAGCCTTGCAGATGCCTTTAACCTCATCAGGCTGGGCAAAGCAGATATATTTGTAACAGGAGGCTCAGAGGCAGCAGTTAATGAAGCTGGTGTAGGCGGTTTTAACGCCATGCATGCCATATCAACACGCAATGATGAACCGGAAAAAGCTTCCCGCCCCTTTGATAAAGACCGTGATGGTTTTGTATTGGGAGAAGGCGGCGGAGCCATGATCTTTGAAGAACTGGAACATGCCAGAAAACGTGGTGCTACCATTTATGCAGAGGTTATTGGTTCCGGAATGTCCGGAGATGCACACCATATGACTTCCCCGCACCCTGAAGGTGAAGGAGCCACCAGGTCTATGAATGAAGCATTAAGAGATGCCGGGATTAAACCTGAGGATATTGATCACATCAATACTCATGGTACTTCAACGCCCCTGGGCGATTTGGCTGAACCAAAAGCAATCCTCAGCACATTTGGAGAACATGCCAGGAAAATCAGCATCAATTCAACCAAATCCATGACCGGCCATCTTTTGGGGGCCGCTGGTGCCTTAGAAGCTATCGCAACAGTTATGGCTGTGAAGCATGATTTTGTGCCACCAACCATTAATCTGGATAATCAGGATCCGGAAATTGCTGACGGTCTCGACTTCACTCCGCATAAAGGCCGTGAAAGGGAGATCAATTACGGATTATCAAATACCTTTGGCTTTGGTGGCCATAACGCTACCTTGATTTTTAAGAAATATAAAGATTAAGCCTTGAGTGTATTTAAGCCAGTAAAAGCTCATTTTTCGGAAGATAAAGAGTTATTTGAATCTATAAAAAATATTTTCGGGTTCTATCCCGGAAATATTTTTTTGTATAAACTGGCACTTACACATAAATCAGTGGCCTCTGAGATAAAAGAAGGCGTGAAAGATAGCAATGAGCGCCTGGAGTATCTCGGAGACGCCATCCTGGGTGCCATTGTGGCGGATTTTCTATTTAAGAAGTTTCCTTTTAAAGATGAAGGATTTCTCACTGAAACCCGCTCAAAAATTGTCAGCAGGGCACAGCTTAACAGCCTTTCTATGAAGCTGGGCCTCGACAAGCTCATTTCCTCCTCTTCCGACAGAAGAAACAACGCACGATCCATCAAGGGCGACGCTTTTGAAGCTTTTGTTGGTGCCGTTTATCTGGATAAGGGATATGAATTCACCCAAAAAAAAGTGGTGGAAAACATTATAAAGGTACATATGGATCTGGATGACCTGGTGGAAAATGAGATTAACTTCAAAAGTAAACTCATTGAATGGTCGCAGAAAGAACGCCGTGAAATTGATTTTAAAGTAGTGAAGGAAGTGGGCATTGGTGTCGATAAGCAATATATCGTACGTATTTTTATTGACAGTGAAGCATATGAAGACGGCTGCGACTTTTCCATCAAAGGTGCTGAAAAACTGGCTGCTGAAAAAACCTACAATGCCCTGGGCCTGGAAAAGCAGGATGGTCAGGGTATTTAAAAATCATCAAGTTTTCATCATTCCACTACCGATAACTTCATCATATTGGTTTTTGACTGCTTCTTCAATGGCGTGGAAGCTGTATTAATCACCAGATCACCTTTTTCAATCAACCCTTCATCTTTTAAAAACAGCAATATGTCTCCAATCGTATGATCTGTGGATACGAACTTATCGTAATAAAACGCAGTAACTCCCCATACCAGGCTTAGCTTGCTCACAATGGAGTGATCATTGGTAAAGGCATAAATAGCCGCTTTAGGTCTTTGCCCGGCAATTTTAAAAGCCGTGTATCCGCTATGGGTAAGCCCCACCAGGGCGCGGGCATTCACCTGTTGGGCCATTTCGCAGGCATTATATACAATAGAGTCAGATATAAACCGTTTGTAGCTATTTTCTTCTGGCGAGAAATTCTTATAATATATATCCTGATAGGCTTCCACATGTCCGATTATCTTTTTCATCACCTGAACTACCCTCACAGGATTATGCCCTACAGATGTTTCCCCGCTAAGCATCAGGGCATCTGCCCCATCCATAACGGCATTTGCAACATCATTTACCTCTGCGCGGGTGGGTGAAAAATTACTGATCATCCCTTCCATCATTTGAGTGGCTATGATGGTAGGCTTTGATCTGGTCATGCATTTTTTTACGATATTCTTCTGAATAAGCGGAACTTCTTCCAATGGCATCTCTATTCCAAGATCCCCCCGGGCAATCATCAGCGCATCTGCCATATCAATTATATTATCGATATCCTTCACCGCTTCCGGCTTTTCTATTTTAGCCACTATCAGCGGTTCCTTGCGTTTGGTCTTTTCCCTGATGTGGTGTTTCAGTTCGATTATATCAGAAGCCGACCGTACAAAAGAAAGCGCAATCCACTGTACACTCATCTTTAAAATGAAATCCAGATCCTGCATATCCTTGCTGGTGAGCCCGGGCAATTTGATTTTTGTGTGGGGCAGGTTAATTCCTTTGCGAGGAAGAAGCATGCCTCCATAAAGCACTTTGGTTTCTATCCTGTCTTTGGATATTTTTCCTGTTACTTCCAGCAATAGCCTGCCGTCGTCAATCTGGATCATCTCCCCCACATTCACATCCTCCGTAAAACCTTTGTAATCTACGGGTATTACATCCTCACGCGTTTGCTTTTTACCATATTCAAAGTAAACAATATCATCTTCATTTATTTTGATGAATTCCTCTTTCAGCTTGCCGATCCTGATCTTTGGCCCCTGGAGGTCTGCCAGCACTGCAGCATGACGCTTATGCTTCCTGTTCAGCTCATGAACTGTTTTAATGGTTCTTTCATGATCTTTATGAGAACCGTGAGAAAAATTAATCCGGAATACATCCACGCCCTCCAGTATGAATCTTTCCAATACCTCGTAGCTTGAGGAAGCGGGACCAATAGTGGTGATGATCTTGGTTTTCATATTTTCCTTTTCTGAAATTAGCTGATGCATGTGATTTTTTTCTTTGTTCCAAATCTATTACATATTTGACTTACATTTTGTTCTTACCGGCCAGCTCATTCTTTTTTCTTTCCTTTTTTACCTCAATCATCTTGATCTCCAGCAAATCAAGCACCTCACCGATGTTGTCAAGTTTATCAGGATCCACATGCTGAACAAAAAGTGTTTCCGGGAATTGCCTGATCCTGGAGGTAATATCATCTACTTCCACTGCATCTGGTGTTCCCCTGGCTATCAAAAGAAAATCCACATTACCTGATTTTTTAATGAGGTTTCCGTTTTCATGTTTATTGCTGAGCAGATACCAGGAATTGGGAAGACCCTCCTGTTCAAACACATACACTGAATAGGCACCTGTAAGCTTTTTGCCTGGCAATTTATAGTCAAGGGTGGTATAGCGGTAAAACCGGAACTTCAGGTTTTTATTGAAGAAGTAAGCCATCCGGTAGTCATCATTGGTGGAAGTGATCATCCAGAGCAATTCCTCCGGTTCCAGGAAGCTGTCATCCAGCCTGAGTATTTTCTTTTTAGGTCCCATATAATTAGATAAGTTCATTTTGCTTTATGCAGGCAATAAATATACTAAATTGAGGCAAGCTGTAAAAGCCATACCATACTGGTTTTTGTGCAAAAAATCATCCCCCGGTCTAAATATATCAGTTAGAACATTGCAGTATTACAGTTCTTAGTATTTTTGCCGTCATATTTGACATCGAAATCTATGTTAAAAAATGGATGAAAACGGAAAGAAGGTTGGATTTCTCCAACGAGCATTGAATTGGATCGAACGGGCAGGAAACGCCCTGCCGCATCCTGCCACATTATTTGCCCTGTTTGCCCTCGCAGCCTTAGTATTTTCTGCTATCGGCCATTTATTGGGCTGGGAAGCCATTCACCCGGCTACCGGGGAAATAATCAAACCGGTAAACTTACTCTCCGAAAACGGTATTCACCAGATACTGCTTAAAATGGTGAAAAACTTTACAGGTTTTGCACCACTTGGCATAGTGCTGGTTGCCATGTTGGGTATCGGCATTGCCGAGCAGAGCGGATTAATTAAAGTATTAATTAAGGTATTGGTTTTAAAATCACCCAGACACCTGATAACCTTTGTAATCGTATTTGCGGGTATAGTATCCAATGTAGCATCAAGCGTGGGATATGTCCTGCTTGTTCCACTTGCAGGTATAATCTTTCACGCACTCGGGCGGCACCCCATTGCGGGAATGGCTGCAGCTTTTGCCGGTGTGTCGGGTGGCTTCAGCGCCAACCTGGTTTTGGGAACTATTGATCCGTTGCTGGCCGGTCTTTCTCAGGAAGCAGCACACATTCTTGATCCTGAATATGAAGTTAACCCTACAGCCAACTATTATTTTATGGTGGCCTCCACTTTTGTTATTGCACTCGCGGGTACGCTTGTTACTGAACGGCTGGTGGAACCACGGCTTGGCAAGTACACAGGCGCAGAAGCTGATCATGAAGATGAATATAACACTATTTCCAAAAAAGAAAAGAAGGGTTTGAGGGGTGCTTTCATAGCATTCCTGATAATTCTTGGAATTACATTATGGGGTATTCTCCCTTCTGGTGGCTTTTTACGTGGTGAAGAAGGTGGCTTCCTGAACTCACCTTTGATTAAAGGCGTTGTGGCCATGATATTTATTATAGCAGGTGCAATGGGTGTTGTTTACGGAGTGATTGTGGGCAGGTTTAAAAATGATGCCGACGTGATGAAAGGAGCATCTGATTCTATGAAAACCATGTCAACTTATCTTGTACTTGTATTTTTTGCTGCCCAGTTTGTGGCCTTTTTCAAATGGAGTAACCTTGGAATAATAATAGCAGTGAAAGGTGCCGGATTATTGATGTCGGCTGATATTGGCCTTATACCCCTGATGATATTATTTATCATTTTGTCAGCAAGTATAAACATGCTGATGGGAAGCGCCTCTGCCAAGTGGGCTCTGCTGGCTCCTATCTTTATCCCCATGTTTATGATTATGGGATATTCTCCTGAATTATCACAAATGGTATATCGTATCGGTGACAGTGTAACCAACATTATTTCACCTATGATGAGCTTTTTTGCACTGATTATTGCCTTTGTGCAAAAGTATGATCCTAAAGCAGGTATAGGTACCATTGTAGCAACTATGATACCTTATTCGATAGCATTTTTCCTTTTCTGGGTGCTTTTACTAATTGTCTGGTTGATATTTGGCATTCCGCTTGGCCCTGATGCCGGAATTCATTACGAATTACCCACAAACTAAAAAAAGAGGCTGTCTCAAAAGTGAGGCAGCCTCTTTTTTTAGCGGATAACTATTTGATAAGCTCTGATATGCTTTCTTACCTTCATTGTTGTTTGGGAATAATTTAAGGCATGAAAACAAAGAAAAAAAGGCAGGCAATACAGCAGTCATCTTCTGTTTTATACTAATCTATCGAATTACTGAATTGCTTCAGAAAACGCATATCATTTTCAAAGTACAGCCTGAGATCATTTACCTGGTATTTGAGCATAGCGATACGCTCCACACCCATGCCAAAAGCAAATCCGGTATATTTTTCACTATCAATACCGCAGGATTCCAACACATTAGGGTCCACCATACCACAGCCCATGATTTCGAGAAAACCGGTGTACTTGCATACGTTGCATCCTTTTCCTCCACAGATATTGCAGTTCACATCCATTTCAGCCGAAGGCTCAGTAAACGGAAAATAGGAAGGTCGCAACCGGATCTCAGAGTCTTCTCCAAACATCTCACGGGCAAAGTACAACAATGTCTGCTTCATATCGGCGAATGATACATTTTCATCCACATACAATCCTTCAACCTGATGGAATATGCAGTGAGCCCGTGCTGAGATGGCTTCATTACGAAAGACTCTGCCTGGTGCTATAATCCGTATGGGAGGCTTTGTGCTTTCCATCACCCTCACCTGTACTGAAGATGTATGAGTGCGCAAGGCTATGTCAGGATCTTTTTCTATGAAAAATGTATCCTGCATGTCGCGTGCAGGATGTTCCGCAGGAAAGTTCAACGCTGAAAAATTATGAAAATCATCTTCAATTTCCGGACCTTCAGCAACAGTAAATCCGATCTTTTTGAATATCTCATTGATTTGATTTTTCACAACAGACACCGGATGGCGTGATCCTACATTTCTCCAGCCTACAGGCAGACTAAGATCATCACAGCTTTGTATTTCCTGCTCCTTTGCCTGAAGTTCATCACGGATGGCGGCTATACGCTGCTGCACCAGTTGCTTCAACTGATTCAGCTGCTGTCCCATTTCTTTTTTCTGCTCATTGGGTACATTTCTGAAATCAGCAAAAAGCGCAGGGATAAGACCTTTTTTACTTAAATACTTAATCCTGAAGCTTTCCAGCTCCTCAAAGTTCCCGGCAGTATAATTTTCGATTTCCCGACGATAATCTTCAATTTTTTCCTTCATCTGATCGACTTTTCTATTCCTCCAATACTTCCATACTGATTATAGTGACATCTTCCAGGGGCTTATTTCCTGATCCGGTTTTCACAGCGGCTATGGCATCCACCACATCCATTCCTTCCAGTACCTCGCCAAACACGGTATAAGAACCGTCCAGGTGGGGAGCACCCCCAACAGTTGTATATATCTCTCGTTGCTCTTGTGTATATTTATGGCTCATCTGCTTTTCATAATAATCGAGTTGCTCGTTGGTGAATTTCCTCCCGTCAACGATATAAAACTGGCACCCGCTTGACTTACGCTTTGGGTTTACCCTATCTCCCTGACGTGCTGCTGCCAGAGCTCCGCGCTTATGAAAATGATTCTTCTCTATTTCCGCCGGCAAACGGTAATCAGGATCATCAACGCCCTGCTTTGTCCATCCGGCCTGTATCATAAAATTCCTGATCACCCGGTGAAAAATCCTGTTATCGTAGTAATCCTCTTTAGCAAGCTTCAGAAAATTGTCACGGTGTTTAGGTGTATCATTATAAAGCATCACCTTAATGTCACCTTTGGAAGTTTTAATCAGTACTACCGGATTCTTCTCTTTTTCATTCATCAGTGAAAACCCGTAAAATATAACTGATAACAAAAAAATTACAGCTATTGATCTTTTCAGCATAATTTTATCCTTATATTTGTTAATCAAAAGAAAGTTAGCAAAGGTATCAAATTCTGCATAATTATGAAACTGCCTTTATATATGAAATCCTTACTTCTGGTAATAATGCCCGCTATAATCATTAGCACCAGCGGGTGCAGGAAAAAAGAAGATATGGTGGGCAGGGTAAAGGTGGTTTATGCAGGGTCTCCCAGCGTAATTGTTCCTGACGCCCGGGTGGAACTATACCAAAATGACATCAGGATAGTAGGATACACCAACAGCAATGGCATTTACGAATTTACTTTCAGGCTCAAGATGAAACTGAATGTAACGGCCAGAAAAGATACAGCTACCGTAACCAACTCGCCTGAACTCACCGGCATAGGCACCATTGCCATGGGCAGGCACGGCGAAGATTCCGAAACCACAATCTATTTAAGTAATTAATCTTTCTTAGCCTGTAAAAAGCATTCGCGGCACAAAGGCTCATAAGTATCCATTTCACCAAGTATAACTGTTCTGCCATTGCCTGTTTTCCGGTGAGAGAATTGTGCCAGATTACCACAGCGGACGCAAATGGCATGCGTTTTAAAAACATCTTCTGCTATGGCCAGCAACTGAGGCATGGGTCCAAACGGCTTCCCTCGAAAATCCATATCAAGACCTGCAACTATTACCCGTGCACCACGCCTTGCAAGCTCATTGCAAACATTAACCAGTTCCGAATCAAAAAACTGTGCCTCATCTATACCTATTACCCTGGCATCTTCAGCATAAAGCAAAATTTGGGATGATGAGCTTACCGGAGTTGACTGTATCATATTTTCATCATGGGATACCACCTGTATATCATCATAACGCTTATCCAGGGAGGGCTTAAATATTTGCACTTCTAAGCCTGCAATCCTGGCTCTTTTAAGACGCCGTATTAATTCTTCGGTCTTACCCGAAAACATCGAGCCTGCAATCACTTCTATCCATCCGGTACGACCACCGGCTTTCATATTTCGTTCAACGTACATCAGTATCCCTTTTGTGTTGATTTCCTGTTGGAAAAAAAACGTGCAACGTGCGCTACAATTTTTTACTTTTGCTTGAATTCTTCCTGAAGCAAATTTAACCAAATAAGTAAAAAACGCAGCTATTTATGAGCAAGGAATTAGTAACAGAGGAAATCATTCGTTTACTGGAGTCAATCGT
The DNA here is from genome assembly GCA_964477095.1 of uncultured Bacteroidales bacterium. Taxonomy (GTDB): domain Bacteria; phylum Bacteroidota; class Bacteroidia; order Bacteroidales; family PWNQ01; genus PWNQ01. The sequence continues at coordinate 3,223 of CAYZDA010000064.1, read as the reverse complement.
TGAGCAAACGCAAACCGTTAATGGGTATCAGGGTAAAATTCCGCAAATAGAAATCGATATTATACAGGATAACATCCGGCAGCTATATCAGTATTTCATGTATCTCGATAAGATTAACCAGGGAAGCCAGCTTAATGAGGGTATTGGACTGAAATTGAATGCAGAGGAGAAAACCACCGCAGCAAGCCCTGAGAAAGTAGAAGAACGGCCTGACAAACAAAAGGAAGAAATAGCTGAAATGCTTGCTAAAACCCGGGAAAAGGAAGAACCAGAGCCGGAAATAAAATCCGGAGAAGAAACACAGGGCCTTAAACGTGAAGAAGCAGAAACCGCCCAACAGCAACACCCGCACGAAGATGATCTGAAGGAAAAAGCCGTAGAAGAGCACCGGGAAAAGGCAGGGACAGATAAAGAAAAAAAGACAGAAACAGATCAGGAGCAAAAGAAAGAACCAGAGGCAAAGCCAGAAGAAGAAACCAGGCCTGAAAGCAAAACGCCCGCCGAAGAGCAACGGAAAGAGAAGAAAGACACCGCCGGTGAGATGAAGGAAGATGCTGATTCGGATCAGGATGAACTAAAACCTGAAGAGCAAAGCAGGGAAGAGATTAAAGCTGAGAAAAATAAGGAGCCTGCAGAAGATCAACAAGCCGGCACGGAAAAGCCAGATAAAAAGAATGCAGAACCTAAGGATAATAAATCTGCAACAAAAGAGGACACCCCAGGCTCGATCAACCTTTTTTCCCAGAAGAAATCCACCCTTGCTGAAAAGCTACAGAATACCGGAAAGGCATCTCTTTATGATCGCATTGGCTTATCCAAACAGAATGGCACACTGGGCGAAAGACTGAAGAAAAAGCCGGTTACAGATATTAAAACAGCCATTGGCATAAATGAAAAATTCCTGTTTATCAACGAGCTTTTCAAAGGCAATATGCATGAATACAATGATGCTATCAAGCGCCTGAACCGTGCAGGTGACCTTGAAAATGCCGCACTCATATTTGATGAACTCCAAAGCAAGTATAACTGGAGCAACAAGGCCACGGCTACACAGCAATTACTGAGTTTTGTAGAACGAAGATATATGTGATCATGAAAAAAATATTGCTTTTTACAGGTCTGATACTGACCATAACCCTGAAAGGTCAGAATATCGATTTTGCCAGGAAACATATTGACACACTGGCATCCGAAAGCATGCATGGCAGAGGTTATGTTAATCAGGGTGACCACATTGCTGCCGGCTATCTCGTGGATGAACTTCAGAAGCTGGGCATTGAAAAGTGGGAAGGTTCTTACCGTCAGCCATACAGCTTCTCCATTAATACATTCCCCGGGGAGATGAAAATGTCAGCCGGTGACAAAAGTATGAAGGCAGGCTACGATTTTCAGGTAAGACCCTATTCCGAAGGGAAAAAAGGCAGTTTTGATATTGTTAAACTGAATCCCGGGCATTTGAAAAATCATGAGAAAATGCAGGCATTGCGCAGCCGGAACCTGAAAGGCCACCTGTTACTCGTGGATGCTTCAAAATTTGATGAAAAAATGCGGGCCAATCTCCCGCAGATCGTACATGTGAATTTTTTTGGCGCAGACGGATATATTGTATTACAGGACAGCGAAAAACTTACCTGGAGCGTTTCCGGTGCTTCCCAAACCAATCCTCACATTGTAATTGATGTACTAAAGTCAGCCTGGAATGATCCTGATAAAGTTACGCTGGACGTTGAGAATAAATTCATTAACAACTACAGAACCGCTAACGTGTACGGTTACCTGCCAGGTACTGAAAATCCTGACAGCTTCGTACTGATCACCGCTCATTATGATCACCTTGGCCGCATGGGAGAAAATACCTGCTATTGTGGTGCACACGACAATGCCAGTGGAACAGCAATGGCGCTTGATCTGGCCCGGCATTTTGCTGATTCGGCCAATCGTCCCGGGCATTCACTCATGTTTGTATTCTTCAGTGGAGAAGAAGCCGGCCTGCACGGATCCATACATTTTGCCAATCATCCTCCGGTAGACCTGGATAAAGTAAAGTTTGTAATGAATATCGACTTGATCGGCAGCGGAAGTAAAGGAATTAAAGTGGTTAACGGCTCAAGGCTGAAACCGCAGTTTGAGCTGCTGAAAAAAATTAATGATAAAAACAACTATATCGCAGCCGTGAAAAAACGAGGTGAGGCCGCCAATAGTGACCATTACCCTCTTTATGCGAAAGGAGTTCCAGCCTTCTTTGTTTACACCCTTGGTGATGAATACAAGGAATATCATAACCCGGACGACCGTGCTGAAGGCTTGCCGCTTACTGCCTATGAAGGGTTATTCCGCTTAATCCGTGATTATGTTGAACAAATCTGATACCGGAAAGCTGATCCTGGTTCCAACACCTGTTGGAAACCTTCAGGATATGACTTTCCGGGCTGTGGAAGTACTGAAATCAGTTGACCTGATACTGGCTGAAGATACCCGGGTGAGCGGAAAGCTGCTAAAGTATTTTAACGTGGAAACTTCCATGGCATCTTATCATCAGCATAACGAGCATAAAGTTACAGAACAGTTCGTAGAACAATTGCTGGAAGGAAAAACATTTGCATTAATCACAGATGCCGGCACACCGGGGGTCTCCGATCCCGGTTTCCTGATTGTCCGCGAAGCCATAGAAAAAGGCCTGAATGTTGAATGCCTGCCGGGCGCCACATCTATAATCCCTGCCATAGCTGTGTCCGGTCTCCCCTCCGACCGCTTTTATATGGAAGGCTTTCTGCCGCATAAAAAAGGCCGCAAAACCCGGCTGGAAGATATTGCTCAGCGGAAAGAAACTGTGCTGTTGCTGGAATCACCTTATCGCTTGCTGAAAACTCTGGAGCAACTGGCCGAATACTGCGGAAATGACCGCCAGGTATGCGTGTGCCGCGAATTAACCAAACTGCACGAGGAGCATGTCCGTGGCAGCCTGAAAGAAGTGGCTGAAGAATTCCGGCAACGCTCAGCCATTAAAGGAGAAATTGTGATTGTGCTGGCTGGAGCAGGTTAATAGAGGAAGTGAAACCATGAACCGGATTTCTGAATTTTGATGGATGCCAACCTGCATTTTGCAGAATGCAAAATCAGCATAAAAATACATTTTTAAAAAGGCAAAACTTATAAAAGCCGTAAGCTGTCATTTATTAAATACTGATATTTCAGAAGTTACTTCTACTTCAACATATCCTTC
>CAYZDA010000063.1:0-13753 GCA_964477095.1 uncultured Bacteroidales bacterium | reverse complement strand
TTCAATCTTTTTCAATCAATCTTTAATCAATCTTTCCTCAATCTTCTTTCAATCTAAGTCCCTGGACAGCTGCTGAAAGCTGCGGCAGGGCGGAGGCGGAAAGCCTTTGGCGCTGTGGCTTTAGCTGCTGTGGTGTGGCAGAGCGGAGCGTGAGCGAGCTCCTGTCCACGCCATACAGCAGCTTGAGACACAGGGCCAAAGCTTGCAGCCGCAGACCGTTAAGCCGCCCAAATAATAAAAATAATAAAAGGTGGTTAGAACATTTTTTTGCGTTTGAGGAAATAGGGCAGCAGTATTTGATCGAAGCCCTTGCGTATGTCGGCTTCCACGTATTCGATGCGGTACTGCCCGCAGCGGAGCTTCAGCTGGCGGCGGAATTTTTGAATGCGCTGCAGGTATTGTTCGCGCACCTCGCGCGGGTTGAGTTTGAGCTCCTCCCCGCTCTCCATATCGATGAATTTATAGGGGCGGTTGTCGAATTTGAAATCGAATTCGGTGCTTTTATCCACGGTATGGAAAAGGATTACCTCGTGCTTATTGTGTTTCAGATGCTGCAGTGCTCTGAAAACCTGATCGATTTGCACGTATGAGTCGAACATATCGCTGAAGATCACAACCAGTGAGCGCTTGTGGATGCGTTCGGCTATGTTGTGCAGCACGTTTACCACGGATGTGCTTTTCCGGTCGCCGGGTTTTGGTTGTTGCAGCTGCCGCTCGAGCTGGGCATAAAGATGTTGCAGGTGACTGGGTGTGGATTTGGTTTGTGTATGCTGGTGAAGCTGATTGGAGAACAGTGTAAGCCCGGCGGCATCGCGCTGCTTTACCAGCATCTGGATGATGGCCGCGGCGGCATACACGGAAAAGGTCATCTTATTTGGGTTATCGGGAGTTGGATTGTCCAGCACGGGGTAGTACATGGAGGACGAGATATCGAGCAGTATCTGGCAGCGCAGGTTTGTTTCTTCCTCATACTGTTTAACGTAGAGCCTGTCGGTGCGTCCGTATAGTTTCCAGTCGATGTCTCTGGTTGATTCGCCCGGGTTATACTGCCTGTGCTCTGCAAATTCCACAGAAAAGCCGTGAAACGGGCTCTTGTGCAGCCCGGTAATAAAGCCTTCCACCACCTGGCGGGCGATGAGCTCGATATTGCTGAATTTCTTCAGCCTGTTTCTTTGAATACGTTCTGCCACGACACAAAAATAATAAAGCCGCCGGAACTACATAAACCGGCGGCCATCACAGGGATGAATTATTTTCTACAACAGTGCCTCCAGTTTTCCGGCCAGCACCTGCTTTGGAACGGCGCCCACTTGTTTGTCGGCCACTTCACCATCTTTAAGGAACAAAACGGTGGGGATGTTTCTAACACCGAATCTACCTGTGGTTTCGGGATTTTCATCCACATTGAGCTTGGTAATAATTGCTTTGCCATCATATTCTTTATCCAGGTCTTCCATGATGGGAGTGATCATTCTGCAGGGACCACACCATTCTGCCCAAAGGTCGATAACGATAGGCTTGTCACTGTTTTTGACGATTTCGTCAAAATTGGCATCTGTTAATTCTACAACCATGTCTTATGTTTTTTTAATTTAGAGCAAATATAAAATAATAAATTATGCTGTTGTTTGATTCACGAATTCACCTTGAATTTTATAAACGAATAATCCTTCTGAATTGTTTTGAGAAATTTCTCAGCATCCACGTTTTTAGAACGGGAGGACATTTTAAGCCGCTTTAGACGGTTTTTAGGATCATCAGCATGAATATCGGTAAACTGGATAAAAAAATTAAGATGTGCCTTTCCTGGATATTTTTCCACAGCTTGGGTGAGGCCCCGTATAAGGTTGCTGTCGATATCTTCAAGCAGCAGCGATAAATCAACCGATCTCACCATTTCCTGCATAACCTCTGACAGCAGTGCAATCCGGTTCACTTTTACCTCCAGCTGATTTTCATCGTAGAAACGCCCCTGCACCCTGGCCCAGACCATCAGAAACTGCCCGGGTACCATAAAATGCTTGTTTTTGAGATAATCTTCGGCAAAAAGCATCAGTTTGATGGAACCGGTGTAATCCTCCAGTGTCATGGTGCCGAATTCTTTGCCTTTTTTAGTGGTGCGACGGGCAGCTTCGGTAAGCATCCCAGCAAACACCATCTCGCGTCCTTTAAATTTAGAAAGGTCATCATTTAGTGCTTCAACAGTAACGGTGGTGAGGTTATCCATTTCGATTTTATATTCGTCAAGGGGATGCCCTGATACATAAAAACCGATCACTTCTTTTTCCTCCTTAAGCTGCTGAAGGCTTGACATGGGTTCGCACTGCGGCAGCTCAGGGTCGGCTATTTCCACCTCCTCGGTGCCTCCAAACAGCGATTGCTGGGTAGTTTCCAGTGAACGCTGATAGGCCTGGCCATGCTTGACGAGCTTCTCCATAAAAGAGGAGTCTTCGGGATGTGCACGGTATAGATACTGTGCGCGGTGGGTTCCCTCAAAGTTATCAAATGCTCCGGCTGTTGCCAGGGATTCAAGGGCTTTACGGTTTACCGACTGCAGGTTAACCCGTTTCACCAGGTCGATGATATTCTTGAACGGCCCATTTTCACGGCGTTCCTGTACTAAAGCCTCCACTGCACCCTCTCCTACTCCTTTGATGGCTAACATTCCAAACCGGATTTCGCCCCTGTCATTCACAGTAAAATTAGCCACTGATTCATTCACATCAGGTCCCAGCACGGCTATTCCCATGTGCTGGCATTCCTCAATAAAAAAGGTCACCTTTTTGATGTCGCTGATGTTGTGGGTGAGCACAGCAGCCATGTATTCTGCCGGATAATGTGCTTTAAGGTATCCGGTTTGATAGGCTATAAATGAGTATGCTGCGGCATGGGATCGGTTAAAGCCGTATTTGGCAAATTCCTGCATCACAGCAAACACCTCGTTGGCTTTCTTTTCCGGGATATCATGTTTTTCTTTGGCGCCTTTCACGAAGTCTTTCTTCATGCGCTCCATGATGTCCATTTTCTTTTTACCCATTGCCCTTCTGAGCAGGTCGGCAGCACCCAGGGTGAATCCTCCCATGATCTGTGCTGTCTGCATGATCTGCTCCTGGTAAACCATAATCCCGTAGGTTGGTTCCAGTATTTCTTCCAGCAGCTCATGAGGATATTCCACTTTTTCCACGCCGTGCTTACGCGCTATAAAAGTGGGAATGTAATCCATAGGGCCCGGACGATAAAGGGCATTCATGGCTATCAGGTCCTCGATGTTTGATGGCTTGAGCTTTTTCAGGTGTTCACGCATTCCTTCCGACTCAAACTGGAAGGTGGCAATTGTACTTCCATTCTGAAAGAGTTTATAGGTCTTCTCATCATCCAGTGGGATATTTTCAATGTCGATATCCACATTATGCCTGGTCTTGATATTTTCCAGAGCATCTTTGATAATGGACAGTGTTTTCAAACCCAGGAAATCCATTTTGAGCATGCCTACGGATTCCACATAATTACCGTCATATTGGGTGACCGGCATAGGTGAGTCCTTTGCTGTGGCCAGCGGGATGTGCTCCATAAGGTCATCGGGGCCTATGATCACACCACAGGCATGTGTACCTGTCTGGCGTACTGACCCTTCCAGTATTTCGGCAAACTTCAAAGTATCAGCCTGCAACCCGCCTTCTTTTTCCTTGATTTTTTTAAGCTCAGGCTCTTCTTTCAGTGCGTTTTTCAGGCTTACTTTCGGACCCTCGGGAACCAGCTTGGCCAGCATATCAGCCTCGGGCAGGGGCAGCTTCAACACGCGGGCCACATCCCTGATAGACGACCGGGCTGCCATGGAACCAAAGGTAACAATCTGAGCTACCTTTTCCTTCCCATACTTATTGATTACATAATCCAGTACGCGCTCACGGCCCTCATCGTCGAAATCCACATCCACATCGGGCATGTTAACACGCTCGGGATTAAGGAACCGCTCAAACAGCAGGTTGTACTTAATGGGGTCGATATTTGTGATCCCCACGCAAAAGGCCACGGCTGAGCCGGCAGCAGAACCACGTCCTGGTCCGACTATCACATCCATTTCGCGGGCTTTGTTGATAAAATCCTGCACAATGAGGAAGTAGCCCGGGAATCCCATTTTTTTGATAATGCCCAGCTCGTAATCCAGGCGCTCACGAATGTCGTCCGTTATTTCGCCGTAATGTTCTTTTGCACCTTCATAGGTGAGATAACGCAGGTATTCATTCTCATCATCAAACCCTTCGGGCAAGGGGAAAACAGGCAGGATAACCTCACGGGTAAGCTCATATTCTTCAACCTTAGCGGCAACCTCCATGGTGTTTTGCACAGCTTCAGGAACATCTTCAAAAAGTTCAGCCATCTCCTCCGGTGATTTGAGATATTCCTGCCCGGTATAGTGCATATCAATATCTTCTCCCAGGTCTTTCCCCGTGTTGAGGTGGATCAGAATGGTATGTGCCTCATGGTCTTCCTTATGGATAAAATGCACATCGTTTGTACATAAAACCTTCACCTCTTCCTCTTTTGCCAGTTCCAGGATCACTTTATTGACCGGCTCCTGCTCTTCCTGCCCATGGCGCTGCAGTTCCACGTAGTAATCCTCACCAAAAATATCTTTGAACTCACGTATGACTTCGCGTCCTTTTTCTTTGCCATCTTTCATAATGGCCTGCGGCAGTTCTCCGCCCAAACAGGCTGAGGAAGCAATTAACCCCTCATGATGCTCACGCAGGATTTCCTTATCTATTCTGGGTTTGTAGTAAAAGCCCTCCTGATAGCCCCGGGATACGAGTTTGGCAAGATTATGATAACCGGTTTTATTTTTTGCCAGCAATACCAGGTGAGCACCTGCACGGTCCACCTTATCTTTTTTTGATTCACGTGACCGTGCGGCTACATATACTTCACATCCGATAATGGGCTTAATGCCATGCTTTTTGGCGGCATTAAAAAAGTGCATTACACCGTACATATTGCCATGGTCGGTGATAGCCACGGCCTTCATACCGGTTTTTGCCACACGCTCCATCAGCAGGTCGATATTAGAGGCGCCATCCAAAATAGAATACTGCGTATGCAAATGAAGATGAGTGAATTCTGCCATAATGATTTCCTGATTTCTGTTCTGTAAAATTAAAGAAAAAGGCAGGCAATCTGGCAGGTGTTTGTAAGTTGTGGAAAAAAGGATTTAATGATTTGATGGATTAAGGTTTATGAACTGCACTGATAATGTGCTTTCAGATTTAGACACACACGCGAATGATCCGCCTTAGGAAAATCCAATAAAGAATTGCTGACATTTAACTAAATATATTTTTTAGCAAAGAATTTTCTACGGATATTTGAAAAGATTTTAATCTTTTTGAACACCATAAACCATGAACGAAATTCACCGCCTGATCAACATCATAGAAACCATTCGTGAAAAAATCACGGATGATGCTGATGTCGTATGGTCTGGCTACGGCTCTGCACTTGAACTAAAGGAAGATATCGACCGCGACCTGATCGAGCTGAAACAAGGCAACCTTGATATCCTGGATAAATTTATGGACCATTTCCTGCCAACGGCAGCATTTCAGGAGATTGCCATTACAAACGGATGGGACAGCGAGTTTCTCGACTTTGCCGAAGAATATGAGCAGCTTTATAAAAAAACAGCCCAGCAGGCAGGCGGGGATAATAAATTATCTTAGGACACCTTCCTTCAAAAATCATTTTTTCCAGAAAATCAAAAATAATCTCAATATGAAATAATATTCTGTGCCATTACCGGCAGCAAGCCTGCTTATACTCATTTCCTTCCACATCATCAAACTACTGATTCAGATTTATATCCAAAGAAAAACATATACAGCAATAAATTCCCCGGATAAGCCTGAAACGAAATTACGCAGGCGGATTCTCACGCAGGGCCTCTCACAGCATACAATGCTGCTTATATGCCCCGTGCCGGCATAAAGCAGTACAGTGTTGAGCACTGCCATATTTCCGGATTCGCTACTAAATCCTCATATGAAAGAAAACCCGGAAGTTTTTTTGACGGAGGTGTAAAATGTGCTTTCGAAAGAGCAAAAATGAAATTGCGGCAACAGAAAGATAAACAAATCAATGGCACCCGGAGCGAGAGGTAAGAATGTACTATCAGGATGGACTTGCCACTATACTCATGCGGATTTATTTGGCGGAAAACAGATTGTACCTGCTTCAACCCATAACTAATACAGCAACCACCCCCATACATACATCACCAGGTTGATGGATTCCTTCAGCATACTACAGGCCAGTATCCCGCAGAACAAGACACGACAGCACAGGAAGATTAAAGCAGTGATAAAAAATAACTGAGGATCAAAAAAAATAACTTTGATAATTTCCACAGTTAAAAAAATAGTATTACTTTTGCGGCTCATTTACAAAAAGTTCATTAAAAACAGGAAGTTATGCCAACAAAAATCAGATTACAGAGGCGTGGAAGAAAGAAAAGACCTTTTTTCCATATTGTAATTGCGGATGGTCGTGCACCACGTGACGGAAGATATATCGAGAAGATTGGCACATACGATCCGCTTCCTCAACCCGCCGAAATCAATATCGATTTCGACAAAGCACTGGACTGGTTGCAAAAAGGTGCGCAACCCACTGCAACTGTTCGTGCCATTTTATCTTATAAAGGTATTCTTTACAGGAATCACCTGCAGAAAGGTGTTGCAAAAGGGGCACTCACCCAGGAGCAGGCTGATGCCAAATTTGACAACTGGCTGAAGGAGAAGCAGGAGAAGATCGAGAGTGAAGCTAAGGATGTGAATCTGAAGCAGAAAGAAGAGAAGAAGAAATTGCTTGAAGCTGAGCGCAAGGTAAACGAAGAGCGTGCTGCTGAGATTGCCAGGCGCCGTAAGAAAGAAATGGATGCCCAGGCTAAAGAAGCCGGTGAAGCAACGGAAGAAGAAGCATCAGAAGAAAATACTGCTGCTGAACCAACCCCTGCTGAACAGCCGCAAGAAGCCAAAGCTGATGATTCTGCCAAAGAAGGCGAAGAAAAGAAAGAGTAATTTTTATGCCTTCGCTATGATAAATCGCGAGATGTTTTTCCGCGCAGGAATTATCAAAAAAGCGTTTGGCCTTAAAGGTGAATTGATATTTCTTTTCCATAAAGAAACCGAAATTGAGTTAAAAGAAAAGGAACCGGTGTTTCCCGAATTGGACGGAAATCCGGTTCCTTTTTTTATTGAACATTGTTACTGGCACAACGCCAAAGAAGCCCGTATTAAGCTGGAAGATATTAATAGTAAGAATGAAGCAGAAAAGCTTACAGGGTCTTCTTTTTTTCTTCCACTGAATAAACTGAACAACAATCATGATGAGCTGCAACTTACAGAGCTGGAAGGCTTTGAGGTAAGCGATCAGGAACACGGCAAACTGGGAGTAATCAAGGAAGTAATTCATAATCCCGGGCAGGACCTGATCCTTGTAAGTTCTGAAAAAAAAGAAATACTGATTCCACTGGTGGAAGAGTTTATTGTTTCCGCAGATACCGGGAATATGAAGATCATAACACATCTGCCGGAAGGCTTAATAAATATTAATGAATAATGGAAGAAGGATTTCAGTTTAAACAGTTTTATGTTTCCCATTTGCAGTCAACCATGAAGGTTGGAACCGATGCCACTTTACTTGGTGCCTGGGCTGAGCCCAGGGATGCAACTCAGATACTGGACATAGGTACGGGTTGTGGTGTGATTGCTCTGATGCTTGCACAAAAATCCGCAGCACAAATCTGTGGTATCGACATAGATGTGGATTCCACGCTGGAGGCTGCCGCGAATTTTGCCGCCTCTCCCTGGCGCAACCGCCTGACAGCCAAATATGCTTCATTGCAGAAATATGTTTCTGAAAATGGCAGGCTAAAATATGACCTCATTATCTCCAATCCACCCTTTTTTACCTCCTCACTTAAAAACCAATCGCAGCCGAAAGCCCTTGCCCGGCATAACGACAGCTTACCCTTTGATGAACTCATCAGCCTTTCCAAAGAAATCCTGCTGCCACAGGGCCGTTTTTACCTGATCATTCCGGCCACCGAAGAAAAGAATATCATCAGGCTGGCAACTAAAAATGATCTTTCAATTGCTAAAATCTGCCGCATCAGCGCCAAAACCAACAGAAAACCCAACAGGATTATGTTCTGCCTGGTAAATGGTGATCAGCAATTTGAAGAATCATCCCTTGTTATCAGAAAGTTTTCCAACAAGCACTCGGCGGAATATAACGACCTGCTCAAGGACTATCTATTGAATATCTAAAAGATCAGAAACCGCACCACTTGTAATAAACTGATGAGCCACAAAGCAGTGTCCAGGCTGAACTGTTGTTTGTAAGATCATTCAGTCATTTTTTATTATTATGGAATAGCTTAATCCCATTCCCGGGAGCAGCTCAAACAAAAGTAAAATGCATCTGTTGTACTAAAGATTGACTGCAAATCTTAATAATCCGGTTAAGTTCTTTGCCGAAGATGGTCTTTATTAAATGTCTGAGGCCCGCTTATTAGTTGCATAAATCACTAACCGAAAACAAACCGCATATATGACTGATGCTGAATTCCTGAAAGATGTGGAACTAGGGCTGAGTAGCAATCCCAGGTCACTTCCCTCCAAATACTTGTATGACGATACAGGATCTGCTTTATTCCAGGAAATTATGAAAATGCCGGAGTATTATCCCACAGATTGTGAAATGGAAATTCTTTCGGCTAAGCAAATGGATTTCAATAAATATTTTCAGAATGGCAAGCCACTTGAATTTGTGGAACTGGGTGCCGGTGACGGGTTTAAGGTTGTATCCTTTCTTAAGTTCTTCAATAAAAATGGTACCGACTTTTCCTACAAACCCATTGATATTTCATCCAAAGCACTTGAAACACTGGAGCACAGGGTAGCGAGTGAACTCCCGGGCATCAAAATTGAAACGTACCAGGATGATTATTTCCTTGCCCTGGAGAAGCTTAGCAGGCAGAATCATTCCCACCGGATCTATCTTTTTCTTGGGGGTAATATCGGGAATTTCAGCAAAAACCAGGCCCTGGAGTTTCTTATCAATATGCGGGCAAGCATCCTGAAAGACGATCTGGTGATAGTGGGATTTGATCTGAAAAAAGATCCCAGGGTCATTATAAATGCCTATGATGATCCACATGGAATAACAGCAAAATTCAATCTGAATATGCTCAGGAGAATTAACCGGGAACTGGATGCCAATTTTGATCTGGATGCCTTTCAGTTTTATCCTTACTACTATCCTGAAACCGGTGAAGTGAAGAGCTATCTATACAGCCTGAAGGACCAGGAGGTTTATATCGACAAAGCACGTTTGCACGTACCGTTCAAAAAATGGGATTATATTCATACAGAAATATCAAAAAAATTCGACCTGAAAGAAATTGAAGAACTTGCCAAACAAACAGGTTTCAGGCTCGTACAGCATGTTTTTGACGAAAAGCAGTATTTTAGCGACAGCATATTCCGCGCAGTGTGATTACATAAACCCATGAAATGGCACCTCCATAACTGGAAACTCAGTGGCAGCCTGTCCTGGCTCATCAGGGCCGGCACCGCAGTAACCGGTTATATAGTAATGGGTTCTTTTATTAATGCAACAACTTTAGAATTCCCCGCCAAACCACTGGTTTTTATCCTGCCGTGTTTGCTTACCAGCCATTATTTATTTTTGTTTGTACTTGCTCTACGCTCAAAAGAGATCATATCATCCGCCGGAAACCTGCTGACAGCCTTAGCTGCAGGAGCATTCACAGCCAGCACCCTAACTGAAGAACAACACATATTAATTGCATTTTTTGCAATGTTTATTATTATGGGAGAGGTTATTCACGCCCTGTTTTATATTCTTAACAAAGATGACCGGCCCTGGATTACAGGCAGAAATGTGACGCTCTGGCTCATTGCCGTCAGCCTTATTCTTTCGGGCCTTCTGATAATAGCCGTCAGTTAATGCTGAGCCTGCGTATGAGCTTTTCTGCGTCAGGAAATAGTGAAATAAGGTGTTCTGCCCTTCCCATTTCAAAATCCTGAAAATCAAATCCGGGAATAACTACGCAACTCATCAGGGCCCAGGAGTTTTTATCCTGCAATTCAGCAGCAAACCAGGTGCCGGCATGTATAAGCTTAACCGGGGCTCTGGCATTCAATAGCGTTTGCCGGGGGCAATTTTCTTCAAGCGTGTGCAGAACAATATCACTTCCACGAAGTAAAAACCACAATTCATCAGATTTTATCCTGTGAAACGCTGAAAAATCATTCTTATTAAGCAAGTAATATATAGCTGTTCCTGCACTTCTTGCACTTTCATATTTTTGAGTAAAAGCATCGCCGGGAATAACTTCACGGCTTCTGAATATTTCCCGGAAATACCCACCCTCGGGATGAGGCGAAAGCTGAAACTGCCGGATAAGTTTCTTAACCTCCTGACTATTTTCATCGTTGCTCATCAGGCCTCAGTTCCTCATTAAATATATAAATCAGCCTCACAGTGATCACATTGTTATATTGCTCGCGCATCCAGGTTTGGCCGGTATAATCCATAAATTCCCTGTCGCGGATTCTGACAAAGGAATAGGCATAGCGGGCATTTCCCCACAGTCGTTTATAAATCCTGAACCTGACGTCCACCAGGAAATTGAAATCATCGGTATCATAAGGCCCGGCCAATGTCTGCCAGGGTATTTTATGGAGGTGTTCATACTCTTCCATTTTAACCAGCCTGCCCCAACTTGCACCCAGGCCAAAGGTCATGGTTTCACGGTCTTCGTAATGAAGCAGTACCGGAACTTCAGCATAATTCAGCTTCAGCAGGTATGAACCGTCTTTTGGTGGTGCAAATTGTGATTTCCGGTAAGAACCTTTTTCACTGTAAAGTGTCTCCAGGCTCACCGACCAACGATCGCTGATGGGGATAATAGCAGCAGCACCCACATTAAGCCCGAATTTGCGAAAACCATAAACTTCATCACCATCAACCTGGGAAAGATTAAATCCCAGAATTCCGGCTCCCCTGATCACCTGGGCATGCAGAGCAGGTGCAAGGACTATCAGAAAAATGATCATCAGATGCTTTTTCATCTGTTTATAATTTTTATTTTTCCCGTGCTGCGGGATGAAGCTCGCCATGATACGCCATAATTACTATTACTCACTCCTTAACCTTTTATAATCATACTTGTGTGTGCCCGCCTGCGGCGGATCATACTCGTTTTATGCAGCTAAATTATGAACAATTTTAATAACGCTCCTTTTTTGAAAATGTTATTCCAGTTGTTTCATTGATAACTGAATTCGTTTCCTTTCCATATCAACAGACAGGACTTTAACCATCACCTGTTGGTTGAGTACCACAATCTCTGCCGGATCACTCACAAACCGGTTTGCCAGTTCTGAAATGTGTACCAGGCCGTTTTCCTTGATACCAATATCCACAAAACATCCAAATGCAGTGATATTGGTCACCTGCCCGGGGATGACCATTCCGGGTTTTATATCATCAATGGATCTGAGAGTGGAATCAAACTCAAACTTCCTGATGTTTTCACGCGGATCGCGTCCCGGCTTTTCAAGCTCTTTCAGGATATCACCAACTGTATATACTCCAGCATCTTCGCTCACAAAATCCTTAATATCCAGTTTTTTTATCCACCGGGAATTTCTGATCAGCTTTTCAGGCTTAACGCCGGCACTGGCAGCCATTTTTCTAACAATATGATAGCTTTCGGGATGCACAGCAGAGGCATCCAGTGGTTGCCTGCCATTTTTGATCCGTAAAAAACCTGCCGACTGCTCAAAAGCCTTCGGCCCCAGTTTCGGAACTTTCTTTAATTGCTGCCGGTCATCAAACGGGCCATGTTCCTCCCGGTACTTCACTATATTCTCAGCAACAGCAGGCCCAATCCCTGACACATAGGTAAGCAGCTGCCTGCTGGCAGTATTCACCTCAACACCAACCGCATTAACACATTTCATTACAGTATCATCCAGGCTCCGCGATAAGCGCCCCTGATCCACCTCGTGCTGATACTGTCCTACGCCAATAGCTTTGGGATCAATTTTCACCAGCTCAGCCAACGGATCAATTAATCTTCTGCCAATAGAAACAGCTCCCCGCACAGTTACGTCGTATTCCGGAAATTCCTCCCTGGCTGTTTTGGAGGCTGAATACACCGATGCCCCACTTTCATTGACAGTAACAGCAACCACCTGCCTGTTAAATTTTATTTTCTGAAGAAATGCTTCCGTTTCCCTGCCGGCTGTTCCATTTCCAACAGCTATAGCTTCAATGCGCCAGGCATCCACCAGTGAACGTATCTTTTTGGCGGCCACGGCGGTTTCTCTTTGGGGAGCATGAGGATATACAGTGACATTATCAAGCAAATTTCCCTGTCCGTCTAAACATACGATCTTACAGCCGGTGCGGAAGCCCGGGTCTATGGCCAGCACACGCTTTTCTCCCAAAGGTGGTGCCATAAGCAACTGGTACAGGTTTGACCGGAAAATTTCGATGGCTTTCGTATCACTGCGCTCTTTCAGCTCACTTCTTATTTCTGATTCCAGGGAAGGCAGCATCAGCCGTTTTAGCGAATCTTTAATGGCTTTCCGGATAAAGGAGGAAGCTTCACTCTCAGCACGGATAAATACGGGCTGCAGTTGTTCCGCCGCTTTATCTGTGTCAATAGTAAGCTTTACGCTGAGCAACCCTTCCTTTTCGCCTCGGTTAATGGCCAGATAACGGTGCGATGGTATCCGGCGCAGGCCTTCAGAGTAATCAAAATAATCAGAATATTTTTCCGCTTCCTGTTCTTTCCCTTTGGAGATTTTGCTCTCGATCATTCCCTCATTCCACAATAGCCTTCTGATCCTGTTACGCGCAGCAATACGCTCATTAATCCAGGCGGCCATAATATCGCATGCACCCTGTAATGCTTCATCCACCGAATTCACATCTTTGGAAGTATTAATAAACCGGCGGGCAAACTGCCTCAGATTTTGTTGTTTCTGACTCATAATCATACCCGCCAGTGGTTCCAGACCTTTTTCAACCGCTTTCCCGGCACGGGTTTTTCGTTTGCTCTTATATGGCAAATAAATATCTTCAAGCTGACTGATGCTCTCCGCTGACTCCAGCTGTTCACGCAGCTCCTCACTTAGCTTTCCCTGTTCATTAATACTTTTTAAAATGGAGTTTCTTCTATCTTCCAGTTCCGCGAGCTTTTTAGCGGTATCCCGGATTTCGCCTATCTGCTCCTCGTCAAGATTTCCGGTCATCTCCTTACGATATCTTGAAATAAAAGGAATTGTTGACCCCTGGGCAAGGAGCTCCAAAACATTTTTCACCGATCTTTCTGGCAAATTCGTCAACACAGAAATCTGCCTTATCTGCTTCTCCATAAAAACTTCTTTTTGCAAAGGTAGGAAAAGCAAAAAAGCCCCGAAGATTTACCGGAGCTTTTAAAATCAGATTAAGGGTTGGTCTGTTACCGGATGGCTTTTGTACTGTCAAAGATAAACTCTTCCGGCATGACCAGGTAATTCTCAGGCTCAATAACGCAGGGATAAGCAGCAAACCTGAACCTGGTATTATCACAAGAAAAACAATAACAGCACCGCCCGGCTGGCAAGCCTGATGTATTTCAGTGCGATACCTTTGCAAGGCTAACAGATGCCTGCCA
>CAYZDA010000062.1:0-13951 GCA_964477095.1 uncultured Bacteroidales bacterium | reverse complement strand
CAAATCTTTGATTTGATTGTTTTTTGAGCATCCACGACCGTAGGTCGGGATCTCCTTCTATCTCTATTTTCACCCAACCTTCTCTTTACACGAGGCTCGAACTAATTTTTTATTTTAGCATCAAAAATTAACTCAAACCAGATAACAATATTATAACATCAGCGTTATCTGAACTTAGAAAAACCCTGTTCATGAAAACAAACCCTATTTTAATTGTCTTTCTGTTCCTGATGTCGGCAAGTCTGCTTCAGGCCCAGCAGCGCCACACAGTGAGCGGATATGTGAAAGAAAAGTCCAGCGGTGAGCTGCTGGTGGGCGTCAATGTGTACGTAGCCGGAACCCAAACCGGCACCACCACCAACAAATACGGTTTCTACAGTATCAGCCTGCCTGCAGGGAACACAGAGCTTACCTACAGCTATGTAGGCTACGAGGCAATTACCAAAGCTTTTAATTTACAGGCCAATAAGGAACTGGATGTGGAGATTGAATCGCTGGTGGAGCTGGAAGAGGTTGAGATAACCGGCGAGAAATACGAGAAGGCCAGCCGGCAGGTGCAGATGAGCACCATGGAGCTGCCAGTGAGACAGGTGGAAAAGATACCTGCGCTGCTGGGTGAAAAAGACGTATTAAAGGTATTGCAGTTGATGCCCGGGGTGCAAAGCGGCTCAGAAGGCAGCAGCGGAATGTACGTGCGTGGCGGAGGCCCCGACCAGAATCTAATTATCCTGGATGACGCCACCGTGTATAATGCCAGTCATCTTTTCGGCTTCTTTTCTGTTTTTAACGGTGATGCACTTAAAAGCATCGAGCTGATCAAGGGCGGATTCCCTGCCCGCTATGGCGGACGGCTATCATCGGTGCTGGACATCACCATGAAAGACGGCAATAAACGCAACTACACCGGTGAGGTGGGAATAGGCCTGATTTCCTCACGGGCCGTGTTTGAAGGTCCCATCAAAAAAGATACTTCCTCCTTTTTGATTTCCGGAAGAAGAACCTATGCCGACCTGCTCGCACGGCCTTTTATGCCAGATAATGAAAAGGTGGGGTATCACTTTCACGATTTTAATGCCAAGGCGAATTATTCCTTCAGCAGGAAAGATAAGATTTACCTCAGCGGCTATTTCGGACAGGATAAATTCTTTGCCAGATATAATGACTATTGGGAGGAAACAGAAGTTGGCATGTACTGGGGAAACAATACATTTACCTTCCGGTGGAACCATTTATTTAATGACAAATTATTTTCGAATACTTCGCTGATCTATTCCAGATATAATATGGAAATTTATCAGGATTCGGAATATAACGGAAGTGAGTATAATCTTTCCTACTCTTCCGGGATTAAAGATTACGGTATCAAATACGATCTGCAATACCATCCGGGTGCTTCTCACACGATCCGCGCAGGCATCAGCAGTATTTATCATATTTTCAAACCCAGCGCCTTTGTGTTGAAAGATGATGATATTGATCAATATGTGAGCGAAATTGATGAGATACCTTCCGTTGAGTCGGCCCTGTATGTGGAAGATGAATTCACGGCCTTTGGTGTTATGCGCATCAATGCCGGAGTGAGGCTGTCGCACTTTATCCATAAAGACAAGTCCTGGTTTAACACCGAACCGCGGCTTAGCGCCAGCTACCAGCTACGCAACGAATCAGCAATTAAAGCAAGCTACGCAAAAATGACTCAACCCATTCACCTGCTGTCAAACACGGGCATAGGCCTGCCCACCGACCTGTGGATACCCTCCACCGACAATATCTCACCTCAGGAATCCTGGCAGGTGGCTGCCGGCTGGGTTAAGGACTTCAGTGATCCTGATTTTTCATTGTCAGTAGAAGGATATTATAAAAAGTCGGATAATGTAAAAGGATATAAGGAAGGAGCTTCATTCCTTTTAATAGAAGGACCTGAGAGTGCAGATAATTACAGTTGGGAAGATAATCTTACCGAAGGGCAGTCATGGTCGTATGGTAGTGAAATCCTGCTTCAGAAAAAGACAGGAAAACTATCGGGCTGGGTTGGTTATACCCTATCCTGGACACAAATGCAGTTTGATGATGTGAATTTCGGTAAAAAGTATTACGCCCGTTACGACCGCAGGCACGACGTATCGATTGTAGCCATGTACAAGCTTGGCAAGCAAGTGGAGGTGTCAGCCACCTGGGTTTATGGAACCGGAAATGCCATTACCCTGCCCACAGCCAGCTATAAAACTCCCTCAACTGTGCACAACAGTAACTACAGCTATTATTTCCAGCTAAATAATTACGGAGAGAAAAACTCCAGCCGCATGGGTGCATATCACCGCCTTGACCTTGGCCTTCAGTATCATAAGGATATGGACTGGGGACATCATATTTTCAGCTTCAGCATCTACAATGCCTATAACAGGCAAAATCCTTTCTTCTATTATATTTCGGAAGATAACAAGGGTAAAGCTGTGTTAAAGCAAATATCCATCTTCCCCATTATCCCATCTATTTCCTATACCTTAAAATTTTAGTATGATGAAGAAACTAATGATAAACATATTAATGCCGGCCTTTATCGCTCTGACTATAATGTCGTGTGAAAAAACAGTGGAGGATATTGACCTGCCGGAAGTTGAAAAACAACTGGTGGTTTATTCTTTCCTCTCTCCGGAAAATGATACTGTTTTTGTGGAAGTATCTCATAGCGAGCCGTTCTTTGGACAGGACCAGTATCAAAACAATTCCAATTTTGTTACAGATGCTGATGTGCGCTTCACCCATGACGGAACAGAGGAAAAATTGCAGTATGATAATCTGGAAAACAGATATTACCTGCCGGTTTCCGGATTCAAAATCGAAACGGGAAAATTATATCGCATTAAGGCTAAAGCACCGGAAATGGATGCTGTATCCAGCCAGTGTATCGTTCCTTCAGAGGCACCCACAAACCTTCAGCTGCTGGAAACAGATGCTACTGACAATATGTACGGTGAAATACAGCTGAAGTTCAGCTTTACTGATATTCCCAATGAAAAAAACTACTACCGGATAATCCTGTACATGAAAGACACTACTTTTACCGGTGATACCATCTGGACTGAATCAGGACAGCACTGGGAAAATATGGTGAATGTCTTTTCAGACGAAAACCGGGATGGGAATACCATAGCTGTAAGGACTTTTCACTATAATGCATTTTCAAAAACGGAAATAGACTTTAAGGTTGTTCTGATGTCAGTTGATGAGCATTATTACCACTTTTTTGACAAGCTTAACAAAGCTTATGCTAATGATGGTAACCCTTTTTCCGAGCCGGTAATTCCCTACAGTAATATTGAAAACGGACTGGGAGTTTTTGCCGCATACAGCAGCTATACCAGGAGGTTTACTGTCAAGCTTGATCAAACAAACGGATCATAACGTCAATAAAATAGAGCTCAGATTAAAACCTCAATCCAGGGTTTGACAGTTTTTAATGAACAGGCAGATCAACTGTTCCTACTGGTAATTCAGAAAAGAGTACTGGTTTTCTACTGGTTTTCACATCACTATAAACCGGGATTATAATCCAGATCATTTCCGGGGAAAAACCATAAACATCTGCCTCAACAGGCACGTTATATTATCAGGCAAATTTTTCCTGATGACAATACGGCTACTCATTACTATCAGTATCCTGCTCGCAGGGTATTTGGCACCATTATCGGCTCAGCAAACTCATACTATCAGTGGATATGTGAAGGAACAACACAGCGGCGAGCTTCTGGTGGGTGTAAATATTTACCTGCCGGGAACAACCACCGGGACCACCACCAACAGATACGGCTTTTACAGCATCAGCCTGCCCGCTGATTCTGTAAAACTGATCTATAGCTTCTTGGGCTATCAGCCGGCGCAAAGACAGCTTTATCTACAACGCGACACTACACTTGATGTGGACATTAGGTCAAAGACGGAACTGGAGACCGTGGAGATCAGCGGACAGAGATATGACAAACCCACACGTAAGCTGCAAATGAGTTCGGTAAAACTGCCCATGGAAGATGTCAAAAAAGTACCAGCCCTGCTGGGTGAACGTGATGTGATGAAAATACTTCAACTGATGCCCGGAGTGCAAAGCAGCAGCGAATCCAATAATGGCTTTTACGTGCGTGGTGGCGGCCCCGATCAAAATCTGATCATCCTGGATGATGCCACCGTTTATAACGCCAATCACCTGTTTGGCTTCTTCTCGATTTTTAACGGTGATGCCCTTAAAAGTATTGAGCTGATCAAGGGTGGTTTTCCGGCGCGCTACGGCGGGCGGCTCTCATCGGTGCTCGACATTAGCATGAAAGACGGCAACAAGCGAAAGCTAAGCGGTGAGGCAGGAATAGGCCTTATCGCCTCCCGCCTGGTGGTGGAAGGTCCCATTAAAAAAGATACCACCTCATTTTTAATATCCGGGCGCAGAACCTATTTCGACGTACTCTCGCGTCCGTTTTTGCCTGATGACGAAAGGGGTGAGTATTTTTTCTATGATCTGAACGGGAGAATAAGCCACAGCTTCAACAGGAATAATAAGCTGTACATCAGTGGATATTTTGGAAAAGACCGTTTTTCTACAGTATATCAGAACACCGAAGCCAAAATGAACTGGGGCAATCAAACGGCTACTCTCCGCTGGAATCATCTCTTTAACAACCGGCTGTTTTCCAACACCTCACTGGTTTACTCACGCTATAAGCTCAACATCCGGGAATTCGGCTCCTACGGACCCGGTGATTATGAGCTTGCCTACAGTTCCGGCATTAAGGATTATACACTCAAATACGACATACAATATCACAGCAGCAAGCAGCATATTTTCCGCGCGGGCATCAGCACCACCTACCATCTGTTTAAACCAAGTGCACTGGTACTGGAAAACACCTATCTGGAACCATACATCAAAGACACCGAAGAAGTACCCACCCTGGAATCGGCACTGTATGCCGAAGATGAATTCAGGCTGTGGAAACACCTCAGGATAAATGCCGGCATCCGTTTGTCACATTTCAGGCATGAAACAAAATCATACTTTAATACTGAGCCAAGATTATCTGCGAGTTATCACCTTTCAAAAAAATCTGTGCTTAAAGCCAGTTATGCCAGGATGGTGCAGGCTGTCCATCTGCTCACCAACAGCGGCATCGGCATGCCCTCTGATCTGTGGGTACCCTCCACCAAAGACATAAGCCCGCAACGTTCATGGCAAATAGCCGCAGGTTGGGTTAAGGATTTCACCTCACCCGAATTCACCCTGTCGCTGGAAGCCTATTACAAAGAATCACAGGATGTGAAAGGGTTTAAGGAAGGTGCTTCATTTTTGCTGGTGAACGATGCGGAAGAAGGCGAACGCTATACCTGGCAGGATAATATTACCACTGGTATTGGCTGGTCCTATGGTGCTGAATTACTTATCCGAAAAGAAACAGGAAGGCTTACAGGTTGGACTGGCTATACCCTTTCGTGGACTCAGCTGAAATTTCCCGACCTTAATTTCGGACGGAAATTCTATGCCCGCTATGACCGCCGTCATGATATTTCCATCGTACTGTTTTACAAACTGAAAGACAATGTACAGATATCTGGCACCTGGGTTTACGGTAGCGGAAATGCCATCACGCTTCCACTGGGAAGCTACAGGCCGGGTGTTCATCACCCTTCTCCAGGTCTCAAACCCAAATGGCTGAATGGCTATTATTACAGCCTGGAAGACAACGGCAAAAAAAATGCCTATCGCATGGCACCTTATCACCGCCTCGACCTGGGCATCAGATTTCATAAACAAATAAAATACGGAAAACGAACTTTGGCATTCAGCATTTATAATGTCTATAACCGTAAAAATCCGTTTTTCTATTATGTTGCCAGTGAAAATGGCAAAAAAGTGCTGAAACAGGTTTCCCTGTTCCCGGTGATACCATCTGTTTCATATACACTTCAATTTTAAGCTCATGAAATATAAATTTACCATAATCTCACTTTTACTGTTGGCTATAATGGCCTGCGAAAAAACCGTGAACAATCTCGACCTGCCTGATGAAGGCACCAAGCAGGTGCTTAGCTGCTTCATCGCTCCGGGTTCTGATACGGTATATGCACGCCTGTCAAGATCCACTCCTTTTTTTGATGAAGAGGGCTCCATAAATCAGAAAGAGGACCTGATCAAACATGCCGACATCAGAATTTCACATAATGAGCAGGAGGTGAAAATGATCTATGATGATCTTATCAATAAATACTATTATAAAGTGAGTGATTCGCTGGAATTTGAGCATGGCGAAGTTTATCATATTACATCTGAAGCTGCCGGCTATGATAAGGTGTCCGGTTCTACTGAAATACCGCGGCAGTTATTTATACCGGTTTCGGTATCAGCCAGTGACTCCCTGCCCGGGCATGTAACACTCAACTTTGAATTTCCCGATCTCAACCCCGGACCCGATTATTACCGGCTGGTTCTCTTCAATGTGCACATTGAGCAGAATGATACACTTTTTGAAAACACCGACCTTTTGTATGATCGCAGATCATTTTTCATGCTCAAAGACCAGGGATATAAAGCTGATGGACACCACGCAGCCATAGAAGTAACGGACTTTTCAGGAACTAAGCACTTTCGGCTCGTGCTTTTGCATGTGGATATTAATTACTACAACTTCCACATGAAGCTGAAGGAATTTGAGTCGTCCAACCCTTTCATTGAACCCTCCATACGCTTTACAAATATTGAAAACGGCCTTGGTGTATTTGCTTCCTACACCAAGACCGTTAAAGATTTTTCAATTACTGTTGATTAGCTAAACGTGCATACCACCATCCACAGAGATCACCTGTCCGGTGATATAATCTGACAGTTCGCATCCCAGAAACACGCAGGCTCTGGCCACATCTTGCGGAGTTCCTTCTCTGCGCATGGGAATTTCCTTCACCCAGTTTTCACGCACTTCAGGAGTAAGCGCATCGGTCATTTCCGTGACGATAAAGCCGGGTGCCAATGCATTGCAGCGGATATTCCGTTTGCCGAGCTCCTGGGCCACTGATTTGGTAAATCCGATTATTCCAGCTTTTGAGGCCGCATAGTTAGACTGCCCGGCATTTCCTTCTATTCCTACTATGGAGGCCATATTTATTATTGACCCCGAGCGCTGCTTGAGCATCACAGGCTGCACGGCTTTAGTAAGATTAAAAACTGATTTGAGATTGACATTCATTACCAGATCAAAATCAGCTTCCCCCATTCGCATCAGCAGGTTATCACGCGTGATTCCCGCGTTATTTACCAGGATATCCACCTTTCCAAACTCCTCCACTACCTTATCAACAAATTCATGTGATGCATCAAAACTGGAAGCGTCTGATGCATATGGAAACACTTTAACACCGGTTTCCGCTATTTCTTTGGCTGTTTGCTTCAGCCTGTCATCCATTTTCAGGTCGGAAATAGCCACGTCAGCACCCTGACGGGCAAACTCCAGGGCTATGGTTTTGCCAATGCCCCGGGCAGCCCCGGTGATTATTGCTGTTTTTCCCTTCAATAATTCCATAAATATCAGGTTTAAATTATATTTCTTATCAGGCAGCATGATGATATTAATCAAACTGCAGCAATTGCAAAAATAACAAAAAAGGCATAACGACCTTCCTGTTAATTGTTTCACAGAAGCAATTGCATCATAAACAATAATATCGTATCTTGCACACAAAATAAACATATGAGTGTCATCATTATATTTCAGTCGCGCCACGGATGTACAGAAAAGGCTGCCTGGAAACTTCAGGAAGAAATAAAAGAAGATATCTTCATTCATGATCTCTCCAAAAATAAAAAGGTAAACATCGAAAAGGCCGATGCGGTAATCCTTGGCGCATCTATCCATGCCGGTAGGATACAGAAGAGGATGCGCCTGCTCATGCAGAAGAAAAAAGATGTGCTGATGCGCAAGAAACTTGGATTGTTTTTATGCTGCATGGAAACCGGTGAAAAAGCGGAGGAGCAGTTTATCAGCAATTTCCCGGAAGACCTGAGGGATCATGCCGTGGCCAGGGGGATGTTTGGGGGAGAATTCAATTTTGACAAAATGAACTTCCTTGAAAAATCAATTGTGAAAAAAGTGGCCGGCACCCAGGAAAATGTGGATAATTTCAATGAGCAGGCAGTTGAAAAATTCGCCACAGATTTCAAGCAAGGCCTGCAGAAATAGATAAGATCAGTTAGAAACGCGCCACCAGCTTTACATTTATTCTTCTGGAAGTTAAATACCTCGGGATGGCATACCGGCGATTGCTGATATCTGATATCCACATATAAGATATGGTGTTGTTATTCTGAAGCAGATTAAATATCTCTACGGATACCCACACGGATTCAAAATGACGAAGCGGGCTGCCGGCTTTAATTTGCCGGCCCTCCGTGAGCAGTTCCTTGGAGAACCCAATATCCACCCGGCGGTAGGGCGGCATTCTGAGGGTATCCAGGTAGCGTTCGTGTGAAGGCGGGCCGAAAGGAATACCGGTGCCGAATACCAGATTCAGGTGCATCTTATAGGAGGGGAATTTGGGCAGATAGTCCTGGAAATAAAGGTTGAAGTTAACCCTTCGATCGGTGGGACGCGGCACGTAGCCTGGTTCCTGTCTCACACTGTCAACCGGGGTATCATCCAGCGAAAAGCCGGGTACAATCAGTTCGCCATCGGAATTATAATAATCATAATAGAAATCACCCTCTATATCCTCCTGTGTTTGCATAATAGAAAGACCTGCATATGATTCGACCCCTTCCACAAATTCACCATTCACTTTCATATCAATTCCCGTGGCATATCCATGAGCCATATTATCGGCAAAATACCGCAGGCGTACATTATCCACCTCATAGGGTATAAGATTATCAAGGTGCTTGTAATATACTTCGGTGGCAAACCGGAAGGGCCTTCCCCAGGCCTTAAAGTTCCAGTATTGTCCGGCCACGAAATGAATGGAGCGCTGTGCTTCAATATCTTTGTTTGTCTGCCCGTCAAACCCTCTCAGCTCTCTGAAAAACGGTGGTTGATAATACAGCCCGGCAGCCAGCCGGTAGGTTACATCATTTTCCCAATCAGGGCGGATATCCAACGCCAGGCGCGGGCTCACCAGCCATTCGCGGTTCAGGGTCCAGTACTGGGCACGGATGCCGGTAGTTAAATAATATTCGCTGATATCATTACCCAGCTCCCATTTATTCTGCAAATAACCCGAATACCGGTTGGAAACAAGGCTGGATTCACTAATAATCAACTCATCCATCTCGAGAAAGCGGTATGCTGTTGTACCGCCAATGTTATCCGGGGGGTGAGGCAGGGAATAACCGGCAGAATCCAGCATGGTCCACTCCCACATTTTATCATCTATAATTTCCCGCTGAGCATTTAGCCCCCAGTGCAGGTTCCATTTCTCATTAATCAGCGACCCCATGTGCTTTATACTAAACACATGAGCCAGCAGATAATTACGTGCATGATTCATATAGGTACCCACTCCCCTGGTGAGTCCTGCACTGGCAAAATCATCATCACCCATATCCGTCTCCAGCTCATCCAGCCAATACTGGCCGCGGATGTCGTAGGTTTCCGATTCATTGGCACGATAGCCGGCAGCAATAAGCCTGAGGTCAACACCATCGGGCAGCTTATAGCGAAAGGTAAGTGCTGTGTTATAGGTTCGGAACCGGTCGGTTTCCTCACCGTCAAAGTACACCCTGAAACGCAGTGCCTCATTCAGGGTCCCAAACCTGGTTTCCCTTGTCTGGGGCACCATATTGTATTTATTGTCGGCTATATTTCCCAGCAGGCTGATGTGGAAGAGCGGCGTAGGCTTCCAGTGGATCAAACCCTGAAAATCAAGGAAGGTGGGTTGGTACTCTCCGGAAGTTTGCAGCGAATTGAGCATATACTGATTGGTTTTGTAGCGCACACCCGTAATATATGAGAGTTTATCGTTACCGGTGGCATCCTGCACATACCCTCCTGCTCCCAGCAGGCTCATCTGCACACCGGCCTTAAATTCCTCAGGTTCCTTATAGGTAATATCCAGTACCGACGACATCTTATCACCATAGCGGGCATCAAAACCACCGGCAGAAAACTTTATTTCCTCCACCAGATCAGGATTAATAAAGCTCAGGCCCTCCTGTTCCCCTGAACTCACCAAAAAAGGCCTGTATATCTCTATACCGTTTACATATACCAGATTCTCATCAAAATTCCCTCCACGCACCGAGTACTGCGAGCTCAGCTCACTGCGCGAATACACGCCAAGGCCCATGCGCTTCACCATCTCCTCCACCGCATTACCTGAGGGTGTGGGAATATGACTGGCTTCACGGGGCGGCAGCTTAACCAGGCCGCCCGAGCCGGTGCGCTTACCATACACCGTGGTGGTATCCATTGACGACTGAACCGGCTGCAGCACCACATCAAGCTCACGCTTTTCACCTGCCTCCATACGTATTGTGAAAATCTCCCGCTTGTAACCCACATAAGAAAAAGCCACTTTAACCAAAGCATTGGCAGGAATTTCAAGAGAATAAAAACCTTCCTTATCAGTGGTAGTTCCTCCGGGTTTGCCTATCACAGCTATGTTGACATACGGCAGCTTAAAGCCTTCGCTGCTACTCACGCGCCCATACACCATTCCTGTAGGTTGCTGAGCCATAACCACCGGTGCAAACATCAGGCACAGTGCTATTAACAAAAACCGGTTCTTCATTCTTTTATCATTGAGCTATCTAATCACGCTTGAAGCGCCCTTCTTTCCATGCTTTAATAAACTCTGCCCAGGCCATCGGGTTCAGCAGATTGTTGGGCGGCAACTGCCCCGCGTAGTATAACTTGCTGGTGCGTTCATTCACGTAGTTCTTATAATTCATACTGCCATCCATGGGGGTATTCCACATCCTTTCCTTCATCTCAGCCAAGGCCAGGTTCTTCTTTGCACGTTCCAGATCATCATCCGGTATGTCCAGCTCAATAAACGCCTGCTTAAACTGATCCACCGTTGGCCATGGATATATCACCGTTTCACTCAGCGTTACCGTATCCACCTGCATCACCTGGATAAGGGAATAGCGATTACTGCTTAAAGTGTCGGGTAACACATATTTTACCTTGTTAAATCCAACGGCAGAAAACACGATCGTATCGCCCTTCTCAGCCACAAACGAAAAGAAACCATAATAGTCGGCCATGGTTCCGCGCCGCTCACCTTCAATTAAAATATGCGAGAAAGGTACAGGATTAAGACTATCGGCAGTTACTACCACCCCGCTAAACTGCACCAGGTCATTGTCATTTTCATCCTGCTGTGCCCGCAAAACGCAAGGAAAGATAGTCAGTAAAGCAAAGACAATTATTATATTTCGTAAAGTCATAGATTGCGAAAATATACCTAAATCTCGGGTTAGCAATAAAAGCAAACGAAAAAAGTAGCCGTTTTATTACAAAAAAAGCCGTTATCCACAGATAACAGCTTTTTTTCTTAAGCCTGTTTCTTTAAATAACCTGAATTACTTACTGAGGTATCCCCTGGCGCGGGCATCCTTAACACATTTAAAAAGGCCGTGCTTGTCGATCAGGCGCATTCCTGCGGTGGATACATTCAGGACAATATTTTTATTTTCTTCCTCCAGGTAGAATTTCTTTTTATGCACGTTAGGATAAAAACGACGTCTTGTCTTACTGTGTGAGTGAGAAACATTATTCCCCGACATCATTCTCTTCCCTGTAATTTCACATGTTCTGGCCATCGTTATACTGTTTTATGATTTTCCGAAAAATGGACTGCAAAGAAAAGAAAAAATTCTCTAATAATCAAATTGTTTTTCCTGTTTTTTTAAGCGGTTGCAAAAAAAGGCAGCAGTCACATAACAAACGCGCAACCAGCCGGGTTATTGAAGCTTGTTTTTTTTCAGGGCGGCCCCCGCCGGAAAAGGCGGGGTCGGTCTGCGGCTTTTAGCTGGCCGGTGCCGTGTGCGGGTTTGTATGCTGTGGACAACGAGCTCCCTCCGGTCGCTGTTGCCACAGCACAAACCCTTTGCCCACGGCCCCGGCCAGGCTAACCGCCTCCGCCCTGCCGCGTGCTACGCCAGGGGAAAAGCCATGAGACCGAAAACTTCACCGCTGCAGCGATTCAACGGACAGACAAGAAGACATGTGAATTAAAGGTCATGAAATAGTTAGTATCGATTTTGAGGCAAATTAATAACCGGCAAATAATTCTTGTTGTAACACTCACTTTCCTCTTTTTTTTTCCCGCGCCCCTAAAATGTGAAAAAGAGGAAAGTAAGTGTTAGCCGGAGGTTTTCCATACCATTCTACCTTAGATTTCAGAACCGTAAAATCAAGCTTTTGAAATCGCCCTTTGGTTGGGGCAAATTTCAAGGGCTTGATTTTCTACTATTGAAAAAGTAACTAATCTGTATGTAAGTCAGCATCTATTCATCTTTATTAATAAAATCAATCAGTTCCTCAAAACCTGGCTCTGTATATCCTTCCACTATTTTCAACACAACTAAATTGGAATCCAAAACTATAAATGTCGGGTATGCAAAATGATAGTCCTTCGTTAACTGATTAGAATAAAATATAGAATATAAGATTTCCTTCTTTTTTTTATAAGTCATTAAATCTTTTAAATTACTATCGTGTGTGTTTATTCCAATTATACTCACGTCATCAAACTTCTTGAAAGCCTTATTCATTGCAGGAATTGCCCGCATACATGGAGGGCAACCGATATACCATATATCAAGTAGATAATAATCATTTTTATAATCCGTAAGTCTGGTTGAATCCCCATTTAGCTTCAGGTATGAATAATTATACAAAGTGTCGCCAATTTGAATCCTTTGTTTTACATTAAACCCTAAAGAACGGTCAGCTAAAGATAACACTTTACTCCTTGTAACCTCAAATGAATCATGCGGATTATCTTTATCTGATTTCTCATAATTAATCTCGTAATAATTAGATAAATGCAAATGTTTTGACTGATCAAATCTTTTCAGCTTGAGTATTTCATGATTGGTCATATCCAACCATAATTGAAAATTGCTCTCACCCATGCTATTTTGTTTCGTATAGGATAAAACCAATATTTCCTCTCCATTATCTATAAAAGTAGTATCAACTTCTGCTTCACTGATCATAGAAAAGAAAACCACAGGATTCATAAATGGGTTATACTCGTTTTGTGTTTTTATCAACTCGAGATTTTCTTCATGAGCTAATAATCTACCATCTTTATAAAGGATGTATGTTGAATCGACTTCCTGATCTGATAAAATTACGGTCTCATCAGCTTTTATATAAATATTATCCATAATATTTATAAATGACTTATTATACATTTTGATATGATAATTCCACGTAACTGTATCCCTTCCAAAAGATTTAGTTCTATATGTGTAAAAAATATCAGAGTTTTTTTTAAAGTGATAACTTTTTCTAAACGTTTTCTCTACTTTCTTCAAATTAATCACTTCCTGGCTACATATCAGTTTAAAACTTAAAGTGAATAGTATGATCAAAAACAAGTTTAACTTTGTGAATGCATGATACATATGTTTACATTTTTTTCAAAATTAAAATTTCATAGTAATCTACCTTGTTCTATATCTGCTACGCTTATGATAAAATGTGTTGCTATGTAAACTCAAAATACCACTCCTTCCCTTTGTAAATATGCTGCAATATGCAGTTTCAATGTTTTTTATTTTGCTGTATAAACTGATCCTGTAGAGAGAGATTATGTGTGTGTCACCCCCGTATTGCTGATGAAAATTTGCTCAGCATAAAAACCAACAAGCAACGACCTAAGAAAAGATATTTCTCACGAAGAAGAACATTTTCTTTATGGAAACAGCCAAAATCAATGTTTTTGAAGTAACGGCCGGGAAGCGATATCA
>CAYZDA010000061.1:8652-14209 GCA_964477095.1 uncultured Bacteroidales bacterium | reverse complement strand
TTATGTGGGGCTTATGTAAATATTACGAAGCAGCTGAATCCCTTATCAGATCAGCAAAAGCAAACTCATTGTGCAAGGATGAAAATGATTTTTATCTATTGAATATGGATATGAATGGTAAGAAACATGAGATGGTATTAGATGGTTACGGGATATTTCAGGATACCGTTAACTACACCGGAACAGTCATGCCTCCAACTTCCCCAGGTAGGCATAAGTTTCCATGCTTAGTAGTTTAGTTGCTTTCATTTTGGTCATGCCTGCAGCTTCTTCCACCAGGTCATAATCCACAAACAGCCAGGGAAATTTTCCCGAGCGAATACCTTCATATTCCATCTCGTAAATTATCTCGCCGATATATTTCTCATTCAGGTTCAGCCAGGCACCGCCTTCATCATCCAGGAAGAGGTAAATAAGGTCTGTGGAGTCGAATAGAATTTGCCCGCCTGGTTTCAGCATTGCTTTCAGATGCCGGAGAAATTTTGGCAGGTATTGAATTTCACCAGCGAAACCCAGGCCATTCATCATCAGAAGGATGGTGTCATATTTTTCGTTATCCGGCTTCCAGATATCTTGCATTCTGACATCTGCCAGACCCTGCCGTTTCATGGCTTCCACGCAACCCGGTGAACTGTCAATGGCAGTTACCTCAAAGCCTTTTTCCGTGAGGTATAGCGCATGACTACCGGCACCGGCACCCACATCCAGCACTTTTCCACGGGCCAGCTTCAGGGCTTGCTGTTCAACTTGGGGCATGTCGTCAAACGAACGAAACATATATTCCACCGGGATCACATCATCATCCACATCGGGACTGAACACCTTAATCTCTTTATTCCTCACACCGTCCAGGTAATCCAGCAATGCTGCACCAACCGGATCATTTCCCTTCTTCATATCTCAAATTTTCTCCACATCGTTTACAATATTTAGCATCATCATCATGTATGCTGTGCATGCAATTATTGCATGTACGGCTGTTGGTTTTTGGAGCCTGCTGGTTTTGCCTGGCCATCTCCACACTGATAATTCCTGTAGGGACGGCTATGATAGCATAACCCATGATCATGATGATGGAAGCCAGAAATTGACCTGCCACAGTTTGGGGTGCAATGTCGCCATAACCCACGGTAGTTAAGGTAACAATGGCCCAGTATATACTTTTGGGAATTGAAGTAAAGCCATTCTCTTCACCTTCTATCAGATACATCATCGAACCCAGAATTATCACCAGCGTGATTACAGTTCCCAAAAACACGAATATCTTAAAACGAGATGCCCGCAGGCTGACAGCAAGTATATTGGATGCACCTACCAGTCGCATGAGCTTGAGTATTCTGAATACGCGTAACAGGCGCAGCGCTCGGATTACCAGCAGGAATTGGGCTCCCGCAAAAATAAGGCTCAGGTAAGTGGGTATGATCGAAACAAAATCGATGATCCCGTAAAAGCTGAAAAGGTAAGCTGCTTTCCGGCGGGCAATAGCAATCCTCACAAAATACTCTATGGTAAACAGGATGGTCACCACCCATTCAATGATCCGTAATGTTGTGCCATATTCATAGCTCATGCTTCTAACGCTGTCGAGCATCACAATGATCACGCTGAAAAGTATCAGAATAAGAAGAATAATATCGAAAGCTTTTCCCGCGGGAGTATCTGCCTCATTAATAATTATATCAAGACGTTCGCGTAATGGTTTTTTCTTTGCGGAATCCATAATCACAAAGATAGAAAGTTTTTATATCTTCGGATCTGAATATGGGCAGGAAATTCGCAATTATGAGGCACGAGTGGATTTTTCTCATTGGATAAACAATGGATTTCGATCAGAGTAAGTGATAAAAATATTCCAACGACCAGTTCAGATCAAGTATATCCGAAAATAGTCAAAATAGAATAACTTCATGAAAAATAAAATCCGGCAGCATAAAGCAGAGGCTAATTGATGTAATTTTGCAGCCTCAAATTAAAAGCTAATGGAGGAAGTACTGAATCAGGGATATTTTGCCCTGTTTGTGATCATAGCGCTGGGCATAATGCTTGGCAATCTTAAGATTAAAGGATTTTCACTTGATCTGTCAGCCGTGATATTTGTGGCTTTGCTGGCAGGTCATCTGGGTTATATTGTTCCCCAAATCTTTCAGCCCGTTGGTTTGGTGTTCTTTATTTTCACTATCGGCATGCAGGCAGGCCCCGGCTTTTTTGATGCTTTCAGGAAATATGGCCGTCAGCTGATCATCACCGGGACAATACTTGTAGGCTCAGCAGCTCTGTTGGCCTATATCTTTTTTATTATTTATGGCGTGGATAAAGCCCTGGCAGTGGGGATTTTTAATGGCGCACTCACCAGTACTCCCGGCCTCGCTGCTGGCATTGAGGCCACCGGCTCCTCTGACTCTGCTGTTGCTTATGGTCTGGCTTATCCTGTGGGTGTTATCGGAGTGATCCTTTTTGTGCAATTCGCTCCCAGGCTCTTGCGGATCAATATCAGGAAAGAAGAAAAGGATTTTGAAGCACAA
Source organism: uncultured Bacteroidales bacterium (assembly GCA_964477095.1). Lineage (GTDB taxonomy): Bacteria > Bacteroidota > Bacteroidia > Bacteroidales > PWNQ01 > PWNQ01. The sequence goes on along the minus strand of CAYZDA010000061.1, from coordinate 11,687 downwards.
CTCATGGAAGAACACCCGGAAATCCACAATCGCAAGTTTGTTGTTGAGAACAAGAATATCTTCGGTAAAACCATAGGCGAGCTGGGGATAGGTTCAATGACTCACACTGTGTTGTCACGGGTTAAGCATGATGGGGAGGTCTTTACACCAACCCGTGAAACTGTGCTGCATGAAGGTGATATCGTGAAGGTGGTAGGTACGGATGAAGCACTGGAGCGGGCTCATGTTCTCTTCGGAAAAGAAATTGATATCGACCTGTCTTTCGGGAAAGATTATAAGGTGAACTGGCTGCTGGTAACAAACAAAAAAGTGGTGGGCAAAAGCTTTCGCGAGGTCAATTTCAAAGCATACGGAGCCACTGTGACACGCATTCGCCGTAGTGGAATTGATATCACTCCCGGGCCCGGCAACCGGCTGCGTTTTGGGGATAAACTGCTCATAGCCGCCCCGGCGGACGATATGAAAGGCATCAGGAAAATGCTTGGCAACAATGAAAAGCGCCTGTCGGAAACCAACTTTTTGCCCATAGCACTGGGGATCATTATTGGTGTTTTATTGGGGCAGATACAGTTTCCTTTCTTCGGTTTGTTTGACTTTAAGCTGGGTATTACCGGCGGGGTTCTTACAGCAGCTCTTGTGCTCAGCCGTCTGGGAAAGACCGGTCCAATCATCTGGAGCATGTCCGGAAGTGCCACCATGTTACTCCGCAAGCTCGGACTGTTATTGTTTATGGCTTCAGTAGGAACACAGGCCGGATCTACTCTCGCTGAGACTATCGCAAACCAGGGTGCTCAGCTGATAGGTATTGGTGTAGTTATTACTCTTCTACCTATGATTATTACGCTGCTGGTGGGGCATTACATTTTTAAAATGAATCATTTGAGCCTGATGGGAGTGATAACCGGTAGCATGACATCCACACCCGGGCTGGCGGCTATCGATTCCAAAACATCATCCAATGCACCTTCTGTGGGATATGCCACCGTTTATCCTGTGGCGCTGGTGTTGATGATCCTGTTTTCACAAATATTGGTTAAAGTGCTATAATATAGCCCTTAAAAAAGCGGAACTGATAAGATCCGCTTTTTTAGATGATCTGACTTATTTTATTTCTTTCCTGTAATAGATCTTTTTGTTCGGTACATCATAGATTTCCATAACCGGAGTGTCGGTGTCATAACCTTTTTCTTCACAATATTTGTTCAGTGCCGGATACACTTTCATAATGCTCATCATCACCGACATCTTATTCTTATATGGAAAGCTGGCTGTGATATATTTCTTTTCCGGAAACTCTTTTATTTCATATTTTACTTTTAGCTTATCAGTTTGTTCTGCATCAGCTGGCTCCAATATGCAACCGGCATCAGAACGAAGATCAGCAGCCTCAACCTCTTTTGGGTTATCGTAATAAATACCGAAGCCTTTGTAGGTTTCAATATTCTTATTATTCAGCAGGTCGTAATAGATATCATCCATTACTTTGGCAGTATTGCGGTATTCTCCTTTAACTTTTTGATATACCAGGATTTCTCCACCCTGGACTTTGTCAGCAGCTTTTACTTTTGAAAATCCTCCCAGCCAGGCATAACCGGCTGTAATAAATACTGCTAATGCCAGCAGAACAATTAATACTATTTTCATGGCTTTCATGATTTAATGTTAGATTTGGGTTTGACAAGCAAAAATAAAACAAATATGATATTTCTAAAAAAGAATAATTGGCAGGCATAACCGGCTCGTATTGATGTGCGTTCAATGTCTTTTCTATAGAGCTTGTAACGGTTTGCCCACAGCTGCGATAAAAATTTACCGTAAATTCACTATAAATTTGTGGAGTACGCTCCATGAATTTATAGCGAATTTGTGGAATTTATTTAAAAAAAGCACCGCCTTTTCGCGGTGCTTCAGCGTTCAAGACTTTTTTTACATTGGCTTCACCGGAATACAGATGTCGAGGATAAAGTTTTCCTTCATGGGGTCTTGCGGGTGATTGTGATAGAGTTCGTAAGGATATGAATCAGCCGGCTGGTATCCGCTTTCCGATAGCCAAAGGCAGACGGAATCCCAGGCTTCATTAAACTGCATGGGATTGATTTCAAAGCGTCCAACAACATACTTCCCGCCAGGTACTTTCATTTTGCCAACTTCCCCTTCGGTTTTGATGTTTTCATTCTCCACCACTAGACCGGCACTCTGGCGCACCTTCTGCATCTCCGTAACATTCGGGTCATCGTGATAAACTGTGATGGTTTTCAGATCAGGGGTGTTGAGTAAGCCACGGGGCCCGGCCCACTTCATTAATTTTTCATAAGCGTGGCCAATCAGATGAAATTCACCCATGTGCCGGATGTAAACCAGGCTCATTTCGGGCATTTCTTTAATTTCAATGTTTTTCATAATGGTATCTCCGTTGTTTAGGGTTTCAACCTTACAAACATACTCACCCTCAAACTGCGGGGATTTACCATTCTTGCTATCTGATTGACGAATCTTGCTTTTTGTAACCGGCCTGATCTCACGAAACTGCTGCGCGCTAACCCCAAACCGCTCCTTAAAGTTGCGACAAAATACACTGCTGCTGCTAAATCCACAATAATCAGCTATTTCGCTAACAGGCGTGTCCTCATCAGAAAGTAAAAGGCTGGCTGCTTTTTCCACCCGTTTTCGCTTCACAAAGCCGTTAAGTGTTTCTCCGGTAAAAGCTGAAAAAATCCGGTGGAAATGATAAGCAGAAAAATTGGCCACTTCAGCCAGTGTCTTTAAATTCAGTTCCTGATCAAGATTTTCCTCGATATAATCCATCACGCGGTTTATGCGGTGGATATACTCCTTCTGATATGCATTCATATTATCGGGTTGGGTTTGGCGAAACAAAGGTATTGGAAATTTTGGATTGAGACGGCGAGATAGTGAGATGGCGAGGTGGAGTGTGCGCCAGTGTGTCTTTGCGTCTTTGAGCCTTTGCGTGAAAACATCAGAAAAAAAGTATCACAAAGTACCACAATGGAAAGAACAGAGTCACACAGAGGAAA
>CAYZDA010000061.1:0-8552 GCA_964477095.1 uncultured Bacteroidales bacterium | reverse complement strand
AAACGTTGTGAAAATTTGATTAATCCGTTTTCTTCAATTCCTCAAAAATTTCAAATACCACCGGACATATTTTTGTGTTTTTAAGGGAAACATCCAGGGCCTGGAAGAACTTCACCCGGTTTGTCAGCGGGTAATCACGACAGGCGCGGGGGCGATGCTCATAAATGCTGCAGTAGTTATCTTCACCCAGAAAAGGGCAGGGCTGGGTGCGGAATACATAATCATCCTCCTCATCTATTTCAAAATATTCTTCAATGAGTTTTGATGGTTTTGCTTTCAGATGTTTTGCTATACGGTTGATATCCTGGCTGGTGATTATAGGACTGATGGATTTACAGCAATTGGCGCACTCAAGGCAATCAGCTACTTCAAACTTTTGATAATGCAGTTCGTGTACAAGCTCATCCAGCCTGCGCGGGTTTAATTTCCTGAGGCGGCTAATCAGCTTTTTGTTGGAATTCTTTTGTTGTGCTGCCTGTTCTTTTAATTGAACAGGGTCAAAACTTCCGGTCAGGCGGGCCATTACTTCACGCCTCTCTGGGTTTTAATGGCCTCATACGCGGCACTTATCTTCTGGAATTTTTCATTGGCAGCACGCTGAACATCCTCACCCAGGTGACTTACCTTATCAGGATGATATTTCACCGCCATTTTACGGTATGCTTTTTTAATATCGTCCATGGAGGCATTGGGGTCAACTTCCAGTATTTTGTAGTTACTGTCCACTTCTTTCACAAACATAGCCTTGATAGAGTTGAAATCACTTCCTCGAATGCCCATGCCGCGTGCAATGGTATTCAGCATATTAATCTCAGTGTCCACCACATCTCCGTCGGCCTGTGCAATACCAAACAGGTAATGCATAAGTTGCAGGCGTGAGGAATAGTCCATGTTCATCCTGATCTGGTTGGAGACATCATACACAGGGATCTCCTGCTTGAGGATATCGCGCAGCACCTGCAATTGTTCCACGGCTTGTTGCTGCCCGAATTGTTGTACGAAAAACTTTTTCACGTAATCCAATTCGGATCGCTTCACGGTTTTATCAGCCTTCATGATAGCAGCTGTTAGCACCAGCAGGCTCATGCTGAAGTCGCCACGGCGTGTTCTTGTTCTTTGCTGCCCCTGTACATAAGGATCATCTTTTACCACATAATCGCCGCTTTGCATATTATCGTACATCGAACCGAACACAAATCCGATAATGGCGCCGATGGGGCCTCCAAATGCCCATCCCAGGCCGCCGCCTATCCATTTGCCATATTTAGCCATAAGAAGTTTGCTTTTAGAATCAGCAAAATTAAGAAAATCGCTGGAAGTAAATTTGAGCAGGAAGATAAATATTGTTAAAGGTGCTGGCGTACGCGCAGCCCGGCGAAGGCGGAAATCCCCGTGGCGGCGAAGGCATAGTGGCTGCGCTATGGCAACAGCGACCTAAGGAAGCTCGTTGTCCATAGCTTGCAGCCACTGCCTGAGCCGCTGCGGGATTGCAGCCGGAGACGGTAGCCTGCCAGGAATGGCCCGTGGGTGGGGGCAGGCGTAGCTGCCCTAAATCAAATATCAACCTCTTCATCTTTGAACAGGATGCCGCTTTGCTCCAGTTCTTCAAGGATGGGTTTGTATAGTTCGGGCTTAGTGGGAAGGTGTATGCCGGTGACTTTGATCTTGCCGGTGAGCAGCAATTTTACTGCTATGGCCACTGGTGTACCCACGGTGATCGACATGGCTGTGTGGGGAGCGTCACGGCCGGTGGTGGCCATAGACGAGGTAATACGCTTGTGATCCCCGTTGAGCTGATACTCTATCTGATGTTGCATGGCGATCATATCTTTATCGCCCGGTTGCAACGCCCATTTCTCTTCCAGCCGTTTTTGCAATATCTGGGCGGGAGTGCCTTGCGTCATTCCAACGGGCTCATCGGAAAATATGCCCAGCCATTCCAGTTTCTTCATTACTTCATCGCCGGGATTATAGCCAAGGTAGTTGCAAAGCTTGTGTTCCACTTTTGCTTCAGGGTCGTAACGCAGGAAGCTGTTGGTGAACTGCCTCCAGGTCATGTCTTTAACGTCGTACATTTGATAGGTGTCGTCCGTCATTCCCAGCTGTACGAAAGTATCCCATGCCTTACAGAAGCCCGGGCGGCGAAGTGTGCCGCGATAGATGGTAGGAATGTCGTGAAAATCGTAGATTTCCCGGTACTTGAGAGAATCGCGATTGGGATAGATCTCGAATTCGCCGTAGTTGAGTACGGTGGTTGTCTGCACGCGGGAAAACAACTTATGATAGGGGATGTATTTGTATCTGCCATTGCGCAGAAACATGGAAGTTCCCTGCCCGGCCAGCACTACATTGCGCGGGTTCCAGGTGAATTTGTAATTCCATGGATTGTTATCATATTCCGGGGCAATGAGTCCGCCGGTGGAGGATTTGAACAGGAGTATTTTACCGCCCTGATCGCGTATTTTATCCACCAGTTTCATGGCCGACATATGGTCGATTCCGGGGTCAACTCCCAACTCGTTTAGCATGGCTATGCCGGCTTCACGGGCTTTGGCATCCATTGCCTTCACCTCTGCGGAAACATAGGAGGCGGTTACCATATGTGAGCGATATTTTACACAATCTTCGGCTACCAGTGGATGCATGCCGGCCGGAAGCATGGAAACCACCACATCATGAGTTTCGATTAATTTACTGCGGGCTGTTGCATTGTTGATGTCAAATTCAGCAGCTTCGCCATTTTTATGATTATTGATCTTTGACTTTGCCAGCTGCAGGTTTTTATCAGCTACGGTAATTTTCCAGTTGTACTGAACAGAACGATCCAGCAGGTATTGGATAAGTGTTGATGATGACATGCCTGCGCCAAGGATAAGGATTTTATTCATAAATTGTTTTTTTGGGGTTCATAATGGATTTGCCTTGTGGGCATGGGCGAAGGTAAAAAAAAGCGATAGAAAAATGCAGGCTGAGCAATAAAAAATCAGGTATTTTTTTTCAAAGAATTTCGTGTGGAAAACATGACATTGACATTATCGAAAAAAGGTGCTTAAAAAATATTGGCATGTTAAGATGGCTAAATACTTGTGGTATAGCTGTATTTAGCGTAAAAAGAAAGTATAAACACACTCGCTTTAAGTCCTTATTCCAGGTATTCTTCCAGGTACCGGTAATCAGGTGTGAGTTCACCGCGGAACAGTATGAGTGCTTTCTTAATGGGATCGGGAAGCTGAAGTTCCATAAATGTGGCGTTATAATCAGCGGTGGCTATGGCCGGCACAAAATCAATAAGCGCATCACCGAAGGCAATGGAAGATTCCCGTGGGAGTTCGCTTGGCAGGATATCTACTGCCATGGTTAATACCCCCTTGCCTTCATGACCGGGTTGAATATCATCATCAAAAGGGTTATAAACATAAATGGGATCCTGGATCTCGGTAGCCTTTACCGTGGATTCAATAGAACCGTCCACATCGCAGGTAATGTCCCCTATGCAGAGCAGCTTTGGCTCACCTTGTTCAAAAAAGCGTTTCAGGTAGTTTTTCGTAATGAGTTTTGGGTAACGCTCATCCCAATACATGCCATTGATTAATACACTCAGGTGTGGCACATAGCGCTCAAATACCGACATATAGTTCTCAGGATGATCATAATAATCCTGGAGTTCGAAGCCCATTGCCGGATCTATAGCCTGCACCAGGTGGCGCTCTTCAAATACCACTTTGTAAAACAAATTATTGGGGTGTTTTTTTCTGCCGTCCAGGGCCAGTAATTCCTCCGGAGTAATATCCTTGCCGGGCAACAGGCACATGATATCCTGGGCACCGCGGGAAACATTGCCATACCCGGTGAATCCAATGGTCAGTGGCTCAAGGTCATGTGGCAGGCCATTTTCGGCAATTTCATATCCTACTTCAGAAATAACCTCTTTGGCCTCATTAAGCGAATTGTATTTGTGGGCCTGCTGTATTTTCAGCAGTGGCGTTTCGTAGCCTTTATGCCTGAGTCGTAATCCCATTGCCCAAAGGGTATTTATCATGCCGGCAATACCGGCATATTTCCCAAAGAAGATCAGGCGGTGGCCCAGTTCATCTTCCACTTTTTCATAATCAATCAGGTTACACTTCAGCTCCTGCATCTTTTTCAGCATGGGCATGTTTTGTGCCTGCCCCTTAATTACATGTGAAAAGAATACGTAGGTCTTTCCTTCACTGAACCTTTCCAGTGGTATTTCTTTAACACCAAGGATAACCGGAACGTCCCGGAGGTTTTCAGCTATAATAGCACCAGCTTTAATATATTCATCATTCTTAAAGATCCTTTTCGATGAATTTTCAAGGATCACTTCCAGCTTTTCCCGCTTTACCAGATGCTCAACATGTTTGGGAGCAAGTGGCGTACGTTTTTCAAGGACATACTTATCCTCGTGACGTATCCCGATCTTATAGTTCATAAGCGTAAATTTGTATCATACTTGGCAATTTTCTTCACAGCAAACTTAATGATTTTCTGTTAGAAATAAAAGTTGATCAGAGCAGTGAGATTATTCCGAAATGGATTTGTTTAGATATTTGCTTGTAAGGGGTTCATTAATAAGCTTCCAGGTAAGTACCTGCAGCTTTAAATAAACTTTTGGATTTTTACTCTGTTAGATTAAGGAACTTCAAAACAAAAATAATGAGTGTATATTCTACTGCTTCAACTTCCCAGGTTAAAGGATTTATTGATAATCCTGCTGTAGTACTGGTGGATTGCCGACCGGTTGATGCTTACAATGGCTGGCGCATGGAAAATGAATCCAGGGGCGGTCATATCCCCGGTGCCCGCAGCCTTCCCCATAAATGGACAGGCTATATGGACTGGGTTGAGATCGTAAGGAATAAAGGGATTTCTCCTGAACAGAAAATCGTGATTTACGGTTACCGTGAGAACGAAATGCAGCAGGTGGCTGAAATGTTTAAACGGGCCGGTTATGATGATCTGGCACTTTATAATGATTATGTAAAAGAATGGGCGGAAAATGAAGAACTGCCGCTGGAGAAGCTGGCAAGATATAACCACCTTGTTTCAGCAGAATGGCTTCAGCAATTGAAGAAGACCGGTACGGCTCCTGAGTATGATAATGATAAGTATGTAATCTGTCATTGTCATTACCGTAATCCCCAGGATTACAAAAAAGGCCATATCCCGGGCGCCATAGCTATGGATACGAATGATCTGGAATCGCAGGAAACATGGAATCGCCGCAGCCCAGAGGAACTGGAGAAGAATCTACTTGAAAAAGGGATCAGCAGTGATACAACTGTGATAGTATATGGAAGGTTTTCTTTTCCGAAAAATGATGACCCGTTTCCGGGTAGCAGTGCAGGGCATCTTGGAGCTATCCGTTGTGCAGCTATTATGCTTTACGCGGGAGTTAAGGATGTTCGTGTGCTCAACGGCGGGCTTCAGTCATGGCAGGATGCAGGATATCCAATTACCAGCCAGGAGACAAAGCCGAAACCTGCTGAGGATTTTGGAGCTGAAATACCCGGCCGTCCGGAATTGTTTGTGGATACTCCGGAAGCCAAAGACATACTTGCAGCTGATGATAAGAACCTGGTGAGTATTCGTAGCTGGCCGGAATATATTGGTGAGGTAAGTGGGTATAATTATATCGAAAAGAAAGGCCGGATCCCCGGTTCGGTATTCGGAAATTGTGGTACGGATGCCTATCACATGGAAAACTACCGCAACCTGGACCATACCATTAAAGAAGCCCGTGAAACAGAAAAAACCTGGAAGGAAGTAGGTATTACACCTGATAAAAAGAATGCCTTCTATTGTGGCACCGGTTGGCGGGGCAGCGAAGCTTTTCTGAATGCCTGGCTGATGGGTTGGCCTGAAGTGGCCGTATATGACGGCGGCTGGTTTGAGTGGAGCAATGATCCGGATAATCCGTATGAAACGGGAGAGCCGGAAAAAAGTCAGTAATTGTCATTCTTTAGCAGGGCGAGGACGTTTGCTGATTCCAGCAGCAAAAAAAAATATTATTGAGGTTTCGCGGCTAATTTTTACCTGTTTGATGAGCTTTGATATTTGTTTTTGTCAGCTATACATGGCGAAAAACACCCAAACATGTCAAGACTATCTGTCAAAATGAAATGGAAACTGCAAAGTCCATTCTGCTGATTGAGGTAGCGATGATAAATTTGCGCTTTTAGTTCCCGAACTCTTTTGTGCGAAAGCAAAACCATAAGCCATCCAGCAAGCTTTCACCTGATGCCAGTATTTGACCTAACAGATTGAACCTCAGTGCACGAAAAACATACTAACAAAGATAAAAGCTAAACTTCTCCAGAAGAGGTTTCCGTACATGGGTTTTTTAATTTCAGGCCTGTATTTAAAATAAGTAAACAAATGCAAAACAGCCATAGGAAGAATGGCTACTCTTAAAACAAGGTCGGCACCAGGGTAATTCTGAACCTGAAATAATATTCCGCCTATTAAAAGGGAAATAAGCCAGCCAAAAATAACAGGGAGAATAATTTCATGCGGTTTAATGTTTTTATAGGATTTAGCTTTAAACAATTGGCGAAAACCAAGTTTATGTACAAGTGCAAAAGTGAAGAGAAGGTAGAAGAATGACAGTATCAAAAAAGCAAAAAGGAAGTAAATTGTTGATCTTTGGATATCCAGCAGGCGGAGTGCCAGAGTTCCTGCGGCTGTACATAAGAGAATGATTTCTGCTTTTTTCATGATTTTTTAGAAGGTTTGATTATACGAAGCAAAGTTAATAAAAAATATTGTGAATAAATAAGATTTGTTATTAAATGATACTATTCCCTTTATCTTTTATCTGAACAACTTGTGTATGCACCCTGTTGGATTTATCAGAAACTAAAAACTATTCGTATGAAAGACTCAAAAATACTGATAACCGCTGCCACCGGTAATGTGGGAACTCCTTTGGTAAAAGCCTTGCAGAAAAAGCAAATCCCATTCACAGCAGCTACACGGCATGAAGAAGGCGCCAAAACAAAACTGGGTTCGCCTTTAGATACTGTTTATCTTGACTTTGAAGAGCCGTCAAGTTTTGTGCCGGCGCTCAAGGGGAAGGAAATATTATTTCTTTGCGGCCCATCCGGAACCCCCGGGGCTGATAAATTATTGCTTCCCCTGGTGGAAGAAGCAGAAAAACAAGGCATACAGCATGTGGTTTTCATTGCATCGTATCCTAATGTGATGGAGGCCATCGAAGAAACCGGCATGAATTATACTTTTTTAAAGGCAAATTTCTTCATGCAAAACTTCGAGATGTATCAAACAGAGGATATCAGGGATAAAAACCAGATATTCCTGCCGGTTGGCGAAGGTGAGGCACCCTTTATTCATGCGCGTGATATAGGCGAAGTGGCAGCGGAAGTGATAGAGAATCCAGGCAAATATAAAAACGAGAAGCTGTATATTACCGGACCTGAGTCCATGGATCATTTCCGTGCTGCAGAGATATTTTCAGAAGTACTGGGGCGCGAAATAACCTTTGAAAATCCCAGTGATGAAACTTATCGCAAAGTAATGGAAGAGCGTGGTATGCAGCAAAAGCATATAGATGCCATGATAGCAGTTTTTGGTAAGATCAGAAGTGGCAAAGTGGCACAAAAAAGCGATACGGTGGAAAAAATACTTGGGCGTCCACCATTATCACTGACGCAATACGTTGAGGAGAAAAAAGATCATTTCTCAAAATAGTAATGAAAAAGCATAGAACACTGCCACTGCAAAAGTCATTGTAAGATGCCGGGATCACTAAATTTACGCTATTCATTAGTGATCCTGCTTCTTTCAGAAAAATCTCCGTAATATTTAAAGGGCACATAGTACGGAGTAATTTTCTTAATCCTGGCCGGATACGGGCAGAAGTCCCCGGGCCTTGAGTATGCTAAGCGGAAGCTTTATTTCTCATAATAACTCATGTATCCTTATCTCTTTTTTTATCCATCTTCCTGATCATTTTCGGGTCAGCCACCATCCTTCCGCCTCGCACAGTCGCTCCCAGAGCAATTCCTGCACTGATTAGTACGGCATTTTTTATGATATACTGTCCCTCAAGCGTCAGGCCATACGGGACCTGAGTGAATACCTCGCCGGGAAATATAAAAACCGGCGTTATTGTTCCGATCATCTGCAAAAACAACAAGGCAAGTGTTTCCCGGATGTAGATGTTGAAAATAAGCCCAATGCCAATAAGAGTTTCCCAAACCGCCAGTGTATATATGATGATATTCTCTTCCAGCATACCTAATGTGAGTGTATCTATGGTTCGTATGGCAAGATCCTGAGCCGGGCTGAGGCCGGGGAAAAACTTCAATGCACCAAACCAAAAGAATACCACCCCTATACTAACCCGTAAAAACGGCATACTCCATCTGGCCATCCACTCTGTTACCGGAACGTCGTATTTGCGGATAATTTTTTTCCTGTTGATCATTTTCGTTACATATTTAGTTCATATTACAAACAGCCAACTATAAGCATTGTTTTTCCGGCATATTGAGCAAATGGTTAAATAA
>CAYZDA010000060.1:0-15811 GCA_964477095.1 uncultured Bacteroidales bacterium | reverse complement strand
GAAACAAGAAGGAAACAAGAACAAGGTATGGCAGAAATCTGTCCAAATACCACCCAAAAATTAAAGTATTAGCCTCCAGGATTCATAACAAAAGTATAATTTAGACATGTTAAAAAAGCCGTTTTTATAAAGGTGGTTATATACGTTTATGATTTTTTTAAAAGACTGAAAGATGGAAATCATGGCATAAAATGCAACATTTATTCTGCCTTTCAACACCTTTTTCCTGTGACGGAATGATATCTGTTCAGGTGTTGGTTTCAATCCGGAATGTAGCTGACCGGGGAACCGTTTGAGTAATAGTATGACCGGGAGTTGACATCGCCCACAAAAAAAAATGAGAAACGAGGCCAGATCTAAATATTGGCTCCATTACAACAGGAAGGAAAATACTTTTGTCCTGTTTATAACAGTCATTTTATCAGGCAAAAGTAAGTGAACTATTCCTTTTCTATATCGTTTTGTTTTTGCAAGCTCCGGCACCCAAAGATGTGAGTTTTTCCGGCTAATATGGCATATGAACTGTATGTTAACCGGATATGGCATAAATAGGAACCATACTTGTTGAAAAATTAACATTATAACTCAATAATACTGACCAACTTTGTTGTTTCCAAAATTGTCTTATTTGATGCACAAAAAAAAATTGGCATATAAGAAATTAAAGTATTACTTTAGTATTGAAAAATAGTAACTGTTAAACTATGAAAAACATCTATCTTTTTCTTCGTCTTTTTATTTCTACTATTGCGCTATTGTTGGGATTTACTCCTATCGGAGCGCAAATGACAGAAAGCTTCGAGAGTGCAACTGCCCCACCTACGGGCTGGTCAATAGTTTACCAGGACCCAACTCCAACCACCACTTCAGCATTTGCACCTTATTTACTTCATAATAAAATGATGCACATTAGCCCACAAGACCCATATCAACCACCATTTACGCATTATGCACATGATACGGCTGCTGTGGGGAGTAAGGTTTTTAGGTTTTCTTCATATGCAAGTGATACTTCTAACTTATATCAGCAGTATTTAATCTCACCACCTTTAAATGTAACAGCAGCTAATGATTCAGTTGCATTTTTATTTAGGCAGGCTGACAGTCGAGGTGAAAGATTTAGACTGGGTTGGTCCACAACTACTAACGATACTTCTGCATTTACATATGATGCGGAATATGTTACAGTGAGGGCTGATACTGTATGGCAATTATATTACAAAAATGACTTGCCGTTGAATACAAAATATATTTGTATTAATTATTCTGTTACAACTGATCGTTATGGGCTCTTCATTGACGGGTACTATGGACCACCGGGTGCAAATCTTGATGCAGGGATAGTAGATATGGATGAACCGGTTTATCCCGGTACCTCCGATATTTCCATAGATTTTGTAAACAGCGGTAATAATACACTTACCAGTCTTCAGTTTGATTATGAGATTGATGGTATAGCACAACCTACGGTTATTTGGAATGGCACAATGCCTCAGGATTCTCTTAATACAAATTATACCCTTGGTTCATATAACTTCACTCCCGGTATTCATACTGTAAAAATATGGTCAAGTGCCCCCAATGGAGGTGCAGACGAAAATCGTAATAATGATACTATTACTAGGACTATTATTACAGTTAATGATCCAACCGCTTATGCCGGTGGCCCTGCCGATATTTGTGCCGGAAGTAATTATGATATAACCACCGCAAGTGCTTCAGATTATAGTTCCATATCATGGTCTACTTCAGGTACAGGAAACTTCGTGAACGGAAACACCTTAAGTCCTAACTACATCCCAAGCTCTGCTGACACAGCAGCAGGTAGTGTTACACTCACGCTCACTGCTCATGGATATCCCGGCCATCCCGATGCCACCAGTTCGGCCCTGCTGACCATACATGGAACTCCCGATGTTGACTTTAGCGGGCTACAGGCTGCATACTGCCCCGGTGACCCGGATCAGGCACTTACACCAAGCCCGAATGGCGGTACATTTACCGGTAACGGAATTTCAGGATATACCTTTCAGCCTTCTGCTGTCAGCCCCGGTGCTGCCTACAATATTAAATATTCCTATACTGATACCTATGGATGCAGCAATGAGATTACCAGGATAACTACCGTCTATAATGAAACCGCCGTTACATTCTCAGGCCTGGCAAGCGGATATTGCAATGATGACCCTGTAGCTACATTAAATGGCTCACCAGGTGGCGGAACGTTCACTGTAGATGGTAATCCCATGGGAGGAAATAGTTTTGATCCTTCTGCCTATACTAATACAAGCCATGTTGTAGTGTATTCCTATACTGATGTGAATGGTTGCGATTTTTCAGAAAGTAAAACCACAACTATACATGCTTCACCTAATGTTACCATTACAGGCCTGGCAGCAGAATACTGTTCAGATGATGCATCAGTGACCTTATCCGGCACACCAGCCGGTGGAAGCTTTACTGTAAACGGGTCTGCTGAGACAACTTTTGATCCCGGAGCATTGGGAGCAGGAAATCACACAGTAGTCTATACCTATACTGACCCTGCAACTGGATGTACAAATACCGCAAATCAACCGGTTACTGTACATGCACCACCTGCTACACCAGACTTCAGTGGTTTGGCTTCCGATTATTGTGTTGATGCATCAGCAGTTACTTTGAGTGGTAATCCGGGCGGTGGCAGTTTCAGTGGCCCCGGTATATCCGGATCTGATTTTGATCCTGCAGTTGCCGGTGCCGGTAATCATACCATCTCATATACCTATACAGATGGGAATGGCTGTTCAGCCTCTACCAGCCAAAACACAACTGTGCATGACCTGCCTGTGGTTGCAAACACTACATCAACTACTGGTGCTTGTGTATCCGGATCAGCAGTTACACTTACCGGTACACCAACAGGAATTGGTGGCAGTTTCAGTGGTGCAGGTGTGAGCGGAAACCAGTTTGATCCTGGCACAGCCGGTGTGGGAACACATACCATTACTTATACTTACACTGATAGTTACGGATGTACTAATTCCGGCACCAAAGATATTGAGGTTTATAATCTGCCCACAGTAAGCATCAGCGGGCTGGCTTCGGATTTCTGTGTGGATGATGCAACATTCACTATGTCTGGAAGTCCTGCCGGTGGAACCTTCAGTGGCCCTGGCGTTTCAGGTCAGGATTTTGATCCGGCATCAGCCGGAAGCGGTAGCCATACGATCACCTATACCTATACTGACCCTGCAACTGGATGTACAAATACAGCAAATCAACCGGTAACTGTGCATGCACTACCTGCTGCACCAGGCTTCAGTGGTCTTGCTTCCGATTATTGTGTTGATGCATCAGCAGTTAGTTTGAGTGGTGCGCCGGGCGGTGGCAGTTTCAGTGGCCCCGGTATATCCGGATCTGATTTTGATCCTGCAGTTGCCGGTGCCGGTAATCATACCATCTCATATACCTATACAGATGGGAATGGCTGTTCAGCCTCTACCAGCCAAAACACAACTGTGCATGACCTGCCTGTGGTTGCAAACACTACATCAACTACTGGTGCTTGTGTATCCGGATCAGCAGTTACACTTACCGGTACACCAACAGGAATTGGTGGCAGTTTCAGTGGTGCGGGTGTGAGCGGAAGCCAGTTTGATCCTGGCACAGCCGGTGTAGGAACACATGCTATTACTTATTCCTATACTGATGGTAACGGGTGTACTAATTCCCACAGCAAAGACATTGAGGTGTATAACCTGCCGGCAGTTTCATTCAGCGGCCTGGCAACGGAATATTGTGCTGATGCTGTTAATGATACCCTTACAGGTTCACCAGCCGGAGGCACATTTACGATTAGCGGGGGAGCAGGAATTCAAAATTCTAATGAATTTGCCCCGGCAGTTGCTGGAGCAGGAACCCATACCATAACCTACACTTATACTGATGCTTCGGGTTGTACGAACAGCAGTAGTCAGAATGTTACTGTAAATGCACTACCCGCTGTTTCCTTCACCGGACTGGATGCAGAATATTGCAGGGAGAATATTAATGATACCCTTACCGGAACTCCACTGGGAGGAAGCTTTTCAGGAATGGGTGTTTCCGGGTACATATTTAATCCTGGCAGTGTACCAGGCGATAATAACATAAATATTACCTATAGCTATACTGATTCGCACGGATGCTCAAGTTCGATTACACAATCCACCTTTGTCAGGGGATTACCGGATGCTTCTTTTACAGGACTGCAAACTTCATATTGTATGGATGCTTCCGTAGATACCATGGTACCGGCTAACCCTGGCGGAACATTTACAGGTCCGGGTGTATCAGGATTAGAATTCGACCCCGCATTGGCCGGCACAGGTTCGCATGATATAACTTATACCTATACAGATATTGACGGTTGTACTAATTCAGATATTCAAACTATAGATGTAAATGCACTACCTGTAGTTGACTTTTCAGGGCTTTCAGCTGAATATTGCCTGAGCAGGCAAAACGTGAACCTTACGGGATCACCTGCAGGAGGTGTATTTACCGGACCTGCAGTGACTGGAACACAATTTTCACCTGCCATGGCGGGAGCCGGCGTTCATACTATTAATTACGCTTATACGGACATGAATGGATGTTTCAGTGATACCTCAAAGCAGGTTACAGTACATACCTTACCTGATGCAACATTCACCGGGCTCGCAGGCAGCTACTGCCGCCAGGATGCTTTAGATACTTTGGCTCCGGTACAAAGTGGAGGTTTCTTCCTGGGCAAAGGAGTAAATATGGACAGCGTTTTCAACCCATATGCCGCCGGGCCCGGATTCCATGAAATCAGTTACTGGATATTTGATCAGAATGGTTGCTTCGACAGCACCATCCAAAATGTAGTTATATATCCTAACCCGGTAGCCAATATCTCAGGTTTAAAATCTTCCTATTGCGAGGATGAAGCCGATATTAGTCTGGCAGGCATACCAGCGGGGGGCACTTTCAGCGGAACGGGAATGAATGGAAATGTATTTTCACCATCCCAGGCCGGTGATGGAAATCATCAGATCACTTATCAGTACACCAACAGCTTCGGTTGTTCTGATGTGAAGAAGCGAAGTGTGCAGGTTGATTCTCTACCTGCAGTAAGTTTCAGCGGCCTGATGGCTGATTATTGTGCTGATGATCCTGCTGATACACTCCTCGGAGTTCCAAATGTTGCTGGTGGGGTTTTCCTTGGTAAAGGAATAAATGGCAATGTGTTTGATCCATCCCTTGCTCAGGCAGGAAACTGGAAGATCATCTACCATGTAACCACCCCGGCAGGATGTATGAATTCAGATACCCAATTTGTTGATGTGAAGCCTTTGCCAAAGGTTTATCTGGGAATGGACACTGTGATTTGCTATGGCGACAGCATTGAACTCACTGATGTTAAAAACTCGGCTTCTTCTTATGCCTGGTCAACCGGCAGCCTTGCTGACACTATTATGGTGAAACCTTATATGGATTCCACCTACTCAGTTACAGCTACGCTCAATGGCTGCACCAAATCTGATAATATTCTTATAGAGATCAGCGAACCTTATGTTGATCTGGGCAGTGATACAGAGATTTGTGCGGAGGATACTTATACCCTGTACGCCGGCATGGGATTTGAAACCTATCTGTGGTCCACAGGGGCGACAACATCATCAATTACTATGGATTCAACAGGAATTGGCCTTGACTCAGTATTTGTTTCTGTAATTGTGACCGATGAATATGGATGTTCAGCGACGGACACAGTGCTGGTTGATTTTGACAGGTGTGATAATGGAATAGGAAAAGACATGGAAAGCAGAATTGTGGTTTATCCGAATCCGGGTGATGGACTGTTTACAGTAGAAGCCCCCTTCAGAAAAGATGATAAGTTGATGATTTATGACAGTCATGGCAGAAAGTTGCGAGAATATGAGGCCGGCGCTGCTGCAAACAGCCTGCAGTTTGATGTCAGGAAGTTTGAGCGGGGCGTTTATTATCTTATTTTGTTGAGAGATGACATGACCTATAGCAGGAAGTTGATAATATCACGATAATAAAAGATAAAAAAGGGACCTGTTAGTGGTCCCTTTTTGCATTTAAACACAGCTTATTGAAAAATTAAAACTTCAGGGTAAGCCCACTCATGAAATGGATTCCTGCCTGCGGGAAATATCCATCCATGGTGTATTGCTGTCCCCCGGCATAATATCTGTACACCCAGGCATTGGTTTCATACTCTTCGTTCAGCACATTATTCACTTTCACATTAAGTTCAATAACGGGAATCACATTAGTTTCCACCGAATAAATGAGCTGAATGTTGTTCACGAAATACGGATCAAGGCTTCTATCCATATTTGAGGTATTATCAATATACTGGCGTCCGACGTATTGTGAAATCAGGTTGAGGTCAAGGTCTTCACTGACATTCCATGTGAAAACACTGTTGGCAATAATGTCAGGTGAA
Organism: uncultured Bacteroidales bacterium; assembly: GCA_964477095.1. Classification (GTDB taxonomy): domain Bacteria; phylum Bacteroidota; class Bacteroidia; order Bacteroidales; family PWNQ01; genus PWNQ01. The sequence goes on along the minus strand of CAYZDA010000060.1, from coordinate 9,348 downwards.
AAAGAAATATCAGTGGTTCCAAGATCATATTGATTTTGCTCAGGCCAGGTGTCATAATTGTCCACATGGGCAGTGAAGCCCACAATTTTATTTTGGCTAAAGGTTGCATTGGCATCCCATTTAATGGCATCTCCAAACTTTACAGCGGCTTTCATTTCCATTCCCGTGCGGTAACTGTTGGGTACATTTCGTATAATGGCTTCACCAACATTATTGATCTCACCCGTCATTATCAGCTGGTCTTTATAATCCATATAGTAGAAGTTTATACCACCTACAAAAGAAGGGGACTGATATTCGTAGCCGAGTTCATAGTCGGTCAGCTTCTCTTCTGTAGGAACTTCTCCGGGGTCCGCATCACGAAAAGCTCCACGGGGAGGCTCACGGTGTGCAACTCCAACAGTACCGTATAGCTTGTTGCGCCCGTTGATATCCACATAAACACCTCCTTTAGGATTGATAAAATCATATGAATGCTCTTGTGTGAGGTCTTTCATGTTATCATGAATTCCATCAATGGCGTAGTTTATGTGCCTGTACTGAATATCACCATAAAGTGAGAAAATGGTATTAAGATCATAGTTTACTTTGCCGTAGAAGCTGTAATCATTCTTTATACCGGTATTCTCATACCACTGGAAATTCTTGGGAATATATCCTTTCTCACTCCAGATAACTTCGCCAAAGTGTCCGCCATCATATTTATTGGCACTACCCCCAAAAGTGGCTGTAAGCTTTTTGTGGTTATTATAGTTCAAGGCAAAAACAAGCCCGTAGAAAGTATTATCCAGCCATTTGCGTTGCACAAGGTCAGTGGAGGTGATGGTATCGCCACTTACCACGGGATTATCAAGAGTATATTCAGCATATGAACGGTCAGCTTTATAGTTTTCATAATAACCTTTACCATTGGTCAAGTGCAGGGCAGTGCTTAATCTAAGGCTTTTATTAAAGCGGTGTGAGTAATGAATCTGATAGTGATCCTGCTGGTAGTCGTCCACTTCATCATCGTAAGTGTAAGGATTATACGTTCTGTTGGTTTGCAGCGAATCCTTTGGTACCCCATACCAGGCCTGGTAAGTTCTTTCATGACCTGAAAGTACCATGACTTTGAGGATGTTATTTTTGCCATAATAGCCGCCTGACAGCTGAAATGAGCGGAGGTTGGAAAAAGCTCTGTCAATGTAGCCATCAGAATGCACATGTGAAAGCCTGGCATCAAAAGCCCAATGATCGTTAATCAATCCTGTCCCTGTATTAACAGTATTTCGCCAGGTATTGAATGAACCAAGCCCACCGGTAACTTCAGCATAAGCTTTATCTCTTAATTCGTGTGTTTGGATGTCGATACTTGCTCCAAAAGCTGCTGCGCCATTGGTTGAGGTTCCCACTCCACGCTGGATCTGAATGTTGCTCACAGAGCTTGCCAGATCAGGCAGGTCCACGAAAAAAACACCGTGGGATTCGGCGTCATTCAGTGGAACGCCGTTTACTGTAACATTGATCCTTTCCAGGCTTGTCCCACGAACGCGCATGCTGGTGTAGCCCACACCTGCACCTGCATCTGAGGTGGTAACCACTGATGGTGTAGTTTCCAGCATCATGGGAATGTCTTTTCCCAGGTTTCGCCTTTCAATTTCTTCTTTGGTGATGTTCTGATAAGTTACAGGAGTTTTCCCGGTAGCTCTGGTGGCGGAGATGATTACTTCATCCTCCATCACGGCTTTTTGCTCCATCTCCACTTCCAGGTAAATGTCGCTGTCCAGTTCAATAGTCTTTTTCCAGGCCTGGTAACCCACATAGGTTATCTTCAGTTCATATGTACCTGGTTTCAGATTTTTGATTCTGAAACTACCGTCAGTATTGCTCACTGCTGTTTTTAAAGTGTTTTCCAGGGTGATGTGAGCTCCCGGTAAGGTTTCACCAAATTCTGAATCTTTTACAATTCCACTGATACTGTGCTGAGCACTGGTGTATAAATTTACCCCCAGCAATACTGCCAGTATCAAACTTAACTTTTTCATAATTCTAAAAATTAAAGATTCAACTTTGAACAGCCAAAAGGGGTAAAAATCTGTTCTTTACATTGTTAATTCCTATTCCCTACGCCGGCATTACCCGGATCAGGTTATAAGGGTGTGATCTCAGCCCGATTATTTTGGGCACCCCTGTTTGGTGAAATCTGCTGCAAATATAACAGCTTTTTCAAAAATATGTTGATGTGGGAAATTAATTTTGATTAAGGGGGTATACCAATGCTACAGGTTATTGTACTTTTCTTCGCTGATTACTATAATTTTATATGCATCAGTGAGTTCAACAAGATAGTGGCAATAACCTTCCAGTTGGATACTGCTTCCTTTTTCGATTAATTCAGGAGAGATTTCACCACGATGAGCTGTTGGTAATGTAAGAATGATGAAGGGATCGGAGGAAACAGGTTGGTTTTCAGAGTCAGCAAAATAAGCGAAGGCAATCAGGAAACTGCTGTCTGTTTTGGCAACTGATTCTGCACAAAGTTTTACTTTTCCATCAGGGGTTATTTCTGAAATATAAATCTCTTGTATTTCATGGTTAGTGTAATCAAGCTTTCCTTCCACCGGTATGTGAACAGGAAGGTCTAATTTCTTGTACTCCTCCCGGAATTGCCTTTTGTACTTCTTATCAAGATTCTTGATTTCTGATTTTGCCTCCAGGCTTTTACCAATGCTCGCACTCATTCGCGATTCATATTTCAATCCATTTTTATCTTGTTGGTATTCATTATAAAGTGCGGGTAGTTTTCCAAGGTATTGGTGTTCATTGTAATGAGTTCTTTCGCAGGAAAGAAGGAGTATTACCTGAGTGCCCAGTAATAGGATGATATAATAAAACCTGGTTTTCATTACAGGGGTGTAAATGATTCCTGTTAGCATTCAAATATAATGAAAATGAAGGCTGTATGCAAGTTTTTTTAGATTATTTTGCTGAAAAACCAAAAAAACTACCGGTATTTAGTAGAAAAAAAATTATAAAAAATGAAATGAAAGCAAAATGTAATGCCATAATCCCGAAAGCATCTGGATAGTGATGAATGCGGCAGGGCGAAGGCGGACATCCTTTGCAGTGCGTGGCGGCAAGGGCTTGCGCTGCGGCAACAGCGACCAAAGGAAGCTCGTTGTCCGCAGCATGCAAGCCCCCGCCGGGCGCTGCAAAGATGGAAGCCGCAGACCGCCCGGCCGCCCAAAAAAAAATTGGTAATTCTTATTGAAAGGCGTGAGGGGTAAGGTAAAAATATTTTGGCGTGGTAAACATTCGATGCAGTGAAATTGTCAGAGCTATAAAACAATTTATAAGCAGATGAAGTATTCACTGAACATTGGAAAACCATTTGGCATAAGAATTTCTGTACACTGGACATTTTTGCTGCTAATAATTTGGGTTGCAGCTATAAATATCAATCAGGGCGCTAATGCAGCACAGGTGTTAATGTCCATACTTTTTGTGATGGTTTTATTTGTGTGTGTTACACTTCATGAGTTGGGGCATTCGCTTGCGGCACGAAGGTATGGAATCGATACAAAGGGGATTACCCTGCTGCCTATCGGTGGGATGGCTAACATAGAAGGGATGCCTGAAAAACCAAAACAGGAGGTGGTGGTTACGCTTGCTGGTTTGATTGTTAATGTTATAATTGCGGCTGTGCTGTGGGTGGTGATCAAACTTATACCTGGATATGGATTTGACACAGATTTTCAGGCAATCAACAGCAAAAATTTCCTGATCCTTTTAATGTACACTAATCTGCTTATTGTAGCTTTTAACCTGATCCCTGCTTTTCCGATGGACGGTGGAAGAATACTACGTGCATTGCTGGCTCTTAAATATAAGCGTGTTAAGGCCACTAAATACTCTATGATGGCTGGTCAGGTATTTGGAGCGTTTTTTGCCTTGGCAGGCTTATTCATTAATCCTTTCCTGTTTGTTATTGGAGTATTCGTTTTTATAGGCGCCCGCTCGGAATATATGCAGGTGAAATTCAGTTCGCTGTTGACAGACTATCAGGCTAAAGATATAGTGATGGATGATTATACGGTGCTAAAACCTGATGATCCTTTGCAAAAGGCAGTGGATATCATGTTGAAAACCAGGCAGAGGGGATTTTTGATCAGCAGTGAGGAAGATGATGATATCATGGGCATACTCACCCGGGATAATCTTATCAACGGCCTGGCGAACCACAATAATGACGAAGATGTTAGCCTGGTGATGACTACGGATTTTAAAAAGGTTGAAGCCGGGACATCACTGCAGAAGGTGTTTCAGATCATGCAACAGGGTAAGCTCGATCTGCTTCCGGTGTTTGAAAATGATAAGCTGTTTGGGGTAATTGATCAGGAAAACATACAGGAATTTATATCTGTTCAAACAGCCTTGCACAAAGATTAATTACCCTGTTAATGGGAATTTTATTATAAGAGAAAAAACAACGCATATGGATGTACAATATGAAGAATATAATAAGCTAACTAAAAAGATAAAGCAATCGATCCCGGTAGTTGTGTATCCCGGGCATGAACTTTTAAAAGTGTCCGGAAATTTAAACGCCGATCTTAATAGCCGGACAGAACTGACTCTTGTAAAGGTAATGAACAGTGGCGAGGAAGCAGGAATAATGTGTGTGGTGGAAACTGAACACGGTAGTATTATGAACTGCCCGTTGACTCAGCTGGTATTTTCTGTACAGCATCCATTATACGAAGAAATACTGGAATATCAGAAAAAACGCCGGGCTATGTAATCTTCAGGAATAGCAGTGGCCGGGATAAGGTACTTTTCTGCTTAAGAAGGGATGCACTGCCCAGCTTTCCAACATTTAATGAAGGAATATGTTACTAATGAAGTAACAAGCAATCAGAAAAAAGAAAAGCTGTGACTAATATACCTTTTGTTTCCTGGTTTGATCATAATACATTAAAGCACCTGAGGATTAAGGTGTCCTTTTTTTTGTTGCCTGTTTTTTTATTTGCTCTCAGCCAGGCCGATAAGGTAGTTGTTTTTGATACGGTGTTGATGTTTATTATATTGCACTTGCTGGTGTTTCCGGCTACTAACGGATACAACAGTTATCAGGACAGGGATGAGGGCAGCATCGGTGGGTTAAAATCACCGCCCCCGGTTAGCAGGAATCTGTTCAAAGTGACACTGCTCATGGATATCGCAGCTGTAGGTTTATCATTCTTAGTTTCGTTGGAAGTTGCAGTGCTGGTTTCTGGTTTTATCCTGATGTCGCGAGCATACAGCTTTCGTGGCATCCGGTTAAAAAAATATCCTTTCATCGCTTTTTTGATCGTGTTTTTATTTCAGGGTGGATATATTTATCTGATTTCTGAAATGGCGATAAATAACTATGATTTTATTGCAGCCCTGGACAGATCTACTATTATCTGCATGCTTATTTCCAGTTTTTTCATTGGGAGCATGTATCCTCTCACGCAAATATACCAGCATGAAGCGGATAAAAATGACGGTGTTACCAGTCTTAGTTATGTATTAGGCTACCGGGGAACATTTATATTCTCCGGGGCTTTGTTTCTGACAGCCGTAATCTTGTTGGTTTTATATTTTCTGAAGCTTCATTTTGTGGCAGGTATTGCATTGTTTGCACTCTTGTTTCTTCCGGTTGTAATATTTATGAGCAGTTGGTTTACCAAAGTTACCAGGAATCATATTCATGCTAATTACACTAATTCTATGTTAATGAACAAGCTGGCATCAGGAATGATGAATTTGTATTTTATATTGCTTACAGCCATCAACTTAATACGCTAAAAATAATGAATAGCAAGATAATTTCCATAGGCACTGCAGTTCCCGGCCACCACGCGGAGCAGGGGCAGATATTTCAATTTATGAAGAAGATGTATGACGATAAGCTTGCTTCCAGAAAACTAAATGCACTTTTCCGTTTCAGTGGGATAAAAACGCGCCACTCAGTGGTGCCTGATTTTGAGAATAGTCAAGCTTCCGTTTTTTTTAAGCCAAAAGAAACCCAGCCAAATGTGGAGCAGCGGATGGAAAAATTTGGTGAAAATGCTGCGGGGCTTGGCATAGTGGCAATCAGACGGGCACTGGAAGATGCTGATATGTCACCTGATGAAGTAACTCACCTGATCACTGTAACCTGTACGGGCATGGCAGCTCCCGGCCTCAACGCAGAAATTATTAATAAACTTGGTTTAAAGAATGATATCTACAACACTTCTGTGAATTATATGGGTTGCGGTGCCGCTTTTCACGCGCTAAGAATGGCTGACTTCATTGTGCGATCGGATGAGAAGGCAGGCGTGCTCATTGTTAGTGTGGAGCTGTGTACGCTGCATTTTCAGCCGAAAAACACCAAAGACCACCTGCTGTCAAATACTATTTTCGGAGATGGCTCTGCTGCAGTGGTTGTGACTTCGGGTAACAACGTGCAACCCGGTTTTTCCATACATGGATTTTACTCACTGCTTATCAGTAGTGGTCATGACCTGATGGGGTGGTATGTCAAGCCACTTGGGTTTGAGATGATATTAAGTTCAGAGCTACCGGATTTTGTGGGGGATGAAATAAGAGAAGCTCTCGACAAGGCTTTGGTCTATTATCAGCTTGATAATCCTGAGGATATACATTACTGGGCAGTGCATCCAGGTGGTAAGCGGATTTTAGATGAAGTTAAATCAGCATTGCAATTGAACAACGAACTGCAACATTCTTATAATGTTCTCAGGGAGTTTGGGAATATGTCATCCGCTTCAGTATTATTTGTGTTGAAGGAAATGATGCATAAAAAGGCGGCTAAGAACGAAAAGCTAATGGCCATCGGTTTCGGGCCGGGGCTTAGTGTGGAAACCTTATTATTAGAATATGCCTGATTTCAGCAAAAGATCGAGCAAAGAAGAAATGATGGACAGTCCTTCGGTTTCTGAAGAGTTGTTTTTGAAGAACCTGCATGAGCTGGATTTGTTGAATCGCTACATTGGCGGACACCGGATCAGCCTTTCGGGCCTTAAGCAGTTTAAGCCTGCAAAAGGCAAGACCTGGCATTTTGTGGACATTGGCTGCGGCAGTGGCGATACCTTACGATATCTGGCTAAATGGGCCAGGAGGCGAGGTCTTCAGTTCAGGTTTACTGGTGTGGATGTGAATTTATCCGCAGTTGCTGCTTTAAAGCAAAAAAGCCGTAAGTATCCTGAAATCAGCGGTGTGGTGGCGGATGCCAAAGGGTATCTCCGGCAGGCACAGGATGTTGATTTTCTGCATTGCGCACTGGTGTGTCATCATCTTAAAGAAGCGGAAATACAAGAGTTTATGAAGCTGGCAGTCAATAGAGTCCAGGAGGGGATTATACTCAATGATATTCGACGAAGCCGTTTGGCCTGGTATTCAGTAAAATGGTTTACACGGATTATGCGTGGTAGCCTGATGGCCAGACATGACGGGCCATTGTCAGTACTAAAGGCATTCACACCAGAAGAATTGAAAAGGCTTATGAAAAATTCAGGAGCCGATAACTACCGTATAAGGCGTTATCCTTTTTTCCGGCTTTTGGTCACAATAAAAACACCACATTGAACAGTAAAAGAACAACAGGCACAGATGTATTTATAGTGGGAGCGGGTCCTTCGGGTTTGATGGCAGCCTGCCGGCTTGTGCGACATGGCATTGCTGTGAGGATAATCGACAAAAAGCCAAAACCTGCTGCTTATTCCGGGGCATTATTTATTCAGGCGCGCACACTGGAATTTCTTGATCAGATGGAACTGGCGGAAAAGTTTCTTGATAAAGGCCGGGTGCCTGAATTTATCAGCGTGTTGCACCGTGGCAGGCAGGTTTTTAATGCCCGTATTTCTGACATGGGTAAAGGCTTATCTAAATTTCCTTTTGTTTTGATGCTGAAACAGGAGGTAACCGAAAAACTGCTTATTGATTATCTGAAAAAGCATCAGGTGGAGGTGGAGCGTGAAGTGGAACTGGTGGACCTGAATCAGGATGAAAAAATGGTGAAGGTTACGCTGCTAAAAAAAGATGATTCCAAAGAAGAATGTAGTTGCCGTTATCTGATTGGTGCAGATGGCGCAGCGAGCACAGTAGCAGGGCTTCTTCAGATATCAAGTGAAGTACGAACCAAAAAGGATCCGTTGTTTATATTTGACGGGAAGGCTGATTTTAGGTTTATCCAAAAAAAGTCTTTAACCCCGGTGAAAAGCAATACGCTTTATTTTGCGATTCACAAAGAACGAATTGCAGGTTTTTTCCCATTGCCTGAAGGTAAATGGCGAATTGACGGAAAAATATCCGGAGAGAAAAAGAACAAAAAAACCACTCCTGAAATAATTGGGCATAATTTTTTTGGCTTGCTGGGTTTGCAGGGGAAGCCTGGCAAAAATGACTGGTTTTCGGTTTTCCATACCCAAACCAAACTGGCCGAAAGATATTGTAGAGGAAGATGTTTTCTTGTTGGTGATGCCGCTCATGTACATACGCCGATTGGAGCACAGGGGATGAATACCGGCATGCAGGATTCCTGTAATCTTAGCTGGAAGCTGGCCTTTGTTCTGCAAGGTTATTTGCCGGATGACGAACTGAAAACCTATGAAAAAGAGAGGCGACCGGTGGCGGAAAAGCTCATCCGTTCAACCGACCAGATTTTCTTTCTGGTCATTAAAGAAAACAGGATATACACCTGGTTCAGAACTGCCTTTTTTGTTGCAATTTTGAAATTCTTAAATTTCTTCAAGCATAAAAAGGATTTGAAGCATTGGTTTTTTAAAATGATTTCTGAAACTGAAATCAGCTACAAAAAGGTGATACCCGGAGCAGCGCCCGTATTAGCCCGGGGTGACCGCTTGCCGCATTTTTCTTTTACCGGTGAAAACGGAAATGAGAGGATATCACATGATTGCCTGAACGGAAAAAAATTCGTGCTGATTTCATTTAACAGCGCCTCCATGAAAAAACATATTGCTTCAGAAAAGCTCAGGCGATGGTCTGATGCAGGTTTGCTGGATGTGGTGCTGGTGAATGATTTAGTTGACCCGAAATTGTCCGGGAAATACAGTATTCTGGTGCGTCCTGACGGGCATATTTGTCAGATTTTCAGAAATTAGCCCTTTAATTACCTGGAGATATTTGAAATGATTCAGTAGATATGATGGCGGAGCTGCAAATGTAAGGGCGAAATATACATTAGCATGATGAACCCTGTAGCAATGGCAAATGTGCCCGATAATTCCCTGCAACAAAAGTTGAAAATGATTCAGCAAGAGATTGAGCAGAAAGTGATGAAGGTTGTGGAATAATTACCCGTACTTCTCAAACCTTTTC
>CAYZDA010000059.1:0-15953 GCA_964477095.1 uncultured Bacteroidales bacterium | reverse complement strand
TAAATTTCTTTTTAGATGGCATTCTGATAATACGGCAGGGTCTTTGGATACCGGAATTTATAACAAAAAGCCAAAGCCATGCTACACTTTTCCATTCTAAGGCCGGGAATTATTTTGCTAATTAGCCTGATTGCCTGTTCGCTTTCTGCCCAATCAATATCCGGCAATGTTAATTCCTTTTCTTCTGCCAAAAACCTCGGGTTTGCCAATGTAAATGTTTACAAAGACGGCAAACTGGTTGCCAATGTGCTTGCAGATGCAGAGGGCAATTTCAAAATAAACCTTGACACCGGCACCTACAAATGTGAGATCCTTTATGCCGGTCATGAACCGGTAGTCAAAGAGATACTGGTGAGAGCTGACGAGAAATCAAACTTTTCCATGAAAAAGGATAAGGACAGCAAATATGCCAGATATGAAGCTGAAGAGGATGCGGTAGTAGAAAGTGAGGTGGCGGAAACTGAAATATTTGGCATGCATTCCACTGAAACCGCACGTGCTGACGCACCGGCTACCTATCATAAGGCCAGGCGAAGAGCACTAAATCCCATTCCAATAAGTTATATGTGGGGTATTCCTGACAATTCACAAAACGACAGCGCCCAAACAGGCAAACTCACAGCCGGCGAGATCAATGATTTCAGCAAATGGGAAATGTGGACGGACCTGCGAAAAGATGAGCTAATGAAGTGGCAAAGCTATTGGTATTTAGCCCCCACCCAAAGATACAGCCTGCAGCTCACTGATCAATACGGCATGCCACTGGCCAATGCCACTGCTGAATTACTTGACGGAAACTCAGTTATTCATATAGCCAGAACCGATAATACCGGCCGGACAGAGCTGTGGGGAAAGCTGGAATATGATTCTTTGGTAAATGTAACTCCATCAGCTATCAGGGTTTCCTATAATGGTCAAACAAAAAGCATACAAGATATTCAGGATTTCAGTCAGGGAATAAACAGCCTGGTCATGGAAACAAGCTGCCGGCAGTCCATTAATGTGGATATTGCTCTGGTAGTGGATGCCACCGGAAGCATGCAGGACGAGATCAACTACCTGAAACTCGATCTGAACGATGTAGTTTACAAATCAAAACAGATCAGTAATACCCTTAATCTGAACTTTGCCAATATTTTCTACCGTGATCACAAGGATGACTATCTAACAAGCAGCCAAAACTTTACGCCTGTACTGAGTAATTCCGTAGCTTTTACCACTGCACACAATGCCGATGGTGGTGGTGACAATCCTGAAGCAGTGGAGATTGCACTGGATTCCGCCATTAACAACCTTAACTGGCGGGAGAATGCCCGCAGCAAGATATTGTTCCTGGTACTGGATGCTCCTCCGCATAACACCATGAAGATTAAAAATAAAATGATTCAACTCGCCAGGAAAGCAGCAGAGAAAGGGATCAGAATTGTGCCCGTGGCCGGTAGCGGCATCGATAAGGGAACCGAGTATCTGATGAGATCCCTGGCACTGGCAACAAATGGCACCTACACTTTCCTGACCAATCACAGTGGAGTGGGAAACCCGCACATCAGCCCAAGTACCGACAGCTATGAAGTGGAGTATCTTAATGATTTGTTGGTGAGGATTATTAAAGCTTATACCTATATGCCGGATTGTCATCAACATATTGCGGAACTAGGCATCAACCTTCCGGATTCTCAGGTGGTAATCACCCAGAAAGATACAGCCAGCCTGGATACCGCTTCAGCTATCACTCCCGATCCTGTGAAGCTTCAGTGGAAATATTATCCTAATCCCACCAATGGGCTGGTAAATATTGAGAGTAATCAGCTAATTGGCGAGCTTTACATCAGCGATCTGAGCGGCAAGGTACTGCAAGTGATCCGCGATATCCAACCAGGAATTGCCGTACAGGCAGATTTGAGCAGGTATTCCAGCGGAATATACCTCATCAGGCATGCCATAGGTAAAAAATGGTACAGCGGAAAAATCGTGCTGACAAGAAGCTGAATCAAGGACGATTAGGAAGGGGGCGCGTTTTTTGTAGTCCGTGGCGGGTTTAAAAATCCTCTGTGTTCTCTGTGGTGGTATTTTCTTATCTATAGATATAAATACCTAATTCCTTACTTCCTAATGCCTCCACCGGTAGTAAATTCCATCTTTTATAATTTTTTCATGATCGAGCAGCCATTGCAATACCTTCAACACTTTATCCTCATTATTAATATCGGCCAAATCCATGATTTGCTCCAGAGTATGTGATTTGTCACGTAACGGCGGTTTGATACGCTCCAGCACCAGATCGAATTCATACTGCGAGAGTTTAAGCTTATTACGCTGCCGGCATACATCGCATTTACCACAGCGGGGAGCATCCGTTTCACCAAAATATTCCAGCAGCATTTGGCTTCGGCAGCGCGTATCAGAGCTCACATAATGTTTTATGGCATCCAGCCGCTTGCGGGAAGCTTCCTTACGGTACTTGTAAGTATCCCGGGAAATGCTAAGGTTTTTTATATCATGCCGGTGTGTGGCAAAAACCAACTGTGGCTTATCCGTTCTGGGCAAATACTCCAGTATGTCCATTTGTTGCAGTCTCATTAAAATTTTCTTCACCTTATCCACTGTGGTTCTGCCACGGTGAGCAATTTCATTTTCACTGATACCAACATAATCAGAAAGCAAACCAGGATAGGACCTGAGCAGTATTTTTATAAATGGATCATAATATGCCTCCCGCACCTGGAACTCATAAAGCTCTCTTCTTCCGGCTTTGATATGTACCTTTGAACTTTTACGCAAAGCATCGCTCATCAGGATATACCCATCCTTTTCCAGAAAGCCAAGTGCACTGAATATCACCACCGGGCTTAAGCCGCAAAACTTTGCGAATTCCCCCAGGTCAAATGTATATGAGGTATTTGCCCCGGTTTCCACAGGTATCTGAAAGAAATTGCCCAGTGAATTATAGATTTTCCTGATGGTATCCAGCGAAGGATATGACAATTCAAAGAAGCGTTCGGCATCTAACAGATCGGAGTTATTATAGAAAAGTACAGCCCAGGCCGGTTTCTGATCCCGTCCTCCCCTACCTGCTTCCTGGAAATAAGCTTCCAGATTATCCGGTACATCCAGGTGAACAACATAGCGCACATTTGGTTTATCTATTCCCATTCCAAAGGCATTGGTAGAAACAATCACCTGCGTGATGCCCTGCATCCATTCCTGCTGCCGGCGCTCGCGGGTTTGCTGGTCAAGTCCGGCATGATAGTAATCGGCCCTGACTTTTTGCTGCTGGAGCCATCGGGCTATCTCCCGGGTCTTCCGGCGATTCCTCACATAAACAATGCCGGTTCCACGTACCCGCCTTATCACGCGCATCAGCCGGCCCATTTTGTCCTCTTCCCGCTGAACCACGTAAGCAAGATTCTTCCGTTCAAAACTCTTCTGGAAGACATTTTCCTGCTCAAACTGAAGCTTCTCCTGTATGTCCTTCACTACTTCAGGTGTAGCGGTGGCAGTGAGCGCCAATACAGGGGCACTTATCAATGGCCTGATATCCGCAATTTTGAGATATGGCGGCCGGAAATCATAACCCCACTGGGAGATACAATGGGATTCATCAACTGCGATCAGGTTCACTTTCATGCGCCCCACACGTGCGCGGAACATCTCCGTTTGCAACCGCTCGGGGGAGCAATACAAAAACTTGAGATCACCACGGATGGCATTTTCCAGGGTAATATCAATTTCACGAGTGGTCATCCCGCTATAAATGGCAGCTGCTTTGATATTCCTTTTCCGCAGGTGCTCCACCTGATCCTTCATCAAAGCTATCAGTGGAGTGATAACAAGGCATATGCCTTCCTTTGCCATAGCAGGCACCTGAAAGCACACCGACTTCCCTCCGCCGGTGGGCAGCAGGGCCAGTGTATCCCTGCCATCCAGCACCGAACGGATAATATCCTCCTGCAAGGGCCGGAACTTAGCATAACCCCAATGATGATAAAGGATCTTATGGATATCGGTATGTGGTGCCATCTTTTATGAACTAACTTCTCTCATTAAAATCGTGAAACAGAAAAGATTTAATACAACAAACACTTTCTGTCCAGCATACAGTCCTATAGGGGCCTTTAAAACTCTGCACATAAACTTGCGGGCTCATCATAATTATTTATTGTAATCATACTAAGGTAAACAAATTTCAGAATTATCACACACAATTTAAGTGTTTTTCAGCAATCTGCCAGAACGGATTACACTCATTTCACCACCACTTCCTCCACTGCTTCTTTACCCAGACCTTCGTTGATCATTTTTTTGATCTTTTCCTTACCATAGCGCAGTTCGTTTCGCAGGGCTGCCGAATCGAGCTCAATTACCAGTGTTTTTTCGTGCAGATATATGTTATTGGTATGCCGGGCAATCATCTGTCCCATATTTTCATCCCACAGATGACCTATATTTATCTCATCAAGCTTACGCCCCAGGCCATAATATTTCACCATGTATTTTATAACATCACCAACTTTCTGCTCATTGGATTTTTTTTTCATCTTTGCTCCTCCTCTATTTTTCCGTCCTGCACCCTGAAAAACTTCCTGTGAATATCAGTGGTTTCAAAAGCCTTTTCTATCCTGTCGCGTTGGGTATCCGTGATAAATATCTGGCCGAAATTATTTTCCGACACCAGTATCATGATCTTTTCCACCCTTTTCTGATCAAGCTTATCAAATATATCATCAAGTAAAATAACAGGGCTGTAGCCTTTCACCATTTTAATATGCTCAAACTGCGCCAGTTTTGCTGCTATTATAAATGATTTTTGCTGCCCCTGTGATCCAAACTTTTTCAAAGGAAAATCATTGACACTAAACAACAGATCATCTCTATGTGGGCCTACACTGGTATATTTCAGCACCCTGTCCTTATCGTTATTCGATTGCAGCAGCATCTCCATGTTTTGTTCATCAAGCTGGCTGAAATAGGAAAGGCCGGCCTTTTCGCCACTGCCTGCAATAAAGCGAAAGTATTTTTCAAAAACCGGGATAAAGGTTTTGATAAATTCTTTACGCGTATTATATATGTGTGGAGCCAGGCTTATGAGTTTCTGATCCCAGATATCTATACTCACAGGATCATAATTTCCATCCGAGGCAAATTTCTTAAGCAGTGCGTTTCGTTGCTGCACTGCTTTGGTGTAAGAAAGCAGAATATCCAGATAATTCTTGTCGAATTGTGAAATGATACCGTCTATGAATTTTCGGCGCACTTCACTGCCTTCATGGATCAGGCCTGTATCCGAGGGTGTGATCATCACCAGAGGATACAGGCCGATATGATCTGCCAGCCTTTCATACTCCTTATTATTACGCCTTACCAGCTTGCGCTGGTTCTTTTTCATCAGCACTTGAATATTATCCGGACTGCCGCCGTTTTTGCGATAAATACCTTCAACCCTGAAAAAATCTTCTCCCCTGAGTATATTCTGTGAATCCACCGGGTTAAAATAACTTTTACAAAACGACAAATAATATAATGCATCCAGAATATTGGTTTTTCCGGCTCCGTTTGGACCTAAAAAACAGTTTACCCTGGCAGAAAATTCCATCTGTGCCTGCTCATAATTCTTAAAGTTCGCCAAATTAAGCTTTTCTATTCTCATCAGAATGACCAATATTTTACGGATGTTAAAAGCAAAAATATTCATTAATTTGAGAAAAAGAATTACTTTTGCCATCTAAAATCAATACCCTATGGCAAAGAAAAAGAAACAAGATCAAACAGAAGACAATCTGGTAGCTGTAGAAGTAGCGCTGACAAAAACAGAGAGGTTTATTGAAGATAACAAGAACATCATACTTTATGTTGTTCTTGGAATAGCTGTGATTGTACTGGCAGTGATGGGATACCAGCGATATATCCACTTGCCCAAAGAGCGTGAAGCCCAGGAGCAGATGTATATGGCGGAGATGTATTTCGAGAAGGATTCTTTCAATCTGGCACTGCAGGGTGACGGCTCCAGCTACGGTTTTCTTGACATAATAGATGAATATGGCAATACCCGTTCAGGTAATCTGGCTCATTATTATGCCGGTATTTGTTATCTTAATCTGAAGAACTATGACGAAGCTATTGATCAACTAAAAGATTTTAATGGCGATGATGAAATGATAGCCCCCATGGCTTATGGCAACATCGCTAATGCTTATTTGGAAAAAGGTGAGACGAAAGAAGCGGCTAAATATTACAGAAAAGCTGTTAATGCTTCTCCCAATGAATTTACTGCACCTGAATATCTGCTTCGCCTCGGCCTTACATATGAAATCCTTGAAAAATATGAAGATGCACTGGATTCATACCGGAAGATAAAGAAAGAATATCCCAATAGCTTTATCGGACAATCCATAGAAAAATACATTGCACGTGCTGAAGCTAAAAATTCCTGATCATGTCAACAAAGAATTTATCTGAATATAAGCTGGAACAGCTCGAGATCATCAACGATGTCAGTATCGGAATAGTGGTTGCCGACTGGAACAGCGAAATTACCGCTAAACTTTTGCAGGGAACTATAGACACCCTGAAATCATACGGGATCCATGATGAACAGATTCAGGTGGAAACCGTTCCCGGAAGTTATGAACTGCCACTGGGAGCACAAATGATGGTAGAATATGCTGAAGTGGATGCAGTTATATGCCTTGGCGCCATTATCCAGGGAGAAACACGCCACTTTGAATTCATCAGCCAGGCAGTATCCCAGGGGATCAACCGTGTGGCGCTTGACTATACTACACCCGTTATTTTCGGAGTGCTGACCCCGGATAATATGGAGCAGGCCAAAGACAGGTCAGGTGGAAAACATGGTAATAAAGGTGTGGAAGCTGCGGTGTCAGCACTCAAAATGTTGTCTTTGGAGTATAAACTTCTGAACGAATCATTGCCTGAAGATGAAGACCTTCAAATCTAAAATCTAATTTAACTCATTTTGATTGCTGTTTATTACCGGGATTATAACCAAAGTATAGCGATCACAGAACTGTTCACATGCCTCAGAAAGACCGCATAATATTTTACGGAACCCCCGAATTTGCTGTAGCCAGCCTCAAAGAACTTTATGATGAAGGTTTTAATATAGTAGGTGTTGTTACAGCACCTGATAAGCCCGCCGGACGCGGAAAAAAGCTTAAAGCCTCTGCGGTTAAGCAATTTGCTGTAAGAAAAGGACTGCCGGTATATCAACCGGAAAACCTCAAAAGCGAAGAATTCAACGCTCAGCTTACTAAGCTGAAGCCCGATCTGCAGATCGTGGTGGCTTTTCGCATGCTTCCGGAGAAAGTGTGGAAATTACCCCGCCACGGAACCTTTAACCTGCATGCATCTCTGCTGCCTGCCTACAGGGGCGCAGCGCCTATTAATCATGCCATCATTAATGGTGAAAAATATACCGGGCTCACTACTTTCTTCATCAATGAGAAAATTGATACCGGTGAGATTATTTTTCAGGAAAAAACCCCAATACATTCCGAGGATAATGCAGGTATGCTCCACGACCGTATGATGATGCAAGGATCCAAACTGGTGGTTAAAACAGCCCGGGCCATTGAAAAAGGTCCGGTAAAGACCACAAGCCAGAAAGAACTGGCTGAGGGCAACGGCATAGTGAAGCAGGCACCCAAAATCTTCAGAAAAGATTGCCATATTAAATGGAACAGCAAAAAGCTGGATCAGCTGCGCAACTTCATCCGTGGACTAAGCCCCTGCCCTGCTGCACACACCTACCTGGTGTCGCCGGAGGGAGAAAAGCACATGCTCAAAATATTTGAAGTAGCTGCCATTAAGGAAAAGCATAATTACGGCTATGGGCAATTACTCACTGACGGGAAAAAATTCCTGGATGTAACCACCCCCGAAGGTTATATCCAGATCATGGAATTGCAGCTCAGCGGAAAGAAAAAAATGACCACTCCGGAATTTCTCAGAGGTTTTCCTTTGGATGAATCCTGGAAACTCGTGTGATTTCCATATTATATCAGTCGCTAAATGGCTGATATACGCCTTAGTTATCAACAATACGGTGGTTTTTTCAACAAAAATCACTATTTATCGGCTTTTCCCTTGCGTTTTTTTGGAAATCCCTTATATTTGCGGGTAATCTTAACCTTTTAACCAAAAAACACGTTAACATGAACAAAGCAGAATTGATCGAAGCCATTGCATCAGGAGCCAGCTTGACAAAAGCCGATGCAAAAAAAGCACTGGATGCCTTTATCGACACAACCTCAAAGGCTCTGAAAAAAGGTGAGCGTATTTCACTGGTAGGATTTGGCTCATTCTCCGTTACAAAAAGATCCGAAAGAAAAGGTCGTAACCCACAAACAGGCAATGAAATTAAGATTCCGGCCAAAAAAGTTGTAAAATTCAAACCAGGAAGCGAACTTGCTGACCAGGTGAAGTAAGAAAAAGCTTGAATGAAGTAAAAGCTGCCCATGCAGGCAGCTTTTTTTATGCACATAAAACCATGGACCGGAACACTAAAAAAGCGTTGAGAAATTACCTCAGGGGGTTTATTACCCGGGAACGTGCTGAAAAGATCAGTAAAGTGCTGGCCAGCCGTAGCAGACATATTACGTTTGTGTTGGAGAATATATACCAGCCTCATAACGCCAGTGCCGTTCTGCGGAGTTGCGAAATAACCGGCATTCAGGATGTACATGTAATAGAAAACAACAACCGTTTCAGCCCCAGCAAAAATGTCGCCATGGGTGCCGCCAAATGGCTGAGCCTGCACAGATACAATAAATTTGAAGATAATACAGCGGATTGCATCCATTCCCTTAAGGAAAAAGGCTACCGGATAGTGGCTACCACTCCTCACAAAAACGACATCCTGCTGGAAGAGCTCCCGGTGGATAAACCTATGGCCTTGCTGTTTGGCACCGAATTAACAGGCCTTAGCAGCACAGCGCTTCAACTCTCGGATGAATATGTACGCATACCCATGTATGGCTTTACCGAGAGCTATAATATCAGTGTTTCTGCGGCTCTGTGTGCATACCGCCTCACCGACAACCTGCGCAGAAGTGATGTAAACTGGCAGCTTACTGATGATGAAATTCTCAATCTGGAAGTAGAATGGTACCGGCGTACCATCAAAAAGGCGGATATGCTTATCGAAAAATTCTTTTCGGATTAAAACAAAAGGGGTTCAGCTCTCCTTTTTATCTTCACTGATCTCCATAACCAGTGACCGGAAATGATCGCCCTTTTCCATAAAATTACGATAACGGTCGTAAGAAGCAGCAGCAGGCGAGAGCAGGCATATTTTCCCGGCAGGGGTTTTCTGCATGGCATATTCCACAGCGGCACTCAAATCCTCTGTTTCCAGCACATCCTGGTGCAAATCCATAGTGGATTTCTTCATCAGGCTGAAAATTCTTTCTCCGGCCTCCCCCATGAACACCAGATTCTCGATGTCTGCATGTAAAAGAAATTCGGCCAGTTCAGAATAGTCAATGCCACGGTCGAAGCCTCCAAGTATGAGCGTGCCAATATTGCCCAATGCTTCTATGGCTGCAATGGTAGCTTCGGGTATGGTAGCAATAGCGTCGTTGTAGAATGCAACGTTGCCGGCCGTTCCCACAAATTCCATCCGGTGTTCAAGTCCTTTAAAGCTTCTCATGGACTGCCGCAAAGCTTCCCTGTCGCAACCCACTTCCAGTGCAGCAAGTCCGGCTGCCATCGTATTTAAGACATTGTGCTCCCCCCTAAGATACACCAGGTCATCGCAGCCCGCAAAAACGTCCTCCCTGTCCTGCACACGATAGATGATTTTTTCATCCTGCCTGTACATTCCATCACCCTTATGAGGCTGCAGGCTGAAAAACCTGCCGGAGCGATTCAGATTTGCTTCATCCAGTAAATGCAGAATGCGCTTATCCTGCAAATGTGTGATAAATACATCGCCTTGCTGTTGTTTTAGTGTGATATTAAATTTCGCCAGCTGATAATGGCGGAAGTCACTGTAATGATCCAGATGCTCCTGGAAAAGGTTCAAAAGAATGGCTATATGCGGCCCGGTATGAATATATTCCAATTGGTGTGATGACATCTCGAACACCACAAGCTCATCCTCTTCAATTTCATCCCAGGCATCAAGCGGCGGCGTGCCGATGTTACCCAGCAAACGCACCTTTTTTCCTGCATTCTTCAACATTTCATACAGCATGGAACTGCAGGTACTTTTACCTTTTGTACCGGTAATTCCGATGCATTGACGTGAATATCGCCTGAGGAAAATATCAGTTTGGGAAATTATTTTCTCAGCCGGGATATACTCACCCGATTTGCTGAGATTAATACCGGGTGACTTGATGATAACATCATAATCATCCAGTCCGGTAAGATAATCAAAGCCGTACCTGAGTTTGCAGTTACAGCCTTCTGCGGTTTCTCCATGCAAAACAGCAGGGTTCTGGTCAGCCAGAGTGATCGAAGCAGCCAGGGATGGAAAATTTTTTCTCATCCAGTTAAAGGTGGATTTACCTTCTTTTCCATATCCCAGTATGCAAACCTTCTTGTTTTCAATCAATTTTGTTATATCATCCATCACCTGCAAAATACTTTAAGCATATACTGCGCCAATTTTTGTGCCAGTTCTTTAGGTAAATTGTGTTTATGAAGTCCACTAAGCACCTGGTCAGCTATTCTTACTTCCGAATACTTCCTGTATAAGCTGGTTTGCATATAATGAAGCAAGAGTTCCGGCATTTTCTGGCCATCACGGTATCGGGAAGCTGTAATAGCCAGTGCAATATTTACTTCCTCATAAGTGCCCACACATTCAAAAGGCTTAATATCCGATTGGCCGCTCAGGTCCAGATAATTCTTCATCTGATCTTTATCATCCAGCAAATCACTTCCGAATATGCTTATCATTTCTTCCGGAGACAAGAAAGGAGAAAGAATGATATAAGTGAACAGGCATTTGGGGCACTTCCCACACCATTTGTTTTCGCTGCTGCCCACATTACAGCTTTTGAAGCTGCTGAAATAGTTGTTGTACAGTGAAAATATTTTCGCTATCTGGAACTCTGTAAGTGGTCTGAGAAAACTGAAATATTCAAAGTCATCAGAAATATACTCTTTTACATAATCTCTGAAATCATCTTCAAATTCCTTTGATTTACTGTACTGATGATTGATGTTTGTACCAGGCACCGTCGCTTCATTTGCACTGCTTTCATTGGAAAGCGCAATATAACGGTTGCGTGTAAATGCTGAAACCAGCAGGGTGTTAAATGCCAGCAGAGCAGAAAAGGGCGTATGTCCATTCAGGAATCCTTCAGCATTCATTTTAAGAAGTTCCCCGTCGATGCTGCGCTCTATAATAAAAATGTCCTTTTTATCATATCCGGCTCTTACGACCGTTTCCATTGAGGCTCCACGCGGATTCATGATAAACGGTTGTATTTGCCGCTCATTATTGGTAAATTCATTCAGCAGTTGCAGTGTCACCACAGAGTCTTTACCCCCTCCTACAGGTACCACAAAATCTCTGGTGGTATGAAAACGTAGCTTTTCAGTGGCACGGGAAGCTTCACATATCACCGCCATAAAATCATCCTGAGTGGTGCGGATATCATTTCTGTAGAAAAATTCCCCAAGACCATTAAAATACATTTTCTTCCAGAAGCTTATTTGCTTATCTGACAAAAAATATGGTCTTATAATAAGCACCGCTGGACAGGCCGCTTTCCAGTAACTAATGAGCTCCACCATGCCTATATTAAAGATGAGGTATTCCAGGTGCTCATCGGAAATATGAGAGGTTTCCATTCCCTTGAGGAGTTTAATTTTCATTTCCGGGCGAAAAGTGTAGGCATCATCCAGCCGGAAGCGGAACATAACCGCGATGTGGTCTTTTTTTCTGTTAAACTCATACCCGTCATAATAAAAAGCTTGAAATCGCTTTCTCAGGATTGTATATTTGTCAGCGTTAGAGCTAATTTCCATGTAATGGTGATTTTTTTGATGGAACCATAGGAATAAAACATCAAAAATAAGCAAATAGAGCCATATAAAAGGTTACTTTATGAACGAAATTGACAAAATACTATCAGCAAAATCTAACAAACTACCTCCTCATCAGGGAAGGTTACTTATTTCAGAGCCTTTTCTGCGCGATCTGTTCTTCAAGCGATCGGTGGTATTGCTGGCTGATCATGACTCAGACGGCTCCTTTGGCCTGATACTAAACAAGCCTGTTGAATTCCGGCTGAATGAAGTGATCCAAAACTTTCCGGAATTTGATGTACCGGTATTCATGGGCGGGCCACTGAACACGGAATCCATTTTTTTCATTCACACTTACGGTGAATCCATCAGCCAGAGCTACGAAATCCTGCCCGGCCTTTACTGGGGCGGCGATATTAATGATGTGAGAAAGCTCATAGAGCTAAAGCAACTCCCTAAAGATAGCATTAAGTTCTTCCTGGGATATGCCGGCTGGGGTGCCAGACAACTGGAAGAAGAGCTTCAACACAATTCGTGGATAATTACGGATACACGGCCCAGCGAAATCATGCTTAAATCGCCGGCAAACCTGTGGCCTTCCATTGTGAAAAGTCTGGGAAAGGAGTTCGAGATATGGACCAGATTCCCTTCTGATCCTCAAATGAACTGATTAGCCGCTGGTGCTAAAGATAATCCCGCCACCGACCACATCCTCATCTTCGTAAATCACAGCTGATTGCCCCGGAGTAACCGCTGAAACCGCTTTGCTGAACTCAACCTGCAGACCTTCAGATACAGGGCTTATCCTGGCCATTTGTGCTGTGTGATGATAACGAACTTTAACCTTAAAATCCTGCCCATCAGTAATTACAGGATATTTCATCAGGTTAACATCCTTAATGATCATTTTATCAGAAAGCAACTGCTCTTTTTCTCCTATAATGATCCGGTTATTTGCGGCATCAATTTTAGTCACATACATGGGTACTCCCAGTGCTATTTCCAGCCCCCGCCGCTGTCCTATAGTGTAGAAGGGAAAACCTTTGTGGTTCCCCACTTCTTTTCCTTCCGTGGTAACGATTTTCCCATTTGCCATTTTGCTTTCCAGCTCCGGCATCCCGGTTTTCAGAAACCGGCGATAGTCATCATCAGGAATAAAACAGATCTCGAAACTTTCTTTTTTCTGACTGAGTTTCTCAAAACAATAACCATCAGCGATATCCCTGATCTCGTCTTTAGTGTATCCCCCGAGGGGAAGCATGGTTTTACCAAGCTGCTCCTGGCTGAGCCCCCACAGCATGTATGACTGGTCTTTCTTCTGATCCAGCCCACGGCTTATATAATACCTGCCACCTGACTGCTTAACGCGGGCATAGTGACCTGTGGCAAGGTAATCCACATCCATGCCTGCAGCATATTCCAGTATGGCCTGCCACTTAATGAGCGGATTACAAATGGCGCAGGGGTTAGGTGTGCGCCCCTGCAGGTATTCTGACTTGAAGTTCTCGATAACTGCTTCACGGAATTCCTGCCTGAGATCCACCACATGGTGGGAAAAACCTAACTTAGCAGCAACTTCTGCCGCATCGCGTACTGCATCATCATCTGTTTTGCCCCTGTATTCCGGGTAATTGCTGTAGTCCACCACTTTCATGGTTACACCAAGCAGGTCATATCCCTGTTCCTTCAGCAGAATAGCGGCAGCCGAACTGTCCACGCCACCGCTCATGGCAACCATCACCCGTGTGTCTGAAGCTTTTTTCATTCCGGGCGCGGATTTATGGCCGGGGAATTATCCCTCTGAACATCTTCTTCCTCTTGCTGCTCCTCCGGCATATTATCTATAAGTACGTTTTCAAATCCGTTTTTATACTTGACTTTCTTGAGTATATCACCATTTTCATCCAGTATAAGCCAGGTGCCGGTGCGGAATCCCCTGTCATATTGCCCTTTTTTATAAACCTTTCCGCTGGGATAATTCACCAGGAACTCACCGTGCATAGTATCGTTTTCGTAATGCGCACGCATTTTCAGGGTGTCGTCAGCAAAAAACTGTATCCAGTCACCTTGCTTCTTTCCGTCTTCATATTTCACCTTTTCACTTATCTTGCCATTGAAGCTGTAATAGGTAATCCAGGTACTGTCCGGAACTCCTTTATTATAGTATTCCTGCTTAACAAGTAATCCCTTTTTATTATAGAGAAGCCAGGTGCTGTCCATTTTCTTATCCACATATTTTCCTTCCATTTGCAGATTACCGTTCTTATAATAACGCTGCACCCTCACCACACGAGCCGAATCAGAATACACTGCAACAGACTCCAGCTTTTTGTAAGGATAAAAATGACGGAATTCCCCCACGGGTGTGCCGTGATGAAACTGTCCTTTATATTTCAGATGGCCTTCGGGAGTGGAAACTTCCCACTTGCCGTGTTTCCTTCCCTTTTCATCAAATTCATTCTGAGCTGCAATTGTGCCTGATACCATGATCAGCAGCACCAGCAGCAGTCGCGACATATATTTATTCATCTTTCAGGTATTTTGCAAAATCATACAGGCTCTTAAAATTATGATCGATTTGCTCCGGATATTGCCTTAACAACTCCCGGTCTTCTCCAATCAAAACGGTAGTCATACCCAGGCGCTTTCCAAATATCATATCATTGAGTGTATCTCCTGCCATTACCGATTTATTCAGATCGATATCCGGAAAGTCTTTTCTGGCCTTTAGCCCCATTCCCACCTGCGGTTTCCTGTTGAAGGGTTTGCTATCCTTCAATTCACCGCAAAAATAAATTTTATCTATTCTTCCGCCACTTTCATTTATACTTTTCAGCATATGCTCATGAATGCCGTTCAGGGTTTGCTCTGTCATCAGTCCTTTGCCTATCCCCTGCTGATTGGTAACAACGAATATTCTTTCAAAGAAGGCAGCAAACATAGCTATGGCTTCCGGTACTTTATCCAGAAATTCAAACTCATCTGTGCTTTTCACATAATCATCCATCAGGCGTTTATTGATCACGCCATCGCGATCCAGGAACAATGCTGCGGATTCATCTTTACTTCTAAGGTTTTTTAACACAGGCTTCTGCATCAGCGATCCTCATTTTCAGGAAACAGCATTTCTTCCACCCACTCACACAATATATGTCCCAAAAGAATATGGGCTTCCTGTATGCGTGGAGTATCTTCAGCAGGGATATTGAGCAGCAAGTCCACTACTTCGCGCATCTTTCCACCGCTACTGCCTGTCAGGGCCACTGTTTCCATACCCAAACCGGCAGCTACCTCAATGGCTCTCAATACATTTTCGGAATTTCCTGAAGTGGACAGCCCGATGAGCATGTCCCCTTTTCTCCCGGCGGCTTCCACCATACGGGAATAAATATCATCAAAGCTGTAATCATTGGCTACAGCAGTAAGATAAGAAGTATTCACGTGCAAAGCCTCTGCATACAGTGGTTTCCTGTCCCTGTAAAAGCGCCCTGACAATTCTGCCGCGATATGCTGTGCATCGGCAGCACTGCCACCATTACCGCACAGCAATACCTTTCCGCCCCGCTGAAAAACCTCCGCCATCTTCCCGGCCACTTCTTCCACACGCTCCAGCAGATCAGCCTGAGCAAGTATCTTACGCTTTACATCCACTGATGCTTCTATTGCTTTCCGAATATCCATATTGATTTGATTATGGAGAGCAAATATAGTGCTTCATTTTCATAAATAAAAATGAAGGATAGCCGGTGCTGTTTAAGCTATTCTGATTGTTGATTACCGCTAAACTTTGTTAAGATAAAGTATTATTGATCCTGATTTCCGTATAAGGATAGCGGGGCCAATAAAGCTACACGTATTCACTTTAACTACATTTGATTGATTTTCTACTTATTCCTATTCCTCGTTTGCGACCCGGTATAGCTGTTGAAAAAGCAGGCGTGGTTTCAGTCCTT
>CAYZDA010000058.1:0-17215 GCA_964477095.1 uncultured Bacteroidales bacterium | reverse complement strand
TCCCAATCGTTGGTAAAATCACCGTTGGCATTAAAGGTACCCGTGTTATTAACAGTTCCGTTATTTGAGAACGCTCCGTTGGTTGTGAGTGTTCCGTCATTTGTGATAACAGCATCTGCGGAAGTCACATCAAACTTATTGTTGGTGGTGAGTGTACCGTTATTGTTAAGTTCGGATCCGCCGTTTATTATTGTTTGGCCGGCAATCACAAACTCGTCTCCGATTGTAAGCGCTCCACCGTTAAGGGTGAGCTTACCACCTATGCCTGAAGAACCACCAGAAACTTCCAGTGTAGAACCCGGATTTAAAGTAACATTTTTACCGCTGATGAGTACACCCGCAATATAAATGCTGCTTCCATCAGAAGTATTAATATGGTTGCTTACTTCCATATCAGAAGAAGTGGTTAATGATCCGCCCCATACATTAAGATGCTTTACTGCGATGACACTTTCTGATATCACTTCGCCACCGTTACTGATATTTAGGTTTCCGAAACCGCTGATTGATCCATGGGCGGAAATAACAATTACCCCTTCAATGGTAGCATTATTCAGTTCAATGTTGTGATCTACAAAAACAGTGTCGCCAGTGCCTACCCAGTTAGGTTTATCTTTTCCAACCCAGGTATTAGCCTGGTTCCATTTACCATCCCTGGCAGTATAATAGTTCGCAGCTGAAGCTGTGAGAAAACCTGCTATTGCAAGTATTGTTGTGATGATTATTTTCAGCTTAAGTTTATTCATTGTAATTCCCCCTGTCTATGTTCTTTGTTTTGCTCCTTTATTGGCAAAGGATATGCCAGCACACAAATATTTTAGCTTTAAAGCTGTATATGTGCATTTTACAAAATCCGCAGATTATAGAATATTTCCCTGTGTGGGAACTTAATTCCTTTATGGGAATAAAAACAGCGAATGGGAAAAGGAGGATATCAAAACAACTTCCGGGATTTTGAAAGCCGGTTTCTTTAAAAAATATTGAACGAGCCGGTGCTTTAAACAGTTACTCTGAAGATGGAACCACTGATATGCAAATCATTATATCTCTATAATACAACATCTAAGAATCGCTTATTGGCAATTTGTTTATAGCGACATCCAGTATATTGGGAAATATGAGGGATTTTTTATCCTTTGGTATTTTAGAAATCCTGATGCAAAAGTGGAATTCCTAAAACTGGAAATATATAAATGGCTGGACTTCTGCCGATTTAGCCTGATACAGTATAATAACAACCACTACTGCTATTAAAATCTTCGCCCAAACCGGTGCATTAATAAACCAGTTTGTATACCGGTTTTTAATGGATCCCGGCAACCAGTGCACCACAAATCCAAACAGCATTATGCCGAATATCAAGCTGTATGATTTAATCATCTGCGGCACCAGCTCTCCTCCGAAGTAATTGAACATTCTGTGGAGCATCAGGCCAACAGTCTGCATATCCCGGGCACGGAAAAACAACCAGGCAAAAGTTACCAGGTGAAAAGTGATGAAAACTGATATAAAATGGCTTAGCACACTATTCTTCAATTTTTTCCTTTTCCTGAAAAGTGCCATCCACCCTTTGTGCAGGGCCAGCCCAAGGCCGTGCAGCCCGCCCCAGATAATAAACCGCATAGCGGCTCCATGCCACAGGCCTCCCAGCAACATAGTGATCATCAGGTTGATATATGTTCTTGTCTTTCCTTTGCGGCTTCCACCAAGTGGAATATACAGATAATCGCGCAGCCATGAGGACAGCGAGATATGCCAGCGCCGCCAAAAATCAGTGATATTTGCAGCTTTGTAGGGCGAATTAAAGTTCCAGGGCAAACGAAAACCCAATAGCAAAGCCACTCCTATGGCGATATCGGTATATCCTGAAAAATCGCAGTAGATTTGCAGTGAGTAGCCATACAGCGCCATCAGGTTTTCAAAACCGGTATACGCTCCCGGTTCGGCAAATACACGATCCACAAAATTGATGGATATATAATCGGAAATGAGCATCTTTTTAATGAGCCCGTTAAGGATCAGGAAAAAAGCATGCCCGAATTCTTTATTACTAAGACTGTACTTCTGATAAAGTTGCGGCACAAAATCAGCAGCACGCACAATCGGGCCTGCCACCAACTGCGGAAAAAAGGAAACATAGAAACCAAAATCCACGATGTTTTTCACCGGCTTTGTTTTTCCGCGATATACATCAACGGTATAGCTGATAGTTTGAAAGGTGTAGAAGGATATGCCAACGGGCAGTATGATTGCTCCCACATCGAATGAACTGCCGGTGATGCTGTTGGTCCACACAGCCAGCCAGTCCACTACTTCAAAATTTGTGTTGAACAAGCGATTTAAAACATCTGTAAAAAAATATGAGTATTTGAAATAGGAAAGCAAGCCAAGATTAACTATCACGCTTAGTGTGACAAGTAATTTCTTTTTCCACCTGGCGGAACTGGTATAAATGAGATTTCCCAGAAAATAATCAACGATGGTAGAGAATATCAGCAGGCTGAAAAAATAACCGCCGCTCTTGTAATAGAAAAACAGGCTCAGCAAAAAGAGGTATCCGTTTCTCACTGCATTTTTCTTATATAAAACGGAATAGAAAACCAGCAGTATAAAGAAGAAGGCCCAGAAAGCGAAGCGGGTAAATAACATTGGTTCCTGCGGATCGTACATAAATATACTTCTAAGCCATTCCATATCTTGCTATTTTTCTGCCTCTTCCTCTGTTACTACAGTTTTTTTATTCAAATGATGTTCGCTCCAGGCCTGCATTAGTGCGCTAAACAACAGGTCGCCCTGCAACCGGTATCCTCTTTGGTTAAAGTGCAATTTATCGCGGGCGGTAAGACCGGCCCGGTACCAGTTTGATACTGAATTCAGCTCTCCCATTACCATATAAAAATTCCAGAAAGCAATATTCTGATCCCGTGCAATTTTATCCAGCACCTCAACCGCTGCGGCGTTATTGCGATTGAGGTATCTCCTGTAGCGATAGTTGTCGCCGGGGGCTGTGATCAGGAAAGCAGCCCGCGGAGCAGCAGCCTGCAGGCGCTCTAACAGCAGTTTGTAATTATCCCGGAAGTCCCGGGCATTAAATCTTTTCATATAGGCATCATTTGTGCCAAGTGAGATAATAACCAGGTTGGGATCTATGGCACTGAGATGTTTCTGCAACAGGCTGCATCTTAACCATGAGGGAACCTCCGCGCCATTCACTCCGGCTGAATGATAAACTATTCCGGGCTCTCCATTATCAAGGCTAAGTCCGTAAAGAGTATAATCGTTTTTCACGGGTAGTGTGTCCCGTTTCTTAAGTACAAAACTCACCGAATCCATCAGTTCACCGAAATCATAGGCGGTAAATCCGTAATCCGGGTCATGATGCAAGCTGTAATCAAGCGTAGTATCAGAAGGGATAAGCATCCATTGTGCAGTATCCAGCTTTTGAAACACCCGGACATGATCAAACAGGTATTCGTGCCTGTTGTTGTCTCGCATCCAGATCGTGAAGCAGGCACCTGAATCCCTGCTAAAAACAGCTACTCCTCCCATTCCGGGCTTACAACTGGTGTCGCGCCTAGCATTCCGGCAATATCGCCATTTGCCCGAGTAGTTCACCCGGTAATTCCAGGGATTGTTTGTTTGCGCCATTTTATATGGGAAGACAAATCCGCGCCCACCGTTTTGTCCGTAGCCGATATCCTGCATTCTGTCGCGCATGCGGTGTGAGAAAAAATCTGCCTGTATATGGCTGTCGCCTAAATGAAATATATTAATTTTCCGGTCGCCCAGCAGCACCAGTGAATCAAGCTCACGGAAAAAAGCCTGCATTTTTTTGCTATTATTTAGTGCCAGCTTATTTGAATCTGCATTAATAAAAGGATATTCAGGAGCCGGGTTGACAATCACCTGAGCCTGCACCATAACCGGAGCCAGGTTCATAAACAGTATTATGTAATTCAGCACCCGCATCTTCCGCCTGTATCTTTTAACATCATCATAATCTTGCTTCCGCTATGCTTCACCCAAAACATTTTCTTTTTATCCGGAATATTCCTCATTTCGCGCTTTCTTCCAAAAACTGTTTGTATTCAAACATCAGGGCATTATAAAACATATTGCTGATAATACGTGCACCGCGGTGGTTAAAGTGCGTAAAATCCTTTCCGGCCAGTGATGGTTCAGCAAAAACCCAGCTGGGCATGGAGTTTTTCCCACCCATGGCTTCATAAAGATCCCAAAAGCAAAATCCCGCCCGCTCGGTAGCATTTTTTAAGGCATCACGCACTTTTCTCACGCTTTCATAGCTTTCATACTTAGTGCCCGTCTTATGTGCCATATCCGAAATCCCAATTACAATCACAGGTAAATCCGGGTTCATTTTCCTGATGGTTTGCAATTGGCTGTATATCCATCGTTCATAAAATCCAAAATCTTCTCTTTTGTCAGAAACCACGTTGACTCCAAACTGCATAATGATCAAATCAACATCAAAGCGTTTTAGCTGCTGCAGGTAGAATCCAAAGTCGATCCTGGTGAATATCAGGCCGGGGCTTCCCCGCATGGGCATATTATCCACCAAAACCCCCTTGTTACTTTCAAGCGACAGGGCATAAAAATCAGGACTGTCGTATCCTGAAAAATTTAAGGTAAATTCTTTCTGTCCCGGTTTCACAGGTAGCTCCAGAGCCTGCCACTGCCCGGCACTGACAGGGAGGCTGTCGTTTAACAGCTGCTGCTGTTCATCATCAGTCAGGTTTATCGCGACTTTTCTGTGATTATTACCATAATGAAGAACGGCCCTGTCAAATTTATTGGAGTGCTTATATCCCTGGAAAGAGTTTTTAACTGTTACTGAAGCTGTATGCACAAGTGAGTCATTGGGAACAGAATCAACCCGGAACGGGGCATAGCGAAAAACAGTGAGCATAGGCCCGAACTTTTTATGTGGCAGGGTAGTATCTACCTTTCCAAACAGCGTATGCCGTTCCCAGTCGCCGGCAGGATGAACCCGCCACGAAAGCTTTTGTGAAACCGGAACCAACGGCAGCAAGCCAGGGCCATAACCCCCGAAAGAGTTTTGCAAGCGTTCACGGATAAAACAGCTAATCCTTCCGCTTTCAATTTGTGAATCACCATAATGCCAGATCCTGACAGTTTCAGATGATTTTGGAGCATTGTGGAGCCTGGCAAAAAAACCGTGTAACTTTTTCCGGCCAGCCTCGGTCATTTCAATTTCATGGATAAGCTTTCGCAGTGAATCGACATTTGCCCGAACAGTATCCTGAAGTGAACCATCCGTCATGATATCCTGTAGCGATGCAGTATCTGAATGTAGCTCCACAATAGAATCGATGCCGGCATATTCGACTTCCTTAGGATCTATTATTTCCTGAAATGTGGGAAAATTTACCACCAGTTCTTCGCCAAGCTTCCAGCCTTGTTTTGGAATGAGCAGGCTGATTACTCCAAGCAGCAGGATAACTGCTCCTAATACCAGCAAAGTATGCACCGGCTGACGCATATACTACTTCTTTTTTATTTTCAGTTTCTGACCCGGACGAAGATCCCCCGGGTTGATATTGTTCCAGCGCATAATATCCTGATCGGATACACCAGGGTACTTCTGAGCAATGCTCCAGGGATTATCGCCTTTTTTCACTACATAAATAGTATATTCTCCTTCTTTGAGTGTTTCAACCGCTTGCTTTTTTTCCCTCACAGGATTGATTACGTTCCGGTGCCCCTGCTTTTCTGCCAGGCTCATATCATCAAGCTTGCGGTAATAGTCAGCTTTATCTTTAGGCACATAGATCAAAAGCCGCTGTCCTGCCCGGATCATATTCCCATGAATATTATTCCAGTAGCGCAGATCATTGATCCTCACGTTAAACCATTCGGATATGTATCCCATATTATCCCCCGGCTTAATAGTGTAATAGATCGCTGTGTGATTTCCCGAAGGCTTGTTAGGTTTGAAGCTGGCGTAAGTTTTACCGCTGCTGATCTCCGGTTCGGGTTTTATATCAAAGTAAAAAGTATCGCGAAAATGATAAATGCTGTCTTTGCCGGCCAGAAAAGTATCTTTAAGCTCAACGGGCAATGTCAGTGTAAATGTTTTATAGGAAGCCGGTATCAGGTGCCTGCGGTACACAGGGTTAAGATCACGTAACAACCGGAGGTCTTTATCAAAAAACTCAGCAAGCTGCCCCAGGTGAAGCTTTTTATTCACCTTAACCTTAGCTGTTTTCAAAGGCCAGTTTATTTCAACCGGCTCCAGGCCCAGCTTTTCTTTATTTCCGCTGATATAAAGCATGGCTACAAAGGCCGGATAAACATCCCTCTCCGGCGATGGCAGGCGGCGATAGATCAGGTTATAATCCTGGTGTGATCCGGCCCGGCGGATGGCACGGTTTAAATTACTGGGGCCACAATTATATGCTGTGATCACCAGTTGCCAGTTTTCATAAATCTTGTACAGATCCTTCAGCATCTCGGCAGCTGCAGCGGTGGATATAATGAAATCACGCCGTTCATCAATATAGGAATCAATAGTCATTTCATACAGGGAACCCGATGAATACATAAACTGCCATGGCCCTGAAGCTCCTTTTTCTGACATAAAATGAGGATTCAGAGCCGATTTTACCAACACAAGATACTTGAGCTCAGCAGGTATCGCTTTGGCTCGTAATATACTGTCGGCCAAAGGCAAAAGACCTTGTGCAAGTCCCAATAATTTTTCTGTTTTATTATGGTGTGTGATACTGTAGAATTCCACGAAATCCATCATCACGTTGCTGTAATCCAAAGGTATATCTCCCTGTGATTCTTGCAGATATTTCTTTACATCCGCTTTTGAAAGTAAAGGAGAATTATCTGTAAAGGACTTTTGGCTGCTTTGCTGCACAGCCCACATACGCTCCATGCTATCAAGCTGTGTTTTGAAAAATGTTCTGGATTTTTCGCTTAGCCGCAGCGAGTCCGCCTGTGCTAATAGTCCTGTGGTGAGCCAAAAAATCAATAAGGTCAGTATGCTGATACGCTTCATATTCTACTTTCTTTTTCCTGAAGCAAAAATAATTAAATTTACTGATGGAAAAAGGAAATAGCCACTTCTACATTTGATCGCTGATGAGAAAATCAAAGCAGCCTTTTCAGGCATTTTAAATGCTTGGGTTAATGTTCAATCAGCCAACAAACCTATCATTTTATTATTTGCCGGTTAGCCAGACGCCTGAACGAATATAAAGCACCACTGCTTTTATTATTTTTTCAGGCGCTTACTGTACATTTCAATCAGCTTTTGAGCCTGTTTGATGCATTCCTGATTTTCTTGTTCCAGGTATTCCCTTGTGTAGATATAGTAAATGTTGTAGCGTGAATGCTGGCTCTCATCCTGAATTGCCTGATGATGTTGCTCCATAAAGCTTTTTGCTTTATTGGGATCATCAAACATATCAAAATAAGGACCTTCCAGCGCAGTTGCTGCCCAGTCAAGCAGTTCCTGCTGATCAGCCAGTTCTCCTGATGCATCTTCCAGGCTTTTGATCACAGCCAGATAAAATAACAGGCCCGGTTCGTTCCCGCTGCCCTCAGCTTTTTTCAGTGCCTCTTTAAAAGCCATTTCCTTTTTGTCAGTAGTAGTTTCAACATTATCATTACATTTACTCCAGGAATCGCAGTTGTATCCTTTGGTATCTGTTTTTTTAAAATGCAGGTAATCCAGGTTCTCCAGCTTTTCCAAAACAGCGATATTCGTGATGAGTGTTCCCCGGTTTTGTAAACAAGGGGGTATGGACAGGGCAAATGTACCGGCGTTTGGAACCCCCACAAAATCCATAAAAACCACATGTTCACTCAGGCACCTGTTAAATGAACTTTCTATCTTTTTTCTGGTGAATCCGGAAATATTGAACTCAATGAGCAACTGAGCACCGGGAAATTTCATAGCATCATCATATCTATTCCAGCGGGCATCAGTTACAGTAGCTTCAGAGATATTGAGATAAGTGGAATTCTGAACCTTTAATTTTATGGTTCGTTTTTTTGCAATTTGAGCAATCAAGGCTTCATAATATTCGCGGATAATTTCCAGGCTATCTTCTATCCGTTCATATTCTTCCCACAATTTTTCAGCTTCTTTATAAGCTGTACTTTCTGTGGAGGATTCTCCTTTTACCATGTCCGTCATCTTTTTCTTTAATGCCTCCATTCTCTTCACATTTTTATGCACTTCAGCCATACCCTCCCTGGCCAGGCAGATAATCATCTCTATATCTCCAGGCTCGTTACATTCGCTTTTATTCGATGGAAGTCCCGGACTGCCTTCTATTTCTGTCTTTTCCACAGCCACACAAATGGTTTTACTTTCTTTTTTCCCGCCCTCAAGAAAATCTAATTGAAGACCCACTTCACCGGGCCGGCATTTACCGTCAGATTTTGCAATCGTTCCCGCGTCTATGTCTCTTGCTGTACCGGGAGTATCATCTTCATCATCAGAACTCACTTTATCCTCACCCGTGCTTTCAGGCTTTCCTGCCAGGGGTGTATCATCACCTCCAGCCATAATCTTTTCCGGGATTACCAGCATTGAGTCCCGGATCACAACCGTTCCCCCTGTACCGGTAATGCCTGATTCCAGCAGTTCACCCTTACAATCCATGGTAAACCACATGGAGCAAACATTATCTGAGCGGCTGGTAAAGTAATATGTTTCCGTTTTACATTTTGTTTCGATCTGTTGAATGGCGGCTTCCGACACTTCACCGCATTCATTTTCAGCTTTCAGACTGAAATAATATTTTTCTCCTGTCCAAAGTCCTTCGATTTTCTTAGCCGGCTGATCACTGGCTATAATATTATTATGCTCAGCCACTGTTTCTTTCATTTCTTCATCCCTGGCAATCTTCAGATGATAATATTTTGCCCCGTTCACAGGTTTCCATTGCACTTCAAATCCGAAATAGCCTGCATTGCTTTTCACGATTTGCGGTGTGGCCGGACTGGGGCACCCCCTGCCAGTGCTGTTAGCTGTGGATGAGGCCCCATTATTTTTTATGGCAGTGATAAATCCGGCATACTGATAATCTGGCACCTTCACCTCCAGACTTCCAAATTTCACAGTGCCTGCGCAATGGCCGGTCAGATAAACATTCTCCTTATCGGCAACCAGGGCAAGTGCCTGGTCAGCTTCCTCTGCTCCAAGCAGATTAAAATCCCGGATTTTTCCGTCAGGCTTAAAATTTATGAAGAACATATCGGCTGTAATAGAAAAAGACGATGTGTCACCTAATCCTCCGTAAATTTGATCATTATGATGTAATCGCTTAAAGTAAGTACCCAAAAGAAAAACATTATTGCCTACAGCTGTTAAACCTCCGATTTTCACATCCAACGGGCTTTTCAGATGAAAGAGCACAGTATCGTTCAAGCCGGTTTTGTCCAGGGAAAGCACCACTGCGTCTATCCTTCCCATTGACTGAACTTCCCTGGAATTCATCTTCCATTTATTGTTATAATTTGCCACTAAAAAAATCTTATCTCCGGTTATGGCCATATCCTTAACAAAATCCTCCTCATACCCATATCCTCTAATGATCCGGTGCCAGAGGATCATTTTTTCCTGATTCATCCTCCATACGGCCTGGGCGTTTTTCGCTTCCCGCTCCAGCTGCAGTGTATCATTCTGCAAAATAATTGTACGGGTGAAACTTGCTGACAGAAAAATATTCTCCTGCTCATCCACCGCGAAACCGGTTACATGATTATCGCCCTCACCTTCATAATGGTCTATCCATAGCAACTCATAATCCGGTGTCATTTTCATAATAAAAATATCATCCAGCTGGCCTTCCAGTTCTTTCCCAAACATTTCCGCACGGTGCCGGAAATGACCTGCCAGTAATATATGGTCATCCCTGGTAAATCCTAAATGTGTTCCTCTAAGATCAGTGAGGATTAATACGTCCTCACTTTTGAGCTGTTCACCGGGCGTGATTCTGGCCAGAAACGCACGAGCCCCACCCTGCTCTGCCTCATAGGTAAATGAACCAATATTGATGTTTTTGGTGAAATGCCCGGCTATATATACATTGCCTGAGCCATCAGCTTTCAGGTCTTCTATGGTATAGTTATAATCACCACTGATCTCCATGGAGGCTATAGTGTCACCGGTGGCTTTCCTGACAGAAACCACTTTCCTGCTTTGCCGGTCTTCCATTATCATATATAATTCTGAATCTCCGGCATCACAAATGTGGGTCACCATTGAGCGGGTACCATAGGTGTTTACCCAAATAAAGTCATCCTGGGAGAAAACGGCTGAATTTATTACTATAAACGCGAAAAGAATAAAACATCTGATCATATTTCAGGGGTTTGACAGGTTAATTACTCACTGTTTCAGTGGCTAAATATAATAAAATGGAAACAGTATAACACAAAATTGAAGTTAAAATTTCAGAAAATCAATGGAATGTAACACAGGCATTATAATACTGAAAATAAGTACCAATATTTTTGATTTACTATAAGTATTTTTTATAGATTTATAGCTTATTTATATTAACACCTAAAATCTTGTGATATTATGAAAAAAATCAGACCCTTCTTTTACATTCTAGTTTTGATGTTGTTAGTTAACCTATCCTCCTTTGCCCAAAATGTCAGGCACCTTAAATTGCAAAATATTGCTGACTTCAGTATCAGCAAGACCAACGCCTGCATCTACGACACTGTTACATATACTTATACAGGTACGGCACCGGCATCTGCAATATTTTGCTGGAATATCAACGGAGTACACAAAACAGGACCCGGTCCTTTTTCAGAACCCGCTCACACAACAGGAACACAAACTATTTCTCTAAAAGTAGAGTACAACAATAGCGTTGATTCTATGATCAGATCCATTCAGGTCCATGAAATTCCCGCAGTTTCATTTATACCTGATCCCTACAATACTTCCACAGGTGACACTATCCGTTTTATAAATCAAAGCTCACCTTCGAATGCTGATTTTGTGTGGGACTTTGGTAATGGCACAGGCAGCACGGATTTTAGCCCTGACTATGCCTATGCCTCCCCGGGTACATTCGAGGTTAGCCTGACAGCCACCTCGCTATATGGCTGCACTAATTCACTGCTAAATGTTCCTGTAACCATTTCGTCCGTTATGGAGGTTCCGGTTGCTGAAATGCCACTGGATTGTAATGTCTATCCCAATCCATCCACAGGGCAATTCATCATCACACTGCCGAAAACCTCCGGTGATAAGCTTGATATAAAAGTTCTTAATATATACGGGCAAATCGTGCACCAGTCATCAGAAAAATATGCTTCTGAAATAAAACTTAACCTTCAGGGATCAAATACAGGGACATACCTGCTAATGATAAGGGATCATGAAAGAATAGCGTATAAAAAGATACAGGTGAAATAGGGGCCTGTTCTTTTTAAATATGATTTGTTATAGTGCAATATTCAGAACACCTGAAATAGCACTTCCAAGCAGCAACAAACTGCTTAAATTCATTACGGATAACAGAATTTTTCCCTGAGGATTTTATCTTTGCTGAAAAAAGAGCATGAGAGCAATTATCCAACGAACGACCCGCGCGAAAGTTTATATTGAAGGTAAAACCTGTGGCAGCATTGAGAAAGGCCTGCTGGTATTTGTGGGTATCGAAGCTTCCGATAGGGAAGAAGACATAAGCTGGCTGAGTGGTAAAATTGCCCGCATGAGGATCTTTGAAGACGAACAGGGCAAGATGAACCTGTCCTTACAAGATGTGGGCGGACGAATTCTGCTTATCTCGCAGTTTACCCTCCACGCCAGCACCAAAAAAGGCAACCGGCCATCCTTTATCAATGCCGCGAAACCTGATGTGGCTATTCCACTGTATGAAAAGCTTAAATCAGCGCTGGAAAAGGAAACAAAAACAACAGTGGAGACCGGCGAATTCGGAGCCTGTATGCAGGTGGATTTTGTGAATGACGGACCTGTTACTATCTTCATTGATACCAAAAACAAAGAATAATGGAAATAAAAGAAGCCCAGAAGCTGGTGGACAACTGGATAAAGGAAAACGGTGTGCGCTATTTCAATGAGCTTACCAATATGGCCATGCTTACAGAAGAAGTGGGTGAGCTGGCCAGGATCATCGGCAGAAAATATGGCGAGCAATCATTTAAGGATAGTGATAAGGAATACGCCCTGGCGGATGAAATGGCCGATGTGCTTTGGGTGTTGATCTGTATGGCCAATCAAACCGGTGTGGACCTCACAGATGCACTTCAGAAAAATATCCAAAAGAAAACAGCCCGGGATAAAACCCGCCATAAAAGCAATGAGAAATTAAAATAAATGCGGCTAAACCCATACACAAACCCTGACACATGCATGTTTGCTTTAAACACACAAGCGCATAATCCCCGGGAGCGGGTCACTGCCACCCCCGAAATAAAAAAAATATAAACAGATGAAAAACCCCCTACCTATCCTCATGCTTTTTCTACTGCTGTATCCTACCCCGGAGATTATGGCACAGGCGCATATAAAGGGCAGGGTAACAGATGCAGAAACAAAGGAACCGCTTGCTTTTGCCAACGTTACTACACCAGGCACCCAACAAGGAATAATGACCGATATTGATGGAAAATTTTCGCTGAGAATACAGAGCCGGGAGGATTCTTTTCTGGTTACTTATGTGGGCTACCAGCAAAAAAAAATAAAGATAAGGGGTGAAAACAACTATTACCTGATAAAGCTTGTGCCAGAAGAGTTTAATTTGTCGGAAATAACCGTTGTGCCGGGCAAGAATCCTGCTCACAGGATCATCAAAAAAGCCGTGGAAAACCGCGAGCAGAATAATCCCGAAGCGGAGGATGCCTTTATTCTCTCAACCTATAACAAAATGGTTGTTAAGCCTGATGATGAATACCTGCGGCTGGATACAGCAGCACTTGATTCGGCGCAAAGGAAAATAATGGATGACTTTTCAGACAAAAACCTGTTCATAATCGAAACAGTCAGCCGCCGTTTTTTTGAAGCTCCCGACAAGGTGAAAGAGGATGTGCTGCACACACAGGTGTCCGGTTTACGCAATCCGTTTTTCTTTTTGCTGGCTTCACAATTACAGTCATTTACATTCTACCGCGACATTATCCACATCGGAGGGATGCGGATGGTAAACCCCATCAGCAAAGGAAGCACAAAAAAATACTGGTTCAGGATTGAAGATACCACTTTCGTAAACGGCCCACAGGATACCGTTTTCACCATTAGCTTTAGAAAACGCGGTGATCGCAGTTTTAGCGGTATGCAGGGAGTGATACAGATTGGGACACAGGATTTTGCTATTCGATCGGTTATGGCACAACCGTCAAAGAAAACTCTTAAACCAGACCAGCCTGACAGCACCACTGCCAGCGTAACGGTCTCAGCCGGGCCTTCAGATCCGTTTGACATTAAAATCCAGCAGAAATATGAAAAGATCGATGGGAAAAAATGGTTCCCCATGCAGCTGAACACGGATATTCTTCTTTATAATATATCCCTGGCGGGCATCCCGGTCAAGGTGGAAGGCCGCACCTATGTGCAGGATGTGGAAATTAAGAATAACATCAAAAACAGCATATTTGACGAGAATTACCTGGTGATGGACGAAAAAGCTGCTGTAAGAAACGATAGCATGATAGGCATATACCGTGTGGATACGCTCACTGCCAAAGAAAGGAATACCTACCACTTTATCGACAGCCTCAGCCAGGCATATGATATTGAGAAAACTATCAATACCTACAGGATACTGATGAATGGTTACATACCCTGGGGGGCTTTTAATTTTCCGCTGGATAAGTTTATTGGCTATAATGTTCACGAGGGTTGGCGCCTGGGTGCCGGAATAAGCACCAATTACCGTTTCTCGAAAGTTGTGAAGCCCTCTGCCTATTTTAGATGGTCGCCACGCGACCACAGCTGGAAATACGGAGGAGAAATAACGCTTAAGCTATGGGATGAGAATGACCTTTTTGTGAAGGCCAAATATCATGACGACGTACGCGAGCTGGGAGCCTTACCGGATTACGACCACAAGGGCTTGCTTTACCGCTACAATCTTCGTGATTTTTTAATCAGCAGGATGGACAGGGAAGAACTTATGCAGGGCAGCCTTAAATTCCGGGTGGCGAAATATGCTGAAGTTGAACCGGGACTGCGGCACCGCACCATTGGATTTTATGACAATTACCAGTTTGGAAGCAAAAATGACAGGAGCGTTATCGGGATTGATGGTTTCAGTTCAACGGAGTTTTTTGTGAAGCTGCGTTATGCCTTCCGGGAAAAATACATTAAATCCATCTTCGGTAAGGAGTCTCTGGGGTCAAAATATCCTATCGTATGGATGAATTATACACACGGCACCGATATTTTTAACGGGCAGTTGAGCTTTCAAAAGTACGATATGCAGCTTCAGAAAAGCTTTCACACCAAATACACCGGCAGCACCTCCTTGCTGGTAAGAGCCGGTGCGGCATCGGCAAATATTCCGCTTTCACTGCAATACAGCGGATTTGGCAGCCACCAGGGCTTTGGAATCGCCTGCCCGGGCACATTCAATACCATGAAGGTAAATGAATTTGCCGCCAACCGTTTTACTTCCATACATCTGGAACATGATTTCAAAAAGCATTTATTCCGGTCGAAGTATTTTCAACCTTCAATTATGCTTACCAGTTCAGCCATTTGGGGAAGCTGGGATAACCAGGAGCAACACTTTAATTTATCCTATAAAACGCTGGAAAAAGGATATTTCGAATCCGGCTTGTTGATCAGGAACATTATAAAAGGTTCTTTCGCGGGAACCGGAGTGGGGTTTTACTACAGGTATGGGCCCTATAGCCTGGAAAGCTTCAAAAAAAACCTCACCATTAAACTGGTAGTGGCACTCGGCATTTAAAACAGCACAAACAAAAACAGGCTCCCCTGAATCAGGTAGCCTGTTTTTGTGACAATTGGATATCAACACTACACCAGGTGAAAGTCAAACTTCATCTGATACTTTTCTTTACTACCGCTCACCAGTTCGAAAGCGTCCATGCCTTCCAGTTTTTCCAGTACGTAATTTTTCAGCGGGATGCATACAGAGTTAATCTGCAATACTTTGATTTTTCCATTTCCGTCAACGGTGAACTCTACCCAGACGGTACCCTCAAGTTCCTGATCTATTGCAAACTGAGGATAACCTACCTCTTGCTTTACTGCTTGTTTTACCATTGTTTTGTCTTCTTCGGCCATCACTGTAGTGAAACTCAGGAGTCCGAAAATTGCTGCGAGTGTGAAAAGTTTTGCGTTCATGACTATTTAATTTTTAGGTTTAGGTTACTATTTATTTTTTAGGTTTAGGTTATTCATGCTGTTGTGACGAACGCGGGTTTTTATTTGTTACAGAACTTTTTTACTTTTATTCCACGTCCGTTGATCTTCCTTCATCGAAAGCTGTGCCAATTTTCATATATTATTGTCTTTCTGCTGATTACGAGGCCTTCTATTTATACATATCCATAATCAGTGTACGGTAAAATACAGAATTGTACGCTTACGAACAGTTTTGAGAGAAGAAAACAATTTAGATATTGTCAAGAAAGTCAGCAACATCGTGATGCCCCTTGCAAATCGTAAGTTAAAAAATAATAATGCAGGTCAAAAAGAGTTTTTACGCGCAGCAAATAATATGTTTATGCACTATCCGGAACTTTGCAAGGCGGTAACAAAAATTTTTGCAGCAGGCAAAAAGCTTTTGACGGTTGGGAAAAGAGATTCGTAAGAGAGAAGAATCAGGCGTGCTAATTGATTAATAAAATTATTTTCAATCATCTGAGATTGTCCAAATGAAAAGCCTGAAAGAAAACCCCGGTAAGTATAATTATGTATTTCATATTTCCGTGCTGCCTTGATAGCTTGTTGGCTTCCACCGGGTTCGCTCAGCCAGGCAAAATGGCGGCTCGCTACCCCTCTGTTTATTGGAAACGCAATTTACTTTTCTATGATTACTTTCTTAATTATATCCCCTTTCGTGCTTGATATTTTCAAGAGAACAACGCCAGCACTAAAATTTGAAATATCCAAATGTGTTTCTTCCGGATCAAAGTATTTAATAGCCTGCCCAGCTAAATTCAGGATTGAAATACTTATAATCTCAGTATTTTCTGCGTTATCGATATAGAGATTATCTTTTGCCGGGTTTGGGATAACTTGAAACAGGGGTTTAT
The DNA here is from genome assembly GCA_964477095.1 of uncultured Bacteroidales bacterium. GTDB lineage: Bacteria > Bacteroidota > Bacteroidia > Bacteroidales > PWNQ01 > PWNQ01. Next base: position 946 of record CAYZDA010000058.1, on the reverse strand, counting down.
CCCACTCTGTTATAGAATTGCTTGCCAAATAACATATGTCGAACACTGGATTCATGTAAGTTAATTGTCCTGACTTTGTCATGCATAATAACCACGACCAACCGCCAGTCGCATTTGCCATTGCGCTATTTATGATTCCTTTATTGCTCCCCATACCTTCAATCCATGTCTCCTGCCAGGAAAAATCATCCTGAGATATCCAATATTTATTTCTTGGAATTCCATCTATATTAACAACGGTAACTGAATCAACCGAATAATATAACGATGTGTCATTGCGCAAAAACAAACTATCTCCGGCAGACACTGAAAAATCATATAAGAGTTCTTCATTATCATTAATTGGCCATTTTAACCAGACTCTTTTCAAACTGTCTTCTCTAATTAATCCTTGAAGAGACCAGCTAACATGAATTTCTTCATAAGAAGTGTAGAGTTTATGATAATCAATATTGTTAATAACTGTATCGCCCGTTATTAAATAATTCACGGTATAAAAAACTGTGTCAAATGGTGTCCCCTCGGGATTTGGCACTACATAAAGCACACTCCATGAATTGTCTTTTTCAACCAGTGGGTAATATTGCTGACTGAAAACGGTCAGGCTCAATACAGTCAGGCAGCATATAATTATACATTTTTTCATGATTATTGGTTTTATAGAGTTAAGTTTTGTTCTATCTTATGGATGACTAAGGCCAAATCTCCAAACCATAATTCACTGTGGTTCTTCTTACTGAAATTAATCAGTTTGAAGAACTAATCCGCCAGGCAAAAAATTGATAATTTCATTTCATTCTATTAGAAGTCACCTTTGTATATTATCAGTTCGCTTCGTAAAGATAAACATAAATAGACTGTAATCCAAAGGTTTTTGCTAGAAAAAGCTTCAGAGTTCCTTAAAGGGCCGGAAAAAGCCCAAAACCCGGAATTCTATCAAAGTTTC
>CAYZDA010000057.1:0-17549 GCA_964477095.1 uncultured Bacteroidales bacterium | reverse complement strand
AAAAAAAGCCCGCTTCAGCGAAGCAGGCTTTTTTTTAAAGATCAATAAAGATTATTTATTGACGATAACTTTCTTGGTAGAAACTTTTTCTCCATTCATCACGCGAACGATATAAGTACCGTTGCTGAGTGTGGAAACGTCCACCTGAGTGTTTTGGCTGTCGAGTTCAACAGTTTTAACCACTTTGCCAAGCAGGTTGTAAACTTCCAGTGTTGTGTTCCTGTAATCTTCCACAGAAACATTGATCTGATCAGCAACAGGGTTTGGATAGATGTTCATATCAATAGCCTGTGCCTCGTCAACTGATGTAAATTCATCAAGTTTGTAGTCGATTAGGAGTCCTTCATCTGTTAAGGGTAACATGATCTCGTTCAGCAGGGCATTGGAATAAGTACCATATCGTCCATCTGTATAAATTGCGTAAGACAGGTTATATCTGCCAAGGTCACCATAAGGATCGTAGAACAGATTAGGGTTAGCATTTTCATCTTTATTTGAAAAAAGATAATATCTGAATACATTGTTTTTAGCTTCTTGAGCCGCATAATCATAAAGGGTATCACCAAAATTATAAGAATAACCAGGTTTGAAGGTAACATTTACAGCGAAAACTTCTCCTGCAGGAACCTCTATATTCGGATTCACATCAACATAGTGGTAAAGATTGGCAGAATCTGTAATTGTAAGGGGCCTTTTAATAACTGTTTTGTTAGGATCAGTAAGTTTTGCTTCATAGCCCATCAATGTACTGCTTCCCATCATTTTTGCTGGGCTGAACCACAAGGTATCCGGTGTGTTTGCAATATATACCCCATTAAACGTAGGATCGGTAGTGGGCAGATTGTGAACGATTTCTATTACTAAAGTGTCAGTAACAGTACCATCAACAATATCATAATAACCAGCTATCCTAATTGAATCCAATATGGTACCTTCTGTAGGTGGTATTGGGGCTGGGTAATAGCTGGAATTTGCATCACCATAGGGATCACATAACGTGCCAATGCTGTGAGTGAATACATGATATGCCTTATTATCATCAGAACTCACAAATACCATAGTTGAATCAGGGAATAAGGGGTTCACAAATCTATCAACCATGTCGGTTGAACCATAAAAATTCATCAAAAGATCATAAGCCGGGCTGAACCAGCGGTAAGCGCGTGAGTCCATGGTTTTTTCGAGATCAACCTTATGCTGGGCTGGCTCTCCTTTTGGGACATCTACTCTTTGAATCTCCTGCGCTGATAAAGCGGAGAACATTAACAAAGCAGCGATAACAATAAAAATTCTCTTCATAGCTGTTTGGATTTTAAATATTTATATTCAATTTCTTGGTTTGAATCATAATTGGCAAAGATAATGACGTTTTGTAATTTTTACAAATAAATCAACAGTAAAAATGGCCTGATTGTTTTCGGAATAGTTCATTTCATGCATATCTGATCATTATAAGATCATGATTAATATGCAATAATGAAGGATTGTTATAAAATGTTAAAATTTGATAATCAAGGAAATACAACTTGTAATAAATAACTGCAGGCTTGATATTCAAAGATTTATTTTGTATATTTGACCATTGGTCCCTAACAAATAAGCGTATGAAAAAAATCTACTCCTTTATTTTTTTTCTATTGTTTACCATTTTTTGTGTCAATTTAGTCAAAGCAGGTGGATGTACACCACCCACTGATACTGTTCAATGGAAAAAATTCGATTCCCTGCCCGGCTATGCATATATGCTGAGCTATAGTTACAGCAATGGTAGCGGCTACTTTTTTGGCACAAATTATCTGGACCTGGACCAGGACCCTTCCACTCCTCATCAAAATGGAATTCCTGCCTTTGCGCAGGGTTTCGAAGCAGATACTGCCGGATATGAAATAATCGAACTACTCTTTCTGGTTGGTACTAAAATTAAAAAATCATCCTTTGGCACACCTCTTATTGCAAGTATATATCTGTTGGATGATTCCTGCCATTATACTATCAATACTTCCAGCGGACCGGTAGAATACTCTATTGCATGTCCCGGGACGCATTTGCAGTCTGCTTCGGTTCCCTGGGATGATATAAATGAATCTCCCATAGTTTCATTTAATTTCACTTCGGCCAGGCTGCCTTCTGCTGTCAGTGTAAATCAGAAATATTGTGTTGTAATTGATTTGTTTGATTTCTATATGAATGATGACAGAATTGGCTTCATGTGTTCGGGGCATGGCGGTGCATCCGCTATTTTTGGAAAGGAAAACTGCCTGTGGAGGTATCCTGATCCCTTATTGTGGCTCCGGGTTGATCACCTGTATACAGGCATGGACAGGGCGCTGGGTATTTTTCCTGTAATTGACGATGGAACTTATGGAATAGAAGAAGACCTGTTTCAGGCTGGGTTGAAGCTGGGTTACGCATATCCTAATCCTGCCGGGGAACATGTGAAAGTGGTATTCTCCAATCAGCAAATAGAGGATATGGAACTGCGCATACTGGATCAGAGCGGTCGTACGTTAACAGAAAAAAAGCTGGATAATGTGTATCCTGGCGAACACGAGCTTAGCTTTGATTTGAGTGGCTTTGCCTCCGGACATTACTACATCATCCTCAGCAACGGAAAATCAAATCTTACACGTAAACTGATCCTCGCACATTAGTTCATGGTGAACACATACTGGATAATGTTGGCACCCATACGCAGTGCTTTTTCGCGGGTGGCTGATGAATTATTGTGCACTTCAGTATCCTCCCAGCCATCTCCAAGGTCTGTTTCCCAGGTGTAATAGCACACAAGCCGTCCTTCGTATATCAATCCGTATCCTTTGGCCGGCTTACCATCGTGCTCATGAATCTTAGGTACGCCATTCTCAAAATCATACTTCTGATGATAAATGGGATGATCGTAAGGTAACTCAACAAACTCCAGCTCCGGGAAAACCTTTTTCATCTCAGGGCGGATGTATTCATCAAGACCATAATTATCGTCAATGTGCAGAAAGCCACCGGCTATAAGGTAATTTCTCAGGTTTTCTGCTTCCTGTTCACTGAATACCACATTACCATGACCGGTGAGATGCAGAAAAGGATAATTGAAAACAGAAGGGCTACCTGCTTCCACGGTTTCATAATCCCTGGCAATATTGGTACCAAGATGTTCATTGCAGAAAGCAATCAGGTTGGTTAGTGCTGTTGGGTCGGAGTACCAGTCACCTCCGCCACTGTATTTTACCAGTGCAATTTTCACAGTGTATTCTTCCTGTGCAGGCAGAGGAAGGATGAATATTGATAAGATGAATGTTATCAGAAGTGTTTTTTTCATAAATAGTAGGAGTTTTGAATGTTGAGCCACTGGCAGGCGGTAAGTGCTGCTGTTTCGGTTCTCAACCTGTATGGGCTGAGCTCCACAGCAGTGAAGCCATGTTGCCTGGCAAGCTGTATTTCCTCAGGATGAAAACCGCCTTCCGGGCCAATTAAAACGATATGATCCTGGTTTTCATTGTCCGGGCTGAAGATTTTACGCTCCTGTTCCGCATGGCAGTGGGCTATCCATTTGTTTTTTTCATTAGCGTCTAAAATAACATCTTCCAGCTTCCTGACACCTGATAATTCAGGCAAATAAAACTTTAGCGACTGTTTCATAGCTGAAGCTGCGATTTTTTGCATCCTGGGAATCTTAAGCTGTGTTCTTCCGGAATACCGGCTGCTGAAAAAGCTTATTTTTTCAATGCCAAGTTCCACGGCTTTTTCCACGAACCATTCGGAGCGTTTGATATTTTTAGTGGGGGCCATTGCTATGTGCAGGTTTAATTTCCGGCTCTTGTGATGCTCCGGTTCACCTGTATTGATTACCACCGCGGCGGGATCAGCGCTTATGATCAGCGCCCTGAACAAATCACCTCTGCCATTGGTGAGGTGAATATGATCGTTTGCCTTCATACGTAGTACTTTGGCAAGGTGCTTCGATTCCTCACGTTCCAGTGTGAGTACATTATCTTTCTCAGCTTCCGCATGGTAAAACAGCTGCATATGACTTTATCAACTTTATCAAAAATGATTTGTTATCTAATCGTACAAAAATAGCCCTTAATGATAGAAAAAGTAAGGAAATTTGTAAATCATCGTGATTTTGTGCTGTCGTTGGCTATTGTCACCGGACTGGTATTTGGAAAGGGTACAGAATTTCTTTCAGATATATCCATTTATGCATTAGCTACAGTGATGATTGCGGCCACTTCGGGCTTTACTTTCAGGTCGTGGATGCCTTTGAAAAATGCACTTTATCCCATCGGAATATCCGTGATTCTGAATTATATCATTTTTGGAGGCCTGGTTATCGGCATTTCCCGTTTGTTGTTTCCTGGAGAAGAAAATCTGATGATCCGGGTAGGATTTATACTGATCGCGGCCGCACCCCCAGGCCCCTCCATAATTCCTTTTTCTACCATGCTTAAAGGAGATATCAATTTTTCCGTGAGTGGAGTATTCGGTCTGCACCTGGTGGCCATGCTTTTTGCTCCGGGCATTGTATTGCTGTTTCTGGGAAAATCATTAATTGATCCCATGGCCATTTTTATTATCCTTGTAAAACTGATTGTGGTCCCGCTGGTGCTGTCTCGTTTTCTCCGGCATCCAAAAGTTCTTCCTGCCACCGGCAAAGTGAGGCCGTTTGTGGTAAAATGGGGATTTTTCCTGGTTATTACTCCTATTGTAGGGATGAGCCGTGATGTGATCTTCGATAATCCGCTGTTTCTGCTGCTCTCGTCCGTTGTTTTGATATTTGCCATGTTTGTTATGGCCTTCATTTATGGAAAAATCATGAAGCGTTTTCACGCCAGGGTTCCTATGATCATCAGTTCGACACTGATGATGGTAATAAAAAGCTCGGCTTTTTCGGCTGTTGTGGCCCTGACGTTTTTTGATAATGAGCTTGTAGCCCTGCCCTCAGCCGTGCTCAGCGTGTTTGTTACGCTTTTCATTATTTTTTATTCCATGTATGCCCGCTGGGAATTTGGAATTAAATAAAAAAAAAGGGGCATCATTTCTGATGCTCCCCGTGGTATTATCATGTCAGTAAGAAATTCTATTCACCTAAATAGGCCTTAAGGGCGCTGCACTTTGTGTTTTGCTTGAGTCTTTTAATAGCCTTTTCCTTTATCTGGCGTACACGCTCGCGGGTAAGTTCATATTTCATCCCTATTTCTTCCAGGGTTAAGGGTTCTTTTTTATTGATACCAAAATACAGTGAAAGTACATCAGCTTCGCGCGGCGACAGGGTGGCCAGTGCGCGATGTATCTCCTTGTTTAGCGAATCGTGCATTAACTCCGCTTCAGGGGTTTCGTCATCATTTATATGAAGAATGTCATACATGGAATTATCTTCATCCTGAGCCAGCGGAGCGTCCATTGAAAGATGGCGGTTGGCATTTTTGATGGATTCCTTTACTTCGCTTTCTGAAAGTTTCAGTTTATGTGCAATTTCCCTGGGGCTTGGTATTCGCTGATACTCCTGCTCCAGATCACTCCATGTTTTGTTAATCTTGTTAATGGACCCTATTCTGTTGAGAGGCAAACGCACTATCCTGGATTGCTCAGCCAGGGCCTGCAATATTGATTGCCTGATCCACCATACCGCGTAGGAAATAAATTTAAAGCCACGGGTTTCGTCAAAGCGGTGTGCCGCCTTAATGAGGCCCATGTTTCCTTCGTTAATAAGGTCCTGTAGTGACAATCCCTGGTTTTGATATTGTTTTGAAACAGAAACCACAAACCTCAGATTAGCCTGGGTGAGCTTCTTCAGCGCAACCATGTCGCCTTTACGTATCCGCCTGGCAAGCGATACTTCCTCCTCGGGGCTGATCATAGGTACACGTCCGATTTCCTGCAAATATTTATCAAGGGATGCAGATTCCCTGTTGGTAACCTGTTTGGTTATCTTAAGCTGTCTCATCTGGAGGTTTGGTTTATAAAGAAAAAGCACCTTATCTACGGAAATAAGGTGCTTTATGTTACGCGTCAGATGGTTTATTTTCTGCTAGCGGTCTTGTTTTCGTTCTGGTTTTGGAAGAAGAGCCTTTCTTGACAGCTTGAGTTTACCTGAACGCTTATCAATTTCAATCAGCTTAACTTCCACTTCATCACCGGTTTTGAGGATGTCTTCCACATTATTAACACGTCGCCATTCCAGTTCGCTGATGTGCAGCAGGCCTTCTTTTCCCGGAAGTATCTCCACAAAAGCACCAAAGGCTACAATGTTTTTCACCCTGCCTTTATAAACTTCTCCCACTTCGGGCACAGTTGTAAGTGAACGGATTCGCTCTTTAGCGGCAACAATAGATTCCTTGTCGGGCGACATGATATCCACATGGCCGAAATCGCCAACCTCTTCAATAGTGATAGTAGTGTTGGTAGTATTCTGAATATCCTGTATAACCTTTCCTCCAGGCCCGATAATAGCACCAATGAATTCTTTGGCAACAATAAGAGATTCGATTCTTGGAACAAAATCCTTATAATCTTCTCGTGGCTCGGTGATCGTTTCTTCCATTTTGTCGAGGATATGCAGGCGGCCTCTTTTAGCCTGTTCCAGTGCTTCACCCAGAACTTTGAATGAAAGACCTTCAACCTTGATGTCCATCTGGCAGGCAGTGATGCCGTCGCGGGTTCCGGTTACTTTGAAGTCCATATCTCCCAGGTGATCTTCATCACCAAGTATATCAGAAAGCACAGCATATTTATCGCCATCTTTTTCAGTAATCAGCCCCATGGCAATACCTGAAACCGGTTTGCGGATTTTCACTCCTGCATCCATAAGAGCCAGGGTTCCGGCGCAAACAGTTGCCATTGAGGAAGACCCGTTTGATTCAAGTACATCAGAAACCACACGGATGGTATAAGGATTATCTTCTCCGGTTGGAATAATGGGTTTAAGAGCTCTTAATGCCAGGTTACCGTGACCGTGCTCGCGGCGGCTGGTGCCACGCATAGGCTTAGCTTCTCCGGTGGAGAACGGCGGGAAATTATAATGCAGGATAAAATCCTGCTTTTCTTCAATAACTGCTCCGTCAATCACTTGCTCATCAAGCTTTGATCCGAGTGTGACAGTAGTAAGCGACTGGGTTTCACCCCGGGTAAAAATAGCTGATCCGTGTGCAGCCGGCAGGTAATCTACTTCCGACCAGATGGGGCGGATCTCATCAAGTTGTCTGCCGTCAAGGCGGAGGTGGTCATTAAGAATCATATTTCTCACCGCTTCCTTATGCACATCGTGGAAATACTTCTTTGCCAGCACAGTTTTTTCTTCCTGCTCTTCTTCGCTCATGCTTTCGATAAACTCATCAATGATAGCGCTGAATTTTTCTGAGCGCTTACGCTTATCGTACAGGCCTTCTTTTGCTACAGCAAGTACTTTATCATAAGTTGCCTCATATACTTTCTGCCTGAGTTCTTCATCTTTTTGGTCGTGATCATATTCACGGGTAAGGATCTCACCTTTTTCAGCTTCCACTTTTTTGCGGAGTTCTATCTGTGCCTGGCATTGTACCTTAATGGCTGCATGGGCTGCTTTGATGGCATCCATCATGGTTTCTTCGGATACTTCTTCCATTTCGCCTTCCACCATCACCACATTTTCCATGGTTCCGGCTACGATGAGCTCGAGGTTAGCTTCTTCCAGTTGCGACAGCAGCGGGTTGATCACGAATTTGCCGTCAATCTGTGCTACCCTTACTTCTGAAATAGGTTCTTCAAAAGGGATATCTGATACCTGGATTGCTGCGGAGGCAGCCAGGCATGCATAGGAATCAGGGGCTATATCTCTGTCGGCAGAGATGAGTGACACCAGCACCTGAGTTTCCGCATGGTAGTCATCGGGGAATAAGGGTCGCAGGGCTCTGTCGATGAGCCTTGAGATAAGGATCTCGTATTCGGATGGGCGGGCTTCACGCTTGAAAAAGCCACCAGGGAATCGCCCGGCGGCAGCGTATTTTTCTTTGTAATCTACGGTTAGCGGTAAAAAATCTACGTCCTGGTTTGCTTCTTTTCTTGATACAACTGTGGCCAGCAACATGGTGTTTCCATGGGTCACAACTACTGAGCCATCGGCCTGCCTGGCCAGTTTTCCGGTTTCCAGCGTAGTAGGGGCGCCGTCACCCAGATAAAATGTCTCTTGAATACCAATTTTGGTCATACGTCTTAAAATGTTTTCGGTAATAATTTCTGAAAAGCTCTTATTATTCTTTTCCTTTTATAATTGAGTGCAAATGTAATAGAAATAATGTTTCCTCTGACGTTTCAGTAGTGAAAATACTGAACTTCAGAATAAGGCAGGGAAAACAGAAGTTTCAGGCCTCTGCTGGTCAGCCGCTAGTACATAAAAAAAGGCCGCCCAAAGGCAGCCTGATATGTTTGTTTCTTGAATGCAATTACTTACGGATACCAAGTTCCTTAATGATCTTACGGTATCTTTCAATATCATTTTTCTTCAGATAATCAAGAAGTTTCCTCCTTTTACCCACCAGACGCACCAATGACCTCTCCGTGTTCATATCTTTACGGTTCTCTTTCAGATGGCCGGTTAAATGCTTGATGCGCTGGGTAAATAACGCTATCTGGCCCTCAGGAGAACCGGTGTCAGACTCGGATGAGCTGTACTTCTTGAATATTTCTTGTTTGTACTCTTTTGTCAAATACATAATCTTCAGTCTTGATTTAGAATATCTTTTCCTAAAAACGGAGTGCAAAGATAAAACAAATTTATATTACCAGCCAAATCTTTTTGAAAAATTTTTGCAGGGAATGCTTTCCGGTGCTTGTAAATTATCTTGCTTTATCCGGCAAAGGATTAGCTTAGCCGGCCGCGCTTGCAAATATATAATTATTTCACCACTGAGCTGAATTTGTGTTAAGATTTTGCATGAAAAATTTTGGCGTGTTGGCCTGCCTGCGGCTGAAGGTAAAAATAACCGGATTATTTTTTAGCGCTTTTCAGGTAAAAGATAAAAGGTTGATTGAAGAAAAGTTAAATGCAAAGCTGCCGTGTATTTAAAAAGTTTCAGCCGCTGGGCGGATTCCGGTGAGTTTTTTTTGTATTTTGCGCAGCGGATTTTTAACCCGTAAAACATTAATTTTCATGGCTCCGACTAAATATATTTTCGTACTTGGTGGTGTAACTTCATCATTGGGCAAAGGTATTATTTCCGCCTCGCTGGCAAAATTGCTTCAGGCAAGAGGGTATTCTGTCACTATTCAGAAGCTTGATCCCTACATCAATGTTGACCCCGGTACGCTTAACCCGTATGAGCATGGTGAATGCTATGTTACAGAAGACGGAGCTGAAACCGATCTGGATCTGGGGCATTATGAGCGCTTTTTAAATACTCCCACTTCACAGGCCAATAACATCACCACCGGCAGGATTTATCAAAATGTTATTCAAAAGGAGAGAAGAGGTGATTATCTTGGCGAAACTGTACAGGTGATTCCGCATATCACGGATGAGATTAAGAAAAGCATTAAGATACTGGGAAAAACAGGGCGCTATGATTTTGTAATTACGGAAATCGGCGGCACTGTGGGTGACATCGAGTCATTGCCTTATATAGAGGCTATTCGTCAGATGCTCTGGGAAAAACAAAAGGACAGCCTGGTGATTCATCTCACTCTCATTCCCTATCTGGCAGCAGCAGGTGAGCTTAAAACAAAGCCCACCCAGCATTCCGTGAAAGCTTTGCTGGAGCTTGGCGTGCAGCCGGATGTTCTGGTTTGCCGTACGGAGCATCCGCTTAACAAAGGACTGAAAGATAAAATAGCACTGTTTTGTAATGTGGATTCTTCTGAAGTTATAGAATCTATTGATACTTCGACCATTTATAATGTGCCCCTGTTAATGGCAAAGGAAAAGCTTGATCAGGTGGTGTTGAAAAAGCTGAAAGTGCCGGGTGAAGCTGAAGCAGACCTCACCGCCTGGGAAGGATTTCTTAAGCGTCTTCAGAATCCTGAGGATGAAGTTACCATCGGGTTGGTGGGCAAATATGTTGAGCTAAAAGATTCCTATAAATCAATTAATGAAGCTTTTACTCATGGCGGCGTGATGAACGACTGCAAGGTGAAGGTGAAGATGATACATTCAGAGAGTATTAATGCCAATAACGCTGCGGAAAAGCTTGCCGGCCTGGACGGGCTGGTGGTAGCACCCGGATTCGGACGCCGGGGAATTGAAGGAAAAATTGATGCGATCCGCTACGTAAGGGAAAACAAGATCCCTTTTCTGGGAATCTGCCTGGGTATGCAATGCGCTGTTATTGAATTCGGGCGTAATGTATTGGGCCTGAAAGATGCGCATTCCACAGAGATGAATGAAGATACTGAGCATCCTGTTATAGATATCATGGCTTCACAAAAGGAAGTGGAAGAGAAAGGTGGCACCATGCGTCTTGGTAAATATCCCTGTGAACTCGATAAGAAATCCAGGTCATACCAGGCCTATGGTACGGATAAAATCGAGGAACGTCATCGTCACCGCTTTGAATTTAAGAATAGCTACAGAGAACAATATGCCAAAGCCGGTATGAACCCGGCTGGGATCAATCCGAAGGACAACCTGGTGGAGATCATGGAGGTGGAAGATCACCCGTGGTTTGTGGGTGTGCAGTTTCATCCAGAATACAAAAGTACGGTGGATAATCCTCATCCTTTGTTTATCGGATTGGTTAAGGCAGCTCGTGAATACAGGCAGGAGAAATCAGCAAAATAGACTAATTCTGATTCTGAAGCTTTTCAGATTTGATTATCTTTGTGCCCTTAATTTTAGCCGTAGAAACAGTGTATTTATCAAGAAATGAACACATTCCTTTCAGAGAAAAAATATAAGACATGAATAAAAATACAGTCATAGGATTGGTATTGATCTTCGGTTTGATGGTTGCTTATTCTTTATGGTTTGCACCTGACCCGCCAGAAACGGAACAAACCACTAAGGATACCACTGTAACCAACCAGCAGGAAGAGCTTAGCCCGGACACAGCTGATGCTACTGAAGAGAAAGCGCAGGAAGCCCGGGCAGAGGAAAGGGCAACTGCTGAACAGGCACAGGATACTGCCAAACAGGCCATGCCTGAAGAAGGTGGATCTTTTATGCATGCTGCAAGGGGAGAGAATACATTCTATATAGTGGAAAATGAACTTTTCCGACTTAAGATTTCTAAGCTGGGAGGAAGGATTGCCCAGGTAAAGCTGAATAATTACGAAACATATGACAGTTTACCAGTTTACCTGTTTACGCCGGACTCATCCACTTTTTCTTTCGATTTCTATAATGATGAGAACAGGGTAATATCCACCGGACAATATTATTTTGAACCTGTTTGGTATGGTGGCAGGGAGTCGGAGGTAATGACCGTGGAAGGCGATGACAGCCTTGTGTTTGGGATGAGGCTCTATGCTCACAATCCTGGCTCAGAGGTTGCTGGCAATGGTTATATTGAATTCCGCTACACTATCCAGGGCGATGATTATATGCTTGATATGGACGTGAGCCTTCACGAGCTGGATGAAGAAATGCGCTCCATTTACGGTAATAATATGATTGATCTTAAATGGGCCGCTGATCTGAGGCAGCAGGAGAAAAGCCAGAAATCAGTGATGGGCGGCGGCTCCACCATTTTCTATCGCGATAATGTGGGTGATGTGAATGAACTGAAGGAAAGTGGAGATGACCAGGAGAGCATAGCTACCGGTGTGCAGTGGATCGGATTTAAACAACGGTTCTTCAACACTACACTTTGGTCAAAGGATCAATCCATTGAAAGCGTGGAGCTAAAATCATTTTCCAAAGTGGAAGAGCCCGAACCAGGTTCACACTACCTTAAAAGCATGGAAGCCGTTATGAGCATTCCTTACGAAACTGCTCAGGATCACACTGCCAGCCTCGCTTTTTATTTTGGCCCTAATGATTATCAGACCTTAAATAAATATAAACTGGAAATGCAACGGATGATCCCGCTTGGATGGGGATTTTTCCTGTTACACTGGATCAACCGCTTTGCTGTAATTCCTGTATTTAACTATCTGGAAGGATTTAATTTTAATTACGGAATTATCATCCTTATTCTTACTGTCCTGCTAAAGCTCTTGTTGTTTCCAATTGCCTACAAAACCTATAAGTCATCAGCCAGGATGAGGGTGTTGAAGCCTGAAATAGAGGAGATCGGGAAAAAATATCCGAAGAAAGAAGATGCCATGAAAAAACAGCAGGCTACCATGGCGCTATATAAAAAGGCCGGAGTTAATCCCATGGCCGGCTGTCTGCCTTTGCTGCTTCAAATGCCGATATTATTCGCAATGTTTCGCTTTTTCCCCTCTTCCATTGAGCTGCGCGGCGAAAGCTTCCTGTGGGCACATGATCTTTCCACATATGATTCTATTGCTAAATTGCCATTCGAAATCCCGTTTTATGGCGACCACGTTAGCTTATTTACATTGCTCATGGCCATCTCCACAGTACTTTACACCTGGGTGAACCAGCAGAATATGAACACAGGTCAACAAATGCCGGGCATGAAAACCATGATGTACATGATGCCGGTAATGCTGTTGTTTATTTTCAACAGTTACGCCTCAGGACTCAGCTATTATTACTTCCTGGCTAACATAATCACCTTTATTCAGATGATTGCTATACGCAGGTTTATTGATGAAGATGCCATCAGGGCAAAGATCCAGGCCAATAAGAAAAAGCCGGTGAAAAAATCAAAATTCCAGCAACGTTTGGAGCAGGCTGCTAAGCAACAGCAGCAAGCGGCTAAATCTAAAAAACGCTGATAATTCAAGAAGAAATCAAATCCTGATCTGATTTTTGTTGTGAAAGACCAAAAGCGGATCAGGATTTTTTTTAAGATAATTTGTAAATTTGAGTTTTATAAAATCTGATAAAATGAGCAGTTCCAGCTTACATGCCATAAGTCCTGTTGATGGACGATATGCAAACAAGACCAGTAGTTTATCATCCTATTTTTCAGAAGCCGCGCTTATACGTTATCGTGTGAGAGTGGAGGTAGAGTATTTTATAGCACTCTGCGAAAATAATATTGGTAATTTGGGTGAAATTAATCACAGCCGGTTTAATGACCTTAGAGAACTGTATCTGCGATTTACAGAGGCAGATGCTGAGAAAATCAAGAAAACCGAAGCTGTTACCAATCATGATGTGAAAGCGGTGGAATATTTCCTGAAGGAACAATTTGAGGAAATGGGATTAGCTAAGTATAGCGAGTATATTCATTTTGGGCTCACTTCTCAGGATATAAATAACACGGCAGTTCCACTGAGCCTGCAGGAGGCCTGGGTTGATATCCTCCAGCCGGTTCTTGGAGAATTGATGGTGTTGCTCAACGAAAAGGCAGCAGCATGGAAAAATGTACCCATGTTGGCACACACACACGGGCAACCGGCTTCACCTACAAAACTGGGAAAAGAGATAAATGTCTTTATCCAGCGGTTAAAAAAGCAGTATGACGAATTGAGGAAAATTACTTTCTCAGGTAAATTCGGGGGCGCAACCGGAAACTTCAACGCCCACCATGTGGCTTTCCCTGATACTGACTGGATAGCCTTCGCCAATGGTTTTATGAAAGATAAACTGGGGCTGGAACGCCAGCAGCTTACCACCCAGATTGAGCATTATGATGATATGTCGGCATTTTTTGCTGCCCTGCAAAGGGTAAATACCATTCTGATTGATTTCAGCCGCGATATCTGGGCATATATTTCCATGAATTATTTCAGACAAAGAATAAAGGCAGGAGAAGTAGGCTCATCAGCTATGCCTCACAAGGTGAACCCCATTGATTTTGAAAATGCTGAAGGGAATCTGGGAATTGCCAATGCCCTGCTGGTGCACATGTCATTAAAGCTCCCCGTTTCACGCCTGCAGCGTGATCTCACTGACTCCACCGTTAGCAGGAATGTGGGAGTGCCTCTGGCTCACATGCTTATAGCTTTTAAATCGCTTCTGAAAGGTATAGATAAGCTTATCGTGAATAATGATACCATTGAAGCTGACCTGGAAAATAACTGGGCAGTTGTGGCAGAGGCTATTCAAACTATCCTGAGGAGAGAAGGTTTTCCCAAACCTTACGAAAAACTGAAGGAACTTACCCGCACAAATGAAAAGATCGATCAGAAAAAGATCCATGAATTTGTTGATAAGCTTGATGTGAGAGAAGAAGTTAAAACCGAGCTGAAAAAGATCACACCATATAATTACACGGGTGTTTATTAGGAATTTGCATCTGTATAAATGTGCTTTTGAAGGCACCCCGTGTGTTCATGCAGGGGCTCACATGCAGTATTCCGCCTGAGGGGATAATTGTGTGTTCCGCCGGCAACGTATCATGCTCGTTTCATTTTATATAACTGAAGCAAAACACTGAGTTGTTCAGGCTGCCTGTGGCAGTTCCCTTAATCTTCCATTCTGAAGATTCTTTCTTTTTCTGTAATCAGGCTTTTTGGTTTCTTCGGATTGAGATTGTGCCCGTTAAGAACTTCTTCAAAACAAGCCAGATAATCTTCCGTCATCTTGCGGGCGGAAAAGTTATCTGCAATAAACTGATGGCATTTCTTCCGGATCGTAATTTCCGGCGTTTCGTATGGCATTCACCAATTCCGATTTGCTGTTTGATAAGAAACCCCTTTCTGCTGAAATCAATTCGGGCAGCGAACCGTAAGTGGTTCCGAAAACAGGGCAGCCAAAATAGAGGCTTTCGAGTATGGCCAACCCCAGTGGCTCATGCCAAAGACCCGGAAACAGTATTGCCTGTGAGTTCTGTATGGCCTGATTTTTTTTCTCGCCTCCGAGCATTCCATAGTATTTTACCTTAGGATTAAAGCTAAGCTTTTTGCCTCCCACCACGCCCAGTTTTTTCTGTGTGCGATGCGCAATTTCAATGATGTCTTTCAGGTTTTTTTACTTTTCTTGAGGCTTTTGGCCAGAAAAAGCAGATGCTTTCGCGGATGCTTCAGGTGTGGCTTGCCCAGCAGGTCGAAATCAAGGCCGTTATATACATATCTTTCCGACCCATGACGTTGTGCATGGTTTCTGGAAACAAAAACAGTATTGATATCAAATTCTTCGCCTGCTTTCCCGTTTCCGTAATAGTGACCATATATGGTTTTCTGATCACTTCATCAGGGCGGTCGTGAAAGTGCACTATGTCCCGGGGATCTGTTCATCCAGGCTTCTGGATTCATCCCAGGGAATAATCTCTCCAAAGGGGCAGGATGAGCCTTTTTTTACAAGATATGAAACCTGATGGCCCATGGCAACCAGTTCTTTCCCCTGAGCATAAATGTCGCGCTGGGTTCCGCCGTAATTAAATACAGGGATATGGGACTTTCTGGTAACAATCAGTACTTTCACTTCTCAGGCTTTTACATTTTAAACTGCTGGTCATGCAGTGTTTTATAGGTTCCGTTCGTTTGCAGGAGCTCTTCATGCCTGCCTGATTCTATCACTTCACCTTCATGCATCACATAAATTACATCCGCATTCCGTATTGTGGACAGCCTGTGAGCAATAACAATAGAAGTTCTGTTTTTCATCAGGTTATTGAGTGCTTCCTGCACTAGTTTTTCTGATTCGGTGTCCAGTGATGAAGTGGCCTCGTCGAGGATCAGTATCGGGGGGTTTTTCAGTATGGCTCTGGCTATGCTTATGCGCTGGCGTTGTCCACCACTGAGTTTTGCCCCACGGTCACCGATATTTGTCTGGTATCCATGCTCTGTTTGCATTATAAATTCATGAGCGTTGGCTATACGGGCGGCTGTTTCCACTTCTTCTGCTGTTGTGTGGTCCGTTCCAAAGGCAATGTTGTTATAGATGGTGTCGTTAAACAGGATGGATTCCTGGGCTACCACTCCGATGAGTTCGCGAACATCGCGGATGCGCAGCTCTTTCAGTTTTTTGCCGTCTATATAAATATCACCTTTTACGGCATCATAGAACCGGGGAAGCATATCAGCCAGTGTTGATTTCCCTGCTCCCGACTGCCCCACAAGTGCCACCATCTGGCCCTTGGATATTTTCAGGTTAATATTCTTCAGCACATAATCCTCTTTATACCTGAACCAGACATTTTTGAATTCAATACTCCCGTTGAAGTCCTCTGCTGTTTTGGCGTTGGGAGAGTCTTTTATGGATTCTTTGGCAGAAAGGATGGATTCCACCCGGTCAAAGGAGGCCATGCCTTTGCGAATGCTGTAATAAATTGAAGACAGGCTTTTGGCAGGTGGGATTATCTGACTGAAAATAGTGATGTAGGCGATAAAAGCCTGGGGCTTCATAATGCCGTTTCCGCTCAGGATAAGCTTTCCGCCATACCACATTATCGTTACAATTATAACGGAAGAAAGAAATTCTGTTAAGGGGCCTGCCAGGTCTTTTCTGCGCCAGATTTTGTTCATGATCCTGGTATAGAGGTTGTTTTCGTCAAAGAAACGTTTTTTTACCCGCTCTTCAGAATTAAAAGCTTTTATAATCCGCAAGCCATAAAGAGACTCTTCGATATAAGAAAGCAGCATCCCCAGTCGCATTTGTCCCTGTGCGGATTTTTCACGCAGGGCTTTTCCTATCATTCCTATTACTCCACCGGTAACAGGCAGGAATATCAGAACAAAAAGAGTGAGCTTTGTGCTCATAATGAATAGTGAGGAAAGATACACAATGATGGTGATGGGGTCTTTAATAGCTTTGTCAATCGAACGGATTACCGTTATTTCAATTTCCTGTACGTCGGATGTCATGCGCGACATGAGATCACCTTTTCTTTCTTCGGAATAATATGAAAGTGGCAGTAGCATGGTTTTGTTAAACAGCATGTTCCGGATATCGCGCACCACACCATTTCGTAGCGGGGCAATGGTGTATTTCGCCAGATAAGTAAACAGGGTTTTGAAAAACATTAGTACAACCACCACTAAGCTGATCAGTAACAATGCCCGGGCTGATCCTTCATTGACGATCAGCTCACTGACGTAATAGGTGAAATTGTGCTCGATGGCTTCGGCAGTAAAGGCAAACTCCATGGGCTGATCAACGATGTTTTGGTTGTTGAATAAAATCCCCAGAAACGGAATGATCATTGTCAGGGAGAAAAGAGAAAAAAGTGTTCCCATCAATGTGAAGAAGACACTCCATGATGCCTCTGGCCAATAGGGTTTTATGTATGAAATTATTCTTTTAAACGGACTCATCTTTTATTAATTACGGTGTCAAAGGTAAAACCTTTTGAGAAACCGGAACGCTGGCATAACAGGAATATTTGATCTTCCAACCTTAGAATTGGCTTTTGGGATGCCAGGTAAGCTTTCCGGAGTGGGGTTACAGATAGCCGGGTCTGGAATATCCTGCTGTACTCACTGCCTCCTGTCAGCACGGGAGAATCTGTAAATGAACTTCGTTTCTTTCGCCACGTTAAGCAAGATTTAGTATATATAGTGGTTTTTTATCAAAATAAGGTTTTTTTGTGCTATTTGAAATTCACAGCAAACAAATCGTCCTGCTC
>CAYZDA010000056.1:0-17776 GCA_964477095.1 uncultured Bacteroidales bacterium | reverse complement strand
GCTTTTTATTGATTGACCAATAACATTGCTGCTTTTATACACATTTCTTAAACGATGAGCTTCATCAATAATCACTAAGTCCCACCTCAGTGAAGCTAAAAAGACTTCTTTTGAACGTGCAAAATGATAGGAGCAAATAACAATTTTATCCTGAATGAAGGGATTTTTCCCAGTCTTCTTAAATACGTTATTAAATGATTTTGCTTCGAGAACTATAGATGGCAGATAGAATTTATCAGCTAATTCCTGGCTCCATTGTTTTCGAAGGTTAGCAGGCGCTATAATCAGCAAATTTCGTTCTTTTTCAGCCCATTTCTGTGATAGTATTATTCCAGCTTCAATTGTTTTACCTAATCCGACTTCGTCTGCCAGTATCGCTCCTTTTGATAATGGAGATTTAAAAGCAAATAGCGCTGCTTCTACCTGATGGGGATTTAAATCCACCTGAGCATCCTGAAGCGATGCGGCAAATTTCCCTATATCATTTGCAGGTAGTTTTCTGGTTAATTCATAAGAGTAATACTTGGCATGGTAATTAGTGAGTTCCATTTTGTTTTATTTATATGTATCGCACAGTTTTGATAAATGTAAAATTAATATCTTTTTATTGAAAAAGCCTATTCAACCTTTTTTATGATAAAAGCGAGTTTCTACTATCCGAGAATACAGCAATTTCATTCATCAACCGGAATATATTGATTGAGGGTTTTTATCTCACTTTCCCAAAGAAATGCGATATTTGCATTTCAGTAAAAAACTAAATACTGATCCTGAAATGAATGATATGAAACGCACCGAGATAAAGGAAGTGCTGGCCAAAGAGCCGGTAGATGAGAAGATTGTTGTAAAAGGCTGGGTTCGCAATAAACGTGCCAGCAAGAATGTGGCCTTCATTACTTTAAATGATGGCTCCGTTTTATCAAACCTGCAAATAGTGGCCGAAGTTGAAAAAATAGGTCACGAAGTGCTGGGACGCATTCACACCGGTGCTGCGCTGGGTGTGGAAGGTATCCTGAAAAAATCGCAGGGTGCAGGGCAGAGTGTTGAACTCATCGCCGGTAATATAATCGTTTACGGAGAAGCCGATCCGGAGAAATACCCGCTTCAGCCCAAGAAACATTCGCTGGAATTCTTGCGTGAAAAGGCTCACCTGCGCTTCAGGACAAACACCTTCAGCGCGATAAACCGCGTGCGCCACAATATGATCTTTGCCATTCATAAATATTTCCATGATCATGGTTTTTACAACATCCATACTCCTATTATCACAGCATCTGATGCAGAAGGTGCCGGAGAGATGTTCCGGGTCACCACCCTGAACATGACAAACCCGCCCAGAAAAGAGGATGGCAGCATCGACTATAAAAAAGATTTTTTTGCCCGGGAAACCAACCTGACAGTTTCAGGACAACTGGAAGCTGAACTGGCAGCCCTTGCCTTGTCAAAGGTTTATACATTCGGCCCCACCTTCAGGGCTGAAAACTCAAACACAAAGCGCCACCTGGCTGAATTCTGGATGATAGAACCCGAAGTGGCATTTAATGATCTCAATGACAATATGGACCTGGCAGAAGATTTCCTGAAATACCTTCTTCGCTTTGCTTTGGCAAACTGCATGGAAGATTTGGAATTTCTTGACAAACGCCTGGCTGATTCCGAAAAGCACCTGCCCACGGAGCAGCGATCAGCAATGGGGCTTATTGAAAAGCTGAACTTCGTTCTGGATAATGATTTTGAACGGGTCACCTACACCAGGGCCATTGAGATTCTGAAAAACTGCAAGCCCAATAAGAAAAAGAAATTTGAATATATCATAGAAAAATGGGGCGCCGACCTTCAATCAGAACATGAGCGATACCTGGTAGAAAAACATTTCAAAAAGCCGGTTATTCTCACGGATTATCCCAAAGACATCAAAGCGTTTTACATGAAGCAGAATGATGATGACACTGTGCGTGCCATGGATATCCTTTTCCCGCAGATAGGCGAAATAGTTGGAGGCTCGCAGCGGGAAGAAGACTATGATAAACTGAAAAAGCGCATGGACGAGATGGGTATATCCGCTGAGGAAATGTGGTGGTTTATGGATACACGCCGCTTTGGTACTGTACCTCATGCAGGCTTTGGCCTTGGCTTTGAGCGTATGATGCTGTTTATTACCGGAATGGGCAATATCAGGGATGTAATCCCATTCCCGCGCACTCCGCAAAATGCCGAATTTTAAGTGAACAGATAATATTTTACAGGGTTTACTTGATTATATAGGTAGATTTTTCCTATTTTCGGACGACCGATGAGATAGTAATAATTTAGAAGAAAGATGCTAAGTCAGCAATTACAACAGAAATTACTACAGAAACTGTCACCACAACAGATACAGTTAATGAAACTGTTGCAGGTGCCGACTACTGCTATGGAGCAACGGATAAAGCAGGAGATAGAAGAAAATCCCGCCCTGGAAGAGTATGCCGATGATTCTAATGAAGAGAGCCTTGATGAGCAGTTTGAAAGCAATGAAGACAATTCGGATGAATTTGATGTCAACGATTATCTGGACGATGACGAAATTCCTTCTTATCGCTATAATGCCAATAATTCAGGAGGTGACACCGAGGATAAGCAAATACCGTATGTTGCCGGCATAACCTTCCATGAAATGCTTGAAGACCAGCTTTCTTTATATGCCCTGGACGAAAGGCAGTTTATTATTGCCGGCAATATTATAGGTAACCTGGATGATTCGGGCTATCTGAAGCGAAGTATTGACGCTATGGTTGACGATTTTGCCTTTACCCGAAATATGGAAGTAAAAAAAGCAGAAGTGGAGGCCATGCTTGAGGTGGTTCAAAGCATGGACCCACCGGGTGTAGGCGCACGCAACCTGCAGGAATGTCTCTACCTCCAGCTTAAGCGTAAAAGAACTGGTGGTGATAAGGCAATCACCCATGCCATGGCTATTATCGACAGGTTTTTTAATGAATTCACCAAAAAGCACTACACCAAGATTCTTAAAAGATACGGTATCACAGAAGAAGAGCTTAAAAATGCCATCGATGAGATATTGAAACTGAACCCCAAGCCCGGTAATTCTTTGGGAAGCACTGCCAGGCCCAATCATTACGTAATCCCGGATTTTGTAATTTCCATTGATAACGGCGAACTGAACCTGCAGCTAAATCACAGGAATATGCCGGAATTGCGCATTAGCAATACCTACCAGAATATGCTGAAGGCTTATGCCGAAAAAAAGGGCAAGAAGACTCAGAAGGATAAGGACGCGATTATGTTTGTGAAGCAGAAGATCGACTCCGCCAAGTGGTTTATAGATGCTATCAGGCAACGGCAGAATACCCTGTATGTTACCATGGAAGCTATTATGAACTATCAGCGGGAGTATTTCCTGGAAGGCGACGAAACCAAACTGCGCCCGATGATTCTGAAAGATATAGCCGAGATCGTGAATCTGGACATTTCCACCATTTCAAGAGTGGCCAACAGCAAATATGTCCAAACTCCTTTCGGCACTTTTCTGCTTAAGAGCTTTTTCTCCGAGTCGATGCAAACGCAGAGCGGGGAATCAGTTTCCACCAGAGAAGTAAAGAAGATACTACAGGATCTGATTGAAGCCGAAGATAAGCGCAAACCGATCACCGATGAGCATTTGTCGAAGCTTCTGAAGGAAAAGGGCTATAATATTGCCCGGCGAACGGTGGCCAAATACCGCGAACAATTGAACATCCCGGTGGCACGCCTCAGAAAAGAAATTTAGGAGCTGTTTTTATGGGCCGCATTTTTGCCAAAGCACTTTCATACCTGTTTCATCCCCTGCTCATGCCTTTTTACGGTAGTTTGATATTCTTTTTTTATGATGGATATCTTTCACTGTTGCTGAAGCCTAAAGCCAGGCTGATAATTTTATCCGTAATTTTTGTTATGACGGTGATCGTTCCTGCTTTGCTGGTTTTACTGCTGAAGCATTACGGAATGATAAAATCATTTCACATGGATAAAAAGGAAGAAAGGACGTTGCCCTTTCTGGGTACCGGCTTTGCGTTTTACCTGGCATATATGCTGATTAAATCATTTGAAATTCCGGGTTATTACAGCATTTTCCTGCTGGGAGCAACCTTGCTCATCTTAATTGTGCTAATTATCAACAAATTCTGGAAAATAAGCATCCATATGGCGGGGCTTGGCGGCTTAACGGGCGTTTTTACCGCTATGACACCCTATCCGTTTGGAGTAGATCACCTGTTTGTTTATCTGACAGTATTGATTGCAGGATTTACCGGCTATGCCCGATTACGGATAACCGATCACAGCCAGGCACAGGTCTATACCGGCTATTTAACAGGCCTGGCTTTTATGTTTGGGCTATTTCTGATGCTTGCCTGAGATCAAAACAGTGATAACATTAATCCCGTAGTTATAAGGTACATATCCGTAGTTTCCCCTGTTTGTGGATTCTGCAGCTCATCTTCCTCAAAAAGAGGCTGCAGATTATAATGGGCAAATAAGGAAATCCTTTTATAAGAAAACCTTGCCGTAGCAGTATATCTTAGTTTTGTCAGGTCAGAAATATTGTGCTCCTTAATTTTTACTTTATTATCTGATGATATGGAGTTTCCTCCGAGGTAGTCTTCCCCTTTAAATTTTATATGACTTCCGATGAGGTAACCTACCTTAAACCCTATGGCAAGCGTATAGTCATATTCGGCACCCATCCGCAGCCGAAGTTCCACCGGTAATTCCAGATAAGTAACATTGATCTTGTTTTTAGAAAAGCTGATACTGTCGGGGATTGGAGAAAAAGCTGTATTCCCGTTCATCTTATTTTCCACCAAAAATGAGTTGGAGTAAAGATTATTGCTTTGGAGCCCAAGTCCTGCACCAAAGGTGAGTCTGCTTTTACCAAAGCGCGAATCAAACATTGCCGACATAACAAATGAAGGATTATAGCCTCTGATATCCACATTAGCCGGGGCATCCAGCCAGATATCGTTTCCAATTCCAATCATAAGATGGTCCGTAACATTCATTTCCTTTTCCGACTCATAATTAAGAGTATCAACCCGGCTTACCTGGGCCTGTCCTACATTTGTATAAAAAACCAAAATTAGGACTGCTGATAATGATATTAGTTTGTTCATGACGTTGAGGGTTTAGTCTGCTAAGGTAATAAAACAAATGAAAAATATAAATAGTATAAGAATTAGAAAAAAAGTCCAGTTTTTGGAAATTTTACGAAATCCAGAAAGCATACAAACAACACCTAAACAGCAAATAGCCCACCATGGTACGGATTTTGATAATTGCTTGCTGGTGTTTGTCAACCGCAAAATAGGTCATAAGTTTACCTGATTAATAACTACCCCCCTAATTTTATTAATCATCACCGCCCCGCAATACCGGGGCGGTTTTTTTATAAGCTGTTTTTTTACACCTCTCCATTCGAATGATATATACTAATCTAACTTATTAAATTTTTATTCAAAAATACACTCATCGGTTTGAAAAGCTATAATATCCTGCTTAAATTTGTGCTGTTTCCATTGCCTTATTTCCACTATTCGGAAAAAACATGGAAACACCACATCACAGCAGCCTGATTACCTGGCATAAAGCACAGAGGCATATGATTTGTATCAACCGTTATCATAATACAAAAGGGGAGTTTTCATGACACATTTTTTAAAAACGACAATTCCATACCCAAACATGAACACATCGGTTTACATTGTTCATATTTATACTGATGGTAGCATTATCAGAGAAAAAGTCCTGATTCATTAATTGCTCATTCATATTAAAAAAAAGCCTCTCCCTGAAAAGTGAAGAGGCTTCCTTCCAGTGTATTGGCAATTGCTTATTTACTTACTCCTGCCAAATTTATTATTGACATACACCTGCATTTTGGTTGTAATGCGATACATTACCGGCACAATGATGAGAGTAAGGAAAGTGGAAAAAGCCAGTCCGAAAATTACCGTCCATGATATAGGGCCCCACATATTTGCAATATCCCCACCAAAATATATATTCGGATCAAAATCGCTCAATAAACCTGCGAAATCAATATTCAACCCTATGGCCATGGGAAATAACCCCAATATGGTGGTAATAGCAGTTAGAAGAACGGGGCGCAAACGTATTTTTCCTCCTTCAATTACACATTCAGTGGCATCTTTCACAGGCAGAATTGCATCTTCATCAAGACCCAGTTCCTTACGCCGGTCCAGCTTAAGCAGCTCGATATAATCAATGAGAACAATAGCATTGTTTACCACTACCCCTGCCAGTGATACGATACCTATACCGGTCATCACCACGATAAAATCCATACCAAAGGTGGCCAGCCCTCCAAATACACCAATTGTACTAAATAATACACTGACAAGAATAATTAAAGGCTTCACAAGTGAATTAAACTGCGACACCAGTATCATCAGTATGAGCGAAATAGCAATGAGCATTGCACGCAGCAAAAATTCCATGGATTCCTGCTGATCCTGCTGCTCCCCGGTAAACTTGTAGTTATATCCTTCAGGTAATTCCAGGTCAGTTAATGCCAGTTCGATTTGCTCATTTACCTCGGTCGGATTATAGCCTTCCACTACATTTGAATACAGCGTAATTACCCTGTCGAGATCTTTTCTTTTAACAGACCCGTAGGTGGTGCTGTATTTAAAATCAGCAACGGCCGACACCGGAACTTTAATAATCCTTCCCTGATTATTACGGAAGATTACCGTTTGGTTCATCAGAGAAGAAATATTGTAGCGATACTGATCTTTTAGCCTCAACTGTATGGGATATTCATCTTCTCCAACTTTATAATCGGAGATTTCCTTTCCAAACAGGGCTGTACGGATGGTCTGTGCCACCTGCCCTGTGGATAATCCCAGGCGTCTGGCTTTATCACGGTCCACCGTTACGATCATTTCCGGTTTTCCCACGTCAAGGTCCATCTTCATTCCTTCGATGCCGTCTATGTCAGCTTGCCCAATTTCCTGCAGAATCTTATCGCTCTGCTTCAATAACACATCAAATTTATTTCCAACAACTTCAATATTAACAGGTCTGCCAGTGGGCGGCCCCATATTATTCTTCTCTATAGTCAGAATCACACCGGGATACCTCCTGGACAGCTGATCACTGAGATCACGCATGATGCCTGAAGTTTCTATATCACCGCGAAACTCGAAATCAACGAAATTTATAGTAATAAGCCCTTTGTGGGGACGTGCCCCCTGCCCTGCGGGGCCTCCATCTTCAAGCACAGCTCCGGTTCCTACGTTGGTGAGGATGGACTTAACAACGGTATCGCGTTCTCCGATAATATCCTTCACATCCTCATGCATATCCTTCATAAAAGTATCGGTTGCATGAATATCTGTTCCGATGGGTAGTTCTGCCAGTATGTTAATATAGCTGGGTTCATTTTCAGGGAAAAATAAAATCTTCGGATTAGAACTGAAAAACCAGCCCATGGTTAATACCAGCAACAGCAGAGTGCCAAAAAAGAAAACATACAGCCGTTTACCAGCCAGTGCATAAGTAAGTAAGCTGGTGTACCATTTTTCCAGTTTCACCAGAAATACATTCTGGAACCAATGCCCCAGATGGGTAAAAATGTAAATATTGAAAATAGTAACCACTGCCGCAATGACCATAAGGCTACCGGGTATATTCCATCCTGCAAAGAAAAACAGCACCGCAGCCAGGGCAAGTACGCCTGCAATTTTCAATCCCCTTTTGGGGTTGGCTTTTTCGTTTTGTTCCCCTTTTTTAATAAAGGTTCCTGAAAGCACGGGGATGATCACCAACGCCACAAACAAGGATGACGTAAGCACGATGATCAGTGTGATGGGCAGGAATTTCATGAATTCCCCTGTGATGGAATCCCAGAAAGCCAATGGGATAAATGCCGCCAAAGTTGTAGCCGTGGAGGCGATGATGGGAACTGCGATTTCTCCCACGGCATATTTCGCTGCCTGCCACCTGGTATATCCTTCCGACACAAAGCGGTGGATATTTTCCACCACTACTATGGCATTGTCTACCAGCATTCCAAGCGCGAGTATAAGACCGAAAAGCACCATCATATTAATCCGGTAATCGGCCAGGCCGAGAACAACAAATGACAGCAGCATTGACATGGGAATGGCCGTCCCGACAAATAAAGCATTGCGGGTGCCCAGGAAGAAAAACAGCACAATAACCACAAACAAAATACTGATGACCATACTGTTTTCAAGGTTGTTGAGCTGCTTTTTTACCATATCGGACTGATCGTTGGTAATATCAATATTCAGATCTTGGGGAAGTAATTTTTCTTCTCTGATCTCCTCCAGTTCCTTCATTAGCTTTTTTGTGGCATCCAACAGGTTTTCCCCGCCTTTTTTCACGGCCTGCACTGATACCACCGGCTGACCATTAAGACGCGTAAAGCTGGTGGGCTCTTCATAACCGTCAATTACTTCGGCCACATCCTTGAGTTGAACCACATTCTGATCTTCATGCTTTACTATGATATTTCGAAGCTCATCTATGTTCTCAAATTCACCCACTGTTCTAACAGCACGGCGGGTATTCCCAAGCCGCACTTCTCCTCCTGAAATGGACACATTTTCATTGGCCACGGCAGTTTCTATATCGCTGAAGCTCATCTCATAAGCCTCCAGCTTGTGCTGATCTACATGGATTTTGATCTCCCGTTCATTCAATCCCTGTATCTGTACCTTTGAAATCTCACTGATGGGCTCCAGGCGATCCTCCAGAATTTCTCCAAATTCCTTCAACTCATCTATACTGTAATCGCCGGACAGGTTAATATTGATGAATGGAAACTCCGAAAAATCTATATCCATAACCGATGGATCGGCCGGAAGATCATTGGGTAGTTCACTCTTTGCCTGATCCACAGCATCCTTAATATCCTGCATGCCACGGTTGATATCCACATCAAACTGAAATTCTATGAATATCATGGAAGCATCCTGAGCAGAGGTGGAGTTTATCTCCTTTATCCCGCTGATTCCCTCAATTTCCTTTTCCAGTGGCCTTGTTACCAGATTCTCGATATCCAGCGGTGAATTACCCGGATAAGTGGTTTGCACCATCACATAAGGCACGGCAACATCGGGAAACAACTCCTTTGGCAGTTGTTTGTAGGAGATTACACCAAAAACAGCAATAACTAATGCCAAAACATATACCGTGTTACGGTTTCTCAGGGACAGTGATGTGAGTTTAAACTCCTTATATGTTTTTTCCTTTTTATCTTTCTGATCCATAACGCATGTCTGCTTAAATCATCTTTAGAACTTCTTCTTTACACTGACTTTTGTACCTGAAGTAACCATGTTGTAACCTTCCACAATTACCCTGTCGCCCTCGTTGAGGCCGCTGAGCACCTCTGTCTGATCC
Source organism: uncultured Bacteroidales bacterium (assembly GCA_964477095.1). Classification (GTDB taxonomy): domain Bacteria; phylum Bacteroidota; class Bacteroidia; order Bacteroidales; family PWNQ01; genus PWNQ01. Next base: position 8,347 of record CAYZDA010000056.1, on the reverse strand, counting down.
CTGTAGGATTTTCCGGTTTCCACGTAGCGCTTTTCAGCCACCAGGCCTTCTTTCTCATCTTGCTTCACCACAAAAAGAAAACTTCCGTCCATATCTTTTTTAATAACGATGGAAGGAACCACAAGTGCATGGCGGTTGGTGTAATCATTAATGTGAACGATAGCAATGATATTTGGCTTGAGCTTACTCTCGATATTGTTGATTTTAATCTGCACCTTAAATGTTCTGTTGTCAGGATTTATGATATTTCCGGTACGGAACACCGGAACATCCATACTTAAATTTGAAAAAGCCGGAAATTCCACCCTAACGGTATCCCCTTTCTCCACCTTCGACAGGTAAGCCTCGGACACATGCGTATTCACCTTGAGGTCCTTCAGATTTACCATTGTCAGTAGCGGAGAACCAGGCATAGCCAAATCGCCACGCTTCATCATAATATCATCTACTATCCCGGCAAAAGGTGCCTTGATCTGTGCCATGTCCAGCTGTGCCTGCAGGGTTTTCAGGCGACTTTCGAGTGATTCAACCCTGTTTTTAGCCTGCAGGTATTCCATCTCGCTGCCTATTTCCTGATCCCAGAGCTTCTTTTGCTTCTCATAAGTGGTGCGTGCAAGATCAAGGGATGTTTTTACTTCCTGGATGTTATTACTTACCACCTCTGTGCTCAGGGTAAGCAACTGCTGGCCTTCAGAAACACGTTGCCCTTCATTAACGTGAATCATTTTGATATGACCATTGATTTCCGGGCTCACATTAGCCTGAAGCTCGGCCTCCACTGATCCGTTTACTTCGATCATATGTTTAAATACCTCTATATCCACAGTTTTTGTGTGTACCGGAACCCTGGATACAGTATCCTCTTCCAGCTTGCTTTCAAGCTCGCTCACCTGCTTGCGAAGCTCCCTGATTTCCTTTTTCTTCTCTGTTATTTCCTGGCTTATCTGCTCCGGTGATTTATCCTGATTGCAGCTGAAGGAAACTGTCATCAAAATGATTATCAGTATTATATTTATTCTTTTCATGATCATTTATTTCTTCCGATTAATAATTGTTCAGGGCTTTATCCAATTTGTTTTTCGCGTTTAAAAGATCAAAGGCAGCCTGAAAATAGGCCGTCTGTGAATCGAGGAACTGGTTATGTGTCTGGGTTAATTCCGTGCTGCTGACGACTCCCGTAGTAAATTTCTCCATGCTTCGCTTATATACTTTCTCAGATAACTCCAGGCTGGACTTTTGAGTTAAGTAATTTTCCATAGCCGACATATATTCCGTGCGTGCCTGCTTAACCGTCATCTTCAGGTTTTGCTCCACCTGCTGCTTAAGGTTCTGTGTTTTTTCCAGCTCAATTTGTGCCTGCTGTACTTTCGACATTCGGCTGCCACTGGTAAATATAGGCAGGTTAAGCTGAAGCCCGATCACGTTTGATTCATACCATTGATCGTTATTGTCTTCAAAATAATTGAATTCCTCTCGCATAGCATTTTGTTGATGCTGATAAAATGCTGAAAGTGTGGGCAGGTATTCCGCTTTTTCGCGCCTCATGGAAAGGTATGATGCATGCTCCTGTGTATTGAGTATTTTATAGTCGATATGCGATTGCACATTGAACTGCTGTCCGGCCACCTGCTCCAGGTTGATCTGCTCCATAATTGCAGTAAGTGAATCGGTGAGCTGTATTTCCTTCTCCATGTCCATTCCCATCTGGAATTTCAACACAGTCATACCAACCTCAAGCTGCCTTTGAAGATTATTGATCTGATTTTTGATATTGGATAAATTGATCTCCATTTGATCCACACTGGTTTCCTCGGTAAGCCCCTGCTGATATATAGCTTTTGTTTCTTCAAGGAGTTGTTCCATATTGTTTTTTGACTCCTGCAATACCTCGAGGTTTTTTCCGGCTACCAACACGCTGTAATATGCCTGCGTTACAGCATACCTGGTTTCTATATTCGTTTTAACCAACTGATGTTGTGATATTTCCCGAAAAGTCTTGCTGGCCTGAAGCCCAATTATATATGGCCCGCTAAACACCAGCTGATCGGCACTGACAGTAGCAGTGGCATTATGTTGAGTTCCAAACTGTACTTCCACAAACTGCCCCGGCTGGCCAATCAGTTCGCCAGGCAACAGCTGAGTGGGCAGATCAAGGTTGTTGTTATAACTTAACGAACTACTCACCTGTGGCAGACCAATGGCGGTGGTTTCCCACACCTTATCTTTAGCCTTTTCCACATCAAGAGCAGCATTTTTTACATTAATATTATGCTGAAGCGCATATTCCCGGGCCTGTTGCAGGTTCAAATTAGTGCTCTGCTGTGCCCGCAGCCCCGTCACTAAGAGCACACCGCTTAACATCAAAATTAAATTAGGCACTCGTATCATTGATATTATAGTTTAGGTTTTTCTTCTCGTTTTCAAAAACTTCAATTCCCTTACTGTTGGAAATTCCACGAATGTGATTTTCAAACATTACTTCAAATATTTTATCAGAGGTGAACTTTTTCCCTCCTGAAAACTCCATTTCGTGCAGTTGCTCTATTTTCTGAACATAAAGATTGGCTACAAGTTCCACATTCAGGTCATTTCTGTAAAGTCCTTCTTTAATGCCACGCTCCATGTTCATTCTGATCCCCTCAAATGCATGTTCCCTTTTGATGGAAACAATCTTTTTATACAAATCCGGATAATATTTTTTCAGATCGAAAGCAGCCGATGGTTTTTTGTGCATACTCAGCCGGCAAATGGTCTTACTGACGAGCAAGAGTGCCTGTATTGCATTTTTGGCCGGCTTTTTCACTACTTCCACATCCCTCATCACATTTTCAATCTCATGGATAAGCAATGACTCCACCAAATCTGCCTTATTATCAAAATACTGATACAGTGTTTTTTTAGAAATCCCTATTGCCCTGCAGATATCTTCTATTGACACACTTCTGATACCATATTCACTAAACATCTCCCAGGCTGCTTGTAGTATTTCCCTTTTCCTGCCGTCCATTTTTTTCTTGTTTTAATTACCAGGGGACCCAAAAGTATTTAAAAAATCCACATGGAAACGTTTTCCCCGCTTAAAGTTTCCGTGTGTAAAACGTTTAGTTTTTGTAAATGTTTTGAATGATGCTCTAAATACAAATCAAATAATCCAGCGCTCAATGAAGCTTTCATTGTTGCCGGATTATTTCAATAAAATTTCCCCGCCAATCACCAGGTCTTCTAAATAATTCTTACCTTTGGAAGAAAAACAAAAAAGGTGCAGAAAAAGAAGGTTTTACTGGCGGAAGATAATCCGGTTAATCAAAAAGTAGCTTCCCTTATAATTAAGAAACTGAATTATGAGCCGGAAGTGGTTGACAGTGGCCGTAAAGCACTGGAAGCTATGAAAAGCAAAAAATATCATGCCGTTTTCATGGATGTGCAGATGCCTGAGATGGATGGGCTACAGGCTACCAGGGCCATCCGGGCCTGGGAAGCACAGGTCCGCGTGAAAAATCCGGTTGTTATTATAGCGATCACTGCCAATGCTCATGAAAGCGACAGGGATATATGCCTGAATGCAGGCATGAATGACTTTATTGCAAAACCTTTTACAGTGGAACAGATGAGAGATGTACTGGAAAAAATCATCGATAAAAAACTGTAGATTTATTCCCGTTGCTTTTTTATTACTTTTGAAAAAAGCCTGCGCTGTTTATATCTTATGTATATCAAAAAATTTACATCCCGTGATAATCAACTGATGGAGGATTCTCTGGCCATACGCCAACAGGTTTTTATTGAAGAACAGCACGTGCCTTATGAGCTGGAGAGAGATGAATATGACCACACAGCCATTCATTATATACTCTATCTTAATGACAGGGCTATAGCTACAGCACGTTATCGCCAAACAGCAGAAGGCATCAAGCTGGAGCGCTTTGCCGTGCTTAAAGAGTATCGAAACCGTGGTACCGGTTCAGCTATTCTGAAATTTGTACTGGATGATGTATTACCGTCAGAAGGAACTATCTACCTGAACTCCCAGGAACGGGCGGTTTCCTTTTATCAGCGTCATGGCTTTATAAAGTGTGGAGACCCGTTTATGGAAGCGGGAATCCGTCACTTCCGCATGATCTATAAGCCGTAGTCCTGCCAGCCTTCTTCAGTAAGGAATTTTACTGACTTAATTTTGAATTTTTTTAAGCGTTTCACAGCTTCATCCTGCCCCAGTGTGAGTTCATTGATTTGATGTGCATCTGTGCTCACGGTAACCGGGATATCCATGTCATGAATAATTTCCAGGCCATAATCAGAAGGGAAAAGGTCCCTTGTTTTCTGCTTGTAGAATCCTCTGGTGTTTACTTCAAGTATGCAGCCCTGATCCCTGGCCACTGCCATCGTTTCTTCCAGCAATTTTTTATACCAGGCATCGGAAGGCTGAAAAAAGCGGCCGTTATTATTCATGCGTATCTTATCAATATGCGCTACCACATCCGGCTTTTGAGTACGCATCATTTCAATAATCTGATCAAAGTAAGCTTTCACACTGCCTTTAATGTCCTGATTAAAAATCTTATCAAGCCCCAGATCATAATTTTTGGCAGGCCCGTCAATAAACCATAACTTGCCACTGCCGGCATGCTTCACCAGATGAACGCTACCCAGCACAAAATCCAGTTGCCATAGCTCTTTCAACTTGTCAAACGCTACTGATGTACCGGGGATATATTCCAACTCAAGGCTTCTGAAAATGGTTGTATCCGGAAGATAATCCCTTTGCTCATCAATCATGGTTATATATTCCTTGCGATGAGCTTGCCGGATGCTCCACTCATTCCGGAAAGGAAGCGGGCCGTGATCGGTAGCAGCAACATATCTGATTCCTGATTCAGCAGCTTTCTGAAGCATTTGCCATAGCGGGGCCTGCCCGTCGCTGAAGGAAGAATGGAGATGGTAGTTAAACTGTAACATGATACAATTGTAACCATTTTTTTTGAGCTTTGTTTGTTTTTTAAGTAAAATCTGCGTTTTATTTATTATTCATTCTCACCTAATAATTAAAACCCTCTATAATTCACCAGGTTTTGAAATATTTAAGCTATTAATGCTCCTCGCTCGAAGGCTACGCTGCTTTTCAGTATGAGTTCTGTACGTCCTGAAATTCCTTCATCGTAAAAATGTTTTTCCCTATTTTATTATTCTTATTTTCTTCTTGCTTTCTTCTTGTATAATAAGAATAAAACAAGAACGAAACAAAACCGAAACAAGAACCATATCTGAATCATTCCCGTTAAAAAACTAATCTTTCTAAGGGTTAAATTATTACATGTACATTATAAATACTACATAAGAGAAGTTACCTACATACCAACGTTAATTTTTTAACAAAAAAATTCCCGGTTTTTTTTGTTAATTACTATATTTTGCATATCTTAGTTGAGAATTTTAACTAATTAACTAACCCCCAATTTTTTAACCCTATGAAAAAGGTTTACTCCTATCTGCTGTGCTTAGTTTTTATTCCCTGCAGTATTCACAGCTTAGCCCAATCAATTATCTGGGAAGAAAATTTTAGTAGTTATTCATCCGGTACAGGCATCGATAATACAGGGAATTCCGGTGATTATCCATCTTCCGTATCCAAATGGACCCTTAGCATTGAAGGCGGCAGCTATGCTGATCTGGGACAATATTGTAAAACAGTAAATAATAAGCTTGAAGCCTGTAATACAAAAACGGAAGTGGTTTGGGAATCAGAGAACATCGACATTTCCTCTTTCAATGATGTGTTATTCACCGTTTTTGTGACCGAGGACGGAGATATGGAAAGTGCCGATTATCTGAATCTTTATTACAGTACGGATGGCGGCACAACCTATACACTTATCGCAAACTGGAGCGGGCATGGTGATGTATCGCATACTTTAACTGAGAATTGGAACACGGCTGCCATAGCTCATAGTGGTATTAACGCGAACTCATTGAAGCTTAAAATTGAGATGAAGAATTCAGCCAATACCGAAAAGTTTCGCCTTGAGACAATAAAGGTATTCACAGCAACAAGCCTGGATTACACAGAAGATTTCACAGGCCAGGATAATAAAGGTGTTACCGGTGGTTCTCCTCCATCAACTGATCTGACCGGGGTGAACTGGTACCTCGATATAAAGGAAAGTGATTTAACCGATTCCTGGGATTATTTTAAGGTGGACAATGGTCAGTTTACAGCCCGGGACGTGAATGATGAACAGATATGGTATTCACCCCATCTTGATGTATCCGGACAAACTGAAGTGAATATCAGCATTGATGTAAGCTCTTCAGATGGTCTTGAATCCACCGATTATCTAAAAACAGGATATATCTTAAACGGGGGTGATTTTATAAGCATTTCAGAGCATCAGGGAATTATTGACGGAGATGTGCAAAACCAATTATCAGTGAGCGTAGCAGGTAAAGAGTGCATTCAGATAGTGGTAAAAGCTAAAAACAATGCCCATGATGAGTTTTATTATTTTGATAAGGTGCTGGTAAAATCTACTGCTTCCGAGCCCAGTAACCATGCGTCAGCATTCACTGCATCAGCTACCGACTATGATGTTATAAACCTGAGCTGGACGGATAATAACGGAACCACGCAAGCCGACAGTTTCTTAATAAAAGTGAGCGATATTTCTCTGGCAGCTATTTCAACACCCGTGGATGGGGTGGTGGAAAACAATGACACCGACCTTTCCGACGGTGATGGTACTATAAGAGTGGCTAATGGTGAAGAATCCGTCAGCTGGACAGGTTTTGATGCTTCTACTACTTATTATTTCAAGATATTTCCCTATACAAACTTTAGTAGCAGTATTAATTATAAAACCGACGGAAGCATACCGGAAGCATCGGCTACCACTGATCAAATTCCTCCAATGAAAGGCGATCTAATTATAACCAGAATTACTGGTGATGGCGTTGACGGAAACTGCGCAGACGATGACGGCTATATGCAAATCTATAATTCCTCTTCATCAGCTATCGATCTTAGCAACATCAGCGTTCGCTATTTCAACAACGGCAGCAAAACACCCAGTAAAACACTTGCCCTGAACGGGAATGTTGCTGCCAATGATTATATAGTTATCACACAAAACAAAGCGACCTTTTTAGACGAGTATGGTGTAAATGCAAACTTTGAGGATGCCAGTTTCTATTTTAACGGGGGAACTGACGGAGTTGAGATTTATTATACGGGTGCCAAATCCGGTGTTATTGATGAATTTAATGACAATGGCGCCATGGGTAATCCCTGGTCGTGGAATGAAGATTACACTTATGAGCGGAATTCTCATGCCATACCAGGCAGCGAAGAGTCCAACTGGACCATCAACACGGATAATTCCGGCACTCCATTCCCTGTTGAACTGCTGGCATTTACCGCAACCTGGAATGAAAACTTTTACCAGATTTCATGGACCACTTCATCCGAAATCAACAACGACTATTTCACCCTCGAACGCTCTGAGGATATGGAAACCTGGAATGTAGTAACTACCGTAGATGGGGCCGGTAATTCCAATCAAATTCAGAATTATCAGGTGAAAGATTACGAAATATTAGAAAAGCCCATTTACTACCGCCTGAAACAAACCGATCTTGACGGGCAGATTTCATACAGCGCGGTTATTGCGGTTGATCATGATCAAAATGTAAATAACCTGCAGGCAACAGTCCTGGACTGTGATAAGGTTCTTGTCAGCGGTGCCCTCAGTGATTATATCAGCATTGAAGTTTACAGCATCACTGGTAAACTGCTCTATTCTGAAAAAGCCACAGCGGATAATGGTATATACCCTATTGATATTTCAGGATTGGCACAGGGCATGTATATTCTCAGGATCAGGGATGATTACAGAGAGATTAAACTTAAGCTTTTGAAATAAACCAATTATAATCTAGTAAATATTGATCTAAAATCAATTACGAATGCAGCAGGTAAACATCCGTATGAATAATAAGCTACTGCTTATTTTTGTAGGCCGCTCAAATGGTTCATTCGCTCCGTTTAGCCTAGATGAATTCTTTGTAAACTCCTTAATAATTTCTTGACTCATTCTTCTCTTAAAGCTAAGGATATATTTATGTAGCTACGTTATTTATATTCTACTTTTATGCTGCCAAATAATAAAAGAACCCTCTGAAAATAAAAACTATGAACCTAAACCACAGGAATTGCAAGCCGGGCAGGAAAGAGCGTTTTTCCTTTAAAAACATCCCCATTAACAAGATTGCTTTGCATCCAGCAACCCCCCGCAAACATCTTAAATTCCTCCCAATCATCGCCTTCATGCTCATGAGTGTGAATGGATGGGGGCAG
>CAYZDA010000055.1:0-18265 GCA_964477095.1 uncultured Bacteroidales bacterium | reverse complement strand
GGCCTTCAGCCCTCAGGTTTTTGCATAGCTCAGGTATAACGGGAGAATCATTCTTTTTCAATGTCAAAAAACCACAAATCTTTGATTTGATTGTTTTTTGAGCATCCACGACCGTAGGTCGGGATCTCTTTCAGTCCCGTTAGGGACGACAGTCTGGTAGCATAGCAGATTGTTCGAACCCTGGTTCCGCAGGAACGGCAGAAGAACTGGAAGCATTTAATCAGACGCTGTCAGGACCTCCCTGCGGTCGGACGCTGGCAGGTCTTTATGTGTCATTGGTTCGCCGGGAGATACCTCTCCATCATTCATTTTTTTTGCCATATGACCGTAGGTCAGGATCTTTCCTCAATCTTCCCTTCAATCTTCTTTCAACCTAAGTCCCTGGACAGGAGCGGGAAGCTGCGGCAGGGCGGAGGCGGAAATCCTTTGTGCTGCCTGGGCAGGCTGCTGTGGCGCGGCAGAGCGGAGCGTGAGCGAGCTCCTGTCCGCGGCATACAGCAGCCCGGACAGGCAGTGCAAAGATTGCAGCCGCAGACCGCCCGGCCGCCCAAATAAAAACATTCTACTCCTAATATGCTAAATTCCTTAAAAATTCATCCGGTTTATCGTTGTGGTATCCGGGAATAAAGTACTTTTGCTCGCTTTTTTTTAGGATCGCTTGAGGCAGCGGGTTAATTCTTAAAGGGCGGCAAGTCGAACATTATATGCTTTACAGACTTAACAGAGTAGGAACGGAATAAATTGATAAAATGAAATGGCAGCATTTATTACAAAGGAAAAGGTATTTTCAACACGTTGGTTTCAGGCATACAGTCTGATTGTCTTGGGCAGCCTGATATTGGCCACCGGCTACGCTTTATTTATAGCACCACAGCAGATTGTACCCGGCGGGGTTTTTGGGCTGGCAATTACCATTAATTCTTTCACAGGCTTGCCCATCGGTATGACAGCTCTGGCTATGAATGTTCCCATAGTAATTATAGGTATCAGGGTTTTGGGGCCTCGATTTGGGGTAAAAACGATCATCGGTTTTGTGCTTACTTCTGTATTCACGGATATCATATGGTACCTGAGCGGTGGCACTGGTATAGCCGAAGGAGACTATCTGCTATCTGCTATTTTCGGAGGGCTGCTGGTGGGCACGGGCGTGGGCCTGGTTTTTAAAGGCAGGGCTTCAACAGGCGGCACGGATGTGATTGCCAAGATCATAAGCCAGAAAACCCGCATGCCTGTAAGTCAGGCTATTCTCCCGGTGGATGGTTTTGTAATCCTGGCCGGTGCCATTGCCTTTGGAAGCTGGACTATGCCGCTTTATGCCATAATCGCCATTTTTGTGAGCAGCAAAGCCATTGACATTGCCCTGCAGGGCATCAGCTACGAGAAAACACTGTTTATCATATCGGATTATCATCAGCAAATCAAAGACAAAATACTGGTGGACCTGAATCGCGGGGGAACGATTATCCATGGCAAAGGCATGTTTAACCAGAGTGAGAAGCAGATCATTTTCACGGTGGTTTCGCGCCGCGAGCTTGCCATACTTGAGGAGCATATTCTGAATATTGATCCCAATGCTTTTATCAGCGTAATGAATGCCAGTGAGATCATCGGCCCGGGCTTTAAATCGCTGAGTGACAAACTAGCCAGGGATTAGACGGCTGCTGTTACAGGATAAGCGCACAACACTAATAATGATAATCAGGCCAAAACTATGGATAGACAAAAAGAATATTTAATCTGTACATACAGAGCAGGAAGAGAAACTGATTTTCAATGTTTTCCCTTTAGGGATTCAGGGCAAAAAACATTGAAAATCAGTTGCACGAACTTTTCGGAGAGGGCTCAATGTTTGTGTATTATGTGCAAAAGCGGACATGCATTAAACAATAAAACACCTTTTGATAATCAGCATAGCCCTGCAGCTTACAGGTCTTTATTGATATAGTTATCTGATTTTTCCAACAGCTTTAGTAAAACCGGATCGTACTGCAGGTTTTGGAGTTCCTTCAGGTATATTTCATTGTGCAGATCGGTTCCCACCACGGAATACATATCATTTTCAAGCAGCCACAGGGCAGTGCGTTTGACATCCTTGCCGTAATATCCTGATAACGACAATAGGTTGAGCTGCAAATGCACGCTTCGATCAATCATCTGCTGGTAACGTTCTCTCCGTTCAAACCAGAAGCTGTAACGTTCGGCATGGGCCAGTATAATTTTATATCCTGCTGTTTGGATATCAAATAATAAATGATTGAGGTTTACCGGTTCTTTGATATACGACATCTCTACGAGTATATGATTTTTACCCATTGTCAGCAGGTCTCTGTTTTCAAGCTTTTCAGGAAATCGATCATCCATCAGATATTCGGCAGCGGCTTCAATCTCTACTTCCAGCCCGGCAGCAGCTACGGCATTTTTTACCTTCTGCAGCCCTGACCGGATGATTTGGGTGGAGTTTATATACACATCAGCCATGGAATGCGGGGTGCTAATCAGCTTTGTAAAACCCATATCCTTCAGTCCGCGGATCATTTCCAGGGATTCCTCCACACTCTTCACGCCGTCATCAATTCCCGGGATGAGGTGGGAATGCATATCCACACCAAAAGCAGAAAAATCCAGCGGTTGTTCCAAACGCGCGGGTCCGAAAAGCTTATTTATTAGCCCCATTGATCAGCGGTTGTCGTATTGCTCTTTGTAGTAGTTCTTATAATTGCCGCTGGTCACATCATCCAGCCATTGCTGATTCTCCAGGTACCAGTCAACGGTTTTCCTGAGTCCCTGTTCAAAATCAACTGAAGGTTCCCAGCCCAGCTCTTCCTGCAGCTTTGAGCTGTCAATGGCATAACGCAGATCGTGGCCTGCACGGTCTTTCACAAAAGTGATCAGACCCCGGGAAGTACCTTTTTCGCGACCCAGCTTTTCATCCATCACATCACACAGCAAATGGATCAGGTCGATATTTCTCCATTCGTTGTTCCCGCCGATGTTGTAGGTCTCTCCTGTCCTGCCCTTGTGGAATATCATGTCGATGGCAACAGCATGGTCCACTACCCACAGCCAGTCGCGCACGTTCTCCCCTTTACCGTAAACGGGAATCGGCTTTTCATGTTTAATATTATTGATGGACAGCGGAATAAGCTTCTCGGGAAACTGGTGACTTCCATAGTTATTACTGCAGTTGGACAATACCACAGGCAGCTTGAAGGTGTGAAAATAGGCACGCACCAGGTGATCCGAACTCGCTTTGGACGCAGAATAAGGGCTACGCGGATCGTAAGCAGTTTCTTCTGTAAATAAACCCGTATGATCCAGCGAACCGTACACTTCATCGGTGGAAATATGGTAAAACAGCTTGTCAGCGAAATTATCTTTCCAGATGGCGCGGAATGCATTCAGCAGGTTAACAGTGCCCACTATATTGGTTTGAATAAACTCTGTGGGATTACTTATTGACCTGTCCACGTGCGATTCGGCAGCAAGGTGGATGACGGCATCAAACTTTTCCTCCCGGAATAATTGCATGATAAAATCGGCATCCGTAATATCACCCCTTATAAAGGTGTAGTTCGGCTTATCTTCCACATCAGTAAGGTTTCGCAGATTACCTGCGTAGGTGAGTTTATCCAGGTTATAAATGGAATAATTAGGATAGTTCTTCACAAAACGGCGGATAACATGTGACCCAATAAATCCGGCTCCTCCGGTAATCAGTATTTTTTTCGACATATCTGTTATTGTTTATTTGCGTTAAGTTTTAATTCCCATTGCCAGGCTGTGTGCATCATTTCTTCCAGGCCCTTTTCAGCCTTCCAGCCAAGTTCGCGGTTGGCATATGAGGTATCGGCCCATACTTTTTCAACGTCTCCCGGCCTGCGTTCAACAATTTTGTAGCTTAAAGGTTTATCCGCCACACGTTCGAAGGCCTTCACCACTTCCAGCACCGAATAGCCTTTACCGGTACCAATGTTAAACACCTCCACATTCTTCTTATTAGCGTGGCCGATCATCCGGTTCATCGCCACCACATGCGCTTTGGCCAGATCAACAACATGAATGTAATCACGGATAGCGGTTCCGTCAGGAGTGTTATAATCGTTGCCAAAAACCTTCAGTTGCTCCCGCTTTCCTACAGCCGTTTGCGTGATAAAAGGCACCAGGTTATCAGGCACACCCAGCGGCAATTCACCTATCAAAGCACTTTCATGAGCGCCAATGGGATTGAAATAACGCAGCACAACAGCATTCATCTGCCGGCTAACCTTCAGTGTATCCGCGATTATCTCCTCAGAAATCTGTTTGGTATTACCATAGGGTGAAGCGGCCTTTTGCACCGGCGCATCTTCTGAAACCGGCAGCTTTTCAGGTTGCCCGTAAACCGTGCAGGAGGAAGAAAACACCAGGTTCATTGTTTGCGATTCCTTCATTCCGTCCATTACATTGATCAGCGACGAGATATTGTTGTGGTAATACTTCAGCGGATCAGCCACCGATTCTCCCACGGCCTTGTATGCCGCAAAATGAATCACCCCATGCAGGTCATCATGTCTGCTAAAAAAATCAAGAGTGGCCTGACGGTCGCAAAGGTCAAAAGCCTCCAGCTCAGGCATTTTTCCGCTGATCTGTTCTATATTATTAATCACATCTCTGTTGGAATTCGAGAAATTGTCAATAATCACAACCTCAAAACCTTCCCGTTGCAATTCCACCACAGTGTGCGAACCAATATAACCCGTCCCGCCGGTTACCAGAATCTTCATAAAGCTCTTATTTAAGACTGATCAAAGATACATTCTTGTCCTGTAATATCCAAGCACGGCAATGCCCGGAAATAATGCCAGCCCGGCAGCCACAGGCAAAAAACAACGCCCCGGATTCCACTAACGATAATGATGATGAGGGCGGCCCCCGCCGAAAAGGCGGGGGCCGGTCTGCGGCTTTTAGTTGCCCCGGCCCGGCTGCGGGTATGTAAGCTGTGGACAACGAGCATCCTGTGGTCGCTATTGCCACAGCACAAACCCTCTGCAGCCGGCCCGGGGCCTCCGCCCTGCTGCGCAACGCAGGCTTATTTCCTGCTTTCCGTATATCAGCAGCTAACAAAACAGCAATCCGTTCGTTTTAATTCTCTTTTAAAAGCCACACGAGCCCAGTGGCAATTACAGCCTGGTTGGCTGTTTTGAAAATGCATCGGCCCGCACAAACAGTCAAAGTAAATTAACCCTTGCTTTTGAAAGATAAAATATCCCTGGACGCGTGGAAAACTTCCACCCTGTCTAAAGTGAGAACCCAATCTAAAAAAAATGTAATTTTGCATCTTAAGGCCGGTGTGTTCTATCGCTGCGGTAATCGCGGAGGAAAGTCGGGACACCACAGAGCACCATACTTCCTAACAGGAAGGCTTCGCCCCGGGCGGAGACAGCCAGTGCCACAGAAACCAGACCGCTTCTGCCCCGGCAGGAGTAAGGGTGAAACCGTGAGGTAAGAGCTCACGACCGCGGCAGGCGACTGTCACGGTGGTAAACCTTATGGGGTGCAAGGCTACATATACCGGAGTTTCCGGCTTCGGCCGGGATAAGGGTTGCTCGCCCGATTCCGGGGGGTAAGCTGCTTGAGCCGGCAGGCAACTGACGGTCCAGATAAATGATAGAAGTTCACAGAATCCCGCTTACAGCACCGGCCTTACTTTTTCACCAGCTTTTCGCGGATTATTATCCCATCGCCTTCCAGAATTACCAAATACATGCCCGCGGCACTAATTTTCCCTGGGGGGATAACAATTTTCCTTTTATCCGAAACATCATGGCTCAACACGAGCCGGCCGGACAAATCATATATTTTCAGTTCACCGGCCGGTGTGTTCCATGCTATTATAACTTCCCCGCCCGACGGGTTGGGATAAACAGCAGCCCGGGGCTGCTCCAACTCCGCAACGGAAGTAAAACTCCTCACGGAATCAAGATATTCCACGACCTGTGGATAGCCGTTGCTCATCACCACTTTAAGCACCGGTAAACCTTTGTTTTTTGTCAGCCATTTATATTCCGTAATATAAGCGTGCATCGCTGGAAACGCGGGTACCGAATCAAACTTTATGCTATCCTTCTGAACAACTTCCGATTTCACCCTCAGCACACTAAAAGTGCCGTAAGGTGTAATTACGGTCCCCCAGCCGTCCACGACATTTTTCCTGCTTACTTCTCTCTGGAAAAAACCAAGTGATGGTATCTGTTGAGTTGCTATGGAATGCGACCCGGATGAATCCCCATAGCTCACAGGGAATGAATAATGAAGATCAAGGCTGTCATATTTCCCCGGGATATGAAATCCATTTACCTCAGCTCCATAACCAACTACCCCGTATTCGGTGGAAGTTTTACGGAAAAACTGCCTGAATTTGGTTACATTAAGGTTTGGGATGGGCAAACTATCACTGTCAATAATAGCGTATTCGGCTTTATGTTCCGGGTCCAGAGGGCTGTTAAATGCAGCCTGATAAGCGAAGGGAAGATCATTGATATCTTCAAATAAAATCAATTTTTGAGACGTGGCAAATAAGGAAGAAAAATCCCAGGTTGTATCTGTTCCTGTCGCGGCATATTGTAAGCCCGGGGATTGGGCGCTGCTAACCCGGATGGTATCGCCGGCAGCAGGCATGTCTGATTCGGTGATGATAATCTGAGAGCCGGCCGTAAGTGAAAAGATCAGGAATAAGGCAGTGTAAAAGTATCTGGTCATAGTAAAAAGTTTTATCCATTTAAAAAAGCAAATTTAATAAATATGGTCTATGTAATCAAATATTAAAATGCCTTGTAACGGCTGAAATTGCATTTTTCAATCGCTGCTCTCCCAAACCTGATATGATCACGAATGGAAATCCGTGTTTTTTAAGCTCCTGATGATACAGGTTAAACAGCTCCTGCCGTGCTTCAGGATGTTCGCGCTGAGGATCATATTCCCAGGGCATATCAATGTCGCACAAAAGATAAAGATCGTATTTATGGGTATGTAGTTTTTCTTCAATCCAGGGATCACATGACCCGAACACGAACTCGCTCCATATTTTGGCAACCAGCATGCTGGTGTCAGCAAAAAGAAACTGATGAGCTTTTCCTTTCAGCTTTTGTTCGTTTTCCAGTTGCCTTTCAGCGATCTTCAATATATCATCCTGAACATAAGGCCGCCCGAGCTTATCAATATATTCGCGTGCATACTCCGGAACCCACACCGTGTTAAAAAACCCGGCCAGCCCCTTGCTGAGTTCGGTCTTGCCCGTGGATTCAGGCCCGGTGATCACGATCTTTTTTATTCCTGAAGCTCTTTTTTCCATTCAAAATAACCTGTAAAGGCGAGTATTGTTAATACCAGAAACAAAAAGGTGGTTGGGTACAACCCCTTGTATAAATATAACCCTATGGAAACTGCATCCACCACTATCCAGATGATCCAGTTTTCGATGTGTTTGCGGGCCAGCATCCAGGTGGCCACAAAGCTGAGTGAAGTGGTGAAAGCATCCCAGTATGGAATATCCGAATCAGTATAATTCACCAGGATAAAACTGATGAGAGCAAAAAGCAAGGCAGCAGCTAAAGTAAGGATAACCCATAGTTTTCCCGAGGTTCTAACCACAGGAACTTTCTTATCGCCACCCCTTTTCTGCCGTCCGGTAAACCAATATATCCAGCCGTAAACACTTATGATCAGGTAATATACCTGCAGGCTCATGTCGGCATATAAACGGGAATCAAAATAAACCTTGATATACAAGGAAACCAAAACAATGTTTACCGGCCACAGCCATAAACTCTGACGGATCTGCAATACAATAGACACCAACCCCAAAGCCATTCCCAGTAGCTCAACATAGCTGGTAATCACGTATTCTCTTACAACATCCATTTCTAATGATCAGGATCCAGATCGGCATTAATTACTTTCATCACAAATATGGAATGCGGAAGCTCGAATGACTTATGTATTTCTTCGGTTATGATCTTCATCATCTCAAAATATTCCCCGAAAACCTGGGTGCTCATAGTATTCACTTTTACCTTAATGTTGTCATGCTCCTGAAGGCGGTATATAAATGCCTGGATAGGATTCAGGTAAGCTTCATCTAACGGATAATAACTGATCTCAACTGATGCTTTCATATTATTTAAATTTAAACAGCAAAGTTACATAAAAGTACAGACAGGCTTCATTAACCAAAAGAAATGTATGACACACCAAAAGGAAACCCCGGCTGTTACCGGGGTTTCACACAGAAGAGGCAGATATAGTCTAGTGAACTATATGTAGAGTTCCTTTTTTGACTGTCTGGATATTATTGTTCACTTTCAGGATAAAATAGTAAACACCTTCTTCAAGGCCTTCACCGTCAAAATCATTATTGTAATCGTTTGACTGGTACATAGAGTTGTTATTTCTGTCATAAATTCTAAGCTCACTACCCGGATAGTTTTGCAGCCCTTCTATTACAAACCGATCGTTAATTCCGTCACCATTGGGAGTAATTACATTTGGAATTTCGAGATCACAGGGATCGAATTCTACCAGTGTTTTGAAAGTATAAGCCTCACAACCACGCACAGTAAGCGTATAAACTTTGCGGTCTGCTTTTGAAGAAGCAACGAAATTCACAGGGCTTTCTACTCCGTCTGACCATTTAAAGTCGTATTCTTCAGAATAAAACCCAGGGTCGAGTTTCAGGTTTTTATTTATGCACACTGTATGGCGTGGCTTCAGGTTTAGCTCCGGCACGGGCAAATATTTCACTGTAATTTGATCCCTTCCGGCAATTTCTCCCTCAGGCCCAATCATCACAGCAGAATAATCACCACTTTCCTTCACCAGCAAGCTATCATTTTCCGTATCATGCTCCCAGCTGAAGCGGTAACCGCGGGGTGCATCAGGTAAAACAAAGCAGGTGGGCTGTGAAATGCAGGTGTCACCGGTAATAATAAAATCATTTTTATCATCCCCGCCGGCTACTGTAAGCTTAGCATCTCTTTTATTTTGTGCAGCGGATTTACCGGCCTCAGCAATTGCATCGGGGTTATTATCTGGTGTAAAATATTGCTGATCTTCCGTATTCTCCTGCGCATACTCTTCACGCGTCTGTTGGTCATATTCCAGCTCTTCTGATCTTCTGCTATTGCTGTTATCCCGTTTGGTGCTTTTATCTTTAGCGGCCATGCGCGAATCATCCTTATCTTCACCCGGATCTGCAGACTGTTGTTCCCGGCCAATATCTTCCTGTGAGCTATGCGTATCTGAAGGCTTTTTCTCTTCAGTTTCAGTTATATCATCCCTGGTTTTTTGCGGCTTATTTTCTGTTTTGCCGCTGTCGTTTTCAACCAAAGCAGGTTTATTTTTTATTTTGTCCGGTGAGTTGTTGTCATCTCCTCCTGATATAATAACGGCAGCAACGATGAGGCCCGTAACAACGGCAGCAGCAGCGGCAGTGATCCAGGGGTGTGATGCCAGATGTTGCCAGACAGAAGAAGAAGCCGGTGCTGTGGATGCAGCCTGTGCCATTTCAGCTATCTTGTCAGGAAAGCTGTCAAAATAGCCTTCCGGGGTTTTGAAGCTGTTTTTATCCGAGAACTTGTCGATATGACTTGTATCAGGCTCCTGATTATTATATGTTTTTTCTTTACTCATTTTTTACTGCTTGTATGATGTAATTATGCAGCATTGGTTTAATTTGACTTCAGATAGCTTTCAATTTTTTTCACCGCCCAGTGATATGATGCTTTTAAAGAACCAACAGATGTATCAAGCACTTCTGCCATCTCATCGTACTGGAGATTTTCGTAATACCTCAGGTTAAAAACCATTTGTTGTTTGTGTGGAAGTTTCAGGATGGCCTTTTGGAGTTTCACCTGTGCTTGGTCACCGTCAAAAAACGGGTCTTCTCTCAAGGTGTGGATCATCTCATCTGTAAGCCCGGTAGTTTGTATGGTACGCACTTGTTTTCTTTTCCTGAGGTAGTTATATACCTGGTTGACTGCTATGCGGTATATCCATGAATAAAGCCCGGACTCACGGCGGAACCCGGGCAGATTTTGCCAGACCTTAATAAATGTTTCCTGCATTACATCGTTGGTATCTTCATGATTCAGGAGCATCCGGCGGATAATCCAGTACACTCGTTCCTGATATTTGGATACCAGCATCTGAAAAGCCCTGGAACGGCTTGTGGGCTTTTCAAACAGCTCAAGTATTTTGTTATCTTCTACTGATGACATTCAGGTCTCATGCCTTGCGTTTTACAACTTTCAAGACAGCATTGACAATGTCGGTATCAGTCAGACCATATTTTTCCAATAACTCATGTGGTTTCCCACTCTCACCAAAAGTATCATTCACACCAACCATTTCCATTGGAACGGGTCTGTTTCTAACCAGTGTTTGCGCAACGCTGTCGCCCAGGCCACCATTGAGCATATGTTCTTCGGCAGTAACCACACATCCTGTTTTCTTAACTGAATCAAGAATTGCTTCTTCATCCAGCGGTTTAATGGTATGGATGTTAATCACTTCCGCAGACACTCCCTTCTTTTCAAGTTCCTCCTGTGCTTGCAATGCAGGCCACACAAGGTGCCCGGTGGCAATTATTGTGACATCATTTCCTTCGGTAAGTTTAATGGCCCTGCCAATTTCAAAGGGCATATCCCCGGGGATAAACACCGGCATCTTTGGGCGACCGAAGCGGAGATACACCGGGCCATCGTGATCTGCAATGGCTTTGGTGGCTTGTTTGGTCTGGTAGAAGTCGCAGGTATTGATCACCGTCATGTGCGGCAGCATTTTCATCAGCCCGATATCTTCCAGTATCTGATGTGTGGCTCCATCTTCACCCAGGGTCAGTCCGGCATGTGACACACAGATTTTCACATTCTTATCACTGTAGGCAATGGACTGGCGAACCTGATCGTAAACACGGCCCGAACCAAAGTTGGCAAAGGTAGCGGCAAAAGGAATCTTGCCTGAAGTGGCCAGCCCTGCAGCTACTCCCATCATATTAGCTTCGGCTATGCCTGCCTGAAAAAATCGCCCTGGAAATTCTTTGGCAAAATCATCCATCTTCAGTGAGCCTGTAAGATCAGCACATAAGCCAACGACCTTTTCGTTTTCACGGGCCAGTTCCAGCAGTGCTTCTCCAAATCCCGAACGGGTATCTTTATTATCTCTTACTTCAAACTTACTCATGATTTATTCTTTCAATTGTTGTATATTGATATTGTTTTTGCTTCTCCTGACTTCACCTCAA
Organism: uncultured Bacteroidales bacterium; assembly: GCA_964477095.1. Lineage (GTDB taxonomy): Bacteria > Bacteroidota > Bacteroidia > Bacteroidales > PWNQ01 > PWNQ01. The sequence continues at coordinate 6,987 of CAYZDA010000055.1, read as the reverse complement.
AGTCTCTCTCTCGCGTGTATTTGGACCGGCCAGATGCATTACTGCGGAATACCACTTTGTAATCACCCGGCAGCAGATAAACCGATTCCCGTTGTTTTTTCTCCGGAAGGTTATAGACCCAGCTTACTGAGCCGTCGCTTTCATATTTATAAATGCTGCCATATCCATGTGTGCCCATACGTATGATCACCATACCAGGGGCGGGAATATCCACAGTGGTAGTGTGGCTTTGCGAAACAGCCACATCTTCAACCATAAGCCGTGGCAACGTAAGTATCTCAAGGTCATATTTTCCGATGAGATATTTTTCTGTTTTTCCCACATTTTGCACATTCAGGGTTTGCGCTTCCCCGGCCTTTCTCACAATGCAGTTTACATACTGGTCGCCCAGCGTTTTACCCTGAAACCTGCAAAGCAGATATCCCTGGGGTGCATCCACTCCTATTATGTTGTGTTTACCGGCAGTTAACCCAAAGGAATCAATAATAACCGGAGGGATAGTATGCACTTCAATACGGTAGGTTATCATAGGATCCAGCTTTAGAGTATCAGGATTCCCTTTGGCATTTAAAGTATGAATGTAATTATACATCATTTTGCCAGTTGCCCGGCAGTAGAATGTCATATTGACATTCGTTTCAGTGGGGGATTCATTGATATCGAGCAGATTCACCTGTGCAGAAGTGGGGTTTAATGCCCTGTTGATTGCAATATTCAATGCTGAGCGGAATTCTGCTTCATTACTTGCATCAAAATAAGTCCCGATACAGTCAAAGGCATCTTTAAAGTTTTTTCCTATTCCTATGATAAAGGGTTTCAAAATAACTCCCTTTTTCTGCAGCTTCAGTGAAACCTCACAGGGATCGCCGTCACATTCTTCTATGCCATCGGTGATCAAAATAATGATATTCCTGCAATTGTCGCAGGAGGTAAAGTCATCAGCTGATTCCTCCAACGAGCGTGCGATGGGAGTTGTTCCCTTGGGCACGATGGTTTTCAGCTTGTACTTTATCTTATCAATATTGTCGAATGAAAAAGGCACTTCGAGTTTGGTATCATCACAATACTGCGGTGGGAAATGATGCTGATGACCATATACACGCAGTGCGAGCTGAAGGTTTTCAATTTCTCTTAAACTATCGAGCATTTCCGACAACAGGCGGCGGGCAATATCAATCTTTACCTCATCCTGCCATTTACCATACATGCTTCTGGAAGCATCAAAAACAAAAAGAAGGCGCGTTACCTGCTCCTCATCTGTGCTGGTGGTGCGATAGGACTGGGCGTGAAGTTTTAATCCGGTCGTAAATGACAGAACTAAAATAAAAAAAAGAGAAACAAGTATCTTTGATCTCATCCGGCATATTTTAGGAGGCCGGATGCTGCCGGCCTCGTATTTTTATAGGTTACGATCAATAATCGCCCAGGGTTTCGGGCAGTTGTGCCAGTGCCTTCTCCATCAATTCATCATCGGGGGCTTTACCATGCCACTCGTGCGTTCCCTGCATATAATCCACCCCACGGCCCATATCGGTTTTCATCAGGATAATAACAGGTTTGCCTTTTCCTGTCATTGATTTGGCTTTAGCCATCACACCGAGAATCTCATCTATATCATGACCGTTCATCTCCAGCACAATCCATCCAAAGGCTTCAAACTTTGCGTTCAAATCACCCAGATCCATAACTTCATTCACCGGTCCGTCAATTTGCTGCCCGTTATAATCAACTGTGCATATGATATTATCCACTTTCCTGCTGGCAGCAAACATAGCAGCTTCCCATATCTGTCCTTCCTGCAACTCACCGTCACCGTGCAAGCTATAGACCAGATGCTCATCACCATCCAGCTTTTTCCCCAAAGCATGCCCCAAAGCTACTGACATTCCCTGGCCCAATGAGCCGGAAGCCACACGAATACCAGGAAGGTTTTCCTCTGGTGTGGGGTGGCCCTGCAACCTGCTGTTTATCTTACGAAAAGTTGAAAGCTCAGAAACATCAAAATATCCGCTGCGCGATAAAACACTGTACCATACCGGCGAAATGTGTCCATTGGAGAGATAAAACACATCCTGATCCTTTCCTTCCATGGTGAAATTTCCAGGGTCATGATCCATGATTTCAAAATACAGGCAGGTCATAAAATCGGTGCTACCAAGTGAACCACCAGGATGACCGGAATTAACCGCATGTACCATTCTGATTATATCCCTTCTTACCTGTGAAGCAATCTGCTGAAGCTCTTGTGTTCGTGACATTATTGAATGTTTAAGTTTCTGCAAAAGTACACTTTTATGAGTAAAGCAGCACAGGGATTCCTTATTTGATTATGGAAATTATTGTGGAAGTGGAACCGGTGTTTTCCCGGACGTAATTGCCGGCTGCTTTCCCGGCATTCAGGCGGAAATCTTTATTCACCAACAGTTCGTTCATTCTGGCACTGAATTCATCCGCATTTTTGACACTGAATGCACCGCCTCTTTCAATAAGGTCTCTGGCCTCCTGAAATCGATGATAATTTGGACCGAAAACAACAGGCAGGTCAAAAGTGGCTGCCTCAAGGGTATTGTGGATTCCCTTACCAAATCCTCCGCCTATGTAAGCAATATCTCCATATTGATAAAGGCTTGACAAAATGCCCATAGTATCCACAACCAGTATGCGGGCTTCTCTTATTTCATCCTTACCGGCTGAGGTCCAAAATACAGTATCATCCGGCAGCAGGTTCCTGAGCTGCTGCATATGCGACTGGTTTACCATATGCGGTGCTATGATCAGCTTCAGGTCTTTTCCTGTCTGATGAATGATATGCGCGGCAAACAGCTTTTCTCCGGCCGGCCAGGTTGATCCGGCTATGATCACCAGGCTGCCTTTTTGAAATGCTTCCAGTTCTTCAAACTGCCTGCTTTTTGAAGCTATGGCGGCTACGCGGTCGAACCGGGTATCGCCTGTAATCGTGTAATTTCTTATTCCTATTGATCTTAAAAGTACGGCTGATGCTTCATTCTGAAGAAAAAAGTGCCTGAATTTCCGCAATCTGCTTCGAAAAGCAATTCCATACCACCTGAAGAAATGCTGCTTTTTACGGAATATACCGGAAACCAGGTATAGCGGGATATTCTTTTTATAAAGAGCATCAATATAATTGAGCCAAAATTCGTATTTGATAAAGATGGCTTTGGAAGGCCGGGCCACATCGAGAAAACGTTTGACATTATTTTTTGTATCCACCGGCAGATAAGCCACATGATCAGCTCCGGCAAAGTTTTTCTGCACTTCATAACCCGATGGAGAGAAGAAAGTGAGCAAAATAAAATCCTCAGGAAACTTTTCCTTCCAGGCATCGATCAAAGGCCGCCCCTGCTCAAATTCTCCCAGTGAAGCACAATGTATCCAAATAACGTTTTTATCAGAGGGGATTTTCTTCTGAAGCTGATTAATAACCGGTTTCCTGCCGAGTGTAAAACCGGCGGCCTTTTCATTGAAGGGTGAGATCAGCTTCGCTGAAATCCAGTATAATCTTATGGCCAGGTGATATACCCACATATCAGAAATAAAAATAATCTCCGGATGATCTTCCGTACAGCGGTATGATCCATCCTACTCTAATTCCGTACAGGGTGTCAAATCGCTTTTCCGTTACTTTTTTCATCAGGTTGAAATTATAATCGCGCCGCGACTGCGTCCACGCCTGAACAAATTCAACACCTATATAAAAGCTTGCCAGCCTTTTGCTTCCCAGGTGCATATAACCAACCATTTCACTTACTGCCAGGCCGTTGGTAAGCCGGTCGTAGCCTTTCATGTATTCACCACTGATCTGCGGAGCACGGTTTTCGGGGTTCTGGATGAAGGTGCGATGCTGAAGCAAGCCCACGCCCCCTGTGATAAACAAGCCGGAATTGGGATTGGGACCGATAACCGGAAACAACTTCCCGAGGGTGAGGTTGGTATAAAACCCGCGCTGGTGGTAATTCACTTCCGTAAACATGCCATTACCATCAATGATGGCACCGCTCCCGGTGCTGATCAGCGACAATATCTCATCTTTATCCTTGATGTTTTCACTGAAGATATAATTGAATTCGGCACCCATCAACCAGTTTCCACCGGTTTTAAAAAGGAAAGAGCCACCCACCGAATTGCTCATTCCGTAGCGCTCTTCCAGGTCGCCACCCGGCCATTGTAATCCCAGGTTGAAGGATATCATGGGAACGCTCACAGCCGAGTCTGCCACATTCTTTTGTCCGGCCAGGGTTAACGGGATCAACAACAAAATGATCCATGTAAATCTTCTAAGCATGCTTTGATATTAATTTGATGCAAAGCTAACGAAAAGAAGGGAATTTTAGTGCATAATGAAATGAGACGGAGAGGTGGTGATTGCATCTTTTGACAAATCATGTTTGATCGGGCTGGGATACTATGCTGTTTTAAGATAAAGTTGCAAGGGACCAAATTCGTATCAAATTCGATTCAAAGTCGTATCAAATTCGATTAGTAATGCACTTTGGTTCATCTTTGAATCCTCTTTGTAAGCAGTTTGATATGATAAAATACCGAAGGAATATATCAATAGGTGTTTTAAAACTCCGTGATTTCATGGGGTAACAAAAGGAAAAAGGATTTAGGCTCGGGGGCATGGGTAACAGAGCGTTCTCGCCGGCATCACAACAGCCCGCAGAGGGATGTCTCAGGATGTTTTAACTGCACTTCGCCAGGTCTCCTTAACGTTTTTTTTACCCTGCACAAACGTTGAAAATCCGGCTTTCCCTCAGTCGAACCGGGGTAAAAGCTTTTTGACTTATTCACACTTTAGTATGGCTCAGAATTTAAATCATGGATACAGGACTGAATGTATGATTTGATCATAAAATCAACAGATGATTTTTATGAACTAATTCTAAACTGCGCTCCGGAACGCTATTATCACCCGTGCTCCTCACTTTTGATAGATCCTGGCAATGGTGGCTCCCACACCATATTCGGCGATGGGTGCATCGTGCACTTCAATATAATCATACTCCTGCAATTCGCGGCGGATTTCAGCCTTAAGAATTCCGGCTCCCACGCCATGGATAACCACAAGTTTTTGCACATTATTGATCAGAGCACTTTCCAGGATGCGCCTGAAATAGCTTAGCTGTGTATTAAGAATCTCCATGGAATTCATTCGCTGATAATCACCCACCAGTTGTTCGATATGCAGGTCCACTTTGGCTTCATGGTCACCTGTCATGTGCTTGTCAATAATGGCTGTGCGGCTAACTACCTTTGATGATTGGCTTTGCTGATCACCGCTGCTAACGCTGCCGGAAACATCTGCAGCTTTTGGCAGCAATTCCGGTCGTGAAAGGCTGTAGGCAAACACCGGGCTGTTCCAGCCGGGGTATGTGCGATAGTTATCATCTTTGTAAAATCTCTTTGGATGAAGTCTGAATTTATCACTGGCAGGAGCCAGTGGTTCGCTGGTTTGGCCGGTAAATACCATTTGATACATTCCTGCTGACCAACGGCTGAGCTCATCTACCCGGAGGCTGTCGAGGAATTCCCGGTGATTGCGTAGCAACAGCCCGTGTTTAAGCAGGCGCAACTCCCCGCCCTGCACGGGATAGAGCGCATAGAAAACCTCATAATCAGTATTGTTCAGGATATACACATCCAGTTTTCCGGTGAGGGCTGATTTGCCGGCTTCTGTCTGGAAGATAAGGTAAACACCTTTTTGCATACCATGCTGTGGTTGCACCGGCCTTGCAGCTGCCTGCTGCCGTGCTCTCTGCCGCACCTCCGGGTCAGTATCCGGCACCCGCGGGGCTGCGCCACTTCCCCGCCCCTGATCAGCAGCGGCTGTTTTGATCAGATTACTCTTTAATGTGGGTATATCAAACCCGTCTTCAATCGTAACATTTACAGTTTTATCATCAATTATTTCAGATACCACACCTCCACCTTCCTCATTGAGGAATTTTACCTTATCGCCAACTTTAAAGTCCATAGCCGTTCCTTTTTTTGCAAAGATAAGGAAATGGACAAGTTTTTGGATGAAGCATGAGGAACTTAACCACTGCTTGATGCAATAGCCACTATTAAAAGCCTAATCGGCTTAGCGGGGAAGCGCCCCCAAAAAATCATCTTTATAATTTTTAAAATTTACAAACCTTTGAGGAATATCTATTTGTTTTCATATACTCACCATTATTCAGATTTGCAAAACATTATTCCTACACTAAAACTGAGTGCATGTAATATTACATCATCATTCAACCCGGAGTAATTATAAATATCCGCTTCCTGAAAAGCATAACCGGCCTCAATATTTAAAAGAATGTTTTTTAAAACATCAAATTTATAACCTAAAGATAAACTCAGAAGATAACCTGTATCGTCGAAATACTTACTACCGGATACTATAAATGGCGCTCCAAATCTTATCCCTAAATAAGGCAATTTGTTTTTATCCGTAAAATTTAGCTTTAGTTCGGTTAATACGGGTAGCAAAATAGCATCATTATAATAGTGCAATGCTCCCCCATACCCCAAAGACAAATATGAATTTAATCTATAACTGGACAAGTAATTTAAAAAAAACCGATTCCGGTTAAATTTGCCCATCCCAATCTGGTACCCCCAGTTAAAACTTCTAATTTGGGAATATTGTGGGCAATTCTGTATTGATGAACCTGCATTATCTGATTTTTCGTGTAAGCTTTTTACACTCATTACTTCTCGAGCACTATCTTTCTGACCGGGTAAGGTGAATGATAGAAAAGCAAAAGTAATTATCAAAATAGATTTATTTTTCATAACATATGGATATTAATAATTAAGAGTGAGTAAGCCAAAAAATCGACTTACCCACACCCGTAAAACTATTATCAGTCACACCCCTCCATAGGACAATCAGCACAAGTACATTTAGCCCAACAGAAGCTAATATTGGCACACTTTCCTTGCTCATTACAGTTCATGATTTTTAGGGTTTGCTGA
>CAYZDA010000054.1:0-18555 GCA_964477095.1 uncultured Bacteroidales bacterium | reverse complement strand
CAGGCTTTGACGATTTGCCAAAACCTATCTGATCGGGTATTATAACACGATAGCCCCTTTCTGTTAATGCTTTGGCTGTACTTTCCCAATAGGCACCATTAAAATTTTTGCCATGCAGAAGCATTACATTCTTCCCGTTAAAGTTTTCCGGCTTCACATCCATGTAAGCCATTTTTAAATCCTGCTGCTGAACATTCAGATTTAAATGTTTGACAGGAAAAGGATAGTCATAGTTGACCAGCATTATATCCAACCATTTCAAATCATCTTTTTGCGCAAAAAGTGAAAAATTGAGGGCTATTAACAAGAAGAATAAAATTGGTTTCATCCGTAATTATTTTAGATTAAGTAATTGTTCGAATGCAACTTGCATGTATTATCTATTGTGGCAATCTTTGTCATGCGTATTTCAATATGCAACACTTCAACGGTAAATTGGTTTTAAAAAAAACAAAAAGAAGATTGCAAAACAAGGGTACACAGGCCTTAGATATATTCTCTATTTTCGTTTCATAATAAATCGTTTAGGGATTCACTTAATTCTTTAACAATTTGATGCTCTATTTCTTGCGAAATTATTTTTGCACTATTCTGTTTATGAATATATCCCTCATTTGTAATTTTCCAGTACAGATTACAATATCCTCAAAATGTGCTACGACTGCAATGTTTAAATAACAGGCAATCCGGAAGTTGTACAAATTATGAATTGAAATAAATGCAGCAGGCAACCTGCGACAAAACCATTGGTTGCCGTGACTATTTACTATGAATGCAAAACTCGTATTATTAAAAGATTATGGAATTGGGTATTAAATTCTCTTCCTGACTGGATCTACCACATTCCGGCCATAAAAGCTGCAAAAATAATAGCGTTTTAATAACACATGAATTTTATGTGCAGGAACGTTTTATCTGAGTTTTTGACCCTTACGCATAGCATCGATAATCATTCCCACGGTAAAGTTGAACAGTTCACGTTCGCCCCGCTTGCCCAGGATGGGTACATCCACATTATTAAGCAGATAAGTGACCAGGTGCTTTTTAATGCGCTCGAGATCAGTAGAGCTACCAGGTTCCAGTCCGTCTGAGACATCATCCAAAAGTTCACCAAACTCTGTTGGAAGGTGTTCTTCCAAAGCCTTATCGATTTTTGTGATACCAAAGACCAGTACATTTTCCTCGAACCGTTCACCAATCACGGGTATATCCACTTTTTTGTTGGCCTTTTGGGCAATCAGTTTAATCTGTTGTTCTGATAACATAAGTCAGATTTTTAGGTTTATATTATTCCTGGAGTAATGATTTTTTGGCGTCCAACGACAATAAAAATCAACAGCTAAAAATACTAATCTTTTCATTAGCAGCAAACTGAATTCTGATTTTTTTTCCTCAGGTATTTGTTATCCAAACAAAGTGAATAGCAGAGGTAAAAAGTGTTATATGCACATGGAATTCACTTTTCGCCCGCTCAAAATGTTCCCTAGCGCGCCGTTTATAATCGTCAGGTGACGAAAATTGCTTATCTCAAGCCTGCCCTAAACAATCTTTTGCCGACGCTTTTCAAAATATTTGTAAGCAATTTCCTCTTCTGGAATTTCAGATTCGCCTAAAACAAAGACCTGGCTGCTTTTCAGAAAATCGATCATCATCAAGATCATTTTTTATTTGATTGCATTATGGAGGATATTCTATTCTGTGTTCAGCCTTCATAGCGGAGTAAACCGAAATTGCATCTATATTCTAAAAACAGGCTATTTTTCGTACTTTTGAAACCATAAAAATTAAGACTTATGATATCCGATACAAATAATATTTTTTCAGAAGCGGCTAAGCGCATGAAGCCTTCAGCCATCCGTGAATGCCTGAAATTAACTCAGCAGCCCGATATTATTTCTTTTGCAGGCGGGCTGCCTGCACCTGATTCTTTCCCGGTGCAGGACTTGCAGGAAATCACTGAGGAAGTTTTAAGGGAAGAGCCCACAGCGGCCTTACAATACTCCACCACCGAAGGAGATCAGTTATTGCGTGAGCAACTGGTAAAGCGCTATCGCGATGAAGGCTGCGACATTACCACAAAAAACCTGGTAGTATCCACTGCCTCGCAACAGGCACTTGATCTGCTGGGGAAGATATTCATTGATCCGGGTGATAAGGTGATTTGTGGCCTGCCATCTTATTTGGGTGGATTGTCAGCCTTCAAATCCTATGGCGCCGTGCTGGAAGGCATTCCATTTGATGAAGGCGGTATGCGCAGCGATATGCTGGAAAAGAAGCTGCAACAGTTAAAAGCCGATGGCAAGATGCCCAAATTCATCTATATTATTCCTGATTTCCAGAATCCTGCAGGCATCACCATGCCAAAACAGCGCCGGATTGAAATACTGGAGATAGCGAAAAAGTATGATGTCCTTATCATAGAGGACAGTCCATACCGCGAAGTGCGCTTTGAAGGAGAACATCAACCCATGATCTACAGCCTGGATAACACCGGACAGGTGATCGCACTCGGTACTTTCTCCAAAACACTTGCTCCCGGTTTCCGGCTTGGCTGGGTTATCGGCCATGAGGATCTCATCACCAAATATGTGCAGGCAAAACAATCTGCCGACCTGTGCACTTCCACGCTTATCCAAAAGATAGCCGCTCGTTATCTGGCTAAAGGTCTGATGGAAAAAAACCTTCAAAAAACAGTGGACAGCTACCGGGAAAAGCGCGACCTGATGCTAAAAGGTTTTCGCCAGCACATGCCTGAGGGCGTAAGCTGGACAGAACCAGAAGGAGGTCTTTTCCTGTTCCTTTACCTGCCCGATCATATGGATGCCACCGGCCTTTTCTATAAAGCTGTGGAGCGTAAAGTAGCTTTTGTACAGGGTGAAGTATTCCATTGCGATGGCAGCGGCAAAAACACCATGCGTATCAACTTCTCGTATGTGGATAAGGAGAAGAATATCGAAGGTGTAAAACGCCTGGCAGAAGTGATCAGGGAAAATATGTGATAATTTGCCTGTTTTAAACCGGTGGCGACGGTTTAAATTTGATAAGCAATCCTTCAGCGGATGCCCTGCTATAAAAAATATTACTGATATTATGTTTTTTTTCATTTGATGTAGGATACTTCAGTCATAACTGTTACTTTTGAATTCTTGTATCCTGTGAGTAATACCTGAATGGTGATCAGATGAGAAAATACTGGTATCTGTTTCTGCTTTTAATTCTGTTGTTTTTTTCCTGCCGGAAGGAAGCCGATGTTTCATGGGATACCAACTGGTATGGCCCGGTGAGCCGTGGAACCATCAGCATGTCGCATCTTATTGATGACTCACTTACTCATGTGCAGAACGGTGAAGTGTGGTTGTCGTTTTTCAGAAACATCTACAATCTGCAGAGTGATTCACTGGTGAACATACCGGAAGAGATATGGCACACATCTATTCAGCTTCCGTTAACCCTTACCATATTACCGGGAAAAAAATTCCTGGACCAAACCCGCGTTATGGATATAAAAGCCGGAAGTGCAGAGTTGACGAGGGTATCGGTAAAGCAGGGAATTATTACCATTGACCTGAAAAGCACTTACACAGAACCTGTGGAATATACATTTGAGTTCCCGGATGTCACCTTCAACGGGCAGCCGCTGCTTATTAAAGAAGTGGTTCCCCCAACTACCTCCGGAACACAATTGCTGAGCAAAGATTACACTATTGATGGATATGTGTTTGACCTGACAGGAGAAAACAACAATGAGTTTAACACAGCTTATTACTTCCTCAAAGGCCGCACATTAGCCAGTGCCGACACTCTTATCGTGACGCCGCAGGACAGCTTCGCCTTCGACATTCGCTTTAAGGAACTTAAACTGGATGGGATGCACGGGTATTTTGGCCAAAGACAGGTTGATTTTCAAGATACTTCCAGTATAGAGCTCTTCAGCAGCATAAAATCAGGATTGATTGATCTCGATTCAGTGGATGCAAGCCTGCGTGTGGAAAACGGAGTAGGTGCCGACCTGTCCTTCAAAATAAACGAACTGGCAAGTATTAACAGGAGCACAGCTCAGGCAGTACTTCTGAAAGACCCGGTTATCGGAACACATATAAAACTTAGCCGGGCCCTCAATCAGGGAAATGTCATTGAACCATCAGAACAAATCATTAGGCTGTCATCATCCAACATAGAAGAATTCACTGAAAATCTGCCTGATAAGATCGCATATGACCTTTCACTGAAACTTAATCCTATGGGAAATATCGCCCTGGGCAGCGATTTCTATAATGCTGATTTCCCCCTGAAGATTGATTTTGAAATGAACATGCCTTTGAATATCGCGCTTGATAATCTGGTTTTTAGTGAACAACTGGAGCTGGACATCACAGAAAATAAAACCCTGGGATCGGCAGAACTATCAATTATCTTTGACAATTATTTTCCGCTGCAGGCTATAGTGGTGCTTTACACCGGCCCTGCCGAAGACCCGAAACGCTACAAGCTTTCCACTGAGGATAACACGATTAGCGCAGCAACCCCGGATTCCCAGGGCATGGTAACTTCTCCGGTTAAATCATCAATAGGCGTGACACTGAACAAAGAAAACCTCAATAGACTTAAACAGTACGAATCCATATATATGGAAGTTGAAATGGAAACCACCGGCCTGCAAACACTGCAGATTTATGAGCATTATAAAATAGATTACCAGATCACGGGAAATTTCATACTTAGAGTAAATGCGGAATAAAACACTTCATATTATACTGATCACTGCCGGCTTCTTGTGCCCTGGCAAGCTTCCGGCTCAGCATGCAATGCTTTTCAACAGAAGCGACAGTATCCAGCTAAAAGCTTCCTATAACTTTATGACCGGCTCATCCGATCTCACCACGGAGTTTCTGAAGGCCATTTATTTTGATGGTTTTATTGAACATGATATTAAGCAAAACGCTTTTGATAAGCTTGAAAAACATGACAATATTGCCGGATTACAAAGCTTAAGCAGCTTTCAGTTTATATTTCCCACCATCGACAGCAACTGGAGCTGGTCAGCAGAAATTGGAGGAGGCCGGTTTAGCGAGCTTTCTTTTTCACGTTCTGCCTTTGATCTGGCATTTTTTGGTAACGGGCAAAGTATCGGGAAAGAATATCCTTTTGAGATTCATTACCGTAATTTCTTTTATCAGTTTTTCCAGGGTGGCATACATTACCACAACGGTCGTCATTTAGCAGGCTTCGCTGTGGGCCCGGTCAGCGGTTCATATTTGCTGGATATGGGCATTCATGATGCATCCATATTCACGGCAACTGATGGCAGTTACATTGATCTGCATGGAGAGATCAGTATGCGCTGGAGCGACACTACTGAAAAGCACGACCTGTGGCGTGGCACAGGTATTGCGTTGGATGCCTGGTATGGCATGCAAACAAAAGATCAGCGGTTTTATGTAAAACTGGATAACTTCGGATATATCAACTTCAGAAATAACAACATCAAAGCTTCCACCGACAGCGTCTGGAGGCATGAGGGTGTTCAGTTTGATATCTTCGATAATAAAGAGGTTGGCTTTACTATTAATGAAGATTCTCTGAAAAACATAACCGGCCTCACCCGTAGCGGCGATTATATGCTGATGTTGCCTGCTTCCATTGAGCTTGCATTCGAGCAGGGATTTCAGCGCCACCGGTTTATGCTTGGTATTTATGGAAAATATTCGCTGTACAGTCTGGGCAGGCCGCAAATTCATGTGATGCCCGGCTGGAGGTTTTCATCACCGGTAAAAGCTTTTATGAACTTTTCCCTGGGCGGGTACAGCGGATTCCGCACAGGCCTGCATTTAAGAGCAGCGCTAGGCCGCGGATTTGGAATCCGGCTGGGCTCGCACAGCCTGGCTGGTATCTGGATGGATAATAATACTGCGGCATTTGATTTTTATATAACCTTGTACAAAAATTAAGTTATGAATTATAATATTCCATTGCTAAAACATAAGGATAAAGGGAATTTCCTGCTGATGGCAGGCCCCTGTGTTATTGAAAATGAAACCATGCCGCTGGAAATAGCCGGAAAACTGGCAGACTTATCTGACAGGCTTGAGATTCCGCTGGTATTTAAAGCTTCCTACAAGAAAGCTAACCGCTCCCGCCTTGACTCCTTTACCGGCATTGGCAACGAAAGAGGACTTAAGCTCCTTAAAAAAGTCAGGAGTACATTTAATATTCCGGTGGTTACCGACATCCACAGTGAAACGGAAGCCTATGTGGCTGCAAAATATGTGGATATACTGCAGATCCCGGCATTTCTGTGCCGGCAAACCGACCTGTTGGTGGCAGCTGCCAAAACCGGTAAAATGGTAAACATAAAAAAAGGCCAGTTCCTTTCAGGTGAGGCCATGAAACATGCGGTACAAAAAGTACGTAATGCCGGCAACAACAATATCATGCTTACTGAACGCGGAACCACCTTCGGATATCAGGACCTGGTGGTTGACTATAGAAATATCCCTGTAATGCAACGCAACAATGTCCCGGTTATCCTGGACATTACTCATTCACTGCAACAGCCCAACCAAACGGAAGGCGTAACCGGAGGAAAACCCGATATGATTTCAACCATTGCCAGGGCAGGTATAGCTGCAGGTGCTGACGGGATTTTTCTGGAAACACATACCAATCCTGCAATAGCAAAGTCGGACGCTTCCAATATGCTGAAAATAGATAAGCTGGAAGGCCTGCTCAAACAACTTATCGCTGTCCACAGAGCTATAAATCAAGAGCAATGATATGAAAAAACTGCTGCTTATATTACTGATTTTTTTATCCACGGTTGCCGGTGCACAGAACTTTATCACTACATTTGGTTTCTTTGGATATAATGAAGCTGTGGATGTTTTGGAGCATACCAATGGCTTTATAGTGATCGGAAACAGCAGTTCTGGTGGCGGCAACACCCAGTCCTATTTGGTAAAAACAGGATATGATACAGTGCCATACTGGGATCAGAGTTATTTCAGGGGTAATGTCACACGCATTACAGCAGCACATATTTTAAGTAATGACAGCATAATACTTGCCGGAACGCATTTGGCCAATGCCGGCAATGGCTATGACTTTTTTGTAGCACTGGTGGATACATCTGGTAATGTATGGTGGGAAAAGTCCTTTGGCTCCAGGGCCTGGGAAGAGATCACTGCCCTGGATGCAGGAAGCAACAGCATTTGGCTTGCAGGCAGAAGCCAGGAAGATACCAGCAACTATTACCGTGCGCAGTTTTTTAAAACTGATTTCTCAGGAAACATAATCCTGCAGGATACCATCACTCAGTACAAGGAAACCGTAATTAACGACATTTCCCTAACAGGTGATTCATTGATAGCTGCCGCAGGTTACAGCCTTGACACTGTCAGCAAAGGTCATCTCATGCTTCTGGATACTGCATTCCACATGCATACCGACACCATACTGATTGACACCCTGGCTGGAGAACTTTTATTCTGCCAGTGGTATAATCAGAGAGTGATTGCAGGAGGATATCTTACTGACAGCATTAATCAAAAACAGCATTGGAATATTATTTTCAACCCGGGCACTGGCAAACTCCGGTCGTCAAACGGTGGTGGTAAGAATGATGACATTTTAACAGATGTGGCCATAACTGCCTCAGGATATATGTTTTTCACCGGATACACCACATCCTACGGTGGCGGAAAAAAAGATGTCTTGCTTTCAGTCCACGATTATAACGGCAACTGGAAAAAATCCGGTACATACGGAGCTGGAGAAAATGAAATGGGCACAGGTATAATCATTACTGACACAAACCGCATGATCATTTGCGGTACTTCCTCCTCATGGGGCCCTCATTTTACTAATATTTTCCTGATAATTGCCGATAGCGGAAATACAGCTATTTCATATGATGACCTGCATTTTACTGATATAGCCAAAAAGCAGGGGCCGGTCGAAAAGCTCTCTGCCTTCCCCAATCCGTTTGGCAGTTATATTACTGTTGACTGTCCGGCTACAGTAAATAATTTCCCGTATCGCATTTTAATTCGTGACCTGAGCGGAAGAAGGATTAGATCCGTAAGTAGTAGCAATTCATCAATAAAAATCCCCACAGGTGACTTAAAACCAGGAATGTACCTGCTGGAACTTGAAGGGACCGGACTGGTGCAAAAAATTGTAAAGGAGTAATTTTGGTGGCGGGCCTGTATGGTCCAAAGCATTTGATCTTACTGTTGGCCCGGTTTAATAAGCACAAAAAAAACGGGAGCATCCTGAATCATTTCAGATTACTCCCGTTCAGTGCCCAGAACAAGAATCGAACTTGCACTCCCTTAACGGGAACATGGCCCTCAACCATGCGCGTCTACCAGTTCCGCCATCTGGGCATTCATTATTTTCTTCACCCTTGCGATTTCCTTTTGGTTATTGGAGAGGAAAACTTGCGCGTCTACCATCCCGATAGCTATCGGGACCGCCATCCGGGGCATAATTATCAGAAGTGGCTATTCGATATGTTGGTTGGTATTTTCAGGTAGTTACCTCCCACTGGTTATCGTATCCTCTTCCGGTTAATAATTCAAAAGAACTAAAATTCTGTAATAAAAAAAAGTGCCCAGAACAGGAATCGAACCTGCACGACCTTGCGGCCACTAGTCCCTGAAACTAGCGCGTCTACCAGTTCCGCCATCTGGGCATTCATTATTTCTTCACCCTTGCGATTTCCTTTTGGTTATTGGAGAGGTAAACTTGCGCGTCTACCATCCCGGTAACTATCGGGAGCGCCATCCGGGCATTTTTTCTTTGAACTTACTATTGCATTTGGCTGTTGCAAAAGTGGTGCAAATTTAAACCATTTAATCGGAACACAAACTATAATCCCTTATTTTTTTTACACTTTTAGAGCAAGAATAATAAGTAACAACAACTTAACACCTGAAATATTCTGTCATCGAAAACACATTTTTACTTTTGTTGTTTATGTATTATCTTTACCCGGGCGAACCTCAAAAACCAGCAATATGTTTCAATTCTCAGAAAGCGATGTCAGGCAGATCAAAAGCAAGGGGCTGACACCGGAAATGGTAAATCTTCAGATCAAAAACTTTATTGATGGATTCCCTTACATGGATATCGTAGGTCCGGCACGGCTCAACTATTCCATCAAGTCATTTGACAATATAAGGATAAAAGAGCTGATAAAAACCTTCAATGATAAATCACCAGCAAAGCAAATCGTGAAGTTTGTGCCTGCATCCGGTGCTGCATCCAGAATGTTCAGTAACCTGTATGCCTTTATGAGAGAGGCCGAAGCTGTTGACCAGCAAAAACCATTGCTTGGCAAAGAAGAATATAAGAGTGTTTTGAAGTTTTTTAAGGATATCCATAAATTTGCTTTTACTGATGATTTGAAGGAGGCACTGAAAAAAGACAACCTTATACTGGATGAACTGATCACTGAGCACCAATATGCCAGAATTCTGGAATATCTGCTTACTGACAAAGGTCTTGATTACGGCAATCGCCCCAAAGCACTTATCCGCTTTCATAAGTATGATGATCATACCCGTTATGCGCTGGAAGAACATCTGGTGGAAGGTATTTATTACGCTAAGGATGAAAATAACCGTGTCCATATTCATTTTACCGTCTCACCTGAGCACCATGAGGATTTTAAAAACACTATTAACCGGCTTCTGCCTGCCTATGAGCAGCATTTTGGCGTGAACTACGATATCGGATTCTCAGAACAAAAAGCTTCCACGGACATCATAGCCGTTGACATGAATAACGAGCCCTTCCGGAATGAAGACGGTTCACTGCTCTTTCGTCCGGGTGGTCACGGGGCACTGATTGGTAACCTCAATGATATCTATGGTGATATTGTTTTTATTAAAAATATCGACAACATAGTTACTGATCAATTGCGGGATGCAA
Source organism: uncultured Bacteroidales bacterium (assembly GCA_964477095.1). Taxonomy (GTDB): domain Bacteria; phylum Bacteroidota; class Bacteroidia; order Bacteroidales; family PWNQ01; genus PWNQ01. Next base: position 8,622 of record CAYZDA010000054.1, on the reverse strand, counting down.
CATACATCTATAAAAAAGTACTTGGTGGTTACCTGATGGAATTACAGGAAAAAACTTTTAGCTATCTCCAGGAGCTTAATGAAAATCCTGAAAATGTTAATCTTGAAGAGGTGAGGCTTTTCATACAGGATTCACTTGGTTATCTGTTTGTTGATGCTCAGTTTGAAAACCTGAGGCGAGTAGAAAAAGTTGATCTGCTTTTTGACAAGCTAAACCGTCCCATAAGAGTTTGCGGCATGGTTAAAAACCTGGGCGAACCCGGTGGCGGCCCGTTCTGTGTAAGAAACAAAGATGAGGCACTTAGCATGCAGATCGTGGAAAAAGCTCAGATCGATACCAAAAAAGAAGACCAGCGGAATTACATGGAAAGCTCCACACATTTTAATCCGGTGGATATTGTGTGCAGCCTGAGGAACTTTAAGAACGAGCCTTTTGACCTTACGGATTTTATCGACCACTCAACCGGGATCATCTCTCATAAATCTCAAAACGGTAAACCGATCAAGGCACAGGAATTACCCGGGTTGTGGAACGGAGCCATGGCCGACTGGAATACCGCCTTTGTGGAAGTACCCATTATCACCTTTAACCCGGTGAAAACAGTAAATGATCTGTTGCGTAAAGAACACCAGACCAATGAATGATCCCGATTTACCTTGTGCCAGGTGAGACATTATGTACTGAGGAAATATAAACAGCGGGCCGCAAACTCCAGAAAAAAACAGCATTGGACATTTCAGGCACAACTGTTCCAGCCGGAGAAGCGTACAAATCGGCCCCAAGGCCCGTTCCTGTCAGAAGCAACACTGATGGCAGGTTAGTATATCAGCACATTACATCAAACAGCAAAGATGCCCGGGAAACCCTACTACAATTAAATATGGATTTATCACGGGAACTTAACACCTGAGCCCATTCCGGGAATTATGATAGACAAAAAGAAATTTTGTCTTACACAGACAGCCCAGGAAGGAAGACTGATTTTCAATGTTTTCCCTTTGGGGATTCAGGGTAAAAAAACATTGAAAATTATTTACATGAAATTTTCGGACTGTGTTCACACTTAAATATTATCTTTGAAAAAACATTTCAAAAATCCATCAATATGAAAAAACGTTCACCCAAAAATTTAAACATACGCCCGATTTTGATCGCCTTCCTGCTGATGTGGATGATTTTCCCCGCTAAAGCACAGGAGGAGAACTCACTGCTATGGAAAATAGAAAACCCGGATACTGAAAAAGTAACCTATATATTTGGCACGATGCATACCATCCCAAAGGATGATTTTATCCTCCCGGCGGAAGTTATCGAACACCTGAGTGAATCTGAGCTCATGCTTCAGGAAATTGACATGAGCAATATTAACCCGGACAAACTTATGAGTCTCATGATGTTTCCTGAAGGTAAAACGCTCAAAGATTACCTGAGCACCGGGCGCTATGAAGAATTTATCGAAACGCTTGAAGAGCTGGGGTTTGATGAACCGAAAATCGACTACCTCACTAAAATGAAACCCATCGGATCATATGGACACGTAATCACAGCCATATTCGAGGATCAGGTAAGCCCTGAAATGGAATTGATTAGAATCGCACAAGAAAATGAAATTCCTATTAAAGGTTTGGAAACGCTGGAGTATCAGTTTGCCCTTTTCGACTCAATTCCCGTAGAAGAACAAATGGCCATTTTCTATGAAGATAATTTAAAACGGGAGCTGAAAAAACTGCTGAAGATATATTTAAAGCAGGACCTGGAAGCCATGCATGAGCAGGTTAAAGAATCAGAAATGGGAGAAATGGAAGAAACATTCCTGACTACCAGAAATGAAAACTGGATTAAGAAACTAATCCCTCTGCTTCATGAAACCTCAATGTTTGTTGCAGTAGGAGCCGCACATCTGCCTGGTGAGAATGGTTTACTGGAATTGCTGAAGAAACAAGGCTTTAAAACTACAGCTGTGGAGTTTGAATTTAAGTAATAAACTGCTGCTCAAACTATCACACAACAATTTGCTTATTGATTTATGAAATAATTGAAACTGGCAGGCTTGTTTCCGTGAAGGTAAGCAGCCTGCTTTCCTGTTTATTCAAAAAGGTCATTCTCGTTGTAGGAGCGTTCATAATTATCGAAGCTGGAAGGCTTATTAAGGGCATCAATATTATCATAATATGTCCAGCGCCCATCCTCAAATATAAAAGCAGCGTAATCCTCCGGATGCGGAACAGTTTGAGAAGGTATTCCTTCCAGTTCAGGACGTATGGGTATAAGTCGCTGGAATATGATCATCTTCTCCGGCCTGAGTTCAGGATCTTTATCCTTTTTCCTCTTTTCAGCCTTTTGGGCTTCAAAATCCTGGTTCTGCCTTTGGTGAGGGAATTTCTGAGGGCGCCTTTGCATCTCACGTTTTGATATACGGCGTGTTTTCCCCTGTTCTTCTTCTATGATAAACTGCTGTTCGTACTTCAGTATCATTGGAAAACGATCGGAATACTCGAAGATAATGCGTCGCAGGCGGTAGTCCCGCGTGCGAAATAACGGATAACCAAGCACGATCTGCCCGTTTGATTGCAGGTATGCCACATCAATCATCTTGATATCCGTTTTAAAATCATTCCCGTTCCAGGCCAGCAAGGTGTAAAAAGTACGACCATTACCCAGCACTTTATCAATTAAATTTCTGTCTCTTTTCACCTGAATGATATCGAAATAGATTCCACCTACCCAATCGCCATTGCGAAGCATCTCATATTCAGGATTAGGAAGACTCTCGGTTTTATCATGCAATTCATACACCACATAATCGTCATATCGTTCGCTGTAGGCCTGCACCACTGCGAAAAAATCATACGTATAATCATCATTCAACAAGTGCCAGGTAACGATCCTGAGCCTGCGGTCAGGGGAAGTAACGATATACATAGAGTCGACAGAAGGAAAGCTGTACGACTCTGAACCCTCCACCTTTAGTGTTCCCATCCAGTAATCGATGAGCTTTTCATTGGCATTAAAGCGGACAAACTGCTCAGGAGAGTTAAGTGTCAGCCTTCTGAGTTCTTTCAGGGAATCCTCACGCACCGCCAGCAGCGAATCGGTATTTGCTGTGGAGGCGAATACTCCTGTGTAGGTCAGGAATAATAAAAGTGTTACGGAAATAAACTCTCTGAATGTCATATGGTGCTTTATCTGATTTGCTAACGTAACATTCCCGCTGATTATTTTAATTATTTTTGCCGAAAATCCTGTAAACTGGAATGAACAAATGTAAATGAATTATGGATATACAGCAAGTAAGAAAAGGATTGCGGGAACTCGGAGAAATAATGCTTGCCGCCGGTGAGTCACGATTCAGTAACCTGGAGGAAAGCCGCAAAGCTATTGCCAGAAACCTGGAAGCATTGATTCCAAAAACAGTGGAAGAAAACCACTGGTTTACTGAAAACAATACCCGCTATGCTATGCTTGCCCATGCACACATGCTACTGGAATCAGAAAAGCATGATTTTTTTTCTGAAGAAAATTCAGGTCTGACAATGGCAGTAATACCTCCTGCCCTGGCTCCTCTTGATGGGTTGAAAGATATTGCCATCGCACTGCTCGCGGGTTTCAAAGTAAAATACCGGCAAATGTCTGAAAATGAAATACTGATGCCGGCTATAGCAGATACCCTTGTGAGCATCCATCCTGAATTCAGAAAAAAAATAGAAACAGTGGAAGGAAAGCTAAGCGATTTTGATAAAGTCATAGTCAGCATTCCAGAAGACCGCCAGCAGCAATGGGTGAAATATTTCTCCCAATACCCCGGGAAACTGCGACGAGCTAAATACGGAGCAGCCGTTATCACAGGCAAGGAAACACTAAACCAGCTGGAAGCCATGGGAAACGACATCTTCCGCTATTTCGGGCGTACATCTGAAAATGTCTATAAGCTGTATCTTCCGGAAAACTACAGCATAAAATTGCTGGCTGAACCATTTGCCCCCTTTGCTGCCGAAATGAAACAGCACACTCAGTATTTCAATAATTTCGAGTACAATAAATCAATCTATCTGATCAACAGCGAAGACAACACCGACAATGGTTTTCTGATTTTCAGAAAAGATGCTGCCCTGCAATCAAGAATAGCAGTTATTAATTTCGAGCGTTATAAAGATGAAAATGAGCTGAAGGAGATGCTCCTCCTTCATCATGATAAAAGCAGCCGGATAACCAGCATCAAAAAGACCGGTGACTTTCATACCGTGTATCCGGGCGAGGCATTGAAACCATCATTCAGCGATCCGGATGCCATAGACACGGCAGAAAAAATAAAAAACTAAAAAATTGCGTGTTTTTCCTTGGTTTTTATTTTAAAACATTCTATTTTTGCCGTCCAAAATATAAAGGGATAGTACAATGAAAGAAAAGATTCACCCGACGGATTACAGGTTTGTAGTATTTAAAGATGTTTCCAATGATTATTCGTTTTTGACCAAATCAACGATTAAGACCAAAGACACTATCACATGGGAAGACGGGAACGAATATCCGCTTGTTAAGGTTGAAATTTCACATAAATCACATCCTTTCTACACTGGTAAGATGAAGCTAATTGACAGTGCAGGACGTGTGGATAAATTTAAGAACCGGTATAAGAAACATTTAGAGCGCAAGGAAAGTGGGTCCGAAAACAAATAATTAAGTTGATTTCGAGCTATAAGTCCCGGGTTTGAAAGAAGCCGGGATTTTTTTTATTCAGAACCCTCATAAAACGCAGGCAAATTCGCCAGACCAAACAATTTTGGCTAAATTTGCTCTCTAACCAAAACCCCTTCTATATGAATCTTATCCTATGTGATGATCAGCAGATAAGAAAACAATTGCTGCCGCTTACCTTTACCCGTCCGGTTTCCGAGCTAAGGGCCGGTATTACCACTTTACGGGAAAAGTGCGAAAGCCTGCTGGGTATGAAAGCTTCATGGCTCACCGAAGATTATCTACAGGAGAAATACCCGTTTGAAGAAGCTGATGAGTACCTGCTTGTGAATTCGGCAGTGGTTATGACACCTTCTCTTGCCAGGGCTGTGAAAAAACTTAACCACTGTGAGCTGCTAAGGCATAAAGATAAAACGGTGGCCATTAGAAGCAGAAATACCGAACAGCATAATTCCACCAAAGAAATCGAATATACTGAAGAAATTACCTTCATAGAGCACCCCTGGGAGCTGTTCAGTACAAACGCCAGGCTACTCAGTGATGATTTCTACAGACTTACGGAAGGAAGGTTATCTGAACCTTTAAGTATGACCAATATCCTCACTTCCGGAGGTGATATCTTTATAGAAAAAGGGGCGAAAGTGGAAGGAGCTTTCCTTAATGCTTCTGCAGGTCCAATCTATATTGGTAAGGATGCAGAGGTAATGGAAGGAGCCAAAATCCGCGGACCCTTTGCCATGCTCGAACACAGCGTATTGAAAATGGATGCTAAAATTTATGGAGCCACTACTATCGGTCCGCATGTAAAAGTTGGTGGTGAAGTAAATAATTGCATGTTCCTGGGATATTCCAACAAGGCCCATGATGGCTTCCTGGGGAATGCCGTGATTGGAGAGTGGTGCAACCTGGGAGCTGACACAAACAACTCCAACCTTAAAAACACCTATGACGAGGTGAGCATGTGGAGCTATGCTGAAAAGCGATTTGTAAAAACAGGCCTGCAGTTTTGTGGGCTTGTCATGGGCGATCATTGCAAATGCGGTATAAACACCATGTTCAACACAGGCACTATGATAGGCGTAAATGTAAACATCTTCGGATCAGGGTTTCCGCGTAATTTCATTCCTTCTTTTAACTGGGGCGGCCCTCAGGGCTTTAGCGACTATGACCTTAAAAAAGCATTCAGGGTAGCCGAATCCGTTATGAGACGCAGAGGAAAATCCATGGATGCTACAGAACAAAAAATTATGGAACGCATCTATCAGCTCGAAAAAAATAAAGAGCAGTAGGTGTAGTTTGGCATTTTTATTGACAAAAATAACTGGTTATAACAGCAGTTTAAGCATATGATTTGACTGAACACTGTTTATCAGTCGATTCATGAGCCGCATGGCAATTATTATTTTTAATGAGAGTTTGATATTAAATACAACTGACAAATTGGCGTAGACATATGAGTTTTTTGGAGCAGGAGAATATAGTATTTCAGGATATGGACGGGCAGCAGGATACGGAACTAATCCCTCTGTTGTCATCCGAAGATGAGGAAGTAATGAATGAAGAGCCTGTACCGGCTGATTTACCAATACTACCATTAAGAAACAACGTATTGTTCCCCGGGGTGGTTATTCCCATTACTGTGGGCCGTGATAAATCCATACAACTGATTAAGGAAACATACCGTGGTGATAAAACCATAGGTGTAGTGGCTCAAAAGGATGTAAATATTGAGGATCCTTCCGAAAAAGATCTTTATTACGTGGGAACGGTGGCAAGGATACTAAAGGTGCTGCAAATGCCCGACGGAAACACCACCGCTATCATCCAGGGCAAAAAGCGTTTTAAACTTCTGAAGATCACTCAGAAAGAACCATATTTCCGCGGAAAAAGCGCCGAGTATGAAAATAGTTATATCAGTACGGATGATAAAACGTATCAGGCATTGATAGATTCACTTCGGGATATTTCACTGGAAATCATTCAGAAATCGCCCAATTTGCCTTCTGATGCTAATTTCGCCATCCGCAATATAGAAAGTCCTGCGTTTCTTACCAACTTTGTGGCTTCCAACCTGAGTGTGGATGTGCATATGAAACAGAAATTTCTGGAAACTCCGGATGAGTTCAAACGGGCCTCCGATGTGCTGGGGGTGCTGAACAATGAGCTTCAGATGCAGGAATTAAAAAACAAGATACAGAATAAGGTCAAAACCGACCTGGATAAGCAGCAGCGTGATTATTTCCTGAATCAGCAGTTGAAAACCATACAGGAAGAGCTGGGCGAAAACCCCAACGAACAAGCTATTACAGAGCTGAAGGAAAAAGCGGAAAAGAAAAACTGGCCGCAAGAAGCCAGGGAATCTTTTGAAAAAGAGATCAATAAACTACAGCGCATGAATCCGGCAGTACCGGAGTATTCTATCCAGATGAATTACCTGGAATTTATGACCGACCTGCCATGGGGTTATTTCTCGGATGACAGCCTGGAATTGAAGAACGCACGCAAGGTGCTGGATGAGGATCACTACGGCCTGGAAAAAGTGAAGGAACGCATCCTGGAACATCTGGCAGTGCTGAAGCTGAAAAACAGCAATGAATCACCTATACTTTGCCTGGTAGGCCCACCCGGTGTCGGGAAAACCTCACTGGGTAAATCCGTTGCCCGTGCATTGAACCGCTCCTATGTCAGAATGTCACTGGGCGGATTAAGAGATGAAGCCGAAATACGGGGGCACCGCAAAACCTATATCGGAGCCATGCCCGGCCGCATCATGTCGAACATCAAAAAAGCCGGTACTTCCAACCCGGTATTCGTACTGGATGAGCTGGATAAAGTGAGTGGTAACACCATCAGTGGCGACCCCTCCTCTGCCCTGCTTGAGGTACTGGACCCGGAACAAAACACCGAGTTTTACGACAATTACCTGGAGATCAATTACGATTTATCCAACGTGTTGTTTATAGCCACTGCTAATACACTTAGCACGGTTCATCCTGCCTTGCGCGACCGCCTGGAAGTGATTGACATCAGCGGTTATCTGGTGGAAGAAAAAACCGAAATCTGCAAGCGGCACCTGGTGCCCAAGCAACTGGAGCGTCATGGGGTGAAGAAAAGCCAGGTAAAGTTCAGAAAAGATATTATCGAAAAAGTTATTGAAGGTTACACCCGCGAAGCCGGTGTGAGAACACTGGAGAAAAATATAGCCGCGATAATCCGGAATAAGGCTAAATATATTGCTGCAGAAGAGGAATACAGCAAAACTGTTAGTAAGGAGGATCTGGTACGGATACTGGGTCCGCGTAAAGTAAACCGTGACGAGTATGCATCCATTGATCAGCCTGGTGTGGTAACCGGCCTGGCATGGACTGCCGTGGGTGGTGAAATCCTGTTTGTGGAAACCAGCCTGAGCCGTGGCAAGGGTCAATTAACCCTAACCGGTAACCTGGGTAATGTGATGAAGGAATCAGCCAACCTGGCCTTTGAGTATCTGAAATCACATGCTGCTGACCTGGAGCTGGACCCTGAGGCTTTTAATAAATGGAATGTCCACATGCACATTCCGGAGGGAGCCACTCCCAAGGATGGTCCTTCGGCGGGAATTACCATGTTTACGGCTATGGCATCCATTTTTACCCAAAGAAAGATCAAAGCCCGTATTGCCATGACAGGCGAGATCACCTTGCGCGGCAAAGTATTGCCTGTTGGCGGGATCAAGGAGAAAATCCTGGCTGCCAAGCGTGCGAAGATCACGGACATCATCCTGTCGCAGGAAAATGAAAAGGACATAAAAGATATTCCCGAAAAATACATCAAAGGATTGAAATTCCATTACGTTCGTGAGATGATCGACGTGGTGGACCTGGCACTGGCGCAAAATAAAGTGAAAGATGCACTGGAACTGAATGCTCCGGCAGAAAAGGCGTAAAT
>CAYZDA010000053.1:0-19458 GCA_964477095.1 uncultured Bacteroidales bacterium | reverse complement strand
GGTTGTGCTATTGAATAAACAACAAATAGTTTATTGGAATTAAATTCTTGTTAATTCGTCTACAATTGGCTTAATTCGCGGATAAAAAGCATTTGTTTTAACTCTTTCCTGAAATTCTTCTTTTCAGAATCATTTTTCCTTCTTACTTTTATGCCATTAAAAATACAAACCGATTTTTGGAAACCGATAATAGTATGGAGAAAATACTCATCACCGGAGCTTGCGGTCAGATAGGCACAGACCTGACCTATGAGCTCAGAGAACGATATGGAAAAGACAATGTAGTAGCCACGGATATCAAAGAGCCGGAAACGGAAATGAAGGAAGATGGTCCGTTTGAAATCCTGGATGTGATGGATGCTGAAAAAATGCACGAGTTGGTAAAGAAATACAATATCACCCAGATTTATCATTTGGCAGCGCTTTTATCCGGGACAGCCGAGAAAATGCCTCTGAAAGCCTGGGATATCAACATGGAAAGCCTGATGAACGTTTTGGAACTTGGCCGGACAGAAAAGCTAAGCCGGATTTTCTGGCCCAGCTCTATTGCGGTTTTCGGGCCCTCTACGCCGAAACAAAATACCCCGCAAACTTGCGTGATGGACCCGAACACAGTTTATGGTATCAGTAAGCTTGCCGGCGAAAGATGGGTGCAATATTATTACGAAAAATATGGTGTGGATACACGCTCCATCCGCTATCCGGGGCTTATCAGTTACAAAGCAGAGCCAGGCGGCGGCACTACCGATTATGCAGTGGAAATTTTCTATGAAGCAATCCGTAAAGGTGAATATACCTGTTTTTTAAATGAAGATGCTGCCCTGCCGATGCAGTTTATGCCGGATGCCATTAAAGCAACCATCGAGCTGATGGAAGCTGACAGCACAAAATTATCAATTCGCTCCAGCTACAATGTGGCCGGGATTAGCTTTACGCCCGAAGAGATCGTTGCTGAAATTAAAAAGCATATGCCCGAACTGAAAGTAAATTACGAGCCGGATTTCCGTCAGGCGATTGCCGAAAGCTGGCCGGGAAGTATCGATGATACCATAGCCCGTGAAGACTGGGGCCTGGAAAATGAATACGACCTGGAGCGTATGACCAAAGTGATGCTCGAGGAAATCGGCAAAAAGCTGATGTAAAGCTCAAAAATCATATCATAAAAAAGCAGGCTCTCAAAAGCCTGCTTTTTTATGGCGTGAACTTCAGACTCTTTTCAAACAATTAAAAAGTCCATTTTGCTCCCACCGTGGGGCTGATCTTAAACCCTTCCACTATAAAATTATTGGCAAACTCCACCTCACTTCCCAGTGCGAAGTTCTCAGTAAGGTTAAACCAAAGTTGGGGTTCGGCCATAAATATAAAGTCCGTATCCGGCTGTCCGTCAAAATCAAAGTCTACCGGTTCTTTCCAGAAGTCAGCAAAGCCTGCAAAAGTAAACCGGCCGTCAAAATATTTTAATTCCCATACTCCGGTTATCTGAAAAGATAAGTCTTCTATACCCCGGATATATTTATACATAGCCTGAATCGTGAATGTTTTCGAATAATCCTCATTGGCAAAGGTGTAATTTCCTCCAAACAACCAGGCATCATTTATCTGGTAAGCCCCCACATGAGGTACGGCATAATACTGCCCAAAACCACCGTTGTACTCCAGGTGAATTTCAAAAGGAGAATCCCAGAATCTCAGTCCGCGTGCAATTTCCCAGTAAGCCATGTTCACTCCTGTTAGTTCATCGGCTATGCCATAATCCATATCCACAAAGAAAAAAGTGGATCCCCACTTATCAGGTTTAAACATCTCCACTGTAGTGGTGAAATACTTCCTGTTATCACCCAGATCATAATGTAGCTGGACATTTTGTGCCTGCAGATTCATTCCTGCCAGAAGCATCATCAAAAACAATACTTTTTTCATTTCGTGTGTTTTGTGCTTATTGAATTATGGCGGCAAAGGAAATGCTAAAATCTTTAATAAGCAACAGATTTTTATGTGTGCAGATACTGAAGGTTTTGCAGGTGTTTTTGAAAATAAGCAATTAATTAAGCGGTGATTTTTCCATGTGCAGGCAAATTCATATCTTTACAGATCATAACTAAACCAAGACATCATGACAAAGAGGATATCTCCTTCATTGGATAATCTGCATGAATTTTTTCCTGCAGATTTTACCGATGAGCAAAAAGCAAAAGCCCAGACATTGTTTCTAAAAAACCTGGCAGCTACAGCACACCATCATTACAAGGGTAAGATACAAACACTGCCAAAGGCACCGGTACCTGCTTTCAACTGGTTCAACGTGTGGTACACTCCAGGTGTGTCCCGTGTTTCCACGAGTATTCGTGATAATAATGATATGTCTTTTGAAATGTCAAATCGCGGCAATCTTGTGGCAGTTGTAAGTGATTCAACCCGTGTGCTTGGCGATGGTGATGTTACACCTCCCGGTGGACTGGGTGTTATGGAGGGAAAAGCTTTTCTGATGAAGTATCTTGGTGGCGTGGATGCGGTTGCCTTATGTATTGACAGCAAAGACAAGGATGGAAATGCTGATCCGCAAAAGGTCATTGATTTTGTTAAGATGGTGCAACATAGCTTCGGGGCTGTGAATCTGGAGGATATAAGCCAGCCAAATTGCTATAAAGTGCTGGATACATTGCGCGAGGAATGTGATATACCGGTATGGCATGATGATGCACAGGGCACTGCCTGTGTTACCCTGGCCGGTATTATTAATGCCCTAAAACTTGTGAAAAAAGATATTGGCAAAGCAAAAATGGTTTTACTGGGCGCCGGAGCTTCCAATACAACCATAGCCAGGCTTTTAATTGCTGACGGCGCAGATCCTTCCAACCTGGTGCTTTTCGACAGTTATGGCAGCCTGGACACGGAGCGTGAGGACATAAAATCCGATCCGCGGTTTTATCGAAAATGGGAATTGTGTGAACAAACAAACCCGGATAAGATCAAAACCATGGATGAAGCTATGGATGGTGCCGATGTGTTAATTGCATTATCCAAACCAGGCCCGGGGGTGGTTAAGCCTGAATGGGTGGAAAAGATGGGTGAAAAGCCTATCGTTTTTGCCTGCGCAAACCCTGTTCCTGAGATATATCCTTATGAAGCCAAAAAAGCAGGAGCGTATATCGTGGCTACCGGGCGCGGTGACTTCCCCAACCAGGTAAACAATTCCATTGGTTTTCCGGGTATTTTGAAAGGCGCACTGATGGTAAGAGCTACCAGCATTACAGATAATATGGCTATTGCAGCTGCACATTCACTTGCTGATTATGCCGAAGCCAGGGGAATTGAGCCGGAAAACATTGTCCCTACCATGGATGAGGCATCCGTATTTCCGGAAGAAGCTGCTGATGTTGCCATGCAGGCCATTGAAGACGGTGTTGCCCGCCGTAAACTCAGCCGGGAGGAAGCCTTTGAAATTGCCCGTAAGGATATCGAAAAGGCAAGAGCCGCCACTAAAATGCTTTCCGAACAAGGATTTATTGAACAGCCCCCGCAGCACATTATTGACAATGCTTTTGAAAAAGCCATTAAAGAAGTGCAGCAAGCATAGTGGCTGCTACATAAATTTTTATTTTTTTTGTGAGCATTTTCAGTGCATTTATTAATGTCCTGAAAATGCTTATTTTTGTTTTTTGCCAAAGAGTAGCTTATGTATGAACATATTTCAGGAAGGCTGATCGAGAAGAACCCGGCTTATGCTGTAATCGACAGCCAGGGTGTGGGTTATTTTCTGAATATTTCCCTTTACACATACACCGCTTTGAATGAAAAGGAGAAGCAGGGTGAGTTTTGCAAGCTCTTTACTCACCTGGTGGTGAGGGAGGATGCCATGATGCTGTACGGATTTATCAATACTACCGAGCGTGAGCTTTTCCGCCAGCTAATTCAGGTTAACGGCGTTGGAGCTAACACGGCCAGAATGATTTTGTCGTCCCTGAGCCCGGATGAAATATACGAGGCCATTCTCAATGAACAGGTGGCGGTGTTAAAAAGCGTGAAAGGAATTGGAGCCAAGTCAGCACAGCGAATTATTCTTGACCTGAAGGATAAAATCAAAAAAGATACAGAGGCTGTGGACATTTTATCAGGCGCACACAATACCAAAAGGACTGAAGCGTTATCTGCTTTAATCATGCTGGGCTTTCAGGAGAGTGTGGCAGAGCGTGCTTTAACCAAAGTGCTAAAGTCGCTGCCTGCAGATACATCTGTGGAGAATTTAATTAAAGAAGCATTGAAAACATTGTAGTGCGGAATAGGATTAATAAAAAGTATATTTTTCAGACTTGAGTCGGACAATCAAAAATATTTCAGGCCTGGCGGTATTCAGTTTTTTGGTGTTATGGGTTAGCCTGAGCACATCAGCAGGCATTAATCACATGGAACCTGCCGTTGGCAGTCCCACAAACTGGTCACCGCCGGATTCTGCAGAAAAGGACACCGTTCCATACCCCTTGCCAGGTAAGGAATCAGCATATGAATCAAAACTGGACCATAAACTGTACCTGCGGGATCCGAAAAATATTTCTAGCGAGATCCAGTACGACCCCGAAACAAACCGCTATTATTTTATCCGCAAAGTGGGAAGCCTTGAATACCGCGTGCCCACTTATATGACCTTCGAGGAATATCTGAAGTACGACATGGAACGCCGAATGCAGCAACACTGGCAGGAACGCGTGAGCCAGGAAAGCGGGGAAGAAGGTGACGGGGGACTGTTTGGACTGGGCATTACAGGAGGAGATAGTCCTATCTTTGGAAGCGACCTGATACAGATCAATCCGCAGGGTTCTGTGGAACTCATCTTTGGCATTACATCCAGCCGCAGGGAGGACCCTGCCCTGAATGTTAAGCAGCAACGCACCACCAATTTTGATTTCCAGGAAAAAATTCAAATGAACGTGGATGCCAAAGTGGGTGACAAAATCCAGTTTGGCGTGAATTATAATACTGAAGCTACCTTTGACTTTGATAATAAGATGAAGCTTCAGTATGAAGGGGATGAAGATGAGATCATCAAGACCATTGAGGCCGGTGATGTCACCATGCCGATGCAGGGTACGCTCATCAGGGGCAGCCAAAGCCTGTTCGGTATCAAGACAAAACTGCAGTTTGGAAAAACCGCAGTTACGGCAGTTTTCTCCAAGCAGGAAAGCGAAACATCCAATATCACGGTATCAGAAGGTGCAGAAACTCAAGAATTTTATATAGAAGCGGATGAGTATGAAGATAACAAGCACTTTTTCCTGGCTCAGTATTTCCGCGACACTTATAATGAAGCACTGGAAGACCTGCCGGTAGTTAATTCACCGGTAAATATTACCAAGGTGGAGGTGTGGGTTACCAATATCGGGCCTGCCACCACGGAAAACCGTAATATCGTAGCATTTCAGGATCTGGGTGAGGATGATGCATATAACGATAAGATCAACCCAAACTTCAGTGCTGGAAAATATCCTGATAACCGCTCCAACGACATGCTCATATCCCTGCTGGACTCCAATATGCTCAGGAGTATTAACACAGCTTCAAATTATCTTACCGGTCCCGCTATCGATTTTGTGAGCGGTGTGGATTTTGAGAAAGTGGAAAATGCACGCAAGCTCGAGTCCAACGAATATACCCTTAACCCCAAGTTGGGTTTTATATCCCTTAATTCACGTCTGAATCCTGATCAGGTGCTGGCAGTGGCTTATCAGTACACAGTTATTGGCAGCGATTCGGTTTATCAGGTAGGGGAATTTTCCACAGACGGCATCAATCCCCCTAAGGCATTGATCATAAAGCTTCTGAAGAGCGCCACGCAAAACACAGATATCCCCATGTGGGATCTGATGATGAAAAACGTTTATTCATTGGGCGCTTACCAGGTAAATTCTGAAGATTTCAGATTTAATGTGCTGTATGAAGATCCGGAAACCGGCGTACCCATGGGCTATATCACCGAGGGTGATGTGAAAGGTATACCACTTATTCGTGCACTTAACATGGATAATGTGAATGTTAACATGGACCCTGTACCTGACGGCGTTTTCGATTTTATCGACAACGCAGCCACACAGGGAGGCACCATACAGGCAAACCGCGGTAAAGTGTACTTTCCGGTGGTGGAACCCTTCGGAAACGCCATACGCGAAGCCATTGGTGATCCGAAGCTGGCAGACAAATATGCCAATGACTCGCTCTACACCATGACCAAGCATAATGCGCGGCAATATCCCGATAAGAATCGATTTGTGATGCAGGGAATTTACAAATCAGCTTCCGGATCGGACATTTCCCTTAATGCCATGAACATCCCGCAGGGATCAGTAAAAGTTACTGCCGGAGGCGTGCCTCTACAGGAAAATGTTGATTACACAGTGGATTATACACTGGGGAGCGTGAAGATCATCAATGAAGGTATTCTGAATTCGGGTACACCTATCAACATTTCCCTGGAATCGAATTCCATGGTTAATGTTCAGACAAAGACCCTGGTAGGAACACATATTGACTATATGCTAAGCGACAGGGCCAATGTAGGGGCTACTATCATGAACCTGACCGAGCGACCGCTTACCCAAAAGGTGAACTATGGCAATGAGCCGATTTCCAATACCATTTGGGGCCTGAATGGAACCTTCCAGGACGAATCCCGCCTGCTTACCAAACTGGTTGACAAGATACCTTTAATTGACACCAAAGAACCATCCCAGGTAACGTTCGACGGGGAGTTTGCACATCTCATCCCTGGGCATGCCCGTGGTATCGGTAAAGCAGGAACCGTTTATATTGATGATTTTGAAGGCAGTGCTTCAGGATTCGACATTAAGAATGTAGGAACCTGGTCTATTGCAAGCACCCCGCAAGGGCAGCCCATGATTTTTCCTGAGGCAGATTCTGACTCTATCGCCTATGGCTATAACAGGGCCAAGTTTAACTGGTTTGTGGTGGATCCGCTGTTTACACGGACAAATAGTGCCACCCCCGGGCACATAGCCAACGATGCGGATGCACGTTCCAACCACTACGTGAGGGAAATCCTGGAGCGGGAAGTATTCCCCAATCGCGAAACACCTAATAACCAGCCCACCAATATGGCTGTGCTTAACATGGCTTTTTATCCGGACGAGCGGGGCCCGTATAACTATGATGTGGAAGGCGGTGCGCTTTCAGCAGGGCTGAATGCCGACGGAACCCTGAAGCAGCCGGACACACGCTGGGGTGGGATCATGCGGCGCATAGATCAAACCGATTTCGAGGCTTCAAACGTGGAGTATATCGAATTCTGGATGATGGATCCTTTTATTGATCCGGATGGTACAGGACCTGAAATGCCCCTGCAGGACGACGGGAACCTGTATTTTAACCTCGGTGATATTTCCGAAGATATACTGAAGGACGGCCGGAAATTCTTCGAGAATGGCCTGCCAACTTCATCGCAGGTGACAGATGTTGATACAACCATGTGGGGCCGGGTACCTACATTACAGGCGCTGGTGAACTCATTTGACAATAATCCTACCTCACGGGAATTTCAGGATGTAGGTTTGGACGGACTGGGAGATAATGATGAGCAATCGTTTTTCAAGGCTACATATCTCGATCGTATTGCAAACCTCCACGGGGTATCCTCCCAGGCTTATCAGAATGCCACCGATGACCCCTCAGCTGACAACTATCACTATTTCCGTGGCGGGGATTATGATAATATGCAGCTGAGCATACTGGAACGCTATAAGGAATATAACGGTATGGACGGTAACTCTCCTACTGCCGACCAGTCACCGGAGCCATACCCTACACTGGCTACAACACTGCCTAATGTGGAGGACATTAACCAGGATAATACACTGAATGAAGCAGAGCGCTATTACCAGTATAAGGTGCATCTTGACCCCCAGGAAATGAAAGTAGGCCAGAATTATATCACTGATATCTATAAAGCATCCGTGCATCTGGCGAACGATAAAACTTCTCAGGTTAACTGGTATCAGTTTAAAATCCCGATTAGAGAACCAGATCAGGTGGTTGGAAACATCGAGGATTTTAAATCCATACGCTTCATACGTATGTTCATGAGAGGATTTAATGAAGATGTGGTACTGCGCTTTGCCACCCTGGAGTTGGTGAGAAGTGAATGGAGAAAATATAATTACTCCATGCTTTATCCAGGAGACTACATCCCGAATGACCAGCAAAGCCAGACTTCGTTTACTGTCTCCGCGGTCAACATAGAAGAAAACGGGCAGCGGACACCAATACCTTATGTATTGCCGCCTGAAATCGAGCGGGAAACAAACCTGGGTGCGGTGAGCCTGCACAAACTGAACGAGCAGTCGCTTAGCATGAAGGTGCTTGACCTGATTGATGGTGATGCACGTGCCATCTACAAAACAGCAGATATGGACATGCGCCGCTACAAGAAGCTGAAGATGTTTGTGCACGCTGAAAAGGCCGATAATAACGATATTCTCGAAGACGGCGATCTGACTGTGTTTATACGTCTGGGATCCGACTTCACGGAAAACTATTACGAATATGAAGTGCCGCTTGAGGTTACACCCTGGAACACTTCCGGATATGACGAAGAAGCCATATGGCCTGCTTCCAATGAAATGGAGATCAAACTGGATCAGCTGGTGGATGTGAAGCAGAACCGGAATATCGACATGCGCAGTGGCAGCAGCAATTTAAGCCTGAATATTCCATACGTGGAGTTCCGCGACGGGCGTAAGATCACCGTGATGGGAACACCAAACCTGGCGGAAGTAAAAACGATCATGATCGGGGTGAGAAATCCCAAAAAGGCCTCTCTCAACAGTGATGATGACGGCTTGGATAAAAGTGCTGAGATCTGGGTGAATGAGTTGCGCCTCACTGACTTTGCCAATGAGGGCGGCTGGGCAGCCGTTGCAAGGGTTGACGCTAACCTTGCAGACCTGGGTAACGTTACGGTTGCCGGTAACATCTCAACCCCGGGCTTTGGTAGCATCGAACAGAACATTACCGAGCGTCAGACTGAAAGAATTTACCAGTATGATATTGCTACTAATCTGCAGCTGGGGAAATTCTTCCCTGAAAAAACCGGCATCAGCATTCCCATGCACTTTGATTATTCTGAAGCATTCAGTGATCCGGAGTATAACCCGCTGAACCCGGATGTGAAGTTTGAGGAAGACCTGAAAACCTATGCCAGTGAACAGGCACAGGATTCAGTTAAGAAGCTGTCGCAGGACTATACCATGCGAAAGAATATCAACTTTATGAATGTTCGGAAAACACGCACCGGTGCTTCTACCAAGCCTAAGTTGTGGGATGTGGAAAACTTTAACGTGTCGTATTCATATAGTGAGATATACCACCGTGATATTGATATCGAGCATGACCTGAAAAAAACCTACAACGGGGCTTTGGGATATAATTTCTCCACCAGTCCGAAAATTATGAAGCCCTTCCAGAAGGTAAGTTTCCTAAAGAGCCCGTACTTTGCGCTCATTCGCGACTTTAACTTCTATTATATGCCGCGGATGCTGTCGTTCAGAACCAATATCAACAGGATGTACAGCGAAAACCTGCTACGCAATAAAACCCGGGCCAACATACTGATCGATACAACCTATGTGAAAACATTCGACTGGAACAGGCAGTATGATATGAAATATGATATCACCCAGTCGCTGAAGTTTGATTTCCGCGCCACTGCAATGGCCAGGGTTGATGAGCCGGCGGGCCGGATCGATAAGGAAGCCAGTGATTATTCCGCCAAGATGGATACCATTTGGGATAATGTGCTCGACCTTGGACGTATGAACGATTACAACCAGGTGGCCACGGTAACCTATAACCTGCCATTCTCAAAACTTCCGCTGTTGAACTGGATCAATGGTTCTGCCAAGTATAAGACCAATTATACCTGGCATGCAGCGGCAACTGTTGCCAAATATCTTGGGAATACTATTCAAAACTCCAATACCATTCAGCTGAACGGTAGCCTGAGCATGAATACTCTGTATAATAAGATAGGATATCTCAAAAAGCTGAACCAGGGAAGCCGGGGCATGGGCAGGGGAATGGAGCGCCGTATGGGCCGGCCGGGAGAAGAAGACCCTGACGGTGCTGGCAAAGACAGCCTGGCCGAAAATAAAAGCACGGAAATACTCAAACAGGTGATGGATAACACCTTGAAGCTGATTACAGGTCTGAAGAATGTAGCCCTGAGCTATAACGAAAGCAATGGGATGCTGGTGCCGGGATTTCAACCGGAACCTACCCTGCTGGGTAATAACTTTAATATGAATGCTCCGGGGCTGGGATTTGTGTTTGGCGAACAAACGGATATCAGGGACAGGGCATTTGAAAAAGGTTGGCTAACCACCAGCGACAGGCTCAATTCCGCCTTTATGAAGAAACATACGCAAACCATGAACGGGCGTGCTACTTTCGAGCCTTTCCGGAACTTCAGGGTGGAACTTAATGCCATGCGTACCTTCTCCAAAAATTATCAAACCTACTATCGCGCCGACTCAGCCGGTAATTTTAAGAACTATTCGGAAACAGAACAGGGAAGCTTCAGCATGTCATACCTGGCCTGGAATACTGCCTTTGTATCCGATGATAAAACCACTTATTCCAACGAGAACTTTGAGAATTTCAGGGACTATTTATTGGTGATCGCAAACAGGTTGTCAAGAAAAAATCCTAACTCTGATTATGGCAAAAGAGACAGCCTGGGATTCCCGGATGGTTACGGTATGACGCAACAGGATGTAATGATCCCGGCTTTCCTTGCTGCCTATGGCGGAAAATCGCCGGATAAGGTGGAGCTGGACTATTTTCCGAAAATTCCTATGCCCAACTGGAGGCTGACATTTACCGGCCTGACTAATCTGGAATTTGTCAGCGATTATTTCAAAAATGTTTCCATTAATCATGCCTATAATTCCACCTATTCGGTGGGTGGCTTCCAAACCAATATTCAATATAAGGAGGGTTTAGACGGCTTTCAGTATGTGAGAAATCAAACCGGCGGATTTCTGCCGCAGTATGAAATCAACACTGTATTAATTTCGGAACAGTTTAACCCGCTTGTGAGCTTTGATATGACCATGCACAACAGTCTGCGTTTTAGCTTGGAGATGCGCAAATCGAGGAATCTCTCGCTAAGCTTTTCCAATAACCAGCTGACAGATATCAGCAGCAATGAATATGTTTTTGGTGCCGGATACCGTGTGAAGGATGTTCAGTTTAAAGTGAAAGCCGGTGGGTCGTCGCGAACGCTGAGCAGCGACCTTAATATAAAGGTAGATTTTTCCCTCCGGGATAATAAAACGGTGCTTAGGAAGCTGGTGGAACATGCCGACCAGATATCTAACGGAAGAAAAGTATTATCCATCAACACCTCTGTTGATTATATGATCAGCCAGTCGGTCAGCTTAAGGTTGTATTACGACCAGGTGGTCAATGAGCCTTATGTTTCGTCCCAATATCCCAATTCTAACACCAGTGCGGGTATCAGCCTGACCTTTACTTTGGCACAGTAGGAAAGCTGGCGTAGTATAAAGATTTTTTTGTTGAGCTAAAACATAATCCGGTGGTTTGTGCAGCCCGGCGAGGATAAGAGCCGCAGACGGATATATATGGACGTGTGGTTCCGCGCAAAATCACAGCTGCTGACGGTCCAGGCCATGCCTGTTTCTGCGGGATATATCCGTTACCCGGTAATGCATCAATATTCAACGGTCGTGCATCCTTTTTGAAGAGTCATGCCAACCATGGTCGAGCTATACACTAATTAGTACAGCTTTAATTGCTCCAAACTGATCAAAATGCTTTCCCTTCACGCTATATCAACTCCAGATCAAAAACGGCGGCGAGCTGCTTTTTTGTTTTTTCTTCTACTTCGTGGAAGTTTATTTCCCGTCCGAGTTCCTTTTGCAGTGAGGTTACACCCTTGTCCTGAAACCCGCAGGGATTTATATGGCTAAAATATTCAAGCTGGCTATTTACATTAAATGCAAATCCGTGCATGGTGATAAAGCGGCTGGCCTTAACTCCGATGGCGCAGACCTTACGCGCGCGGCCGGGCACACCGGCATCCAGCCAAACACCTGTGGCACCTTTCAGCCTGCTGGCCTCCAGCCCGTATTCCTTCACCACCCGGATGATGGCTTCTTCTATACCTTTAATGTATTTTTTCAGCCCGAGTTTCATGCGCTCCAGGTCAAAGATGGGATAGCCGACGATCTGTCCCGGGCCGTGATAGGTAATATCTCCGCCACGGTCGATGTGATAGTAAGTGGCATTGATTTTCTTCATAAAATCATCAGAGATCAGCAGATTGTTTTTCTGTCCGTGTTTGCCCAGCGTATAAACGTGGGGATGCTCGCAAAACAGCAGGTAACCGTTTGCTTTTTGCGGCAGTGCCTGCTCATTTTCTCTGGCTTGAGATACTTTTCTGAAACATTCCTCCTGATAATCCCAGGCTTTTTTATAGTCGATCTTTCCCAGATTCTGAAAAACTACTTTGTTTACCATTATAAGATGTGTTTTTGTGCATGATAGGATGAGCGAACCAGTGGCGAACTTTCAACATGCCGGAATCCCTTCTTCATTGCCATCCGCTTGTATTCCTTAAATGTAGCGGGGCTGACATATCTTTCCACGGGCAGGTTACGCCTGCCCGGCTGCAAGTACTGCCCGATGGTGAATATTTCGCATCCTGCTTCCAGTAAGTCGTCCATGGTTTGATAAACCTGTTGGTCGGTTTCGCCCAGCCCAACCATAATTCCCGATTTGGGCCTGGAAGCAGAAGCGCTGATCTGCCGGATTACCTTTAGGCTGGTTTCATAGGAAGCCCGGCTGCGAACTGAAGGGGTGAGCTCCCGGACTGTTTCAAGATTATGAGAAATTACCTCCGGCTGAGCTTCAATTACTTTTGCTATCAGTTCTTTGATGCCCTGAAAGTCAGGAATAAGTGCTTCCATAGTCACTTCAGGGTTTTGTTGTTTGATCTTTTTGATCACCTCAGCCCAGTGCCCGGCTCCCTGGTCCGGCAGATCGTCCCTGTCTACTGAGGTCAGCACCACGTGTTTGATGTCAAGTGTGGCTATACTCTCAGCTATATGTTGGGGCTCGGATGCATCAGGAGCTTCTCCGCGCCCGGTTTTCACATTGCAGAACTTGCAGGCGCGGGTGCAGGTGTCGCCCAGTATCATGAAAGTAGCCGTTTTGTTACTCCAGCATTCCGCAATATTAGGGCATTTGCCGCTGGTACAAATGGTGTGGATATTGTGTTTGTTCAGGAGCTTATAAACATCACTGTAGCTACTGCCAATGGGAGTCTTAACCTTGAGCCAGTTTGGCTTGCGCCTTGAGGAGATGGTGTTTTGTTTTGTCATGAAAGGTATTTTTTTCTGATAACAAAACTAAGCATAATATATGCTGCCTGAAGAAAAGTTTATCTGCTGCCTGCGCAGCTTACACACATGCTGCTGCCAGGCATCACCAGCAGGCGCCCCATGGGAATAGGATTACCGCAATTGCGGCAGATACCAAATTTGGGGTCTTCCGACTTTTCAAGGGTGTGTTTTATTTTTAAAAGCTTTTCCTGAGCGTTGCGCAAGGCCGCTTCATTCACGCTTTTGTTGTTGATGGCATCCATGCGGCTTACCCGGCCATAAGAACAATCGGGCGCTATGGGTTGAGTGAGTTCTTTCAGCACCTCAATCTTTTCTTCTGTATTCTTCTTTTCTCTTTTCAGATACTCAACCAGTTTTTTTCTCTCTTCCTGTTTCATATCATACCCTTCAGCATTTGGATTTTATTGTGTTATTATTCTGATGCTAAGCTGTTTGTTCGCAGTTTTCAGTTCCAGGATATATATCGCGGCATCTAAATCCAGACATATTAAGACTTAACTTCCTGCCCCGGCCGGGACAAATATACACACTTCCTTATTCTATTCTTATCCTGAACAGGCTTGATCAAATCCTGGTCAGCATCATTATCAAATTCGATGACGGAAAAATCAGTAATGTCATGGAAGTTACTGGTAACGCTTTGTTCGGGGCCGTATATGTATTGCGAAAAGCCGGAAAATACTGACATCAATAAGACTAATACAAAGGAAAGCTTCATAAGCATAACAGAATTGTTGCAATTATTTATGAATACTGAAGCTAAGATAGTATGTTTTTTAATTCCTGAGGCAATAAACCAACGCAGTTACTTATAAAACATCATTTCATCAATATACCTGAGAACGTCGGGAGGCAGCAGGTAGCGCATATCTTTACCTGCTTTAATGGAATCACGGATCATGCTGGCGGATATTTCCATCTGCGGGGCATCAATCAGCCATACATTTTCATGAGTGTCATATTCGCCAGTATCGTAGCCTGGCCGAGGATAGACATAAAACTGATAATTGTTTAGAATTTCGCGGTAGTTTTTCCATTTGTGGATGGTAGCAAGGTTGTCGGCTCCCATAATTAATGCAAAGTCGCGGTTGGGATGTTTTTCGTCCAGCACAGTTAGCGTATGGATGGTGTAGGAAGGTTGTGGCAGGTTAAATTCCACATCCGAGGCTCTAAATCTGCCATCATCCTTTATAGCTTCCTTTACCAGGGCCAGGCGGTGATGATTCTCCAGCAGGGTCTTCTTTTTCTTCAGCGGGTTCTGAGGCGAAACCACAAACCACACCTGCTCCAGATCGGAATTCTCAACCATCTGGCTGGCGATGATCAGGTGGCCGGTATGCACCGGGTTAAAGGATCCGAAATACAGGCCTGTTTTTCGCTTGGATTTTAACATCATTCACTCAGGAATTTTTTGATAACATCTTTAGTTTCCTGCACCGCCTGTTTCAGATTGTTATTCACAATCACCTCATCAAAGCTGTGAGCATAGGTGAGTTCATGCCTGGCTTTGCTCATTCGCTGGCGGATGCTGCGGTCGTCATCGCGGGCACGCTTCACCAGCCTTATCTCAAGTTCTTCAACAGAAGGCGGCATGATGAATATGGCCAACGAATTGCCCGGGTATTTCTTGCGGATATTCAGTCCGCCTATCACATCCACATCAAACACTACATGGTGGCCTTTATCCCAGATTCGTTGCAGCTCAGTTTTCAGGGTGCCGTAATACTGATTGTGATAAACCTGCTCATACTCCACGAACTCATCATTTTCTATCCGCTTCTTAAATTCATCTTCCTCCATGAAATAATAATCCACGCCGTTTCTTTCACCTTCACGGGCATAGCGCGTGGTGGCTGAAACAGAAAACTCAATATTGTCAAAGTCCTTGATCAGCTCATTAACGATGGTGGTTTTCCCGGCTCCTGATGGCGCAGATATTATTATGAGTTTCTCTTTCATACTATAGAATATTGGCCAGTTGTTCCTTGATCTTTTCCAGCTCGTCTTTCATTTCCACTACGAGTTTCTGAATTTCAGCATGATTAGCCTTTGACCCTATGGTGTTAATCTCGCGGCCCATTTCCTGCGAAATAAAGGTGAGCTTCTTTCCGTTGGCCTGGTTGTTGTCCATAGTTTCTGAAAAGTATTCGCAGTGCTGTTTCAGCCTCACTTTTTCTTCCGTAATATCCAGCTTATCCAGATAATACACCACTTCCTGCTCATACCGGTTGTCATCCAGTGTTTTATTTTTGATAAAGTCGAGCAGTTCCTTATTGAATTTTTCTTTCACCTGTTCCATGCGTTCTCTTTCATGAGGGTCGATATCAGCCAGGTATTTTCTGATATTGGATACCCGCAGCCTGAAGTCATCTTCCAGTATACGGCCTTCTTCACTGCGGTATTTATCCAAACTTTTAAGCGCTTCTGATATGGTCTTCTTCAGTGCCTGCCATTCATTTTCATCCAGCTCTTCCTCTTCATGGCTCAGTACCTCCGGCATGCGCATGACAGCCTGCAGGTAATCCGGCTCTGCTTTCTGATCCATCTTAGCTGTCAGCTCACTCAGCTCCCTGTAATAACGCAGGGCAAGCTGCTGGTTCACCATTTGTCCTGCTTCCTCGCCCGTATAATCACGGGTGATGCCGATAAACATCTTTCCACGGCCGGCATCTCTGCTCACCATTGATCTGATCTCCGGCTCCTTTTCATTATAAACAAAAGGCAAACGGCAATTAAGATCGAGCTGTTTGCTGTTTACTGATTTTATTTCAACAGTTATCTTCAGATTATCAAGCTCTCTAACTGCTTTCCCGTAACCGGTCATTGATCGTAACATCCTGCACTATGATTTGGTAAAGTCTGCAAAGATAAAAAAATCAGTGGGAGTGCGCTAAGGGGAGTTCGCTCTTATCTTAAAATCAGAATTTTGCAAGGGGTAAAAAAAAGAGGCACAGCTATTTTCTGTGCCTCCTGCTCGCGGTTAAAAAACATAATTAAGCGCAATGGATATATTTTTTCACAATTTCCATGGTGCGCTCGTGGTCATTTTCAATTTCCTGTCTCAGGTTTTCATCCTTAAATTCCCGTAATCCGGCTGCAATACTATCGATCATTCCTGCCGGGAAAACATTATATTTGGTATAAACATCCCTGTCCTTCTCGAGCCTTTCGGCCGATTCAACGCATGAGGTCGGCAGTCCGTCAAGTGACTCCTGCTTGCTTTGATGCTCCTCATCAAAGATGTTTACATCCACATAGGTTTTCTCTGCATATTCCAGCGCGTTTTCCATTTGCAGCCCATGACGTGCGGCCACGGTAAGACCGGCCATCAGCAGGTAGATGTCAGCCGAACCATCGGGTGCACGGAACTCTACGGTCTGCTTTTCTGTATGGTCATACTCCTGTTCAGGTTCAAAGGGATTTACTGCTCCGGCCATATTAGACCCGTCCGTCCATCCCAACGGAACACGCACCAACACTGAGCGATTGCGATCGCCCCAGCAGATATTGGTAGGTGCTTCCTGATGCGGTACCAGCCTCAGATAAGAGGTGGGAATAGTATTGCCAAAAGCAGTGAGAGAGCCGGCCAGGTCAAGATAACCTGCGATGGCCTTTTTAGCCACATCGCTAAGCTTGCCGTTTTCAATCATCACACTCCTGCCATCTTTCAATATCTTGGTGTGCACGTGCATGCCGCTTCCGGCTTTGCCTGCAGTAATCTTTGGTGCAAATGTCAAATTCACACCATTTTCATAAGCCAGCACACGAAGAATCCACTTGGCTATAAGAAGCTGATCAGCCGCCGTTTCCACATCCACAGGCAGGAACTCTATCTCGTTTTGCTCATATTCCAATCCGTTGTGCCTGAAATTTCCAACTTCCGAATGCCCGTATTTCACCTTACCTCCGCAGTAGGCGATCAGGTTAAGTGCTTCAGTGCGGAAATGCTCCCACTTATTAAATGGATAAGCTTCATGATATCCTTTTTGATCACCGGCCTGGAACAGGTCGTCTTCCTCACTGATGATGTAATACTCCAGCTCGCCCATGGCATGAAACTCATATCCGGTTTCCTGCGTAATAGCCTGGCTGGCTTTGCGAAGAATGTTTTCCGGAGCATTAGACAATGGCTTTCCGTTCTTGTCAAAATAGGAGCAAAGAATATCAATCGTCGGAATTTCGGCGAATGGGTTCACAAAAGCAGTGCGATAACGCGGCACCACGTAAAGATCGGATGAACCTGCCTCAACATGTGAAAACAAACTCGATCCGTCCACGCGCTCACCCGAAATAAGCACCTCTTCAAGGTGTTCCCGGCTTTGAATGGCAAAATTCAGACTTTTTAGTCTGCCGTCACCTCCTACATAGCGCAGATTGATCATTTCAATATAATTATCTTCAATATATTTGATCAGATCCGCTTTAGTAAACTCAGCCGCCGGCTTTTGCAGATACTCCTCAATAGGATGAGCCGTCATTTCAATATTTTTCATCATATTTATTATATTTAAATTTGTTACAATTAAAGCAAAGTGGTCAAAATTATAAAAAAAAAGGCAATTAGTTATCAAATCACAGTAAAAATCAAATCCTAAGTTGCTGTAACTTGTTCATTTTGCTCCTAATAATTATTTGGGCGGCAAACGGGCTGCGGCTACTATCTTTTACCGGGGCTGTGGCGGCTGCTATGCTGTGGATAACGAGCTTCTTTAGGTCGCTGTTACCACAGCAGCATCCGCAACACAGCCCCGGTAAAAGGATAACCGCCTCCGCCCTGCCGCAGGCACAGCGGTGAACGATAATCGCTCTTTTCTGTTATATATTATAACTAATCTGATAAAATGAAGAATATGAAGACTGAAAAAACTACGCGGACTTTTAAAACAAGCTGATGCTGATAATTTCAAGGACTTTAATCAATAACTATATAACTATGATAACAAAAGCAAACAATCGGTCTATTTTTTTAAGCGTGGCAGTAATTTTCCTGCTTCTCTTCGCCACAAGCCTGCAGGCACAAATTAGATTTGGTGCCATCGGTGGTCTTAACATCAATAGTGTAAGTGCTGATTTTGACAATGGTCTTGATGTGAATTCCAGGCTTGGATATCATGCGGGGATAATTGGTGAATATTATTTTGCCGGTATCACCGGCATTCAAACCGGGTTAATCTTTAACACCAAAGGCTATCAGATAGATGTGGAAGAAACTTATGATGAGGGAGATGGCTATCAGAATTACCGTCTTAGTTATCTGGAAATACCATTTAACCTGCTGATAGATGTGTCTGTACTTCAGTTGCATATAGGCCCCTATTTCGCCTTTGGCGTGAATGGTGCCTATAGCTATGATTATAGCTATCTGGAAGTAGGGAATGTGGAATTCAGTGCCAAAGGAGATGATGATGTGAAATTTGAAACTGAAATTGATGATGATGAATACAATACCGGAGATGCTTATGTTTACCCCTATGATATTGGTGTGAATATAGGTGCCGGTTTTCAGGCCGGGCCTTTGATGCTGAGAGCTCAGTACAGCCTTGGACTTGTCAATATGATTCCGGAACTTCGCCACAACAGTGACTACAGGGCGGATAACAAAATGACTATGAACACCATATCGTTTTCAGTCGGTCTGCTCATCGGTGATGAGGATTAGAACATAATTCAATAATTCAGCGCATCTGCATAGGCAGGTGCGGTTTTTTTATGTAATTCCAATATCAGTTAATCCGGGAAAAAATACTATTTTTGCAGCCTGGTGTTTCTCAAGGGAAAAAATCTCTCCGTAGCTCAGCTGGCAGAGCAGCTGACTCTTAATCAGCGGGTCGAAGGTTCGAGTCCTTCCGGGGAGACAGGTCATTAATAAGCCTTATGGGGTGTAGCCCCGCCAATGGCGGGGCGAGTCGTGAAATGTAATGATTTTCGGGGTGTAGCGTAGCCCGGTTAGCGCGCGTCGTTCGGGACGACGAGGTCGGAGGTTCAAATCCTCTCACCCCGACAAATATTCAATCATATGGCTTACTATGTT
>CAYZDA010000052.1:0-20067 GCA_964477095.1 uncultured Bacteroidales bacterium | reverse complement strand
CTCACCACCTCACCATCTCACGACCTCGCCATCTTGCCATTCCAATTACTTTTATATCTTTACCTCAAATCTGATATGTATGTGTGGTCGCTTTTCATTAACTGCTGAAGATTTTGAACTAAAAGAACGTTTTGGTGTGGAAGTGGATTCCCGTATTTACAAAGCCCGCTATAATGCAGCACCATCACAGTTGCTGCCGGTGATAACCAACCAGGAGCCTGGCAGAGCAGACTTTTTCCGCTGGGGTTTAATTCCGTTTTGGGCCAAGGATCCCTCAACCGGAAGCAAGCTGATTAATGCCCGTGCCGAATCTGTGGCTGAGAAACCATCCTTCAGGCAGGCCCTGAGGCATCGCCGCTGCCTGGTGCCGGCAAACGGTTTTTTTGAATGGAAACAAAGCGGAAACAGGCAACCGTATTTCTTTCATTTGAAGGATAAAGCGTTGTTTGCCTTTGCCGGCCTGTGGGAATCGTGGAAAGATGCCGAAGGTAAAGAAATTCGCAGTTTCACCATAATTACTACCACTGCTAATGCTATGATGAAAGATATACATCACCGCATGCCGGTAATTTTATCACCGGAAAGTGAAAAAGCATGGTTGAGTAATACCGCTCAAAATCCGGTTGACATGCTTAAACCCCTTGATCCCGGGGATATGCATTTATACCCGGTATCAAAGAAAGTAAATAAGCCGGTTAACGATTCCCCGGATATCCTGAAGCGGCAGGAAGAAACCGGCTCATTGTTTTAGGATGATCTCACCACCTCAGCGTTTCGCCCCTGCAATAATATTCAGTCTTTATGCTTTTTCTTTTGTTAACTTTGCACAAAACGCCTGTTATGAACAAAACGGAAGCAAAAAAGCGGATAGCACAACTCAGCGAAGAGCTGCATTATCATAATTATTTGTATTACGTGAAAGCTCAGCCCGAAATATCAGATTATGAGTTTGATATGAAAATGAAGGAGCTGGAGAAGCTGGAACAGGAATACCCGGAGCTGGCTCTGGAGGATTCACCAACCAAACGTGTGGGAGGTGATATCACCAAAGAGTTTCAAACTGTGGCCCATGACCGGCCCATGCTTTCGCTTTCCAATACCTATTCCGAAGGAGAGCTGCGCGACTGGGATCAGCGTGTGCGCAAAGGCCTGGATGATGATTTTACCTACGTTTGCGAACTGAAGTATGACGGGGTGGCAATCAGCTTGAAGTACACTAACGGGCGGTTGGTAAGAGCAGTAACACGTGGCGATGGTGTGCAGGGTGATGATGTAACCACCAATGTGAAAACCATCAATAGCATTCCCCTAAAACTTTATGGCGATGATTACCCCCGGGAATTTGAGATACGCGGGGAAATCCTGATGTTTCGCAAGGCGTTTGATGAATTTAATGAAGCCAGGGTGAAACAGGGGCATCAGCCGTTTGCCAATCCTCGCAATGCCACTGCCGGCAGTTTGAAACTACAGGAATCAGCCGAAGTGGCCAAACGTCCGCTGGATTGCTTTTTCTATAGCCTGGCCGGCGATGAGCTGCCTTCTGATTCTCATTATAGCAACCTGCAAAAAGCGAAAGAGTGGGGATTCAAAATTCCGGATTCCATTGGCAAGTGCCAAAACATTGATGAAGCCTGGGAATTTATTACCGAATGGAATGAGGCACGCCCTGAGCAGCCTTTTGATATTGATGGTGTGGTGATAAAGGTAGAGGATCTGAACCAGCAGGATGAACTGGGATTTACAGCCAAATCACCGCGCTGGGCTATCGCCTATAAATTTCCCGCGCAGCAGGCCTCAACCATTTTAAAAAAGATCACCTACCAGGTGGGCCGGACGGGAGCAGTTACTCCGGTGGCTAATCTTAAACCCGTGCAACTGGCCGGAACCACTGTGAAGCGTGCCTCTCTCCATAATGCTGATATTATCAGACAACTGGATGTGCGACCTGGCGACACGGTACTGGTGGAAAAGGGAGGTGACATTATACCCAAGATCGTGTCGGTAAATACCAAAAAACGTCCTGAAGGAGCGGAAAAGGTTCGCTTTATTGACCGTTGCCCCGAATGCGATGCTGAACTGGTGAAGCAGGAAGGAGAGGCAGCGTACTATTGCCCCAATTACCAGGGTTGTCCGCCACAGATCAAAGGTAAGATCGAGCACTTTATCAGTCGTAAAGCCATGGATATTCTGAGCCTGGGTGAAGGGAAAGTGGAGCTGCTGTTTGACCGCGGCCTGGTAAAAAATGCTGCCGATCTTTATGATCTTGAATTTGATGATCTGCATGGCCTGGAGAAAACATATACCGATGAACTAACGGGGAAAACGCGCACGGTTAAATTCCAGAAAAAGACGGTGGAAAATATCCTCAAAGGAATTCAAGACAGCAAAGCTGCTCCCTTTGAACGGGTGCTTTATGCGCTGGGAATCCGCTACGTGGGGCAAACAGTGGCTAAAAAACTGGCCCGGCATTTTGGAAGCATGGATGCGCTTATGAAAGCCTCCGGTGAAGAGCTGGTGGCTGTTAGCGAGATAGGAGAACGAATAGCCGGAAGTGTGCTGGATTTCTTTAAAGACCAATCGAACCTTGAAATGGTAAACCGGCTAAAACAAAAGGGATTAAGCATGGAAGTGGAGCAGCAGCAACAGAGAAGCGATCTGTTGAAAGGCCGGCGATTTATCGCCAGTGGCAGGCTCGACAACTTCAGCCGGGAAGAAATAAAAGATGAGGTGGAGAAATACGGAGGTAATTATGTCTCATCTATTTCATCAAAGCTTGATTACCTTATTGCAGGGGAAAATATCGGGCCTAAAAAGCTGGACAGGGCTAAAAAGCTGAAAATCCCGATTATCAGTGAGCAGGAATTTCTGAAGATGCTGGAGCAATAAGCCGGCGATGTGTGCGGCAGGACGAAGGCGGAAATCCTGTGGCAGTAAAAGCTTAGCTGCTGCCCCGCCGGCAGAGCGGAGCGTAAGCGAGCTACTGCCGGCGGGATGCAGCAGCCTGGCTTTTACAACACAGATTGAAGCCGCAGGCCGTTTGCCGCCCAAATAAAACCCTTCTAATCAAAAATCAAAGCAATAATTCGGCTGGTGGTTTCAGCCGGGCCGTACAGGGCGATGGTTGATCTGCTGGTTATGATCCATGTGTTGCGGCGCCCCAGGTAGAACCAACTGAGCAGCGGATGTTCGCGCTTTACAAGCAGCAGTGTTTCCTGATCGTTTTCTATTATGCGGTGAGAACGCAGGAATTCACGCCTGATTATTGATCTCCAATTGGAATGAACGGAGCCGGCTGATATTTCTTTTTTTTGGTAGCTGTCGCTTACCAGCGGGATGATAAAGGAAAGGATGATAACAATTAGCACGGCTGAAATAGCAGTATCACTTTGCAGGCCCGCGCTGTTAATTACAAAATAGAACACTGCTGTTGCAATAAGGGTGATAACCGCCAGTGGAATGAACGTTCGCAGAACCCTGCTGTAGTAAGTCATATTTTTTATGCAAATGTAAGATTTTTTGAAAATGTGGCTGCGTAACTGTTTTGAGCGGACAGGGAGTGCCGTTTTATTTGTATATTGCAAAACAAAAAAAAGATTATGCCCGTGGAAGAAATTTATAGCGGAATTTTACCAGAAACAACCATGCTGGGCCAGCTTATGAAAAGCAAAGGTTTTGACCTTGATGAATTATTTATTTTCGGACTTGGGGAGGCTTTTGATTTTCGCTGGAAGAAGGAAAATAACAGGATGTTTATATCCGGAAAGGATGAAGGTGAAGACATTATTAACAGAGTGCTGGCTAATCAGAACCTGCAGCTTACGATTAAGCTTATCTCGACCATTGATCAGTTAAAGTCTTTTGTAAAACCCAGGCTTGATGAAGGAATGGTTCCTGGCATAAGACTTCATACGCCTGTGGCGGATATTAGTTTTGATGAAGATTATACCTACGGAACCATACTCAACCATACAGGAGATGAACTGAAGGTATTGCTTCCGGGTAAATCCATAGTAAGCATGAATTGCCGCGACCTGCATGCTGAGATACAGGAGCGTGGTGAAATATACCTGTTTATGCTTGAAGGATTCAGCCGTGATGATTATTCTCAGGAAAACCGGTACCTGAATGCTATCAAGCGTTGTGCGTTGCGATATCAGGAATCGGGGGTGCTGCAATTTAACCGTTTTATTGATAAACTGCGGCAGTCGGATGTGAAGCAGCAAAAAATTATGCTGGAAGGATTAAAGCGAAGTCTTAACCTGGATGAAGATCTGGGACCAATGTATCGGCGGTTTTACCGGAATTTTCTGAAAAAAACCTATGAAGTAATTCCGGCTAAAAATATTGAGACGGGTATTCGCATTATTTCTGATGTTATAGTTTTATGGGAGGATGTGATTTTGCAGATTGAGAATAACTGGGATGAAGAAATAAACGGAGAACTAACCGAACTTTTGTCGTCCATTTCCCGAAATGAGCTTCATGCTATGGACGTTTTGATGAAATAATAGTCAGTTGAGGAAATAAAAAAAGGAGCCTACTGCGGGCTCCTTTTTCTTTTTTTTCCTGTTTATTTTAGTGCGGATCATCCTCTGGCCATCCAGTACGTTTGAATCCGGAAATTACGATAGTGCTGTCTCCCTGGTTAGGATAAACCAGTTCGAAATGAATGCTATCGGTTTCATTACCATTAACCGTAGTGTAGGCTTCTTCAAGGAATTTGCCGTTATTCACATTGTACAAGGTTACGGAATCATCAACATCCAAAGAATTGGTCACGCTGAAGGTGTAATTATCCATATTTACGTCAGCTTTAAAAGCAGCGCCAGTTCCATCATCTCTGATGAGGATCTGCTGTCCGTCATCAGCGGCAGTATTTGAAAGGATCAGCATATGATAATCCATAATCATCGTATTGTTGTGATGATAAGTAACCCAGTATTCGCCGTTAAGTGGATAGGTGGAAGTGGTTTCCATTTCCGGCTCATCCATGGTCTCGCAGGCGAAAAGGCCTGCAAGTCCGATGATTAAAGCAAATATTAATATTTTTCTGTTCATAATGATTTTCTTTTAAGGTTTGATTTATACTCTTTCCCATTCTAAGCTGAAGATATAGCCATATCCTTCGATGCCATATGTATAGATCAGCTTATCAGCAGTATATGTACCAGGTGTTTGTAGACCGGGGCCAAAAGGTGAGCTGGTGGCAAGCACCACCAGGTTGCCACTTCCGATATCAACTATTTTAGCCGGGATCGGATATGGCGGGCCATAACCGAAGACATCAGTAGCCTGGTAAAGACCATCCTTGATTTTGGTAACAGTCATGTCGGCATCTTCGTAATAACCGCCGAAATAATCGCCGCTAAGGTCATTAGCCGTGATATCGCCATCATATACGATTACCGTGCGGGTAACACTTTTAGAATAGCCGTCACTGTTGGTAGCGGTGTAGGTAAGAACATAAACTCCCGGGGTGTTATCATCAACCGTGCCTTCGGTTTGCACAGTTACTTCGGTACCGCCCTCAAAAGCTTTGATTCCGGGTTCTGTGAAACCGGTTCCCACTTCAATAAAGTAGTACTCATCATCGGTCATATCAAACTCCGGGAACTCGGTAACCTTTGATATGCCTTCTGTTTCTTTTTCGCAGCTCGCGAAAATAATCGCGACAAGAAATAAAATGCTGCTATATTTCAAAAGTTTTTTCATAGCGCTTTAATTTTTAGTTTACAGTATTATTGGTTACATCCCACCATACTCTGCTTGTGATTGATGGATTGGTTGGTGTACTTGTGTTTGACCTGTATTCTGAATCAGGGAAGGGCAAACGCTGGATATATTCACCTGCAGCTAATACAGAGTGTACCGGTTCAGCAAAGAAATCAGGGTATCCGGTTCTTCTCCACTCAGTCCAGGCTTCCATGCCCTGATACTGTGCCAACGCTGCCCATTTTTGGGTAATAATGGCTTCCAGTTTCTCATCCTGGCTTCCTGCTGAAGGATATTCATAATCTCCCCCGGCATCAATGAATGATGAACCGTCCAGTCCAAAATGAGCAAAGGCAGCAAGTACCCCCTGATCATACATCACCTTAGGATCACCAAGGCCATAGATCAGTGCGGCTTCAGCCTGCAGGAAGTAACTTTCAGCTTCTGAAATAAATGGAACCGGATCAGTAGGGCCAACCTGCAATACAGATATGTCATCAGGATCGAGAACTGTAGTTGGCAGGTTATGGCCTCCATGTGGCATTGCTTCGTAGCCTCCACTGGATGATTCCATATAAATTTCCTCCAGCCTCGGATCGGAATTGCTTTCGAAGAAATAAAACATAGTTTCACTTGCACGCAGGTTATTTGGCGTATTGAGTTGCCTGCGGTCACTTTCGTAGAAAGGATTACTCTTACTGTCCTGATCAACGAAAACGTCCATGTTGGCATCTTTATCAAGGAATTCGTCACCGTTGTTGAACATGGCAGTAATTTCAGCCTGTGATTCGGCATCATTCACATAACGCTGACGTAGATAGATTTTAAGTTTCAGCGTGTTTGCAAAACGCACCCAGTCATCCAGATTTCCCTGGAATATAAAATCTCTGTCTCCCGGATTA
Source organism: uncultured Bacteroidales bacterium (assembly GCA_964477095.1). GTDB lineage: Bacteria > Bacteroidota > Bacteroidia > Bacteroidales > PWNQ01 > PWNQ01. The sequence continues at coordinate 13,453 of CAYZDA010000052.1, read as the reverse complement.
GAAACAGAACTGCCATTAAGGTTTTTGCCTAAGGCTTCATTCAGATCACTGAGAATGCCATCATATACTGTTTCACCAGCATCATAGGCAGGGTTGAGGCCATCAGCGCCCTGAAGAGCTTCAGAATAAGGTATCTGGTTGTACAGGTCAGCAAGCATTTGGAAAATATAGCTCTGCATTGTAGTAGCCATGAGATAATAGCTCCAGTCGGAGTTTTCTTCTGCTTTTTCCTTCACAGCTTTGAAGTCATTCAGAGCACCGGAGTATAGTTCCTCCCAGGAAAACCTGTCAAGGTCATCGGAGCTAACGTTTAGTGAAGCAAAATTCTTATACTGGTTAGAGGCGTTTGCCTGAGTGGCATATTGGCTGAATACAGTACCTGCAATAGCCCATTCCCCTCCAACTACTCCCGCAGCTGATGCAGTTGCAGCAGGAAATATCTGGCCTGCTGTAGCCTCGGTAGCGTTGTTAGGATCGTCATTGACATCCAGAAATTCTTCGCAACCTGCGAACAATACAACGATTAGGCTGGCTATTATTGTTATTTTAAATATGTTCTTCATAATTCATCTGGTTTTAAAAGGTTACTCTAATGTTTACTCCGAATGACCTGGCAGATGGGGCACCGGCAAATTCACCAAATGCACCGTAAAGGTCGTTACCAAATGTGGACATTTCAGGATCAACAAAGTTGTTGTCTTCCGGTGTCCATATTAATAGGTTCCTTCCATACAGTCCAACGTTGGCGGTAGTAATAAAGAAGTTTTTGAACCAACGGTTTGGAAGATTGTAGCTAAGTGTAATATCTCTCCATTTCAGGAAGGTCTTATCTACCACGTGCTCCCTTGATATCATGTTATTGTCGGTTTGGTTCCAGTAGGTGAAGACGTTAGCACGGTCAACAGGAGTAGTGTTTTCTACATACTTGTCATATGTACCGTCTCCGTCAGTATCAATTTCCTGTACTGAGTTCTCTACGATGAATGGTTGACGATCGTTAAAGATGGTTTTGGTTGCATTTCCAACAAAGTAGTTAATACGTGCTGTGTAGGCATACATCAAACCACCTTTACGATAATCAAATGAGAAGCCGAGGTTCCAGTTTTTATAGCGGAAGTTGTTATTCAGACCCATGGTAAAATCGCGCTGTCCGTTACCATATTCTTCTTTTTCAGCGGCTGTTTTCGGGATACCGTTGTTATCAACGATGATCTGCCCCTGATCATTGGTTTTGGCCTGATGCCCGTAATATACTCCGAGAGGCTTACCTTCTTCAGCAACAAAGTCGATTCCATATGAAGAATTGATCAGAACCTGGTCAAGGCCTTCAGGGAGAGCAACTACTTCGTTGGTGTTTTTGGCAAATGTATAGATGATTTCCCAGTTGAAGTCATCATTGCGGATTGGTTCTCCCATCAGCTGTATCTCAACACCATTATTGGTAACCTCTCCAAAGTTCAGTGTTTGTGAACGGTAACCGGTACTTGAAGCCAGAGGCACCTGGAATATCTGTCCGTCAGTTGACCTGTTGTAATAAGCAAGGTCGATTCCTAAGCGGTTTTCGAGGAAGCGGAAGTCAAAACCAGCTTCCCACTCGGTGGTAATTTCAGGCTCAAGATTTTTATTTCCGATAAGGTTGGATACTTCAAATGCACTTACCCCACCCAATGGGAAGTTAAATGTACCGAATCCAAAATGAACTACTGATGGAATGATTACAGAATTGATCAGGTATGGAGCTGCATCGTTACCGGTTTTTCCCCATCCACCGCGTACCTTAAGATATGTGGCGTAATCCTGTAATGCCGGGAAGGCGTCAGTAAGGATGAATCCAAGAGTAACACCAGGGTAGAAGAAAGAATTATTTTCTTCCGGCAATGTGGATGACCAGTCATTCCTGGCAGTTAATGTAAGGAACAGGTACTCGTTATAAGCAACTTCGGCCTGTCCGTATAATCCCATAAGTCTTCTTCTTTGCAGATAAGTATTTGCCTGTGGATCATCGCTACTGTTTGCCAGGTTATAAAATCCGGGGATATCAAGGCTTGCAACTTCTGCGGTTACACGTTTGAAGTACCGGTTATTCACGTTAAGGCCTACAATAGTGGTAAAGTCGATCAAATTATCCATGAACTTGTCGTTGTAATGCAGCCTCAGGTCACTGTTAAGTTCCCTTTGAGTGGTTGACTGCTCAATTACATTACCGGGGATATCCTGTTTAGTGGAGTTTGGGCTGTCATCGTCAGGAATAGCAATGGCATTCCAGATTTTGATATTGGCGTTGTCGATATCTTCACCGATTTTCCAGAAAAGGCTGAGGTTATCGGTCAGTTTGAAATCAGTGGTGATATTACCATATACGCGGTCATTGCCCAGTTCATTACCATTTTCATTGATGATGAAATAAGGGTTGGTGGCATAAGGTGTATAAAAGTTATTAATATTATAGAATTTATTTTCATAATCTTCCATATCAACGATACTGAAGTCACGAGGTATCTGCATGATGTCCTGGAAGAGCGTGGCGGCATCACCTCCCTGTCCGGCTGCTATTGCACTTGCATCACGCCTGATGTAGTGGATATTACCTGTTAGAGTAACCCTGTCAGAAGAAACAGAACCTTTAAGCGAAATCGCATGGCGGTTCAGTTTGTCATTATCTGTGGGGATATAACCATCTGCGTATGTATTACCATATGAAGCATAGAAAGCACTGTTTTGACCACCTGCACTTACAGTAATACTGTTTTTATAACTCTGGCCCCATTCGAAGAAATCCCTGAGGTTTCCCTCCTGAGCTTCAAAAGGCTTCAGCATTCTGGAGTTATCAACAGTGTTGCCCCAGAGGCGCATCTTACCATCTAAGGCAGGGCCCCAGCTGCCGTTCTCATTGGAAGCCCAGAGGCCACTCCATCCCTGGCCGTATCTGTTTTGTAATTGCGGCAGGCGCAAAGGAGTGGTAAATGTAGCACTACTGGAAACCTGAACACGCAGGCGCTGTTGTTTGGCGCCGCTCTTGGTGGTGATCATGATCACACCATTGGCAGCTCTGGAACCGTAAAGGGCTGTTGCTGCTGCACCTTTCAGGATGTCGATGGAAGCAATGTTGGCCGGATCAATAACTGTAGCACCATTACCAAAGTCGATCTGGTTGTTCAGGGCACTTGCCTGATCATTGGCGCTGTTGCTGATCGGCGTACCATCCACAACATACAGGGGCTGGTTGTTTCCTGTTACGGAGGAATATCCCCTGAGTATTACACTCGATGAAGCTGTCGGCTGACCAGATACACTGTTGATGTCAACTCCCGCAACCTTTCCCTGCAATGAGGTAATCGCATCCGGAGTCTGCGTCTTGGTCAACTCGTCTTCACCTACTGTGGATACAGCGTATCCCAGCTTTTTCTCGTTCCGCTCAATGCCTAGCGCGGTAACAACTACCCCTTCAATATCCTGAACCGATGATTCCAGGGTGACGTTGTAGGTGTTTGAAGATGTGATTGGTACTACTTTTGGAATGAATCCTACAAAAGTGAATTTCAATGAATCAGCATCTTCATTAATTACCAGGTTAAAATTACCTTCATAATCAGTGGTAGTACCTGTGGTTGTTCCTTTAACAACTACTGAGACACCGGGCATACTTTCCCCGGTTTCTTCATTGGTAACCGTACCAGTGATCGTCCGGTTTTGTGCCTGTAATACTTGTAAGCCTAAAAATAATAAGCCTACAAGTAGTAGCGTAATTTTTTTCATAAGAACTGGATTTAGTTAGACAATTAATGTTTGGGGATAAAATTAGTAATAAATTAACGCGAGGCAAATAGTTTCAGCAAAAAAATATCACATATTATGAACTGAATATACTTAACGATCACAAAAACAGCATGAAAGCCTGTTAGAAAAAAATTCATATTCGTGCGTTTTTTCGCGTTTTTTATTAAATTACTATCTTTTTTTCTGGATTTATGTGCGTTTTTATCTTCAATATATGCCAATATTGACCTGTATTTACCTTCGGGAAAAAGCGACAGAAAAAGGATCAAATGAATAGGCCCGCTGCTTTTCAGCAATGCGATAAAAAGGCCTTGTAAATAAATGAATTCCTTTACAATATGGGGATCAATGAATGTATATTGATAAGGTGTATGTTTTATTGGATTATATTCCGGATAAATGGAGTCAAGCCCGCGAAGAAAAACTCAACTGCAATAACCATCACGATCAGCCCCATGATTTTCATCATGATTTTGGTGCCTGTTCGGCCAAGAAATTTTGTAATTTCTGAGGCGCCCCAAAGCGTAAGCAGTGTCACCACCATAGTAATGAGTAGTGCTATGATAAAAACCAAAGTCGAATCGAAACCACTGGCATCTTCCATCAGGACAATGGCATTGGTAATAGACCCGGGCCCGGCCAACATCGGGATTCCCAGGGGTGTAATGGAAATGTCGTCCACGTAATTGGTCAAGGTTTCCGGGCTGTCTTTAAAAGAGCTCAATCTGGCATTCAGCATTTCATATCCCATTATGAAGAAAATAACGCCTCCCACTACCCGCAGGCTATCTGTGGAAATACCAAAGAAATGAAACAAGAACTCACCTCCAAAGGCAAAAAGCAGCAGGGTAGCAAATGCTGTACTTATTGCCTTTACCGCAGTTATTCTTTTTTCTTTTTTTTCCAGATTGGCTGTCATGCTCATGAAAACGGGCATAACACCCAGCGGATTTACAAGGGTTATGAAGGAGGTGAATACAAATAATCCGAAGTTGAAAAGGTTTTCCATAATAAAAAAAGGTTGCCACGTGATTTTCGCGAATAAACCACTGTGGCAACCTTATTGTTTCAAGGTGATATTATAATTTTTTTTCTACCAGTTCAATGATTTCTTTCTCAGTCTTTTCAGCTTTTTCAGTGATGTCCTTTGCTTTGGCAAGGATATCCTCATTATATGCCGTGTCATCAAAATCTTTTGTATTGATTTTTACATTAAGGTAAGCGCCTCTTATGGCAGCCATAGCACATATGGCACCGACACCTGCATCAGATATTGAGCTTTCCATTCCTTTTTCAGCCATTTGCTTCATCACTTCCATTGATTCGTATGATGTTTTCATTACCCTGTATGGTATCTCAATGGCATATTTTGTTGCCTCACTTATGGCTTCTTTGCGCTGAGCTTTTTCTTCATCAGATTTTTTAGGCAGGCGGAATGCATCCATTATTTTGTTGAATGCCCTTGTGTCTTCGTCCACCAGCCAGAGAAGTTCCTCTTTCTTTTCCTGGCCTTTCTCTGCTACCTCTGAGAACTCCTCCCAGCGGTGATCCCAGCCTCTTTTGTGAGAAGAAAGGTTGGCTACCATCGTACCCAGTGATACTCCCAGCGCTCCAACATAAGCTGAAATAGATCCGCCGCCGGGTGCCGGACTTTCTGATGCGGTTTCGTTGGCAAAGGCTGTGAGGTCCATGTCAACCAGCTGAGCTTCCTGATCTTCTTCCATCATGTACTCGATGATTTTCTCTTCAGGCCTGAAGGGTTTCAGATCATCCAGTCCCATTGATTTTACAGCTATCTTAATCAGTTCATCCTCTGAAACTCCCAGTGAGCGCTGCTGCTTACGCAGGAAATATTTTCCGGCATCCAGCATGGCTTGTTTGGGAATAAGTCCTACCAGCTCCGATCCGGTTACACGGATCCCGCGGGCATCGGCCTTCTTTGAAACTTCGTCAAAAGCCTCATGCACAGAGGTGATATTGATGTTTGTCAGGTTCATTGAAATTTGTGCTATGCCATATTCTTCAATAAACCAGCCTATGGCTTTAACTGATTTCAGTGTTCCGGGTATCCATACCTTATTTCCTTTTTCGTCAAGAACAGGCTTGCCGGTTAGTTTTCCGCCTTCGCGTTTCACACGTCCTTTTTCACGGACATCAAATGCAATGGCATTGGCCCGGCGTATGGATGTGGTGTTGAGGTTAACATTAAAAGCCACCAGGAAATCACGTGCGCCAACAGCTGTAACACCTGATTTTGGTTTAAATTCAGCCGGCCCGAAATCGGGCTTCCATTCCGGTTTAGCAAGCTTTTCTTTCAAGCCTTCATATTCTCCGGCTCTGCAGTTGGCCAGGTTTTTTCTTTTTTCTTCATATGCAGCATGCTCATAGCAATAAACAGGGATATCCAGTTCGTTTCCGATGCGCTCAGCAAGCTTCCTGGCATATTCCACAGTTTCTTCCATGGTAATGTTGGAAACAGGCACCATCGGGCAAACGTCAGTAGCTCCGAAACGTGGGTGAGCACCGGAATGCTTGCTCATGTCGATAAGCTGTGAGGCTTTTTTTACTGCCTGGAAAGCAGCCTCGCTCACTTCTTCCGGTGTGCCTACAAATGTAACCACTGTGCGGTTAGTGTCTGCACCCGGATCTACATCCAGCAATTTAACTCCTTCAATATTTTCTATTTCATCAGTGATCTGCTTAATCACATCCATATCGCGCCCTTCGCTGAAATTGGGCACACATTCGATGATCTTTTTCATGATTATGTTGGTTTTACACGTTTGTTTTTCTTATTTCTCCTTCTATGATCGTATGCTTTACCTTATTTGTTCCGTAGTAATAAGGTAAAAATTCATAATTAGGAACCTGCTTGGTTATTATGATGTTAGCTTTCTTTCCTCTTGCAATGGTTCCCAGTTCTTTTTCCACTCCCATGGCATAGGCCGAATTAAGAGTTACAGCATTGATGCCTTCTTCAGGCAGCATGCGGTAAGCAATCGATCCTAACGAGAGAATTAACTGCATGTTACCGGAAGGGGAGGATCCGGGATTAAAGTCAGATGCCATGGCCACGGGTAATCCTGCATCAATCATATTCCGGGCAGGCGCATATATCAGGCCGAGAAAAAACGACGCCCCTGGCAGCAATGTGGGCATAGTGCCGGTACCTCTTAATGCTTCAATTTCATCATCACCGGTATATTCCAGATGGTCAACCGAAAGGGCTTTATGTTTTACTCCCACCTGGATTCCGCCTGAATAATCAAGCTCATTTGCGTGAATCTTTGGTATGATATCATATTTGGCACCCGCTTCCAGAATGCGGTCGGTTTCTTCAACAGTGAAAAAACCGCGGTCACAAAACACATCAATAAAATCTGCCAGCTTCTCCCTGCCCACTGCCGGGATCATTTCATTCACAACCAGATCCACATACCTGCCCTGATCTTTCCTGTACTCCAGAGGTACTGCATGAGCTCCCAGGAAGTTGGACCTGATGGTCAGTGGGCTGGCTTCCTTAAGACGCCTGATCACCCGCAGCATCTTCATTTCGCCTTCCATGGTGAGGCCGTAGCCGCTCTTGATCTCAACAGCACCTGTACCATATTCAGTGATCTCATCCAGTCTCTGCATTGCACTTTCGAATAACTCATCCTCAGTTTTCTCAATGATTTTCCGTGCTGAATTTAAAATGCCTCCGCCACGCTTTGCAATTTCCTCATACGACAGTCCCCTGATCTTGTCGATGTATTCTATTTCACGGGTTTCAGGGAAAACCAGATGCGTGTGTGGGTCACAAAAAGCCGGCATCACCAGCGAGCCCGTAGCGTCAATTACCTCGTCAGCTACTGCCTGGCCCAACTGATCCATCGGCCCGAAATCTGCGATTTTATTACCATCTATCAACAAGTAAGCATTGTCGATGGTATTTAATGATGCCATCTCTTTTCCGGCTACCCATTTGCGGCTTTCTTCCTCAACCTGTATAAGTTGCTTTATGTTGCGAATCAGCGTTATCATATTTTATTTGTTTTCTGGTACGGTTCACGAAAGTAACAAAATCCGGGCATATGATGTTGGACATACCCGGAATTCTTTTGTATTTTTGGCATCAATATTTGTTAAATTGATCATTCTTATGAGGATTTTTTTACTTTCTATGTTGTTACTTGCCAGTGGTTATATGTTGAACGCAGAGCCGGTGAATGAAAAAGAAGCTGCGGTGGTAGCACTTAATTATTACAGCCTGGTAGCGGAAAAAACCGGGCAGGTCGAAATATCTTCAGTTGATTACATCATCAGGAATAATGATACTTTGATTTACCTGTTTTATTTTGGCAGTGAAGGATTTATTTTTATATCTGCTGAAGATGCTGCATACCCGGTGCTTGGTTATGGTGATAAAGCCACTGCCTGGCAGGAGGCGCATTCATCTGTAAAGGGCTGGATGGAACGAAACCTCCGCGAGATCAGCCATATCAGGAAGAATAACCTGGACGCATCCTCAGAAATACGAGATATGTGGAGATCGCTGAAAGACAATAGCTATAAAGCCAGTAAAAGCACTGCAGAACCATTATTATCCTGTACCTGGAACCAGGACTGGCCGTATAATGCAATGGCGCCCGCCGACCAGTTTGGCCCGGGGGGGCATGCCTATGCCGGATGTGTTGCTGTGAGTATGGCTCAGCTGATGTATTATTATCGCTATCCTTTATCAGGATTGGGAAATCATGATTACTACCATTATAAATACGGCATTTTGACAGCAGATTTTTCTGCTGCTAATTATGAATACAGTAAAATGACGGATGATCCCTCGGGAAAAGAAAACGATGAAATAGCGGAGCTTATATACCACTGCGGAGTGGCAGTTGAAATGGGATTTGGCGCAAACGGCTCCGGTGCCTCCATGTACCAGGCTGCTACAGCTTTGACAAGCTATTTCAACTATGCTGATTCAGCTTTTGTAGGGTTAAAAGACGATTTCACTGATAATCAGTGGAAAAATATGATACGTAATGAGATTGATCATAATCGTCCGTTGATGTATGCCGGATTTCCACAAAACGGTTCCGGCCATGCATTTAATCTGGATGGTTACCAGGGTGCAGACCATTTTCATTTTAACTGGGGATGGTCGGGTTCGTTTGACGGCTACTATTATATTTCAGCGCTTAGCCCCGGGTCACAGGATTTTAGCTATGGTCAGTTAGCGATTTTTCATATGGTTCCCGCTAACGCATATCCGCAGCATTGCAGTTCGCCCAGGCTGCTCAGTGCTTTGTCGGGTTCCTTTGAAGATGGAAGCGGGCACTACCCGTATCAGAACAATGCAGACTGCAGCTGGCTGATCAAGCCCACAACCCCTGTGGATCATATTCAGCTCGAGTTTAGCCGGATTCAGCTTCAAAATGGCGGGGATTCCATCCGTGTTTATGACGGCTCTGATTCCACGGCTCCGCTTATTGCAGCCTTTAGCGGTGACACGGCAGTGGGCACAATTTATTCCACCGGAAGTCAACTGTTTATTACTTTTAGCTCAGACAGCAGCATACGTGAAAAAGGATTTCATGCCAATTATAAAGCAATACTACCGGTTTTCTGTAACTCAATGACAGTGTTGTCCGATGAAAGCGGTACTATAAGCGACGGCTCGGGTGCTTATCCCTATAATAACAACACTTTTTGCAAGTGGTTTATCAATCCGCAGGGTGCTGGCTCTATAGAGGCTGAAGTGGTAATGCTGGATACTTATAACTCTGATGATTTTCTGGCTTTTTACGATCCTTCGGGTAGCCCCGGCACATTACTGGGGAAATTCCACGGGAATCTCCAGAATTTTAAGGTTCATTCGCCTACAGGGCAAATGCTGGTGGTTTTCTCTACCAATTCTGATAATACTGCTGATGGTTTTGAGCTTAATTATACATCATCTGCAGTAAAGGTTGAGGAGTTTAATAAAGATGATGTTTTGATAATGCCAAATCCCTCTGATGGAAGCTTTGTAATTGAAGTGCCATCTTACATGGATTATCAAAGCATTCAGCTTTTAAACCCGGAAGGTCAGTTTATCAGAAACCTGCCGGCGAACAGGCCCCTGCAGCTTTCGCTAAATCCTGGTCTTTATTTGGTCAGAATACATGCAAAGCAAACAATGATCATCAGAAAACTAATCATATCAGCAAATGAGCGCTAATTCATTCGGAAATATTCTCACACTTACCACCTTTGGTGAATCTCACGGGCCTGCCGTGGGTGGAGTGGTTGACGGGCTGCCAGCTGGTTTGGACGTGGATTTCAGCTTTATCAAACAGCAACTTAGCAGGCGCAGCCCACAAAAAAGTGAAGGAGGTACAGAACGTCGTGAATCGGATGAAGTTGAATGGCTGTCGGGTATTTTTCACGGGAAAACCACAGGCAGCCCCGTGGCCTTTATAATACGAAACAAGCAACAGCGATCGTCAGATTATAAGCATTTAAGAAATATTTACCGGCCTTCCCATGCAGATTACAGCTGGGAAAAAAAATACGGTTTTCGCGACCACCGTGGAGGCGGACGCGCTTCTGCCAGGGAAACGGTTGTAAGGGTTGTAGCCGGAGCTTTAGTATATCGCCTGCTGGAGATACATAGCATAAGCATCATATCTGCTGTTACGCAGATAGGTGGAATAATAGCTAAAACGGAACTTAAGTGCCTTGCAATGAATAAGGATCAGCCATTTGGCTTTGCTGACCAGGGAAGGATAAAAGAAATCGAACAACTGATGAATCGCTTACGGGAACAGGGTGATACAGCCGGAGGTGTGATTGGCTGCAGGATTACAGGTGTTCCTCCAGGGCTGGGTGAGCCTGTTTACCATAAGTTGCATGCTGATCTTGCTGCGGCCATGATGAGCATAAATGCTGTGAAAGGATTCGAGTATGGAGATGGTTTTGCCGCTGCAGCTATGTTCGGATCACAACATAATGATGCCTTTATTGCCAAGGACAGGCAAATTGCAACGCGCACCAATCATTCCGGTGGGATACAGGGAGGGATATCAAATAGTGAAGACATTCTGTTCCGTGTGGCATTTAAGCCTGTTGCATCTGTTGCCCGGGAGCAGGATACAGTGAATTCAGAAGGGCAGCCGGTAAAACTGAAAATTGAAGGGCGTCATGATATTTGCGTAGTGCCAAGAGCATTGCCCATTGTTGAGTCGATGGCCTCTTTGGTTATCGCTGATCATTTGTTATGGTCAAAATCTTCCCGTATATCATAAACAGGCATTTTTTTCGTTTTAATCAGGAATGAAAATCATGAATTTTTCTTTTTTCTGATATACAGACAAAAGGAATGAAAAATGATTTGAATAAGCGTTTACCGATATAGAAGTGCTTCTCAGAAAAAGAAAAAATGCGAAATTTGAAGTGTTTTTATAATGAATAATAGAGGTATGAAACACGCATGATCCGCCTCAGGCGGACTACTGCATGTGGGTTTCAGCCCGTAAAACGGGATAAATCATGCCATTAAAATCAAATTTAAACAGATGAATAAAAATATATGCCTGCTGCTATTGCTATTGATTGCAGGAGTTTTTCATTTAAATGCACAACAGGAATGCGAGGTGGAAATTTCAAAGAAGTCTGAGAAATTCTACGAAAAGGGAAGGAAAAAATATCTGGCTGCAGAGTTCAGCGATGCCCTCGCTTTTCTTAGGAAATCTATTGAGGAATCACCCGCTAACTATGAGGCTCATCTGTTGAAGGCATATATTAATATCAACCCTCAATACCGCCGGGGCAGCCTGCAGTCTGCAGAAAAGAGTTTCATTGAAGTAGTGAGGTTATGTCCGCATGCTGATGTAAAATCATATTTTTATCTGGCAGAGATTTATTATGGCAGAGAGGAATGGAAGAAAGCCGTGAAGTATTATGATAAATTCCTCAACAGCGACCTGGAAGGACAGAGAAGGGTAACAGAAAACGATATTGAATATGCTGACGAAATGTATAATAAGGCCAGTTTCAATGCCAGGATATTCTCCAATGAAGTGCCTTTTGATCCAAAGCCTGTAAAGGGCGTAAGCTCGAAAAAAGATGAATACCTGGCTGTTCTGTCACCTGATCATCAGGTGATGTTTTTTACCCGTAAGGTTAAAGCCAACCAAAGAATGAATGCATGGGATTCTGGCGACTATACAGAGAAGTTTATGCACGCCCACCGAAAAACGGAAAATGTTTTTGACCAGGGGGAGCCCATGCCTCATCCTTTTAACCACAATAAAAATGAAGGTGGAGCTACCGTTACAGTGGATAATAAAGACCTCTATCTAACTATTTGCCAGAATACCGGACGTTACTACAATTGTGATATCTGCCACTCTCACTTCAACGGCGAATACTGGTCTGAAATTAAGAACCTGGGTGAAACAGTGAATAATGATGATTCCTGGGAGGCTATGCCAAGTATCACATCGGATGGGAACAAAATTTATTTTGTGAGCGATCGTGAAGGCGGATTTGGCGGCTATGATATTTATTTTGTCACAAAAAAAGCAGACGGTACCTGGTCGGAGGCCATAAATGCCGGTCCTTCTATAAATACCCCGGGTGATGAATCCTCACCTTTTATCCATACCGATAGTGAAACCCTGTATTTTTCTTCACGCAATCGCTATGATAAAGATAACAAGGTAACCTATCCCGGTCATCAGGGACTGGGAGGCTATGATATCTTTTACATCCGGTTGGGTGAAAAAGATAAATGGACAAAACCACGCAATATAGGATATCCGATAAATACAGAGGATGACGAGCTTGGTTTTTTTGTGAGCACTGATGGTACAAAGGGATATTTTGGGTCAAATAAGTATTCAGCCGGTGGTGATTATGATATTTTTTATTTTGATTTGTATGAAGAGGCCCGGCCGGAAAAGGTGCTTTTTTTAAAGGGTACGCTTAAGGATGAAGAAACAGATCAACCACTGGAAGATGCTAAAATCGAGTTGAGAAATGTGGAAAATAAAAAGGTTACGGTCATTGATGTTGATAAAAATACGGGGGAGTATGTGGCGGTATTGCCGTTCAAATCTGATTATGTAATGACAGTGAAAAGTAAAAAGCACGTGTATCAGTCAAGGTATATTTCCAGAAGAAAACCTACCTATCTTAAGCCTGTAGAAGTGAATGTTGAGATGAAGCCCTTTAAGGTAGGAAAATCCTATGAGCTTAATGATATTTATTTTGATACTGACAGCGATAAGCTTACAGATGAGTCGGAAATCGTGCTGAAAGATTTCGTGAATTTTCTCCAAAATAATAAGCACATTGACATTTCCATTCATGGCTATACTGATAATGTTGGTGACCCTGCATACAACCAGCGTTTGTCCGAAGCCAGAGCGAAATCTGTTTATAATGCGCTTGTGCAATACGGTATTTCGGCTTCAAGGCTTGATTATAAGGGATTTGGAGAAGCTAATCCAGTGGCAGACAACTCCACAGAGGAAGGTCGTGCAAAAAACCGTCGTACTGAGTTTGTGATAACCAGTTTAGAATAATTTTGTGATAAAGCAAAAAAAAGTAAAAAAATATTTTGCCTAAACAAAAGCTTTTTCTACTTTTGCAATCCCTTTCACGGGAACAGTTCATAAAAGATTTGCATATACCCACGGAGAGGTGGGTG
>CAYZDA010000051.1:0-20488 GCA_964477095.1 uncultured Bacteroidales bacterium | reverse complement strand
TTTTGTTCTTGTTTTCTTCTTAACTTCTCCTTGTTAACTTAGAACGAAACAAGAACGAAACAAGAAGGAAACAAGAAGGAAACAAGAACAAGGTATGGCAGAAATTTGTCCAAATACCACCCAAAAATTAAAGTATCAGACTCCAGGGCTCATAACAAAAGTATAATTAAGATATGCTAAAAAGCCATTTTTTTATGGTGTTTATGCTCGGTTTTGATTATTTTAAAAGAATGAAAGGTGGTAATCATGTCATAAAACGCAACACTTATTCTGCCTTTCAACAACCTTTTTCGTGTGACGGAAGGATATCTGTTCATGGGTTGGCTTCAATCCGGAATTTAGCTGGCAGCAAAACCGCTAATTGGAATAAACACTGATACACGGGGCAAAAGCAGTTTTGCATGACTCAAAACTCATTTCTCATGAACATAACCCCTTAATTATGAGTAATAACAATTTTAGTGGTTGACGCCGTGCAGAAAACGGTCGCCTGAGGCGAAAGCCGCGATCCCCTTAGGGTACAGGGTGAAAAAAATGTTGAAAATCATTAAAGAGGTCTTTGCGGATGTGGCGTAAGGTTTATTGCCAAAATATTGGCAAGCAAATCTGAAATATTTCACACTTAAGGTGTTCCATGGCAAACAGTAGATGCACAACAGCAAACAGGCATGTCATAAACCCGGTTGGCGCCGGCAGGCAATGAAAACACTTAGTTTTTTACGGCAGCTTTATCCACCTGTATCACTTCATATTCATTCCCGGCATTATTATCACTGCGGTAAATAAATGCGATAATATGACAGTTGTTTTCATCCCAGGCAGCATCCAGTGTAAAGGAATACTGGCGAAAAGGTAAAGCGTCAAGCGAATCCTTTGGCCCTGAGAAGTAGGTTTCACCCCATGGCCCATTCACAGCTCCACGCAGCATGTGCATATGCACATAATCGGGGATTTCAGGGGTTGGCCCCAATTGAGAATCATTGTTTTTCTGGGCGCTTACTATGCTGTCTTCCGTAATCACTACCGAAAGATTGTAATCACCCTGCAACATGGATAATACCGTGCCAGATACTTCCACTTCCAACTCTCTGTTGCTGCTGTTGTAGGAGGTGCTAAGTTCGATCAATGCCGCAGGTTTGAGATTGATCAGCGAGTCCACATAGAAGCTCCATTCTGAAACATCTTTTTTATAGCTGCCGTGTGAAACAATCCGGCTGACAAGTCCTTTGGGATATGACTGCACATTAAACTGGCTGTTAAGCGCGTCTCCCATGGTAGTGGTATAATCAGTATCAAAAGGAGGGGATTGGGTTTGTGCGAAAAAGCCGGCGTGAACGGATATAACGATCAGGTTTTCGCCATATATTTTTTGAAGATTATGCACTTCTTCAGCGGCCCCCGGGCAATTTACACACAGGTGTCCGGTGAATTCTTCCAGCAATACATTTCTGGTTGTATCTTTGGTCTGGAAGGTAATAGTATCTTTAAAAGGCGGTTCCACTTTGTCGCAACTGCTAAGGATGAATGCTGTAGCAGTCAGTAATAGCAGGATATGAATCAGTTTTCGGATCATTTTTTCTGAAGTTTAGTTAGAAACTGCTTGTAATGGTTATTTTAAGGCCGTTGGCAGCGGGCTCGGGACGACAAACACCACCCACGCAATTAATGCCTTCGCGCTGACGACCGTATGAAACTTCTATGCGGTTTGTTCCTTTGGTAAAACCGGCAGATAGCTTAAAATAATGTACAGCGCCGATTCCTGGGCTGGGATTTCGATAGTTGTATAGGTCTTTCACTGCAAAAAACCAGTTTTTCACGTTGTACTCCAGCAAGGCCATAGCCCAGTCGCCGGCAGAAAAGTCATTTTCGTGCAGGTTTTCCTGGTTAGTGGCAAGATGCTGAAATTCCATATTCAATGATTGCCGTGTGGCAAGGCTGTATAAAATATCCGCCACAAACACGTCAGCATACACCTTGTCAGCGCCCTGGTCTCCCTTAATTAAAGGATCATAGATGTATTTCGTGTATCCGAAATTAATTTTCCATTTTTTGTTCAGTTTTTTATGAATCATGGTGGAAAAGTCTTCAAAAAACAGAAAATCACCGGGTTTGAAAAAGTCTGATGTATAGCCTAAAGTACCGGACTCACCCACATAGGTTGTATCTGTTGGTGCTTCACGGTCTATGTCATGTATGCGGGAATAATCAAAAGTAATTCGTGTTCCGTATTTGCCTCCCAGTTTTGAGTTACGTTTGAACATATAATAAAAACTGGCCTGTATGCCCATCTCACCTGTGGGCTGTGTGGCGTATGGATAAATGCTTACCAGCTCATAGGTATGTTGGATGCTAAGCGGAGGCAGAAAGTTGATCTGCAGTGGAATTCCGGTGGCATTATAATCAGACTTGAAGCTCATATTATCAATTCGCTTGGCTGTAAGTGTAGCTCCAAACCCGCGTTTGGTATATGTTCCTTCCACCAGCAATGCTTCTCCGTCTTTATAGATGAAATTATTCACCGAGGAAGGATCATTGATCTTACGGGCATATTCACCGCGGAAACGCAGGCCACTGTGGATTACCTCGGCGCGTGCGGCCCAGCTTCCAACATTTTCAGGTATTTTATATATCAGGCTTTTATCTTCCTGGTAGCGGCTTACAAACGACCCGCCCAGTATTATCTTTGTTTTCTTATCCTTAAGAAAGGGAATCAGGTTGTTGGTATAAATCTCACCATCAAGACCCCTGACTGTTCCCGGGCTGTAGCCCCAGTAATTACGTTGCTTTCCAACCAGGCCCGTAATCCTGATCCCCTTGTATGGATTAAGCCTTAGTCTTACTCCGTCAATAGCATTATCATATCCCAGGCCCCATTCGCGGTAGGATCGCAAGGTGAGTCCATTCCCAAACTGCTCATAAAAATGGCCCACTGTTATTTCAAGCAATTCATGACGGTAGGTGAGGTAGCGATTCGCAATACCGTGCCCCTGGTAATCAGCATCAATTCCTTGCAACGGAGGCATGTATGCCTCATAGCGTAATCCGGCTTCGATATTCTTGTTGGTATAAATCAGATTGGCGAAACTCTGGAATCCTGTTTTTTCCGGCACCGAATCAGCGCCTATCTTGCTGTCGGGTTTGTAGCTTTGGAAATCCACTTCTATATTACCGCTTATCCTGCCGGTGTTCAGGTTCTGCCCGGCTGCTTGCGCAAACAGCAGCGCTGTGGCAAATAGAGTAAAGATGAGATGTTTTTTCATGGGAATTATTCTTCTTCCTTTGAAATATCTTCTCCTGCATTCAGTTTTCTCACGAGTTCAATCAGTTCCAGCTCAGCACCTTCAGAAAATGATGTGTGTTGCCACACAATTTCCTTATCACCATTAAGCAGGAAAGTATGAGGAATCATATTTACGTTCATCGATCTCTTAAGGTCCTGGTTATGATCAAGATAAATTTCAAAATCCCAGTAATTTGAATTAACTGTGGGAAGCACGCGTGAACTGGTCCGGGAATCATCTATGGAGATAGCTATAAACATCAAACCAGTTTCCTGCTGCCAATCAGCATAAACCTCTGATATAGTATTTAATTCCCTGAGGCACGGTTTGCACCAGGTGGCCCAGAAACTGATGATAATTGGCTTGCCGTCATTATCAATCTCCGAAATGTTGATGGTTTCTCCGTCCAGGGTGGTTACTTTGACTGAGGGGAGTGTGTTTTCCTGTGCATAAATGCTTAAACTGAAAACGAGAGCGATAATTACTGATATTATGTGCTGCATGGATTTCATTTTTTTATGGCTGATTATTTTTTTTCAGATGACAAAAATAACAAGATTGCATAATCTGAAGCAGCAGCACTATAATTGTGCCAATTAATTAGCATAAAAATAACACTATTACAAGGCTCATTACATGCATTTTACTATCCATTTGCACTACTTGCATAAATGACATATTTATTTTCTTATATATTTGCGGCCTGCAAATAGCCAGAAAAATCAAATTATAATAAAGCTTAATTATGAAAACAGTAGTATTATCAGTATTAGCGATGGTTGCATCTTTGGCTGCTTTTGCCCAGCTGCCTGTGGATTCAACCGTTCAAAACAAAAATGTAATTCTCGAAGAGTTTACAGGTATTCACTGCGGCTATTGCCCGGATGGGCACAAGATCGCCAATCAGATCATGGCATCCGATCCCGATGATGTGTATGTTATTAACATTCATACCGGTGGCTATGCCAATCCTGGCACCGGAGAACCGGATTACAGGACTCAGTTTGGCCAGGCACTGGCTCAGCAATCCGGGCTCACAGGATATCCTGCCGGCACTGTCAACCGTCATGTATTTAGTGGTAATGCTACTGCTATGGGCAGAGGAAGCTGGCAGGGTGCCGCCGGTCAGATCCTCGGACAGACCTCCTATGCCAATATGGCTATGGATGCACAAATTGATTTACAAACGCGACAGCTGATTGTTGATGTACAGGTATATTTCACTGGTAATAGTGCTCCTGCTACTATGAATCTTAATGTAGCCGTTAATCAAAATAATGTTCCTGGTCCGCAATCCGGCGGAAGTTCTAACCCTGATCAGATGCTGCCAAACGGTGATTATAATCATATGCATATGTTACGCCACCTTATTACTGGGCAATGGGGTGATGTTATTGATACAACTGCTCAGGGCACGCTTATCCAACGTCAGTATGTCTATGATATACCAGCTGAAATTAACGGAGTGCCTATGAATATTGCAGATATTGAGGTAGTTGGGTTTATTGCTGAAGGGCATCAGGAAATCATTACAGGAGCAAAGGCCGCTATGAGTTATATCACTCCTCCCGGAATTAGTATTGCAGATTTAAAGGTAGAGTCTGCCACTACTGTTCCCGGGTGGTGTGATTCTAATTTAGACCCGGTTGTAAAGGTCATTAATAAAGGCACTACTGATGTAGATACTTTCCGTGTCGGTTATAACCTTAACGGCGTTGGTTACACATACCAGACCATTACTACAACACTGTCTGCCGGAGATTCTGTGAATGTTACATTTCCCCAGGTTACTCTGGCTCCGGGTTCGAATACCATTGAGTTCAATGCCAATGTTGACAGTACTCAACATCTTATTGAATTTCAGACTGCCGATAATGATGTCGAAATGGAAACTATTTATACGATCCCTGCATCAGCTTTTGACACCCAGATATTTGAAGGGTTTGAATCCTACAGTGCTTTTGATCCCAGTCCAGATAATTCTTTTATTACAGGCGAAGCTGAGTTGGCATTTGTGCTTAACCAATCTAAAGTGAATGGTCTTGACTGGCCTCTTGGAGGACATGGAAAGTCCGAGAACTCTTACTTTTTCAATATATTTAATATGAGCCCCGGCTCAAGCACCAGTATAGTATTTGAAAAACTTGATCTTTCAGGAAACACAAATACTAAGGTTACTTTCGACAGGGCTTATGCTCAGTATTCTGATGAGAATGATAAACTGGAGCTGAGAGCATCAACGGATTGCGGTTCAACATGGACCACGCTTTATTCTAAGCAGGGTTCAGCTATTGCCACTGCTCCTGCCTCAACCAATCAATTCTTTCCTGAAACAAATCAGTGGGAGTCGGACACGGTTGATGCAAGCCAACTGGATGGAAATGCTGAAGTAATCCTTGAATTCAAAGTAACTTCGGATTATGGCAACAATCTCTTGCTGGACAACATCATTACTTATGATGACAACACAGTAGGAGCAGGAGAAAACAATCGTATCTCATCATTGAATATCTATCCCAATCCTGCCCGTGATTTTGTGAATATTGATCTGGAACTTACAAAAGCTGTTGATGTAAAGCTTGAGGTTCTCAGCCTCACAGGTCAGGTAGTATCTGCAAAAGCGTTGGGTACTATGACTTCAGGAGCACATAATATCAGTTTGAACACCAATAACCTGCCCGCCGGTATTTATACCATCAGAATTAATACCGGAGATAAGGTTAGCGTGGAGCGTATTTCCATTATGAAATAGTAATTGCACAGAATAGAATGAAGAGAGGCCGCGAGTTATTCCGGCCTCTTTTATTTTGACATTGATTTTGGGAATGTTGTATCTTGCGGAAAATCCGGCATACGGCCTCAGAGGCCAGTTTATATTGAACAAGCTGTGAAAAAAACTTGTTAATCTTATACAACTATCGACGTACTTGCATGGCCAATATATAAAAAAGCATTACTTTTGTCGGCCGTTAAGCATGTTTAGCACGGTATTTGCATTAAATAGCAAAAAAAGAATAGTCATGAAAAAAATTATACTTACTTCATTTTTATTAGTCACCTTTGTTCTTGCCGGATTTGCACAGACAATTCAGCTTTCTCACAATCAGATTGACCTTAACAATGGTGAGGAATTAGACATCTACGGTGACTCAACCAGCTCCACTACCATGTACGCACATATTGATGTGCGGAATACCACTACCACTGACGTGGATATTATTGTTAAAAAAGTTGAGCTTTCCCTGGTATCGGGATCACAGAATTTCTTTTGCTGGGGACAATGTTATACACCCTCAACCTATGTTTCGCCTTTGGCTATTACAGTAGCAGGAAAATCCACTTCAACGGATTTTGACGGTGAATACATGCCGCAGGGCAACCTGGGTACATCACAGGTTATGTATGTATTCTTTGTGGAAGGAAATCCCAATGATTCAGCAGCCGTAGTTGTTAACTATGTTGCTACTCCTGTTGGAATTAACGGTGAAGACTTCCAGGTGGAACTCTCAGATGCATTCCCGAACCCTGCCAATGATAAGGTTTCCTTTAAGTATGACTTGCCGGCAGAGGTGAGTTCAGCAAAAGTAATCATCCGCAATATGATCGGTTCAGTTGTGAGAGAAGCTTCGCTGAGCAGACAAAACAAGGAAGTAAGCATTAATACCTCGGATCTGAATGAAGGAGTTTATTTCTATTCCTTCATCCTGGATGATAATGTTTACGTTACTAAAAAGCTGGTGATTCAACACAGATAAAACAGAGATTCATATCATAAAAAAAGCCCTGTTCGTGCAGGGCTTTTTTTATGATATGAATTATTGTTTCAGATTTTAAAAGAATCTTTGATCTTATCCACGTAATCAAGTTCCTCCCACCCGAAGAATTTCACAGCTTTCTTAAACTTCATACTACCGTTATGATACACTCCGTTCTCATCATAATATACCTCTATTTCTTTTGTAAAGGGTTCGCGCCCGAAGTGTCCGTAGGCAGCAGTGGGGCTGAAGATAGGATTTGTAAGGCCGAAACGTTGAACAATGCTGTAGGGGCGCAGATCAAATAATTGATCAATTTTCCCGGCTATTTCCAGATCATTCATAACATCACCTTTGGCATTTTTTGCTTTTGCTGTTCCATAGGTGTTGACATATAACCCTACCGGTTCGGCCTTACCAATGGCATAGGCAACCTGAACCAGCATTTCATCAGCCACACCTGCGGCCACCATATTTTTTGCAATATGACGGGCAGCATAGGCCGCAGACCGGTCAACCTTTGAGCTGTCCTTTCCGCTGAATGCACCACCGCCATGAGCTCCGCGGCCGCCGTATGTATCTACGATGATTTTACGCCCTGTCAGGCCGGTATCGCCGTGAGGGCCACCAATCACAAATTTACCTGTGGGATTTACCAGCAGGCGGTATCCCCTGGTATCAAACAACCTTTTAACTCTGGCAGGAATATCCGGTGAATTCAGTACACGTGGAATCAGAATATTATCGATATCTTTCGTAATCCTGTCCTGCATAGCATCATCAGCTTTTTTGGAAGCTTCTATGGTGTCATCTTCCGGCTTCACGAATTCATCATGCTGTGTAGAGATTACAATGGTATCCACGCGCATGGGCTGGCCATTGTCATCATATTCTACTGTTACCTGCGATTTACTGTCAGGACGCAGATAGGTCATCTCTTTTCTTTCTTTCCTGATGCCGGCAAGAACCTGTAGCAGGATGTGAGCCACTTCCACGGGCATGGGCATGTAATTGTCCATTTCCTTACAGGCATAGCCAAACATCATTCCCTGATCACCGGCCCCCTGTTGTTCTTTTTCTTCCCGTTCCACTCCCTGATTAATGTCACTGCTTTGCTCATGAATTGAGCTAAGCACACCACAGGAATTGTAATCAAAACGGTATTCACTGTTGGTGTAACCGATCTTCCGGATAGTTTCGCGGGCCGTTTTCTCAATGTCCACATATCCGTTGGTTTTTACTTCACCGCCGCATACCACCAGCCCGGTGGTAACGAAAGTTTCAGAAGCTACCTTTGAATTCGGGTCACATTTTAAAAACTCATCCAGCAAAGCATCGGATATCTGATCGGCTACTTTGTCAGGATGTCCTTCAGACACAGATTCTGATGTAAATAAATATCCCATTTTAAATTATTTAAATGATGAAACACTTATCAGAAACAAAAAAACAAAACATCGCAAAGGCCAGTATGGCCGGTTTTATTCTTATGATCTGATGTGAAAATTGGAAGGAATTACTTGATTGCAAGGCGCGTAGCATTGGTTTAGCATTTTTTATCGTGGTTGCAATCAATCAAATCTTTCCACAAGCAGCAGCAAATGTACAAAAAAATCCGTTTGTTGTATTCTAAATTACTAAAGCTCCGCACATCCTTTCAGGCTTTTTATTGTCAGCGATGTGCGGCAACTGATATTTTTATATTGCAGAGTTTTACAGGGTCTTATATTTTACTTCCCATCATGCGGCATTTTTTATTTGGTTGAATCTGCCTGATAAGTGATTGTTGATAATCGGCTTACATGATCATTGTGAAAGATACTGAAATGTTTTTTATATCTTTTCGCTGTAGCAGGGTGTTATTGTTTTGGAAAGCCTGGCTAACATGCTTCTTTAAGTTATTAGCCTGATATCATGCTGTATTTTATAAACTTGAGTAAAATTAGAGGCTTCCTCTACATTTTCATCCGGGTAATTATTTCGTCAGTTGATGGAAAATATCTTCCATGCTTTGGTCTTTCTTTTGGAGAGAAAGCACTGTGAGATTGTTTTCCACTGCAAAA
Source organism: uncultured Bacteroidales bacterium (assembly GCA_964477095.1). Taxonomy (GTDB): domain Bacteria; phylum Bacteroidota; class Bacteroidia; order Bacteroidales; family PWNQ01; genus PWNQ01. The sequence continues at coordinate 11,389 of CAYZDA010000051.1, read as the reverse complement.
TTGAATACATCCGAGCGAATATCTCGTTTGCCTTCGGCGATAATTTGCCAGGTATTATCCTTAAGTATCTTTGCTGAATTCACTCCCGGTATTTGCATTAGTTTTGATTCATCAGGAGCTTTGTCAAATTCCACCAGCACAATCACAGTATTCCTGTCAAGCAATTGCAGGTTGCCAGTGGAATCATCAGCCACTATGATTCCTTTGTTAATAATAATGGCACGATCGCAAACGGCTTCCACTTCCTGCATGATATGTGTGGAAAGGATCACGGTTTTATCTTTACCGATATTTTTGATCAGATTACGGATATCCACCAGTTGGTTGGGATCCAGGCCAGATGTAGGCTCATCCAGGATCAGTACGTTAGGATCATGAATCAGTGCCTGAGCCAGCCCCACTCGTTGGCGGTATCCTCTTGAGAGTTGTCCGACCTTTTTATGGCTTTCCGCCTCCAGTCCTGTCATCTCAATGATTTCTTCAATACGGGCTTTGGGCTTTGCCACCTTGTGGATTCCGGCAACAAAGGCAAGATTTTCCCGCACGTACATGTCCAGGTATAGTGGATTGTTTTCCGGGAGATAACCCACCTGCCGCCTTACTTCCTGATCCTGCTCAAAAATATCGAATCCGTTTACCTCGGCATATCCTGAAGAAGGAGGCAGAAAACAGGTGAGGATTTTCATCATGGTTGACTTTCCGGCACCATTGGGGCCAAGCAGGCCTACTATTTGTCCTTTGGGAATTTCGAAAGAAACATTATCCAGAGCCTTTTGCTCACCGTATAATTTCGTGATCTCTTTAACTATTATCGACATAACCGTGCTTTAAATTGTGGGGCAAAATTAATCATTTCCGGGCAGTTGTTCATAACCTGCAGGGGGATTCTTCTGATTAATCATAGTGCAATGCCAAATAAAGGCATCCAGATGTGTTTTGGGGTGTGGAAAAGGGAACATATTAGTTAAAAATTTCACAATATATATGGATAAAACACAATTATTCCAAGTATTACAGCTGTAAAACTGCTGAAAAGTACAAATCCGGCCGCGAGGTCTTTTATCAGTCCTGCTTGTTCATGCCTGCCTGGATGAAGTAAATCCATCATTTTTTCCACGGCAGTGTTCATTATTTCCGAAATAAAAACCAGTGTAATGGCAATAATCAGAACGGCCCATTCATATCGGTTCACACCGAAGGCAAAGCCGGCAATAATAACAGCTATAGCGGCCAGAGTATGGTAAACAGCATGAAGCTCCGACCGGAAAAAGGCAGCGATGCCTTTAACAGCAAACCTCATGCTGACTATAAGATTCTTCTTGTGCATAATGGCTTTTTTTAAGAATGTGAAAATATAAATTTACCAGGCAAAAGTAAAGCGCTGCACGTAAAATATGGATACTTCGCGGATGAAACGATTTAAGTGCAGCGTTGATTTAAAGATGTAACTCACATTTAGCAGTTTAAATTTTGTCGTTCCGGTGTGTGTTTAAAGCAAACATGCTCGTATTATCAGGCTTCATAGAAATCAAACATTTTATTGTCAGTAAATTTGTGAAATACGAAAATATATTCTAATTTTGCAGCCCCTTTGGAGAAAATAAGATTTTTTTGCAAAAATTAGAACAGAATGGACACATTAAGCTACAAAACAAAATCTGCAAACAAAGATACGGTTGAGAAGAACTGGATATTGATAGATGCAGAGGATCAGGTTCTTGGTCGTTTGGCCTCGAAGGTGGCATTTATCCTTCGCGGAAAGCACAAGCCTGATTTCACCCCTCATGTTGATTGCGGTGACAATGTGGTTATCATAAACGCTGAGAAGATCAAACTCACCGGCGCAAAGATGACCGACAAGCAATACGTACGCCACACGGGATATCCGGGCGGTCAGCGTTTCACCACTCCTCAGGAGATGCTGAAAAAGCATCCTGAGCGCATCATTGAGAAAGCCGTAAAAGGCATGCTCCCGAAAAACCGTTTGGGGAGTGAGCTATACAGAAACCTCTTTGTGTATGCAGGAGGAGAGCACCCTCACGAGGGTCAGACGCCAAACAAACTTGATTTAAATTCAATTAAATAAACATGGAAGTAATTAACACAATCGGAAGAAGGAAGAAAGCGGTAGCCCGTGTATATCTTTCTGCTGGTACAGGAAAGATGGAGATCAACGGCCGCGAAGCCAAAGAATATTTTCCGGATGCAACCCTGCAGTATTTACTGGATCAACCATTCAACATTGTTGATGAAGCCGGTAAATTTGATGTTAAAGCCAACCTTGACGGCGGAGGGCCAAAAGGACAGGCAGAAGCGCTGCGTCTTGGAATTTCACGCGCGTTGGTTGAGCTGAATCCTGATCACCGCCCGCCATTGAAAGCCGAAGGCTTGCTGGAACGTGACTCACGTATGGTGGAAAGAAAGAAACCCGGACAGAAAAAAGCCCGCAAGAAATTCCAGTTCTCTAAACGTTAATCCGCTGCTTGAACGGTGTGCCAGATGGCGTTTAGTATCTAAATTAACGGGATCGCTATATGCGCTACCCGCTAATTGCTAAATCAGAAAGTAAACGTAAAAAAAGTAAATTAATGGAACGAATATCATTTGAGGAACTACTGGAAGCAGGTGTACATTTTGGACACCTCAAGCGTAAGTGGAATCCTAATATGGCTCCATACATTTTTATGGAGCGTAAAGGCATTCATATAATTGACCTTTACAAATCTCAGGCAAAAATAGAAGAGGCTGCCAGTGCCCTGCGCCAAATTGCAAAATCAGGTAAGCAGATCCTGTTTGTAGCTACAAAAAAGCAGGCACAGGACATTATCGCCACTAAAGTGAGCCGGATAAATATGCCATATGTAACCGAGCGCTGGCCCGGTGGTATGTTAACCAACTTTGCCACCATCCGCCGCACCGTAAGGAAGATGAAGGGCATGGAAAAGCTCATGAGCGACAAGGCCTTTGAGAAATTATCCAAAAGGGAACGCCTGCAGATAGAACGTGAAAAAACCAAAATGGAAAAGCAGTTTGGCAGCATCGCGGATATGAACCGCCTGCCCTCTGCACTTTTCGTTGTGGATATCAATAAAGAATATATTGCTGTCAGGGAAGCGCAAAAGCTGGACATTACCACTTTCGCGATGGTAGATACCAACTCTAACCCGGAAGAAGTTGATTTCCCGATCCCGGCAAATGATGATGCCTCCAAATCCATTGATCTGGTGATGGAGATCATGGTGAAAGCAGTGGAAGAAGGCCTGTCCGAACGCAAAATGGAACGCGAAAAAGCCAAAGCCGAGAAGGATAAGAATGAAGCTCAAAAGCGTGAAGAGAAAGCTGCTGAAGAAACTGCCAAAGCAGAAAAAGCCGGGGATGCCCAAAAGGAAGATAAGCAGGGATCAGAATCAAAAGAATAATTTATTAACGAGCATAAACCAATACAATAATGGCTAAAATAACTGCTGCTGAAGTTAACAAGCTGAGAAAAACAACCGGTGCCGGAATGATGGATTGCAAGAAAGCACTGGTGGAAAGTGACGGCGATTTTGACGCTGCACTTGATTATCTGCGAAAGAAAGGTCAGAAAGTGGCCAGCAAACGCGCCGACAGAGAAGCCAACGAAGGTGTGGTAATTGCGAAGGTGAGCGAAGATAAAACTTTTGCTGCCATCCTTACTCTCAACTGCGAAACAGATTTCGTGGCCAAGAACGAGGATTTTCAGGCATTTGCCAATAAACTTGTGGATAAAGCCATAGATATCCGTGCCAAATCTGCGGAAGAAGTAAAAGAAGCCCAGGTGGATAACACAAAGATCGAAGACCTGATTACTGATATGATTGGTAAGATTGGTGAAAAGATCACGCTTTCTGAATACGGTTACATTGAAGCTCCTGTTGTTTTTGCATACAATCACCTTGGTAACAAGCTGGCTGCTGTAATGGGCTTTAATAAACCGGATTTTGATGGTGTTGAACAGGCTGGCAAGGAAATTACCATGCAGATCGCGGCCATGAGCCCGGTGGCACTGGACAAAGACAGTGTGCCTGCTGATGTTATCGAGCGGGAACTGGAAGTTGGTCGTGAGCAAGCCCGTCAGGAAGGTAAACCTGAAAACCTGGTTGACCGTATTGCTGAAGGTAAGCTTAATAAATTCTACAAGGAAAGCACATTGCTGAACCAGGATTTCGTGCGTGAAAGCAAGAAAACCGTTGGTCAGTATCTGTCAGAACTTGATAAGGACCTGACTGTTACCGAATTCAAGCGTTTTTCGCTTGTTTAAGTTATAGAATAATTTGAATATTTAAGATATAGAAAGCACTGTCAGACGGCAGTGCTTTTTTTTTATAATTTTATGCCAAACAATAATAGTATGCTGAAATATAAAAGGATTTTACTGAAGCTCAGCGGAGAGGCACTGATGGGTGATCAAAGCTACGGAATAGATACGCAGCGGCTGCAACAATATGTGGAAGAAGTAAAGACTGCACACGAGGCCGGAGCTCAGATAGCCATTGTAATTGGTGGTGGTAATATTTATCGCGGCTTGCAGGGAGTGAGCCAGGGTATGGACCGTGTACAGGGCGATTATATGGGTATGTTGGCCACAGTAATCAATTCCATGGCCCTGCAGTCCACTTTTGAAAAGCATGGCCTTAAAGCAGCCCTGTTGTCTGGAATGGCGGTTAACCCGGTTAGCAAACCCATGAGCCGCAGAAATGCCATGGAAGAATTTGAAAATGGAAAGATCGTGATCATAGCCGGCGGAACAGGAAATCCGTTTTTTACCACGGATACGGCCAGTGCTTTACGAGCCGTTGAAATTGAAGCTGATGCTATTTTTAAAGGAACACGTGTGGATGGAATTTATACTGATGATCCTGAAAAGAATCCTGATGCCGAAAAATATGAAAGCATCAGTTTTGAAGAGGCCTATAGCAAAAACCTGAAAGTGATGGATCGGACAGCATTTACACTTTGCTGGGAGAATGAGCTGCCCATCGTGGTGTTTGATATGAATAAAACCGGTAATCTGCTCAAAGAAATTAAAGGCGATTCCACCGGAACTGTGGTACAGGGCTGATCATCGTACCGGAGATTTCAAATTTACGGTACAAAAGCAAAACCTCAGGCATCAAGTATATAGAAAGCACTTTCTTATTGGTCAGTATATTTAAGCCGGTTTACGTGAGCGATTTTTCACATGGTAACATTGCACGCGTACTCCGGTATAGTAATCCACAGGGCAGTATTTCTCTGACATTTATCAGCTTTAAAGTTGAATCAGGGGGAAGTGTCTGTGAGCAAAAGTGCCTTCGTAGATAAATAATAAACAGAAAGCTAAAAGTATTGTATTACGGTTAAATGAGCAAATGCAAAAGCTATTTACATATTATACGCTCACACGGCTTTCACTTTGTCAAGTAATACTTCACTTTCCTTATTCATTTCTCTCACTTTTTTCTGAATATGCTTCAGCAGGTCATTCTTGGAAAGTTTTGTGGGTAATTTCACTTCGATGGGATGCCTGAGATTACAGGCTTCATAAGCTGCATTCACTCCTTCATTTACATTCATATAACTTTTAATGGTACCGGACAGGCAGTCATATTTAGCACTTAGCTGCGAAATGCGTTTAAGCCTGAAAAGGACCGGTTCAGCCTTTTGGGATTTTCCGTGTTTCCTGGCATATTTTTCAGCAGTCATATAATTAATCATGGTTTTATCACTTTTTCTGGATATATCCGACAGCATTTCAGCCTGCACTTTGTTGATCTGATAACTGAATTCAATCTTCCTTGCACCTGAAAAAAGTGCAGCAGGATTATTACCCGGATAATCCTTGATGAGCTCATCGCCCGGGATGTATGAATACAGGAAAAAGCGGTAATCAAACAGATGATCGTTTATCAGTTGAGTGATAGCATGCCTGGGATTATTTAAAACTTCAAGAGTTTCCGGTTTGAATGTAAGCTTTGATCTGTCAACATCACCTGCTGTGTAGCGTATCCACATATCTTTATTAACCATTAGCGACTTTTCATTTTCTACCTGCCCTGATGCCATATTAATACGCTTTTGGTGAATGGGCACACCGTGATGATATTTTTCTTCAAGCCTTATCCCGTTCTGCTGGATTATCCAATCGCCGTGATACATACTGTTTTCATCAAAGTAGCCTTTTATCATTGTTTTATTGGTTTTGTCCACCAGATACAGCGAATCCTTCAGCGTACCATGATCAAAAACCAGATTGATGGCATATACGTTTTGGTCTTCGTAATCTTTCCAGCCTTTTTGGTTTTCATCAGTTTGTTTTCGCTTTTTTGAGCTTTTACTCAGCTTCCAGTGGCCATGTGGGATTCCTTTGTCATAAGCTGCATTGAGCTGTATGTCATAAGAATAGAAATATCCTTCGCGATCCTCAAAATAATCCTGTACCGTGATGCCATAAGACCAGTTACCTGTTTTCAGACCTTCGTCATAAGCACCTGAAATTGTTTGATACACGCGCTGACGCTGATCATTTCTCCACCTAAGGCGATAACGAAACACACCGTGCCAGACACGTTGATTGCCTTGCTTATAGTAGTAATAGGTAACTTCACCGGGCTCCATCAAGCCGTTCTGCAGAGTACCTGTATAGCGTTCTGTGCGGTGGCGTTGCGAAAAGGCTGTGATTGTTATTGCGAGAAGTATGAAAATGATAGAGATTTTTTTTGACATCTTTCTGGATTGACATTTAAAAATTTATTCTCCCGGCAAAGATAAAAACAAAAGGGGTGCCATACTGACACCCCTTGTTGAAATATGAAAGAATATGTTTATTTCCTTGATTCTATCAGGATATCCAGCATTTTAACGGATGCTTCAGGGATAACCGTTCCGGGACCAAAAACAGCCACAGCACCGGCATCATAGAGCTCCTGGTAATCCTGATGCGGAATAACACCACCCACGATCACCATGATGTCATCACGTCCGAGCTTTTTCAACTCGTTGATCACCTGTGGCACCAGAGTTTTATGTCCGGCAGCCAGGCTTGATACACCAAGAATGTGCACATCGTTTTCCACCGCCTGACGTGCTGCTTCTGCGGGCGTCTGGAACAGGGGTCCGATATCCACATCAAATCCGATATCTGCATAAGCAGTAGCTACCACTTTTGCACCACGATCGTGGCCATCCTGTCCCATTTTGGCGATCATGATCCTTGGTCGGCGGCCTTCCAGCTCAGCAAATTCATCGGCTTTCTTTCTGGCTTCTTCAAAAGCATTGTTGTCTTTGGACTCGGAGGAATATACTCCGGAGATGGATCGTATCACAGCTTTGTACCTCCCGTAAACTTTTTCCATGGCATCGGATATTTCACCCAGTGAAGCGCGTTTTCTGGCAGCATCCACCGATAGTTCCAGCAGGTTTCCTTCGCCGGTTTCCGCGGCTTTGGTGATGGCATCCAGTGCCTGTTGTACTTCTTCATTATTACGTTCTTTGCGCAGCTTTTCAAGACGCCTTAGCTGAGCCTGGCGAACAGCGGTATTATCAACCTCGAGGGTTTCAATGGGGTCTTCTTTTTCCAGACGGTATTTATTGATACCCACAATGGTGTCTTTTCGGGCATCAATACGAGCCTGCTTGCGGGCAGCCGCTTCTTCAATCCGCATCTTCGGAACACCGGTTTCGATGGCTTTGGTCATACCACCCAGCTTCTCGATTTCCTGGATGTGCTCCCAGGCGCGATAAGCAATGTCTTCAGTGAGGCTCTCCACGTAATAGGAACCTGCCCATGGGTCAACAGCTTTAATGATATTGGTTTCCTGTTGTAGCATGAGCTGTGTGTTACGGGCAATACGTGCTGAAAAATCAGTGGGCAATGCGATGGCTTCATCCAGCGCATTGGTATGCAGCGACTGGGTATGTCCGAGTGCTGCTGCCATAGCCTCAATAGCTGTACGGGTAACATTATTAAACGGATCCTGCTCGGTGAGGCTCCAACCGGATGTTTGCGAATGTGTACGCAATGCCATCGACTTTGGATTCTTAGGGTTAAACTGCTTGATCAGTTTCGCCCAGAGCATACGGGCAGCACGCATCTTGGCTATCTCCATAAAGTGGTTCATACCGATTCCCCAGAAGAAGGAGAGGCGGGGCGCAAAAGCATCAATGTCAATTCCGGCATCAATACCTGTGCGAATATATTCCAGTCCGTCTGCTAAAGTATATGCCAGTTCAATATCAGCACTGGCTCCTGCTTCCTGCATGTGGTAACCACTGATGGAAATGGAATTGAATTTGGGCATGTTCTTCGAGGTGTATTCGAAGATATCCGCGATGATTTTCATGGAGTGTTTTGGCGGATAGATGTAAGTGTTTCGCACCATAAACTCTTTCAGAATGTCATTCTGAATAGTTCCTGCCAGCTTTTCCTTTGGCACACCCTGTTCTTCGGCAGCCACGATGTAGAAAGCCATAACAGGGAGTACAGCACCGTTCATGGTCATTGAAACGGACATTTTATCAAGTGGAATCTGGTCGAAGAGGATCTTCATGTCCAGGATAGAATCCACAGCCACACCTGCTTTACCTACATCACCAACCACGCGTTCATGATCAGAGTCATATCCGCGGTGGGTAGCCAGGTCAAAGGCAATAGACAGTCCTTTTTGTCCTGCTGCCAGGTTCCGGCGGTAAAAAGCATTGGATTCTTCAGCAGTGGAAAATCCTGCATACTGGCGGATAGTCCATGGACGCATGGCATACATGGTGGAATAAGGCCCGCGCAGATACGGAGGAACACCGGCTGCATAATCCAGGTGCTCCATCTTTTCCAGATCCTCCTTGCCATAAGCCGGTTTTATATTGATCTTTTCGGGAGTTTCCATATCAGCTTTTATCTCATGCTGCTTTTCCCAATCCCTGAAAGATCCGTCCTTACCGGTATCTATATTGATTTTTGAAAAATCAGGTCTCATAATATTTTGTTTCTTTTCGTTCAGGATTTATTTAATTACACCGAGTTTCTCCTGGTATTTCTTTAAAGTTTCCAGAAGATTGGATTTGATATGGATGAAATCGTCCACACCGGCTTCCTTAAAAGTTTCGATGTGTTCCTTCGGATATCCGGCTACTATCAATTGACGGTTATTGTTTTCCGCTTTGATCTTTTCAGCTACTTCAGGTACATGAGTTACATAGTCATCGTCACTACTGCAAACCACAATGATTTCAGCACTGGATGCAATGGCATCTTTTACGCCCTCACTAATGTCATCAAATCCAAGATTATCATGAATATCATAACCGGCACAGCCGAAGAAAGCGCTGCTAAAAGAGGCACGGGCTGTTCTCATGCCGCGGTTACCAATCTTAAGTAAGTAAACAGCAGGCTTTTTATTCCCGTCTTTCACAAACTTTTCAGTAGCCAGGCGAAGCGATTCAAATGGCTCGGAACCGCGATACTGCGCCAGACCTTCTCCTGTCTGATCTTCTTTAAACATGATCTCTTTCTGAAGCTGGTTCAGCATTTCTTCTTCAGCATTGGGGAACTGGTTGGTGCCAATGAAGTTGATTTTTCTTTTGGCAATTGATTCTTCCAGCTTTTTAGCTGTTTCTTCAATATCCTGTTTTACTTTGCCTGCTTCAAACTGCCTGATAAAGCCACCGTTTTCCTCAGTCGAGGTAAAGAGTTTCCAGGCGGCATCAGCAATGCTTTCGGTGAGCTTTTCAATGTAGTAACTGCCTGCCGCGGGATCCACAGTTTTATTAAAGTGGGATTCTTCCTTCAGAATGATCTGCGTATTCCTGGCCACACGTTTTGACATGGCATTGGGTGAGCGGAAGAAATAGTCAAACGGACGCACACTCATGCTGTCGCATCCACCAATAGCTCCCGACATGGCTTCCGTGGTATTGCGAAGCATGTTCACATAAGGATCATAGATGGTCTTGTTCCAGGTGGATGTTTCCACGTGGATAAAGGAGCGGGCAGCCTCTTTATCGTCAGTGTACTGGCTTACGATATTGGCCCATAATATGCGTGCGGCTCTTACCTTGGCAATTTCCATGAAATAATTGGAGCCAATGGCAAAAGAAAATTGCATTTTGGGTGTGATGTCTTTTATATCCTTTCCGGCATCAGTGAGCGCAGCCAGATATTCATTGGCTACTGCCATGCTGTAACCCAGTTCCTGTACAATGGTAGCTCCACCATTATGGAAAAAGCGGCCATTGATATTGATGATCTTAAAGTGAGGGAGTTCCTCAGCCGTCGTTTCCATCAGCGTGAGTAGTTCCTTCACGTTATCTTCCCATGATTTATAGAACTCGCCTTTGAGAAGATAATAGCCCACGGGATCAAAATCAATGGAACCTTTAGCCTTTTTGGGATCAATTCCGGTATCCTTCCATGTTTTAACCAGCAGCCTGATGGTTTCGGTATAATTGGTTGAATTTACAAGGTGCACGGGATTTTCTGATGGATCGATATGCTGAAGCAGTGTCTTCATTTGCGCTTCATCAGTGATGTCGCGTACATCAAAAACCACAGCTTCCGCGCCACGGCAGATAGCATTAACGGCCTCCTTATTTGCTGTTTCAGCATCTGCTTTTTCAATTTCCTGGCGCACCTGCCAGTCGTTGTCTTTGGTTTTATTGCCTCTAACATAAGGAAATTGACCAGGTAGTGAAGGTATATGCTTCACGTCTTCCAGGTCTTCCCTGCGATAATAGGGTTCAAACTTCAATCCTTCACGTGTGCGCCAGACAACTTTGCGCTCACGATCAGCTCCTTTAAGGTCTCTTTCGATCACTTCCTCCCATTGCTCGCGGCTAACCGGAGGAAATTCAGAGAACAGGTTTATCTTTTTTTCTTGTTCACTCATAATATTTGATTTTTCCAGCCTATCAATTTTGGACGGCAAAGTTATAAATATTATGTGATTCAGACCGTAAAAAGGGTGATTTTCGATCTTAGTAAAATGAAGGGTAAAAGACCGACTATCCGGTGTTTTATCCGGCTTCCTTAAAGAATAGGTTTTTGATGAATTGGCTTCTTAAAAGAAGACTCCTGCTGAAGGACGGTTCTGATGTTTGGGATTAATTATTTCGCCCCCCTGGGGCTTTAGCTTTTTAGTTTGCCGGACATAACAGAGGGCTTCACCCTCTGCTTTGTTATTACGCCCCTTTGGGGCTTGTTGTTAGTTTCAGATATTCAGAGCTATAAGGTATAGCGGTTTTTGCCTATCCATGATGTCAGGAATTTGAGGTATTTGTAGGTTTTCATCGAACCAGGCCCCAAAGGGGCGAGATAATATAGCCCAGGGCATCGCCCCGGGGACAGGGGTGGCGGGCTGGATCGAAAGCCCCAGGGTTCTGATGGAATAAGTCCATG